>BEHM01000023.1 GCA_002923315.1 bacterium HR10
GACGTCCGGAAGGGGCAAGTTGTTACTTCTCCAGCACCTGTACCACAGTCAGCCGCCGATAACCCAGCACCACTATCAACAGGCAAACCGGTACCATCTAGCGCATCCGGTTGAGATGTCCCACATGTTGGTCCAGCCGCCTCCGGACATGCGTCCGCATCACCATCTATATCACGCGGCCCATTGGACGCCCCCCACCAATTGTTCGTCGCATCCAAGTTCAGTGGGATCACCCCATTAGGCGTATACAACAACCCCACTTGAAGCGTTGGATTCCCGGTGATGTTATTCAACGTGATCGTGGGAAAGGTCGTCGGGTTGCCAACCGAGAAGTCCACCTGAATCCCAATCTCATTGTTGTTAACCACGTTCCTTCGGAACACAACGCCTTCGTCGTCATCGTCCATCGCGAATCCAATACCTGTACCTGCAGCGAAGTTCCGGATCGTGTTGCGCTCAATCAGGACACCCTCAGTACCTCCCCCCGTGAGGTCAATTCCGATTCCAATTCCATTTGTCGTCCCACCGCCATCTATCAGATTCCGCTGCACAGTGACAGTACTTCCCGCCGGAATGTCGGCAATAGTAATACCGCTCCCAGTTCCACCTATGCCAGTGTTCGTGATCCTATTCCTGAGGAGAGAGGCATTAATCGCATTGGTTGCATCCCCATCCAGATCAATGCCCGGATCAAGCTGCCCCGTGATCGTATTCTGCCAGAACCGGAACGGACCACCGGATTCGCCAACAGTTCGAATCGCCGTGAAGACAGACGTTGCTGTTTTCCCCACAAAAAGCACGCCTTGCACTGTAAGGGGGTTCCCACCACCAGTCCCCGTGGCGGCATCCGCAAGGACTCCGACACAACCGTTTGGCACGAGGATTTTCAACCCCAAGATGACCACTGTTCCTGCCCGGCTGCTCGCATCAATGACAGCCGTGGGGCATGTCAATGCTGATCCAGGATCCAACGTTCCTCGCAATCCCCGTCCGGCAACGATCCGACCTTCGAAGCCTGTAAGGTCAGCCACTGCATTCGCTCCACTGAGTGTCCCGCTCACAAGGAGCGTATCACCGGGAGCTGCGTTGTTAACAGCCGTTTGTAGGTCTGGATAGGTCACCCGCAACCGCGGATTGAGCACGCGTCCGGTGACTTGCGTATAGACCAGGGCGGGCAAGATCAGAAGCCCGACCGTGCCCGCCGCCAGGATCATTCGCGCGATTCGCCGTCTGGTCATCATCACACCCTCCTTTCCCGCCAAGATAAATTCTCTCACCCGATGCAGGATGAGGATTGCTCATCCCCCTTCACGACGTCGAGAGGGCGAGATCGGCCTCTTCCTCCATCGTTCGTCCACCCGACGCCGCGATCGGCGCCTAGAATAGCAAAAACCTGCGGTGATGTCAAGAAAAACTTCCCTGTACGCGATTCCCCAATATCACCGACACGAACAGGCGGGCGAATCCGCCCGGCACGTCCGCGCGGGCGACCGAACATAGCCCCGGGCGAGCCGCAGGCGAGGCCATTCGAGAGATCGCCATTCCGCATCAAGCCCGCGGAGCGGGCGTCCGAGTATAGCCTAGGGTGAGCCGCAGGCGAGCCCTAGGACAGCGGCAGCATGATCATCCCCAAGCCCCCGAAGGGGGCGATCCATCCGCGCGGTCACATGCCGCGTTCGTGCGGACGATGTGACGTTCCGCCTCCGTATGGGCCGCCCGCATGCGCGGGCTTGGAAATTTGGCTGGGGCCTCCTCTTCCCTAGGGCTCGCTTCGCTCGCCCTAGGCTATATTCGGTCGCCCGCTTCGCGGGCTCGCCTGTGGAATGGGGTTGGGCTCACCACGTGGGCTCGCTACGCTCGCCCTAGGCTAAACTCGGTCGCCCCCTTCGGGGGCTTACATGCGGAAGGAGGTTGATCTCATGATGTTCGCTGCGCTCGTCCTGGGCCGAACTCGAACGCCCGCGCGCGAACATGGGCTTGATCCCGCAGGGGAGCACGTCTACACTTAGCCCGAACATTGAGCAAACCGGAGGACGGCGATGAGGAGACTCCTTGTCGGACCGTTGTGGCTTGTGACCCTCTCGACCCTCTGGGCCGCTCAGGTGAATGTGGGGCGGCTGTCGGGGCTGGTCACGGATACGCAAGGGAGCGTCATTGTGGGCGCGACGGTCACGGCCACGCGCGCTCATGCCGAGCCGATCGTGACAGAGACCAACGAGGCCGGGCGCTACACGTTCCCCAGCCTGATCCCCGGCCGCTACACGCTCACGGTCGAAGCGCCGGGCTTCAAGCGGGTGAGCCTGAGCGACGTGCTCATTGAGGTCGGCAGCACGGTCACGCGGGACGTGGTGCTGGAGCCGGGGGCGATCACCGAAGAGGTCACGGTCACCGCGACCGGTCAACCCGTGGTGGAGATCGGGAAAGGTCCGTCGCTGGGCGATGTCGTGGACGCGCGTCGGATTCTCGATCTCCCCTTGAATGGGCGGAATCCGCTCGATCTCATTCAACTTCAGGCGGGCGTGGTCGGCAGCAACGTCTCCGGGACGCGCACGACCTCGAACAACATTCGCGTGGATGGGATTCAGGCGCAGGACAATTTCATCCAGGAGCCGATCAACGTGGCCATGATCCCCCTCTCGGTGGATGATGTCGCCGAATTTCGGGTGACGACCTCGCCGGTGGACGTCGAATATGGGCGCGGGGCGGGCGCTCAGGTGGATGTGGTCACCCCTTCGGGGACGAACGAGCTGCATGGCAGCCTCTTCGAATTCCATCGCAACACGGTGCTGAACGCCAACAGCTTCTTCAACAACGCCATTCCGCGGCGCGCCGATGGGACGGAGGTGGCGCCGCGCGATGTCCTGTTGCGCCATCAGTTCGGCTTTCGCGTGAGCGGCCCGATTCGCCGCCATCGCACCTTCTTCTTCGGCGCGTATGAGGGGCTGCGGGAGAGCACCGGGCAGACGGTGACGCGCGTGGTGTTGACCGAACCGGCGCGGCGCGGACTCTTCCGCTATTTCCCGAACGTCCCCAATGGGAATGCGGCCAGCGCCAATCCCACTGTGGACTTTCAGGGGAATCCGCGGCCGCCGGCCGGTCTGACGCTGGCCGATCTGCGCGTGCTCGATCTCTTCACCCTGGATGCACGGCGCGCGCAGCCGGATCAGACGGGCGTGATCCGCCGATTGCTGGACGCCATCCCTTTGCCCAATGACTTCACCGTGGGGGATGGGTTGAACACGGCCGGCTACACCTTCTTCGCGCCGATTCGCACGGTCTCCGATCAATTCACCCTTCGCCTGGACCACGCGTTCACGGATCGGCACCGGCTCTACGGCGTCTATCGCTTCCAGGACTTCGCCATTCGCGGCATGATCGCACCGGGCGAAGGGCTGCAAACCTTCCCCGGATTCGGCGTGGGGGGACAGATGTTCCGCGCGCAGAGCTTCTCGGGCACGCTGGTCTCGACCTTCACGCCGACGCTCACCAATGAATTCCGCGCGGGCTTTCAGCGCACCCCCGTTCGCTTCGTGCCGCCGGAGGAGGGGGGATTGGCCGCCGTGGGGGCGCGCTTGCCGACGCTGCAGGGCATTCCCGTCTTCCTCGCCTTCGGATCCTTCAGCAATCCGATGGAGACCTTCGAGCTGCAGCGGCGCGTCACGCCGGTCTATCAATACGGGGACACTGTGACCTGGATTCGCGGCCGGCACGAATTTCGTGGCGGCGTCGAGGTGCGCTTCATCCAGGCCAATTCGCTCGATACGGCGGGGGTGCGCCCGGTCGTGAGTCTGGGAGAAGCTCCGGCCAGTCAGGTCCCCCTGCCGCGCGAGGTGAATCCGAACAACGCGGCGCTGGCACGCGCCATCCTCTACGACCTCACGGGTTCGATCGCGCGTCTGGAGCAGACGTATCGCACGCCCGATGGGCGCGTGCTCATTCCCTTTCAATCGGAGAACTTCGGATTCCGTCATCGGCAGGTGAATCTCTTCTTCGGCGATTCCTGGCGGCTGCGGCGCACGCTGACGCTCATCTACGGGGTGCGGTACGAATACAACACCGTGCCGTTCGAGGTGAACGGGCTGCTCGTGCAACCGACGCTCGGGCCCGGACGTACGCGCTTTGAGGCCGCGCTCGGCATCTCCCGTCGCACGGGCACGTGGGCCGATCTCTTTCAGCCGACGGCGCCGGTGACCGATCCGCGGGCGATCGGCCCGGTCGGGTTCGAGCTGGTGGGGCCGGGACGTCCGAATCCACTCTTTCGCGATGATCGCAACAACGTGGCGCCTGCTGTGGGATTGGCCTGGAGTCCGCGCCCGCGGCTGTGGGGGCTGCGCCATCTGCTGGGGCGCGAGGACCAGAGCGTGCTGCGCGGGGGCTATTACATCGGGTACGAGGCCTTCCCCCTGGTGCTCTTCGCCCAGTTCAGTCGGTTCAATCCCGGCCTCTCGACTTCGGCATTTCTCGTGCCTGCGGCGACGGCCACCGCCGTCAGCCGACTGGACAATCCGATGGGGATCACCTTGCCCATCCCTCTGGCCGATACGCGCGCGCTGCAGCCGCCGGATTTCCAGCGGCGCGACAGCGGCTTCTTCATTGATGAGCGCCTGCGCTCGCCCTATGTGCAGACGTGGAACCTCTCCTGGCAGCGCGAATTGGATCGCGACACGGTCCTGGAGCTTCGCTATGTCGGCACCAAAGGGACCAAGCTCGTGCGCACGGCCAATCTCAACGAGATCAACATCATCGAGAACGGGCTGCGCGACGATTTCACGCTCTTGCGCGAGGAGCTGCTGCGCAGCGGCGATCCCCTGGGCTTCACCCCCACGCGCTTCCCCAATCCGAATGGTCCGCTGGCGCGGATCTTCCGCACCCCGGGGCGATTTCTCAATATCTTCGGCGCGCGAACTGATCTGCTGCTGGGGAACTACGTCCTCATCGCCTTCAACATAGACCGCCAGGTCTTCCAGGGCGCGCAAGGCGGATGGTTGGCCCTGGCCGGCCTGCCCGTGAACTTCATCAGTGCCAATCCGCAATTCGCCAGCGTCCTTTACCTGTCGAACTTCTCCAACTCGACGTATCACGCGGCACAGATCGAGGTGCGACGCCGCTTCGCGCGCGGCTTGCAGTTTCAGGCGAACTACACCTTCAGTCGCGCTCTCGGCGATGGCACCGACGATGGCATGGATCAATTCGCCTTCTCCTCGAACTTCCGCACAAATCGAAATCGGCGGATCGAGAAGCGGCGTTTGGTCTTCGATCGGGAGCACGTGCTCAAAGTGAATGCCATTTATGAGCTGCCCATCGGTCCGGGGCGACGGTTCCTGAGCCGCTCGCGGGGATGGGTGGGTCGCGTGCTCGAAGGATGGCAAGTGGCCGGCATCTTCCTCGTCTATTCGGGAGCGCCGCGCACGTTCAGTGCCGGGCGGTTCACGCTCTTTGGCGCCGGTGGGCTCAACGTCGTGCCTCCCAATCCCGCTCCCGGGTTCAACATCCGGAACTTCTCCGGCACGGTCACGCGCTTGCCCGACGGCGTCACGTTCCTGCCTGGAGTGACCAATCCCTTCCAGGATCCCTTCGGGTTCAATCGCATGGTGGTGGATCGAGACGGTCGGCCCATCCTGCTGACCCCTGAGCCGGGAACGGCGGGCACGCTCGGCGCCGGGACGTTCACCGATCCCGGCCAGGTGTATTTCGACGGCAGCCTGCTCAAACGCACGCGCGTGGCCGAACGCTGGATCGTCGAATTTCGGGCCGAGTTCTTCAACCTCTTCAACAACGTGAACTTCGGTGGGCCAAATCTCAATATCCAATCGCCGAGCTTCGGACGCATCAGCGAGCAGGTGAATTCGCCGCGCGTCATTCAGTTCGCCCTTCGCGTGAGTTTTTAAGCGATGCGGATTGAGCCCAACCCCGTTCGTGAGCCCGCGCGCGCGGACGACCGAGTTCGGCCTAGGGCGAGCGAAGCGAACCCACGTGGTGAGCCCAACCCTCTTCCGCATATGAGCCCGCGAAGCGGGCGTTCGAATTCGGCCTAGGGCGAGCGAAGCGAGCCCACGTGGTGAGCCCAA
Organism: bacterium HR10; assembly: GCA_002923315.1. Classification (GTDB taxonomy): domain Bacteria; phylum Acidobacteriota; class Blastocatellia; order HR10; family HR10; genus HR10. The sequence continues at coordinate 6,069 of BEHM01000023.1, forward strand.
CCCCATTCCACAGGCGAGCCCGCGAAGCGGGCGACCGAATATAGCCTAGGGCGAGCGCAGCGAGCCCTAGGGAAGAGGAGGCCCCAACCAAATTTCCAAGCCCGCGCGAGCGGGCGGCCCATGCGGAGGCAGAACGTGATGTCGTCCACACGAACGCCGCGTGTGACCACACGAATGGGCCGCCCCCTTCGGGGGCTTGGGGATGATCATGCTGCCGCTGTCCTAGGGCTCGCCTGTGGCTCGCCCTAGGCTACACTCGGACGCCCGCTTCGCGGGCTTGATGCGGAATGGCGGCCTCTCGAATAGGCTCGCCTGCGGCTCGCCTCGGGCTAGACTCGCACGCCCGCGCGCGCGGGCTTCATGCAAAGGGGGGATGTCATGGCGGCTCGCCACGGGTGAGGTTCGGGCACCGGCTCGCGCAGACTGCCTCCGGGTCACTTCTTCGCCATCCTCTGCCGGTAACTCTCGGCCAATTCCACGGCCTTGGGCATTGCCTCGATGGCCTTGAGCAATTGGACGTCCATATCATTGAGGACCTGAGCCGCGGTCTCGATCCCGTAGGCGGCCGTGACGACCTCGTAGCGGATATATTGCCGCACGAATTCGCGGTTCTCGTCCACCAGCTTCGCGCTCATGCGGAACTCACTCTTATGCTCCTGCAGGTATCGCTTGAAGGCGTCCAGAACGTCGTCGGTGATCCGGTATTCGTCGGGCTTCAAGACGTGGCGGAACGTGATGCCGGGCACGCGATACCGTTCCAATCCCGGGATGAGCCCGGCGACCAGCTCGCGGGCGAAGGCGAAGATGGGTCCAAGGAGGGCGGATTGTTCGCGCGTCAATTGGGTGGCGGGGACGACGATGTCAGGAGTGATCCCACCGCCGCCGTAAACCTCGCGTCCCATGTCGGTGCGAAAGCCCGGTCCCTGCGGCTGAGCCGGCGTCTCGGCCTCTCGACGTTGCGCGTAGTAACTGTACGGCGACAAGCCCATATAGCGGCGCTGGATGAACCGTCCACTCGGCAGCAGGTATTTGGCCGTGCTGAGCGTCAGTCCCGTTCCGAAGGGCAAGGGGATGATCGTTTGCACCAGCGCCTTCCCGAACGTCGGCTCGCCCACGATCAGTCCCCGATCATGCTCCTGGATCGCGCCGGCGACGATCTCCGAGGCCGAGGCGGTCGCCCGATTCACCAGGATCACCAGTGGCATGAGGTTCGGAGTGCCGTTCTGCGCGTAGTACTGGCGTTCGGCCTGACGACGTCCCGCTCGGCTCTTCTGCGTGAGGATCAACTGGCCAGCAGCCAGGAACCGATCGGCCACGCGCACGGCTTGTTCGAGGAAGCCTCCGGGATTGTTGCGCAAGTCGAGGATCACTCGGGTCGCCCCCTGCGCCTGCAGCTCGGCCAACACGTTCTGCAGCTCCTCATCGGTCGTCGTATTGAATCCACGGGAGAGGGCGATGTATCCGATCCCCGGGCGGATCAGGTAGCCGTTGACGATGCTCGGCAGCGGAATGGCATCCCGAACGATACGCACCGTGCGCGGCTCTTTCTCCCCGGCGCGCAGGATTTGTACCTCGACGGTCGTGCCGCGCGGTCCGCGCAAGCGCTCGGAGACTTGGGCCGAAGGCCAACCCTCGGTGGATTCCCCATTGATGGCCACGATCTGATCCCCATAGCGCAATCCGGCGCGATGCGCCGGCGTGTTCTCGAACGGCGCCAAGATGTAGACCTTGCCATTGCGCGCGCCGATGGTCGCCCCGATGCCGTAGTATTGGCTCGTCTGCTCAATGCGGAATCGGGCGAATTCCCGCTTGTCGTAGAAGTTCGAATGCGGATCGAGGGTGTGCAGCATCCCGAGGATCGCCGCCTTCACCACGCTCTCATAGTCGAGCTTCTCGACGTAGTTCTCGTCAATGATCGTGAGCGCTTCGGCGAAATCGGCCAGGATCGTTTGCTCATCCGGCGAGCGCTCCGCCCGCCGAATCGGCGCAAGCGGCAGAAGCAAGACAAGGGCGAAGACGATCGTTCGTCTCACCGTGCGTTCTCCCTCAGCGAATCTCGCACCACGGCGAAAGCGTAGCACATTCCCCGTGATCTCGTACAGGGTCGACAGACGCAGGACGTCACATCTCAGGCCCGCGCGAGCCGGCGACCCCACATGGTGAGCCCGCGAAGCGGGCGACCGAAATTAGCCCGGGGCGAGCGTAGCGAGCCCTAGGGGAGGAGGCCCCCAAATCCCACCCCAAGCCCGCGCACGCGGGCGGCCCATGCGGTTGCAGACCATGACGCCGTTTGCACAAACACCGCGTGTGCCCATACCGATGGGCCGCCCCCTTCGGGTCCTAGGGCTCGCCTGCGGCTCGCCCTAGGCTGCATTCGGACGCCTGCTTCGCAGGCTTAATGCGGAATGGTGGTCTTCGGATGATCTCGCCTTCGGCTCGCCCCGGGCGACATTCGCACGCCCGCTCCGCGGGCTTGGTGCGGAATAGTCGCCTCTCGAATGACATCGCCTCCGGCTCGCCCCGGGCTACGTTCGGACGCCTGTTTCGCAGGCTTGATGCGGAGAGGTGCGGGCACTCGGCGAGTGCCGAGGGGGGAATGAATCGTGGTGCACCCGGCAGGACTTGAACCTGCGACCTTCGGATTCGTAGTCCGACGCTCTATCCAACTGAGCTACGGGTGCACCCCAAGCACCCGTGCGCAAGGATAGCATGCTTTCGCCGCTCTGTCCAGCAGCCCCCCATCTCCAACCGGATACTCAGCACGGGCGCACGTGAGCCCATGACATGAGCGACCGAGATAAGAGCGAGAGCGGACCCACGTTGCGAGCTCAACCCCATTCCGCACGTGAGCCCCCGAAGGAGGCGACCGAATGCAGCCCGGGGTGAGCGCGGCGTGCATCACGAGCCCAACCCCATCCCACATGTAAGCCCGCGAAGCGGGTGATCGAACGCAGCTCGGGGCGAGCGGGAGCGAACCCACGTTGCGAGACCAACCCCGTCCCGCACGCAAGCCCGCGCGCACGGGCGACCGAAATGAGCCCGGGGTGAGCGCGAGCGACCACGTTGTGAGACTAACCCCCTTCCACCAGCGAGCCCCCGAAGGGGGCGTTCGAATTTAGCCTAGGGTGAGCGCAGCGAACCCTAGGAAGCACGCGGGCGGCCCATGTGGAGGCAGACCGTGACGTCGTTTGCACGAACGTGGCGTGCGACCGCACGGATGGGCCGCCCCCTTCGGGGGCTTGGGGGGGATGGCGCTGCCGTTGTCCTAGGGCTCGCCCGCGGCTCGCCCTAGGCTACATTCGGACGCCTGCTTCGCAGGCTTAATGCGGAATGGTGGTCTTCGGATGATCTCGCCTTCAGCTGGCCCCGGGCGACATTCGCACGCCCGCTCATGTGGGCTTGATGCGGAAGAACACCGTGTGTGACCGCGCGGGCGAGTAGGGGCTATGGTCTCATCATCAGCGCGCGCACGCGCTCCAGGTCCTCGGGCGTATCCACGCCGATGGAGCGTGCGGTGACGGGCACGACTTTGATCCGAACCCCATGCTCCAGAGCGCGCAATTGTTCGAGCTGCTCCGCTTCCTCCAAAGGTGTCGGCGGCCACGCGGCGAATTGTTGCAGCAGTTCGTTCCGATACACGTACAGGCCCGTATGCCGACGATAGCGCGCAAGGAGCGATCGGTCGGCGCGCAGCGCCGCCTCCAGCGATCCCGCGGCGCGAACGGCCTCGCGCGGCCAGGGGATAGGCTGTCGCGAGAAATAGAGTGCGAATCCCTCTCGATCGGTGACGACCTTCACGACATTCGGATCGAGGACTTCCTCGATGCTCTCGATGGGCTCGCTCGTTGTCGCCATCTGAAGGCGTGAATCGGCGAGCAGTGGCTCAAGAGCGGCGGCGATCACCGTCGGCTCAATGAGCGGTTCGTCCCCCTGGACGTTCACGATGATCTCGGCCTTCAAGGCGGCGGCGACTTCGGCCACACGCTCGGTCCCACTGCGATGATGGGGAGAGGTCAGGACGGCCTCGCCGCCGGCCCGCCGCACGACGTCAGCGATACGCGGATCATCCGTAGCGACCACGACGCGCTCGATCTGTGAGACACGGCGAGCGCGTTCATACACGTGCAGGATCATGGGGCGTCCGCCGATCTCCGCCAGAGGCTTCCCCGGGAACCGATGCGAGGCATATCGCGCGGGGATCACGGCGATGACCCGATGACGCCTCATATCGGGGAGGATAGGAGACTCCTGAGGAGGGGGTCAAGCCCGTTTGTCTCCCCAAGCGAGCCTGTGAATTGGGCGGACGAGAGGAGCCGGGGGGTGAGCGCGAGCGAATCCGCACTCGCCCGCGACACGAGCTGAGGCCCACACCAGGGGTGTGCGGCGAGGCCCAACGGGCACACGCACGGGGCCCCGTGTTGGGGGGATTCTTTGATCCCCTGTGGGCTTTGTGCTATACTCCCTTCCCTTTCGAAGGAGGTGGCTGGGGATGATGAGCCAAGAGACGAACGGGATGAAGGTGGGCCGCGTCGTTCAGGTCATCGGCACGGTCGTGGACGTGCAATTTGAGGACCATCTCCCTCCGATCTACAATGCCCTTCGGATCACGAGCGAGGGCTTTGACGTGCCCGAGCCCATTGACATCATCGTCGAGGTGGAGCAGCACCTGGGCGAAGGGCGCGTGCGCTGCGTCTCGATGAAGCCGACCGAAGGGCTCGTGCGTGGGATGAAGGCGTATGACACGGGCAAGCCGATCATGATGCCCGTCGGGCCGGCCACGCTCGGTCGCGTCCTCAACGTCGTGGGGGAGCCCGTGGACAAGCTCGGTCCCATCGTCACGGACAAGTACTACCCCATTCATCGCCCGGCGCCGAGCTTCGAGGAGCAATCCACGGAGCTGCAAATGTTCGAGACGGGCATCAAGGTCATTGATCTCATTCAGCCCTTCTTGCGCGGGGGGAAGATCGGATTCTTCGGCGGCGCGGGCGTCGGCAAGACCGTCCTCATCATGGAACTGATCCACAACGTGGCCATGCATCACGGCGGCGTCTCGGTCTTCTGCGGCGCTGGTGAGCGCACGCGCGAGGGGAACGATCTCTGGCTGGAGATGAAGGAATCGGGCGTGCTCAGCAAGGCGGTGCTCGTCTACGGACAGATGACCGAGCCGCCGGGCGCGCGCTTGCGCGTCGCACTCTCGGCGCTCTCGGTCGCCGAATATTTCCGGGACGAAGAGGGGCAGGACCTGCTCCTGTTCATTGACAACATCTTCCGCTTCACGCAAGCGGGATCGGAGGTCTCGGCGCTTCTGGGGCGCATGCCTTCGGCCGTGGGGTATCAACCGAACCTGGCGACGGAGCTCGGCGAGTTGCAAGAGCGCATCACCTCCACCAAGAAGGGCTCGATCACCTCGGTGCAGGCCATCTACGTCCCGGCTGATGACATCACCGATCCGGCGCCGGCCACGACCTTCGCGCATCTGGATGCCGCGACCGTCCTCTCGCGTCAGATCTTCGAGCTGGGCATCTACCCGGCCGTGGATCCGCTGGCGTCAACCTCGCGCATCCTCGATCCGCGCGTCGTCGGCGAGGAGCATTATCGCACGGCGCAACAGGTCAAGGCGATCCTGCAGCGGTACAAGGAGCTGCAGGACATCATCGCCATCCTCGGCATTGATGAGCTGTCGGAGGAGGATAAGCTCATCGTCGCCCGCGCGCGGAAGATCCAGCGTTTCCTCTCCCAGCCGTTCTTCGTCGCCGAGCAGTTCACGGGTCTGAAGGGGAAGTATGTGAAGGTCGAGGATACGGTGCGCGGCTTCAAGGAGATCGTCGAGGGGAAACACGATGACCTCCCCGAGCAAGCCTTCTACATGGTGGGCACCATTGAAGAGGCCATTGAGAAGGCGGAGCGGATTCGCCGAGCAGCGGCGTAGGCCCGCGGTGAACGATGAGCGCGATGAAGGGCAAGATCAAACTCGAGGTCGTGACGCCCGAACGGTTGGTGCTCGAGGCGTGGGTGGATGAAGTGACCGTCCCCGGGCTTGGGGGCGAGCTGGGAATCTTGCCCGAGCACACCTATCTGTTGAGCTTGCTGCAGACGGGCATCCTGAGCTATCGGATCGGGGATGAACGGCATGTGCTGGCCGTGCGCGGGGGGTATGTGGAGGTGCTCCCCGATAAGGTGACGGTCCTCGCCGATACGGCCGAACGTCCGGAGGAGATCGACATCGAACGGGCGCGTCGCTCGCGCGAGCGCGCCCTGCGCGAGATGCGGCAGAGCACGAGCGAGATCGAGTTCCTGCGCGCTCAAGCGCGCCTGCAGCGCGCGCTCACGCGGTTGCGCGTCGCGGGCCAGGGTCTGGAGGAGGAGTGAGCGGCTAGAGCACGTATCCCTGCCGATGGCGGATCCGAATCCCCTTACGCGTGGGGACGCGAATCTCGATCCGGCGGAATCGGCCCGTAGGATTCGGATCGGAGGGGTAGTAAGCCAGCAGATATTGGCTGCGCAGCTCGGTCTCGATCTCTCGAAAGGCGCGCGCGAGGTCTTCGGCATTTTTCGGAAAATACGCACGCCCACCCGTCTCCTGAGTGAGGCGCCGGAGGACCCCCGCATTGATGCCGAACCGATACCGATCGCCGATGCCGATGGCGTAGATGGTCGCCTCCGCCCGCAGCGCCTCGGTGATGGCATCCTCCAACCGAGAGAGGCTCGTCGTATCCTCCCCGTCCGTGAGCAGGAGCATCGTGCGGCGTCCCGGCTGCCGCGCCAGCAGCTCGCGCGCGGTGAGCAGGATGGCATCATAGAGCGATGTGCCGCCGAATCGGCTCTCCGGATCCTGACTCGTCGGCGGCGTATAGCGCACGCGGTTCAAGGCGGCTTCCAAGCGCGCGATCGTTGACGTGAAGTCCTGGATGAGGATCACCTCGTCGCGAAACGTCACCAGGGCGACTGTGTCCTTGCCCGGGCGCACGATAGAGCGAAGGAATCGCGCGGCAGCCACCTTCTGCTCCGACAGGGTGTATTGTTGACTGGCGCTGACGTCCATGAGCAGGACGATCGTCAGCGGCAGGTCCGTCTGCCGCACGAAGGTGAAGATCTCCTGCTCCTGACCATTCTCGAAGATGCGCACCTCCTCGCGCCGGAGATTGGTGATGATCGCATTGCGCCGATCGGTGGCGGTGAAGAAGACATTGACCAGGCGAGCGCTCAGATGCACCTGCTCGTCCGGCTCAGCAGCCGTCGCGCGCTTGGATCGCGGCTCCTGAAGCGCGCGCGCCTCCGGTTGAGAGCCGCTCGCTCCCCCCTCGAACGCCAGGGGATGAGCGAGCATCAGTCCGACGCCGAGCAGAAGCAGCCCGATCCCCGGGCCCAAGGCCCAACGCCCAGACGCGCGAGGTCTGGCTCCGAACAGACGTGCGAAACGGAGGCGTGACATCTCGCTCACGAGGCCTGAGGCGCTTTATACCCGCGCTTGGTGCGCGCGCGCAGGTCCTTGCGGTTCAGGATGCGCACTTCGATCTTGCGGAACCGCCCGTCGCGATTCTGATTGCTGGAGACGTAGAAGAGGTAGTACTGGCTGCGCAGCTCGGCGCTGATGTCGGAGAAGTTGCGCTCCAGATCGAGGATCTTCGAGGGGAAGAAGGCGCGGCCACCGGTCTCCTCGGCCAACCGTCGCAATTCCTTCATCCCCGGAGCATCCGTCATCCCCATGGTCACGCCGAAGCCGCCGGCATGCACCGTTCCGACGGCGTAGATGACGACCTCGGTGCGCTGCGCCAACTCGATGACCTCCTCCAGCGTGCGCTCACTCGCGTTATCCTCACCGTCGGAGATGAGGATGAGAACGCGACGACCGGAGGCCATCGTCATCTTCTCTTCGATCACGCGATAGAGGGCGTCGTAGAGGGGCGTCGCGCCGCCCGCCTTCACCGCGCGGATCGCCTCTTTCAACTCTTCGACGTCATCGGTGAAGTCCTGATGCAGCTCGATCACCGATCCGAAGGTGACCAGGAGCGCGCGGTCCTTGCGCGGACGAATGATGCCATCCAGGAAGGCGATCGTCGCCTCCTTCTCGAATTTCAACTTCGGGCGCACACTATTGCTGGCGTCCATGACGAGCGCGACGCTCAGCGGCAGCTCGTTCTCCTTCGAGAAGGCGAGGATGCGTTGCGGGACGCCATCTTCGCGCACCTCGAAATCCTCGACGGTGAGGTCGGTCACCAAGCGCCCGTCCTTATCGTAGACGGTGATCGGCACGTTGACGCCGATGGTGCCCAAGCGCACTTCTTCCTGCGAGGGAACGGTCTGCAGCGCGCGGACGCTCCCGCCGCCGAGCAGGAGGAAGATGATGAAGCTGCTCGTCATGCGTCTCTCCCTTGCCATAGCGAGGACGTTCTCATTGTAGGCGCCTGCGCGCGCCGCTGTCAAACCGCGGCCTCTCCGAGGACGCGCTCTGGGCAGAAGCGCACGCACGGGCAGCGCCGACAGCGTGCGGGATCGGGGCGGGCGGGGAAGTCCTCGCGCCGCCGGGCGCGCGCGACCTGCTCGGTCAGGCGTTCCAGGAGCGCGGCCGTCTCCTCCAGCGCATCCACAGGCACGGGCACGCGCACATTGGGCGCCAGGAAGTACAGCTCGGCGCGAATCGCGCGCGGATGCCAGGCGCGCTGAACGGCGAGGGCGTAGATCCGCATCTGAAGCGCATACTCATCCACGAGCGCTCCGAGGTCTCCGCTCACGCGATTGGTCTTGAAGTCCACGATCCACGCCGTATCCTCTTCGGTCCAGATCACCTTGTCCAGGCGGCCGCGCACAATGCCCCAGGCCGTGCGATAGAGGATCTCGCGCTCGCTCTGGACGCACCCCGGCCGCTCTCCCCACAAAATGGCCTCGATCGTGCGGTAGAGATCGCTCCGCACATAGTTCTCGATGAGCGGACGCACCTCAGCGAAGGCCTCCTCCCGAGACGCGCGCAGACGCTCCGCCCACGATGTCCCCGTCGCCGCTTCGGGCGATCCCCCGACGATCATCTCCTCGATGAGACGACCGAGAACGCTCTCCCACGGCTCCGATCCGTCATACTCCTCGCAGAAGCGATGGACGAGGCGTCCACCGAGTGCGGGGGGGATGCGCCTCGCTCCTCCCGAAGAAAGGGCGGCTTCTTCTTCATACTCATCCCACGCGGGCAGCTCGAGCACGCTTTCGAAATAAAACTGCAAGGGGCATCGGGCCAGCGCCAGAAGGCGCGTGACGGCGATGGGCGAGACGCCCTCCCCCACTGCCGGTGGCGAGGGTTCAAGCCGTCGCAACACGCTCCGCACGTGCTCGCGCTCGCTCTCGGAGAGCGGGGGCAGGAGCGATTCGGGGATGGGCTCTCCACGCTCAAGCTGCGGATAGCGGGCGATGAGTGTCGGTCGCGGCGTCGTGGCCGCGCCCAGTCCTTCGCCGCGTCCGAGCGTGATGCGCACCTTCACGCCGTTCCACTCATACACATCCGAGAGGGCGTCGGCCTCCGGCAGTTCCAAAACGCGCACGATCCACTCGAGCCAGCTCGCTCCGGAGAGGAAGGACGCCGATTTTCGCTCTCCGGCGCCGAGCCGTTCGGCAGCGCCGGAGAGGATGAGATAGTCGCGCGCTCGCGTCATGGCCACAAAGAGCAGCCGCTGGTGCTCGAAGTATTCGCGGAGCCGAAGGACCTCCAGGACGCGCCGTCGCGACCACGTCTCGTGGAGTCGGCCGCGCGGATCCGGGACCTGCATCCCGAGGCCCACGGCGCGATCGAAGACGAGCGGCGGCGCCTCCTTTCGGAAGGGGCGCCCCGTATCGGGGATGATGACGACGGGGAACTCCAAGCCTTTGGCCTTATGCACGGTCATGAGCCGAACGGCATCGGCCGCTTCGGTCGTCACCTGGGCTTCGCTCTCCTCGGCCATCTCGGCGAATTGCCGGACGAACGCCGTGAAATCGCCGAGCACATGCGGGCCGCTCGCCTCGAAGCCCCGCGCCAGCTCCACAAGCTTTCGGATATTGGCCACGCGCTGATGCCCATCGAAGGCCGTGGCGTGAACGGCCTCGGCGTGCGTGAGCGCCAGAATCTCCTCCAGCAGCTCAACCAGGGGGAGGCGATTGCGCACGCGCAGCAAGTGCGCGAGCACGCGAGCGGCGCGCTCCAGGCGCGGGCGTTCCTCGGCCGAGATCCCCAGGACGCGCTCATGATTCCACAGGCTCGTCAGCAGCGGATGGGGATCGAGCCATCCCTCGCTCTGCGCTTCCGCCGCATGCCGCAACCAGAAGAGCGCCTCGTCCGAGATCCCAAAGAGCGGCGAGCGCAAGGCGGCCACCAGGGCCAATTCATCGGTCGTGTTCTCCAGAAACTCCAGCAGCGCGAGAAGATCGCGAATCTCCTCGCGCTCGTAGAACCCGCGCCCGGCGAGCACGTAGTACGGGATGCCGCGCTCGCGCAAGGCGCGCTCGTAGACCTTCACATCGGTCATCGCGCGGAAGAGTAAGGCGATGTCGCCGTAGCGAACCGGACGCCGGCGCTCACCTCCATCGCCGGAATCCTCTCCGACGAGCTGCTCCCCCTCGCGCACCATCCGCGCGATGCGCTCGGCCAGGCGCTCGGCCTCCCATCGGCGCGCCTCTTCAGCCGTTCGGACATGCGGGCCGATCTCCAGCAGCACCTCCACAGGCGCCGCGTTCTCCCCCTCCCGATGCGGCACGCTCTCGACAAACGGTGTCCATCCCAGCTCCTCGAGGGGATACCCCACCGGCGCATCCTCGACCGCGCGCATCAGGCGCGCGAAGAAGGCGTTGAAGAAGCGCACGAGTCCAGCGGTGCTGCGGAAGTTCCGCTCCAGCTCGATATGCTCCCCCCCGCGCGCCTCGATCTCCCGCCGCGCTCTCAGAAACACCTCGACCGCCGCCCCGCGGAAGTTGTAGATGGATTGCTTGGCATCGCCCACGATGAACAAGCGGGGCCGGTCTTCCGGACCGCGCAGCAGATCGAGCAGCTCCTTCTGCAGCGCATTGGTGTCCTGGAATTCGTCCACCAGCAGGAAGGCGATCTCCCGCCGATAGGTCGCGGCGATCTCCGGATGCGCGCGGAGCAGCTCGCGCGCCTTCCACTGCAGGTCCTCGTAATCGAGGCCGACCTGCTCGCGCTTGAGCTGCGCGTAGCGGTCGTCCACGCGCCGCAAGAGCTGGCTGAGCGCCGCGATCACGTCGCCGGCGCACACGTCGTAGAACGTCAGCTCGATCTCTTCCAGGCACGCGTCGAGCTCAGCGGCCATCTCGCTCAGGCGTCCGCGCTTCTCGACGCGCGCTTCTCGAAGCGCCCGCAGGCACTCCTCCAAGACGGGCGCGTCATCAATACGCGGCTCTGCGCGCAGCAGCGGCCCGTACCAGCGATAGGCCTGACTGAAGGCCGCGATCTGCTCGGCCATGCGCTCGGTCGGTTTGGGAAAAGCCTCCAACCGCGCCACGAGCGCCTCCAGGCGTTCGACCGCCGCCCGATACTCCTCGAGCGTGCGCCGCCCGCGCTCGCTCATGGCGAGGACCTCTTCGACGCGCAGGCCCAGGGCGCGCACCATCGCCAGCAGGTCGGCGATCGCCCGAATGAGTCCGCGTCGCGAATATCCGATGACCAGGCGCCCGATGATCTCCTCCCCCGCCTCGATGCACTCCTCCAGGACCTCCTCGACGGCGCGCGTGAGGAGCACGCGGCTGCGGAACTCATCGAGGATGACGAACTCCGGATCCACCTGCGCCTCGACCGGATGCGCGCGCAGCAGGCGCGCACAGAAGCCGTGAATCGTGGAGATCGCCGCGGTCTCCAGCTGCCGTTTCGCCTCCTGCCAGCGTCGCGAGGGCGCGCCTCGCGCCCGTTGCGCGATGGCGAGCCTGATCTTCGTCTTCATCTCATTGGCCGCCCGATTGGTGAAGGTGATGGCGACGATCTCATCCAGCGTGGCCAGACCCCGCTCGAGAATCTGCAGTACGCGCTCGACGAGCACGCGGGTCTTCCCCGCTCCGGGTCCAGCCGTCACCACGAGCGAGCGATCGAGCGTCTCGATCGCGCGCCGTTGATCCGGAGTGAGCGCATCGTGCGTCACTGCTGCTCCTCGGAAGCCGTCTCGGCCTCGGCGCGCGCGCGGTGAGGATCGAAGCGGCATACGGCGCGAAACTCGCAGCGCCCGCAGATGCGCGCGCTCTTCGGCGCGATGCGAAAATCGCCGCGTCGCATCCCCTCGACGTAGTGCCAGGCGAACTGCTCCGCGCGGACGAGCAGCTCTCGCCATTCGGGCGTGGGCCGCAAGGCGCGCGCCCTCTCCCCAATGGCCGTCAGCGCCGCGGCCTCCTGCCGATAGAGGCCGTGCGTGCGCTTCCCCGTGCGGATCGAGTAATACCCCCCACCGACGACCTCCTCACCCGGCCGAAGGAACAATCGCTCCAGCGCCAGAATGTAGAGGGGGATCTGCAGATCGGCCCCTTCCTCCATCTCCTCGACCGAAGCGCCGCTCCCCGATTTGTAATCGTAGGCGATGTATCGGCCATCGTCAGAGCGATCCACGCGATCAATGCGCCCGCGGATCTGAATCCGATCCTCTTCGGCGATGGCCCGGACTCGCCCCGAGGAGGCTCCCGCGCGGCGCAACACGAGATACTCCCGCGTGGAGTCGGGATGGCACCGATCCTGATCTTCCGGCCCCATGCCGAATCCCAGCTCCAACCAGTGCGGGCGCATGCGCTCCCCAGTCTGTCGCTGATAGGCGATCTCAGCATCGAGGAAGCGAACCACCGTGTCGAGGATCTCGGCCTTCTCCAGCTCCCAGAGCGCGCGGTTGATCGGCAACGCCTTCTGTTCATACTCGGCGAAGATGCGTTCCGCCACCTGCGTCATCTCCTCGCGATACTCGCGACGTCGTTCGGGCACGAGCGGCCCCCGCGTATGCCGTTCGAAGAAGCTCTGCAGAATGGCGTGCAGCAGATACCCGCGATCGAGCGCCACCAGATCGAGCGACGCCTCTTCTCGCCGCTCCAGGCGCAGCAGGCGTCGGCAAAAGAACTGGAAGGGGCACTGGCCGTAGGTGTTCAATTGGCTCGGCGAGTAGACGCGCCGCGGCCCGAATCGCCCGCGCAGGAGATGGCGCAGCGTCTCATCGGTGAGCACGCCGGTGAAGGGTCCCCACACCCCCTGCTCCCGCTGCCGTTCGATCTGGACGCGTCGCAGGAGCTGCCGGTCCACCCATCCCGCGCGCACCGCTTCGTTGTAGAGGTGGAGCACGAGGGCATCCTCCGGCGTCGTCTGATAGAGGCTCGCCAGCAGCGCCCGCGCCCCCTCCGTCGGCGAGACGATGGCGCGCACGTCATAGGTCGTGGGGTCCAGCTCTCGAACGGGGATCGCGCATCCGGTGGCCTCGGCATAGACGTCACGCACTTCGTCGAGGAACGGCGAGGGGACGGTCTCCTCGCCCGTGGCCTCCGCGCGCGGGTAGGTCAGATATACCCGCTCGGTCGCCTGATTGATCGCGTGATAGAAGAAGTGCGCCTCCTTGGCCTCGAATCGGCGCGGCGAGAGGTCTTCGAGGAAGAGGCCGGCCGCCGCCAACCGTTCCCGCTCGGCGACCGAATACACCCAATCGCGCTCGGGCGCGCGGGGGAATCCCCCCTCGATGAGCCCCGGCAGGATGACGACGCGAAACGCGAGGCCGCGCGCTTGCGTGGCTTCCAGCAAGCGCACGCCCGATGGATCGCCTCGCTCCCGGCGGAATTCGGTCTGCTCCAGCCAATGCGCGAGCAGGTCGCGGAATTCCCGAACCGCAAGCGGCTCTCGGAGCGCGGCCTCGGCGATGGCTGTCGTGCGGTCCGCCCATGGCTCGAACTCCGCCGACGCGCCGACGGCGAGGCGCCCTCGGAGCGCGCGTTCGTGAAGCTGCAGGAGCCGATCCAGGCATGCCTGCAGGGCATCCCATCCGCGCATATCGCGCGCCAACCGTTGCCACGTCCCCTCATCCTGTCCCGCCAGGAGCAACTCGCGCTCCACGCCCTCGCGCACCTGGAAGGCTTCGAGCGCGCGTCGGAAGCCCTCGACCAGATCCGGGATCGTGCCGCGCTCGGGGATGTGCGCGAGCGCGCGCCGCATGCCCTCGATGGCCTCCAGCGTCGCGTCGAGCGCGCGCATCCCCCGCTGCAACCGCGCCAGCTCCTGCTGCACCTCCTCCAAATCTACCGTCCGCGCCGTGAGCGTCTGCGCCTGATGCTCCTGAATCCGCCGCAGATCGCGCGCGCGCTTGCGGAAGGTGTGGATGTCCAGATCCACGCCCACCACGCGCATCGCGCGCTCGATGGCATCGCGCTCGTGCGCGCTGAACGGATGGAGGTAATCATCCTTGAGCAGCGCCACATAGGAGGTCGCCATCTCCTGCCCCACGCGCGCATCGAGCACGCGCACAGCGGCCCGGACAATAGGAACCGCCGCCAGCGGCTCCCGCACATCGAGCGCGACGGGAACACCGGCGCGCGGCAGCTCCTCACCGAGCGCCCGAAGATAGGCGACATCGCGCGCGATCACGGCGATCTCCGAGGCGCGATACCCCTCATCCGCGATGAGCCGCTTGATGAGGCGCACGATCTCCCGAACCTCCTCGGCGACCCCCATGGCCGCCAAAATGGTGATCGGCGGCTCGCCCTCGCATTCCGGCGCGCATGCCGAAGCCCCTTCCCCAAGGGCGAACAGTCGGCGGCGCAACGGTTGAAGGCGCGGATCGCGAGGGAGCGCGTCATGTCGCTGCCTCTCGATGACCGGCCCCTCGAAGGATCGGAAAAAGCGCAGCGTGTCCGCGAGCGGCTCCTGGAAGACAGCGGGATTCTCCGGGTCGAAGATCAGGCTCACGATGGTGTGCGGGAGGCGTTCGATCAGGTATCGCAACAGCTTCTTCTGAACGGGCGTGAAGTCGAAGAAGCCCTCGATGAGCAACAGGCGCGTCGTCCGCAACCAGGGCGGGAGGTCTGGACGGTGGCGCAGCAAGTCCAGAGCGCTCCGATACGCGCCATCGGGATCCAGGGCGGCGATCTCGCGAAGCGTGCGCGCGTAGGTCGCGTAGATGAGCGCGAGATCGAGATCGCGGGGATTCGGGCGAGCGGAGGCCGAGACGAATTCGGCGAATTCGCGAGCCGAGAGATCGGCCCGCTGGATCTCGCCCAGGAGCCGCGCGATCGAGCGCGCGCATCCGGGCAGATGGGCGATCTCTCGCATGTGGACGAGCGCACCTGCCTTGTTCAACTCCGCGAGGATGCGCTCGAGCAGTGCCAGCCGCTCCCCCTCTTGCAGGAGGAGGCGGCGCTCGCCGCTCTCCTGCAGCAGGCGCCGCACCAAGCCATCGAAGAGGAAGACGCGCACATCGGCGCTGGCCGTCACGCGCGCGCCGTCCACGATCCGACGCACGACGTCCTCCCACAAGGGGCGCGTCGCGACGAGATACACAAACGTCGGCTCGCGGTCGGTCCGCAGCGCCTCCTGACACAGGGAGACGAAGACCTCGCGATTTCGTCCCAAGACCGGCTCGAACCACAGCTCGATGCGGCTCACCGCGATTCCCTCTCGCGTCAGTCTCCTGTCGCTGTGACCTTCATTGTATCGCGAATCTCCCGCGTCGCCCAACCCCTTGGGGATCTCCGCCCCAATATGGCACAATCAGGCGCGAAAGGTTCGGCAGGAGGGAGCGATGACAGTCGCCATTCCGACGATGCTCGACATCCTGGATGCGCACCGGCTCATTCGACGCTATCTCCCCCGCACGCCGCTCTATCCCTGTGCGGGATTGAGCGAGTTGCTCGAAGCCGACGTCTACGTGAAGTACGAGAACCACCAGCCGATCGGCGCCTTCAAGGTGCGGGGCGGGGTGAACCTGATCGCGCGCTTGAGCGAGGAGGAGCGGCAGCGCGGCGTCATCACGGCTTCGACGGGGAATCACGGCCAATCCATCGCCTGGGCCGCGCGGCTGTTCGGCGTGCGGGCGCGCGTGGTTGTGCCCGTCGGCAGCAATCCCGACAAGGTGAGGGCCATCGAGCGCTTAGGGGCGGAGGTCATCGTCCACGGGAGAGATTTCGACGAGGCGCGCGAATACGTCGAAGCGCTGGCCGAACGAGAGGGGTACCGATACATCCATTCGGCGAACGAGCCGCACCTGATCGCGGGTGTGGGGACCATCGGTCTGGAGATCATCGAGGACCTGCCCGATGTCGAGGTCATCCTCGTGCCCGTCGGTGGTGGCAGCGGGGCCTCGGGCATCTCCATCGTTGCGCGCGCCTTCGACCCGAAGATCGAGGTCATCGGCGTCCAATCCGAAGCCGCTCCCGCCGCTTATCTCTCCTGGCGCCAGGGGAGAGTCGTCGCGACGGACGTCATGAATACGTTCGCCGAAGGCTTGGCGACGCGCGTCGGCTTCGAGCTGCCGCTGGCGATCTTGCGCGAGAACCTCGCCGATTTCATCCTCGTCAGCGACGAGGAGATCCGCCGCGCGATGCGGCTGATGATGGAGGCGACGCATAATCTCGTCGAGGCCGCGGGCGCGGCTCCCCTGGCGGCGGCGCTTCGACTCAAAGAGCGGCTGCGCGGGCGCCGGGTCGTGCTCGAACTCTCAGGCGGCAACATCACGCTGCGCGCGCTGCAGGAGGTGCTCGCGGCCCCGTGAAGAAACGCTCCTTATCCCGACATAAGGCCGCACAATGCGCCCTCCTGGGAAGCGAGCGATCTTGACAAACCCGGCGTGAGCGCATAGCCTTTGCCATTTACAAATGCGTCGCGCGTTATGGCGATGGCCTCCATATGAAGTGAGCGCAGGCCGCCGAGAGGCGACGCCGGCGGGGAAGGATCCTGTGTGCGTTCGAGCATCGGAGCTTCGTCGCGGAGGGGGGAGATGGCCCTGACACGTGACGTCGTCGAAACGGAGACCAGGAGCTACGTGACGGGATTGCGCTGCCGGCTCTGCCGCGCGACCTATCCGGAGCAGCCGGTGGCCATCTGCGAGGAGTGCTTCGGACCATTAGAGGTGGAGTACGATTACGAAGCGCTCGCGCGTGTGGTCTCGCGCGAGCGGATCGTCGCGCGTCCGCCGACGATGTGGCGATATTGGGAGTTGCTCCCGTTGACCGCTCCTCCGCGCGTGGGGATCGAGACCGGATATACGCCGCTCATCCCGGCGCCGCGGTTGGGCGAAGCGCTCGGATTGAAGAATCTCTACATCAAGAATGACGGCGTGTGCCATCCCACCCTCTCGTTCAAGGATCGCGTC
The DNA here is from genome assembly GCA_002923315.1 of bacterium HR10. Lineage (GTDB taxonomy): Bacteria > Acidobacteriota > Blastocatellia > HR10 > HR10 > HR10. The sequence continues at coordinate 23,357 of BEHM01000023.1, forward strand.
GTCGCCATCTCCCTCTCCAAAGCGTGCGAATTCGGCTTCGAGACCGTGGGTTGCGCCTCGACGGGAAATTTGGCCAATTCCGTCGCCGCGAACGCCGCGCGCGCGGGCCTGCGGGCGTACATCTTCATCCCGGAGACGCTGGAGCAGGCGAAGATCCTCGGCACACAGATTTACGGCGCGCGCGTGATCGCCGTGCGCGGCACCTACGATGACGTCAATCGCCTCTGCAGTGAGATCGTCTACACCTTGAACTGGGGACTGGTCAACGTCAATCTGCGCCCCTTCTACTCGGAGGGATCGAAAACGGTCGGCTTCGAGATCGCCGAACAATTGGGGTGGCGAGCTCCCGATGCCGTGGTCGTCCCGATGGCGGGGGGATCGCTCCTGACGAAGATTCACAAGGCGTTCGCCGAGCTGCAGCGCTTGGGCTTGATTCCTCCGGCGCGCCCGCGCTTGTTTGGCGCTCAAGCGCGCGGGTGTAATCCGATCGTGGCGGCCGTCAAGGAAGGGCGCGAGGAGATTCGTCCCGTCAAGCCGCAGACGATCGCGCACTCGCTCGCCATCGGCGATCCGGCCGACGGCTACTTCGCCGCGCGAGCCATCCGGCAAAGTGGCGGCTGGGCCGAGGACGCGACGGACGCGGAGATTCTGGCCGGCATTCGCCTGCTGGCCGAAACCGAGGGCATCTTCACGGAGACGGCCGGAGGAGTCACCGTGGCGGTGGCGCGGAAACTCGCCGAGCAGGGCTATCTGTCCCCGGAGGAGACGGTCGTGCTGGCGATCACTGGCAACGGGCTCAAGACGATGGACGCCCTCGCGACAGCGCCGCCGATCAGCATCGCCCCGAAGATCACCGAACTGGAGCGCGTGCTCCGCGATTTCTCCGAAGGAGGGAGCCACTCATGAGCGTGACGGTTCGCATTCCCCAACCGCTCAGGCGCTTCACCGAGAATCGCGATGTGATCGAGCTGTCAGCCGGAACCGTCGGCGAAGCGCTCGAGCAGTTGGAGCGGCAGTATCCGGGCATCGCCGAACGCTTGCGCGAATCCGACGGACAGCTCCGCCGATTCGTGAATATCTATGTGGATGGCGAGGACATCCGGTTCCTGAACGGATTGGCCACGGAGCTGCGAGATGGCATGGAGGTCTCCATCATCCCCGCCATCGCGGGAGGGGGCGCCCTCTGAGCGCATCCCCGGGGGATCGCGGGTGAGGGAGATCGAACCGGAGGCGTTGAAGGCGCTTTTGGAAGAGCGCCCGAACGCCGTCCTGCTGGTGGACGTGCGGCAGCCAGATGAGCATGCCTATTGTCGCATCCCGGGTTCGCGCCTCATCCCCTGGCCGGAGATCCCCTGGCGCGCGAGCGAGCTGGACCCGCGAGCCGAGGTCGTCGTCTATTGCTACCAGGGGATTCGCAGTCGGATCGCCGCCGCGTGGCTCGTCGCGCTCGGGTTCGAGCGCGTCCGCAGCTTGCGCGGAGGGATTCGGGCATGGATCGCACGCGTGGATCCGTCACTCCCCCGCTACTGACGCGCGAGGCGTTGACCGCGAGGCGGGACCTTCGATAGCTTTTCTGCGGACGGCACGATGAATCGCGAGAAATACTCCCGACAGCTCCTCTTCCGAGAGATCGGCGAGGCGGGACAAGAACGGCTGTTGCAGAGTCGCGTCCTCGTCATCGGCTGCGGCGCGCTCGGCGCAGCTCAGGTCGAGATGCTCGCGCGCGCGGGCGTGGGATTTTTGCGCCTGGTGGACCGCGACTTCGTCGAAGAATCGAATCTGCAGCGGCAGATCATGTTCGAGGAGCGCGATGCCCTCGAGCGGCTTCCGAAAGCCGTGGCGTGCGCCCGACGCGTCGCGCGCATCAATAGCGATGTCCGCACCGAAGCCATCGTCACCGACGTGACGTACAAGAACATCGAACGGTTGATCGCCGACGTGGATCTCGTTCTGGACGGCACGGATAACTTCGAGACGCGATACCTGATCAACGATGCCTGCGTCAAACACGGGAAGCCGTGGATCTACGGCGCGGCCGTCGGCGCCTACGGACTCACGATGACGATTCGCCCGGGCATCACGCCCTGTTTGCGCTGCGTGTTCGAGAAGATCCCCCCGCCCGGATCCTCTCCCACCTGCGATACGGCGGGCATCATCCTCCCCATCGTCCTCTTCATCGCCTCGATCCAAGTGACGGAGGCGATCAAAGTGCTCATCGGGCGGACGGAGAAGCTGCACGGGGGATTGATCCAAGTGGATGCCTGGGAGATGTCCGTTCACCGCGTGCGCCTGCAGAAGGTGCGCGAGCGCGCGGACTGTCCGGCCTGCCGGCATCGTCGCTTCGAGTTCCTGGAAGCCGGCCGACGGCAGTCCGCCCTGACGCTCTGCGGACGCAACGCCGTCCATATCTCCAGCATGGGCGATGTCTCGCTCAATCTGCAGGAGATCGCCGAGCGTCTGAAACCGCTCGGCGAAGTGACGCTCACAGAATTCCTCCTCGTCTTTCGTGTGAACGGCTACGAGCTGAATCTCTTCCCGGATGGGCACTGCATCATCAAGGGCACGGAGGATATGACGCTGGCGCGGAGCCTCTACGCCCGGTACATCGGGATGTGAATGGCCGCGAGCTGCGGGATCCCCGTCTCTCTTGTCCAGCCTGGGCATCGAGGCGTATCATATCGCCGCCACATCTCCACATCAGGAGGGGAGACGATGCGATGGCGAGTCGGTGTTGGCGGAATGCTCCTCATCGTGCTTGTGTGGCCATTGGCGTCGGCCCAGACGCTGCCGCTTCTGACGGAGGCGGAGTACCGCGCTCTCGTCAACGAGATCTCCGGGGACATCGCGTACGAACACATCCGCTATTTCACCCTCTTTCACCGACCGCGCGGGGGGACAGAGGGGTTGATGCGGGTGGCCGAATATACGGCGCAGAAGGCGCGCGAATACGGCCTGGAGGACGTGAAGGTGATCACGCAGCCCTATCCCCTGGAGGCGTGGAGTGTGCGGCGCGCCGAGCTGTGGATGGTCGAACCCGAGTGGCGACGCCTGGCCGATTTCCTGCAAGCGCACGTCCATTTGGCCGATAACAGTCGTTCAGCGGATGTGCAGGCGGAGTTGGTCGACGTCGGCGCCGGCCTCGAGGAGAAGGACTACGCGGGGAAAGACGTTCGAGGGAAGATCGTGCTGGCCTACGGCCCGCTCGACCGGGTCATGGAGGAAGCGGTGTGGAAGCGCGGCGCGGCGGGGATCGTGTACTATCCCGACCCTTCGGCGACGGACTATCCGCTCAACAGCATCAACTTCCCCGACCAGATCCGCTGGGTGCGCATTCCCCTCCGCAGCCCGGATGGGAAAGAAGGGACCTTCGCGTTCTCACTCTCGCTGCGACAAGGCCTGACCCTACGCCGTCAGCTCGCTCAAGGGCCGGTGAAAGTTCACGCGCGGATCGAAGCTGAAGTGCGCCCGGAGGAGAAGTGGCAGGTCATGGTCGAGGGCTTCATCCGTGGGACGGACCTCTCGGATCAGGACATCGTGCTGACGGCCCACCTTCAGGAGGAGAAGTTCTCCGCCAACGACGATGCGAGCGGATGCGCGGGCCTTTTGGAGATCGCGCGCGCGCTCACGAAGCTGATCCGCGAGGGGAGGCTGCAACGACCGCGCCGCAATCTCCGCTTCTGGTGGGTGACGGAGATCTCCAGCGAGCGACAATACTTCGCCGATCACCCGGACGAGCCCCGGCGGATGCTCGTCAACATCAACCTGGACATGATCGGCGCCAATCAGGGACAAGACCTGTTGCGCGTCCAGAACGTCACGCGCGTTCCCTTCTCGCGGAGCCATTTCCTGACGGATGTCGCCGAACGCGTCGTCGAATTCGTCGTCGCGGCCAATACGGGACAGCTCGCGCAAGTTCAAGCCGGTTCGCCCGTCCCCTATCCCCAGCCGATTCTCGCGCACCTGGGGACGCGCCATCGGTACAACGCGCAGATGATCCCCTTCCACAACAACACGGATCATATGACGTTCAACGAGGCGCCGATCGGCATCCCGGGGATCACGTTCACGAATTGGCCGGACAATTACATCCACACGACGGATGATGACCTCTGGAACATTGATCGCACGCAATTGCAGCGGAACACGTTCGCGGCGGCGGCGATCGCTTATTTCATCGCCTCGCTCGATCCGGAGCGCGGGCGCCTGCTGGCGACAGAGGTCTATGCGCGAGCACGCGAGCGGCTGGCCTTCGATGAGCGCCTCGCCCTGGAACTGATCCTGCACGAGCGGGAGAAGACCTTCGCCTTCGGACGCGCGCGGAACCAGATTCTCCAGGCCGGATGGCGGGAGCGCACGGCGCTCGCCTCCATCCTTCGTCCGGTGCCCGAAGTCCGGGAGCTCGTCGAACGCCTCACGGCCATGCTCGCGGAGCGCGAGGCCCAGGCCCTGGCGGAGCTGGAACGGTACTACCTGGCGATCACTGGAGAGCCGCGCGTCCCCGCGCCCTCGCTCTCCCCCACAGAGCGCGAGCTGGCGCAGAAGGTGCCGGTGCTCGCTGCCGGTCCCGCCGAATTCCTGGAGCGGCGCAATCGCGTGCGCCCCGTGGAGGGCTTGCATCCGCTGATGGCCTTCGAGGTGCTCAACTTCATAGATGGCTCACGCTCGGTGCTGGACATCTACAACGCGGTGGATGCGGAGGCACGCCGCGCGGGCGCGCATTATTACGGGACAGTGACCCTGGAGCGAGTCCAGCAGTACGTGGAGCACCTCATCGAGGCGGGACTCGTTCGATGGAAACACGGAGGGACACCCTGATGCCGGACGTCCGAGTCGTACTCGCCGAGGATCATCTCTTCATCGGTCATTCGCCGAGCGGTCGCGCGATCGTCATTGACGCGGATCGAGAGCGGGATAGCGCTCCCGGTCCTATGCAGCTTCTTCTGCTCGCCCTGGGTGCATGCACGGGGACGGATGTCGCGACGATCTTGAGGAAGAAGCGGCAGCAGGTGACGCACTACGAGGTGCGCGTCTCCGCCGAACAGCGCGACGCGTATCCGCGCATCTGGCAAAACATCGTCGTGCGTCACATCGTGCGCGGACGGCAGATCTCCGAGGCGGCCGTGCGCGAAGCCGTTCACCTCTCCGAGACGAAATACTGCAGCGTCTCCGCGATGCTCGGCGCGGCGACGACCGTCACCATGACCTATGAGATCGAAGACGAAAGCTGATGCGGAGCTTCCGACACGCGCTCGGCGAGCGGCGCGGCCCTTCCCCGAGCTGGCCTCGCCGATCTTCGTCGTCCAGAAGCATCGCGCGTCGCGCTTGCACTATGACTTCCGCCTGGAGATCGGGGGCGTGCTCGCCTCCTGGGCCATCCCCAAAGGGCCGTCGCTCTCGCCGCGCGAGAAACGGCTCGCCGTGCGAACGGACGATCACCCCCTCGGATACGCGACGTTCGAGGGGAAGATCCCGCCGGGGAGCTACGGCGCCGGCACCGTGATCGTCTGGGATTACGGGCGATGGGAGATGCAGCAGGCGGACGAAGATCCACAGCGCGCGCTGCAGGCGGGCGCGTTGAAGTTCATCCTGCACGGGCAGAAGCTGCGCGGGCGATGGGCTCTCGTCCGGTTGAGAGGACGTTCGGAGAATGCCTGGTTGCTCATTAAAGAGCGCGATGCGGAGGCTCGGGAGGACTTCGCGATCACGGAGGCGGCGCCTCACTCGGCCCTCTCCGGGCGAACCCTGGAGGATGTCGAACGAGATCCGGAGGCCCCGGTGCTCTCGTGCGCCGATTTCGGATGAGGCCGGAGCGCTTGACGCCGCGACTGAATCGTACTCTAATTCGCACGGTGCTGGTGCGAAGGCGGTTGCCGGAAGGAGATCGAAATCACGACCGGAGCGTGGGCGCTTCGGTCGAAGCGAGGAGGCTCTCTGCTGCGACCTCCGGAGCGGTGGGACGCGGACGGGCGACCCTGCTGCGCCTGGGAGAGGTCGGGCGCTCTTCCCTCAGGGAGCGAGATGAGGAAGCGAGGTATGCACAGCTACTTTCGGATCGTGAACGAGCTGGATCGGCTCTTGAAGAGCACGCTGACTCCGGACCAATGGGATGCGCGGATCACCGAACTGGCCAAACGCATCGAGCGCGAACACGCCCAGGCCATCCCCCTCCTGTTCAAGACGCTGCGCACGACAGAGGATGCGGATCTGGCCTCCCTCATCATCTTCGTCATCGAGCGAATGGAGGACCCGAGGGCCCTCGAGCATGCCCTGGAGATCATGCGCGATCCTTCGGTCGCCGATGAGGTGAAGGTGGCATTGCTGCCCTTCCTCCTCCGCCACAACGTGGGCCCCTCGTCGCCCGAACTGGCGGGCGCGTTCAAAGACCCGCGCTCGATCTCCCGCACGCTCACGGGATGGCTCCTGGATGGTCTCGCCGAGGACGAGGACGCCATCGCCCCCATCGTCGCGGACCTCGAACAATGGGATCAAGACGCGCAACGGCAATGGCTCGAACACTTCGGCGAACGAGGGGACGAGCGAGCGCTGCCGCTGCTGGCGACGGTGGCGGAGTCGCGGGATGTGGAGCTGGCGCGCATGGCCATCGCGGAGATCGCCCGCATCCCGTCCGGACGCACGATCTTCACCCTGGAGAATCTCTTCAACCATCGCGAGGCGCTCTGGGGGGAGATCGAGCGCGCGCTGCGGAGACTGCGGGCGGCGGGATTGCGCGCGTCTCCTCTTTTCACTGCCCCCGGACCGGTGCGAGAATGCTGGCTCACCCACATAGACGGCTATGGGAATCAGCTCTTGCTCATCGCCCGAGAGGGCGAGGGTGGCCGATATGACACTGCCCTCTTCACGCTGAGCGAACGCGAGGGGATCCCCGAATGCTTCAGCGCCCGCGGGCTCACACCGCGCGACTACCGGAGCGTGGTGGCGCTGATGCGCCGCGAGACCCCTCTTGTTCCCATCAGCTATGAAGAGGCGCGCACTCTGGTGCGCGATGCGCTCTTCATCGCTCGACGTCATCGCGCCCTCATCTGCCCAGAGTTCGCCTTCCGGCGGCGGATCTTCGGGGACGATGATCTCTCGCCCAAAGAATATCGCCCCGCGTTCCCGGACTTCCTGCTCGCGGAAGTGCGCCGCCAGTATGCGGAGCTTCTGGCCACGTCCGATCGGTTGCTCTCCGTCTTCCCGTTCTCGGACTGGTGGATGGACACACCGGCCGCTCGCGAGTTCATCGCGCGGCGAAAGCTCGACGCGACGTCCCTCCGTCTCACGCGGAAGATCGTCCTCGCCTTCATCGAGGAGATCATCGAGCCCGAACGCGAGATCCTGGCGCGGCGGTTCGCGCTGACGGCCGAATTCCTCTTGCACCTGATCGGCGGCCGCGCGCCCCGCTCGACCTATCCCTGGAAGGCGACGCTCGCCCTCTGGAAGGCCCTCCGCGACCGACGGCGATCGCTGTCGAAGATTCCGTTCTTCCACGAACTGGCGAGAGTCACCATCGCCGGTCTGGCCGCGAACGCCGGTCACGACGAGAACCCTTCGCGCGAATCTCACCCGTGAGCTCAGGAGGTCGCCATGCCGGTGAAATCGGACAAGTGGATTCGTCGCATGGCCCTGGAATATGGCATGATCGTCCCCTTCGAGGAACGCTTGATCCGCGAGGTCGAAGGCCGACGGATCATCAGCGCCGGCCTCTCCAGCTACGGATACGATATTCGCCTGGCGAAGGATGGCTTCTTCATCTTCTCCCCGATCAAAGGGCGAGAGATTGATCCCAAGAACTTCGACACAAGCAGCCTGATCGAAGCGCCGCTGCGGACGGCCGAGGATGGGTCGCAATATTGGCTCCTGCCGCCGCTCTCCTATGCGCTGGGGGTCACGGTCGAGACCTTCAATATTCCCCGGCGCGTGATCGGCCTGGCCTTCGGCAAGAGCACGTATGCGCGCTCGGGCGTCATCATCAATGCGACGCCACTGGAACCCTGCTGGCGGGGCCGCCTGGTGCTGGAGATCTCGAACTCGGCCGATCTGCCCGTCCGCATTTACGCCGAAGAGGGCATCGGGCAGATCATCTTCATCGAGAGCGACGAGGAGTGCGACGTCTCGTATGAAGATCGGCAGGGGAAATACCAGGACCAGACCGGACTGGTCCCGCCCCGCGTTTGAGCACGCCCTCACTCACCCCATTCGATGAGCGCGGCGGCCAGCAGGGGGATCAGAATCTCGTGATGTCCCGTCAAGGCGAAGCCGCGCCCCACGCCGGCGACCGGGCGTCGCACGACGTTCGTCATCGGGCGATAGTGCTGGATGAAATCGAAGTTCGCCGTCGTGATGTCCTGCAGTTTCACGCCGAGATTGCGCGCGACAGTGACCGCCTTCAGGAAGACTTCGGGCAGCATCACGGCTGATCCGAGATTGAGATAGACTCCGCCGCCATCCATCTCCCGGACGAGGGTGCAGAAGAGGAGAAAATCGCGATGGCTGGTGGCGCCAATGGCCGCGCCGCTCGCCGAAGGATGAAGGTGCGTGATGTCCGCGCCCAGACTGATGTGCACGGTCACTGGAACGCGCTCAGCATATGCGGCGTGCAGCAGCGAGAAGGCCTTGTACGGAGGATCGAGCCGATGCAGCGCGCGCCCGAGGGCTTCGCCCAATCCGAGGCCGTCTCGATACCCCTCACTGATGGCCTCGTTGATCAATCGGCCCGTCTCCTCAGCCATGCCGAACTGCCCTTCGCCCAAAGAAGCATCCACATCTTCAGAGGTTGCGCCGCAGAGCGCGATCTCGAAGTCGTGGATCAGCCCCGCGCCAGTCATCGCCACCCCCGTGATCAACCGCCGGCGCAGCAGATCAATGAGGATCGGAGCCAAACCGCATTTGATGACGTGCCCGCCTAATCCCGCGAGGACCGGCTTGCCGCGCCGACGCGCCCGATGAATGCTCTCAACAAGAGCTCGAAAGTCTTCGCCCGCGAGCACGCGTGGCAGACTCTCGAGGAAGACCTTCACCGGAGCGCCTCGCTCATGCGGCTTCGCGAAATCGCGGACGCTGACCTTGCTCGGGCGCTCAAAGAGGCTGTACGTCCGAAGCGGCGTGAGGTCAATCGGGCGCTGGTCGTAGATGCTCATATGACGGCGTCACCCGAAGGGAGGGGCGAGCGATCCCCTCCCCATCGGTCACCTCACCGGCGTGCCGGCAGAACCAGCTCGCGGTCGAGCACCATGCCGATCTCCGTCCCCGAGGGGACTTCCACTTCGGCGCCCTTTCGCAGGAGCGCAGCCGCCGTGCCCAAGCCGGCACCAATGGCCGCGCCAACCCCCGCGCCTTTGCCGCCACCGGCCGCCGCTCCAATGACCGCGCCCACGCCCGCACCCCCTCCGATAAAGATGGCATCACGCTTGATCGAGGACTTCCCTTTGACCTCGCCCTCTTGACCGACTTCGCGGGATTCTCCCTCCGGAGTCTCCAGACTGGCGAGCGATCCATAGATGCGGTACTTCTGCCCCGAAGGGAGCTGAAGCTCCTCGAACGTGACGGCGATGGTTCCACTGCGCCGCCGCGCCGCTCGCGTGACCGAGGTCACCCGCCCCGTCACGATGCTTCCCACGGGGACAGCGACCACCTCGCCGACGACGACGGGAGCAATGACCTCCGCTGTGAAGGTGTCACCTTTTTGAGCCGTCCGAGAACTGAGTCCTTGTCGAAGCCGAAGCCGAAAGAGCGTGTCCACGGGGACACGCACGCTCTCCTGCACCACCGCGACGCGCAAGGGTCGCGCCCCTTCATGCCCGCTCTGGGGGAGCGCCCCCACCGAGAGCGCGAGCACCGTCACCAGACTCTGCGCTGCAAGTCGTCTCCTCATGGTTCCCTCCTCGATTCAAAGTGGCTTCACCATGCTCTTTAGATGCGCGGGAAGCGCCATCGGACGCCTCCGGCCACGGGCGGCTCTTCCGGATCGCTCACGGCGTGATGAACTGCCGCGCGTTCTCCGGCGTGATGATCACTCCGCGGGCGACGTGTCCGACCGAGGGGAGCTGGGCCGGTTGCCCATTGATCGTCACCTTCAGCGCGGGGACGCTTCCGACCGACAAGCGCACCTGCTTCTGCGGCGTGAAGGTGCGCACATCGCCAGCGCGCAACATCTCCTGTCGCGGCTTCGGCTCATCGTCCACCTGGACCGAGATCCAGCAGTTTCCCGTCGCCTCCAGCCGAATCTCCAGCGGTTTCGACGCCGACGAGATGCTCGGCGCGGGAGTGGGAGAGACCGTCGCCGACTCCGTCTCGGCGCTCACCGAAGAGGGGGCCGAAACGCTCTCGGAGGAAGGTGCCACGGGGGCGCGAGCCGGTTCCCGGTTCTCCAGGACAGGTGCGGGCTGCGACCCTCGCTGTTCCCACAAGCGTTTCCCCTCCCGCTGCCAATAGTGCCATCCTCCATACCCCCCCACAGCCAGCACGCCCGCGACGAAGAGAATGACGACGACGCGCGTCCAGAAGATCGAACGCGCGCGCTCGGCCGCCACCGTCGTGAAGGGGTATCGCGGGATCTCTTCCCGCGTCTGTCCCGTCTGCTCATAGTACCGGGCGATCGCCTCCTCCTCGTCCATCCCCACATGACGGGCGTAGGTTCGAATGAAGGAGCGGGTGAAGAGTCCGCCCGGCAGGGAGGCGAAGTCGTCCTCCTCAATGGCACGGAGGAAGCGCACGGCCACGCGCGTCGCGTTCGAGATGTCCTGCAGCTCGATCCCTTTGGCTTCGCGGCGACGTCGCAGTTCCTGGCCGAGCGTCAACCGTTCCGTCTGCATATCCCCCTCCCCGACGCTGTAAATATGCCGCGCCCCCCCGAGGCTGTCAAGCGACCCGCCCGCGAACGTGCTTCAGCGACCCATGCACTCGATGAAGGCCTCGGGGAGCGTCCGCGCGCGCCCCTCGCGATCCACGACGACATGTACCGTCTCCCCTTCGGCGAGCTTCCGCCCATCCGCGCGATGGAGGATCTCGTACCGAAAACTCAACGACCGCCGGCGTCGGTCCCCGAGCCAGGTGCGGATGACGATCTCATCATCGTACCGAGCCGGGGCCAGATACCGACATCGCGCCTCGACCACGACCAGATAGAGCCCGAACTCCTCCTCCAGCCGCCGATAGGCGAATCCGCGTTGCCGACAGAACTCGCTGCGCCCGATCTCGAACCAGACGAAGTGATTCGCATAGTAGGCCACCCCCATCTGATCCGTCTCCGCATACCGCACGCGCGTCGTCACCTCAACCGGCTCGCGATTTCCCCCATCCATCATCTCCATCCCCTGCACCGTGTGGCGATTTGACAAACCCCTCGACTTCAGCTACAAACGGAGTGAAATGTAGGGCCGAGGACGCGACGATGTCAAAACGAAACAATGTCTCCCGGTCGCTACGATGGCGGATCGCCTATGTGAGCGGTTGTCTCCTTCTGCTGCTTCTGTCCGCCGCTTCGTCGCCAGAGCGACGCTCGACGTTCGAGCAAACAGTTCGCCCGAATGTCCTGAGCTTAGTCGAGGAGATCCTCGCCGAAGTCAGCCATCTTCGCGGCCTACCGGTGCGACACCCCGTGAATGCGGGTCTCCAATCTCGCGCGGAGATCGAACGCTATCTGCTCGAAGACGTGAACAGGAAGATCTCCCCTGAGGAGTTCGACGCCGCGGCGAAAGCCCTCATCGCCTTCGGCCTCGCGCCGCCCGGATTCGACTACCGCGATCTGCTGCTGCGGATTCTGACCGAGCAGGTCGCCGGATACTATCGCCCGAGGACGAAGACGCTCTATCTGGCCGACTGGTTAACCCCGGAGGAACAGCGATGGGTCATGGTGCATGAGCTGGTCCATGCGCTTCAGGATCAACATTTCGATCTGCGGCGATTCGAGGACGGGCCCAAAGGAGAGAGCGATCGCGACCTGGCCATCCACGCGCTGATCGAAGGCGAGGCGATGGGCGTGATGCTCACCTATATCCTGAAACCGCAGGGCATGGACCTGACCTCGCTCCCCGTCCCTCTCACCGCCGTCTTCGAGCAGCTCCAAGCGATGGGCGATGAGCGGAGTCGAGTCCTGCAGAGCGCTCCGGCCGCCGTGCGCGAGAGTTTGCTCTTCCCGTACACCTATGGGGCGGCTTTCGTCCAATATCTGGTGCGGCACGGTTCATGGGCGCACGTCTCGCGCGCGTATGCTGACCCGCCAGATTCAACCGAGCAAATTCTCCATCCGGAGAAATTCCTCGCCCGCGATCGCCCGGTTCGGATCCGCTTGGCCGACATTCGTCCTCTGCTCAGTCGGTCCCTGCGGCGGCGCTTGACCGATCGCAACGGCGAGTTCGGATACCTCCTCATTCTGCGCGAGTATCTGGACAAGTCGGTGGCCGAGCGCGCGGCCCAAGGGTGGGATGGCGATCAGTTCGCCCTCTATGAGGACGCGCGCACGGGACACCTCCTTCTGGTTCACCTCTCGACGTGGGAGGACGCGGACGAAGCGCGCGAGTTCGCCGAGGCGTACGCTCGCCGGATCGAGCGGCGGTACAAGAGGGCGCGAGCGATCCCGTACGCGTCGGAGATGCCGTGGCGGTCTTGGGAGACCGAAGCCGGCCGCGTCTACCTCGAGCGTCGCGGCAGAGACGTGCTCATCGTCGAAGGCATGCGGGAGGAATGGGCGGATCGCTGGCCCCGCCTCCGCCACGCGCTGTGGGCGAGTCGAAAGTCCCCAGCCCAACGAACGCCGTCGGCCGACAGAGCCCGAGCGATTTCCTGAGAGGTCGTAAGGCCATATGCATCGAGCGGCCCCGCTCCTTTGCGCGCTCCTGGTCCTCCCGGTCCTCCTCCCGATGAGTCCGGCTCAAGAGGACACTAGGGCATCTGATCCCGTCTTCCTCGCCTTGCGCCAGATGCGGCCCTCCGAGGAATACGCGACGGTGGAACACCTGGAGCTGCGGCGCGATGCCGGGCAGCTCACCTTCCATCGCGGGACGCTCTACTTCCTCACGCCCGTGAAGGGGCGCGTGCTCGGCGCCGTCTTCCTCGGAGAAGGCACCTTCGCCCTCTCCCCACCGCATGAGGTCGAGCGACAATTCCTCGCGCACTTCGCGGGCCAGGGCGAGCTGCGCGAGACGTTCGAGGAGGCCATTCTCTATTTCACCGATCGAACGCATGAGGAGTTGCGCGCGCAGCTCTCGATCCTGCAGGCGCCACCCCCGAAGCCGATCCTCGACCGATTTCGCGAGCATCAGCGCGTAGTGCGCCGCCGTCTCAAACAAGGGCTCGACTTTCGCCTTCTGGCTGATCTCTACGCCCCACACCGCGAGGGCTTCTTCCTCGCCTTCCTCAAGGGCAAGACGCACCCGAAGCTCGTCTTCGGCGTGGATCCGCTCGGATTCGCGCCCTCGCTGCCGAGCCCCGAGGAGGTCGGCCTGGCGAGCTACGAGGAGACGACGGAGGGCATCTGGGCGCTCTTTCACCGAGCTTCTGAATCGGCCGCGGACGCCGAGGCGGAGGATCATCGCGAGTACGATCTCACGCGCTACCGCCTGCGGGTTCGCCTGGACCGCGGGGGGCGACTGACCGTCACTGCCGAGGTCACGTTCGTCCCCCGCCAGCCGCATCTGCGCGTTATCCGCTTCGCCCTCTTTCCGAAGCTGCGAGTCGAGCGCGCCTGGGATGCCGAGAGACATCCCCTCCCGTTCCTGCAAGCGGATGAAGAGGAGGGAGACGCTCTGGCCGTGATCTTCCCGGATCCGCTTCCCGTCGGCGTCCCGCACACGGTGATCTTCGAGTACAGCGGTAGCGGCGCCGTGCGCCCGAGCGGACCCGGCAACTATATCCTCGTCCCCGAGGCGCGCGCCACCTGGTATCCGAACAATTGGCAGATGCCGTTTGGCGACCGCGCGACCTTCGAGGTCGCGTTCACGATCCCGCGCGATCTCATGATCGTCGCGACAGGACACCGGCACGAGCTCGATCCCGAGGCGTCGCAGTGGACGAGCGAATGGCCCGTGGCCGTCGCCGGATTCAACGTCGGCCTGTTTCGCCCGCGACAGCGCACCGAAGACAACTTCACCATCGAGGTCTACACCAATCCGACCGAGCCGGATGAGATTCGCCGCGTGCAATTGCTGGCGGAGCGGTTGGAGCAGCAGGGCGTTCGTCTGGAGCTGCCCCTGGGGAGTTTGACCACGAGCGGTCTGGCCGAGGGCATGCTCGCCGAAGCGACCAATGCCGTGCGCATCTTCACGCGCTACTTCGGTCCGAATCCCTACGGGCGAATCGCCCTGTCTCAGCAACCGGTCGCGTTCTTCGGACAGAGCTGGCCCATGCTCGTCTACCTGCCGTACACGGCCTTTCTGGACGGCACGCAGCGGCGCGCGCTCGGCCTGCCTGTGCGCTTCTCGGAGTTCACTGACGTCATCGGCGCCCACGAGATCGCCCATCAGTGGTGGGGTCATATCGTGAGCTGGAAGACCTATCGCGATCAGTGGATGTCCGAGGGCTTCTCGGACTTCGCCGCCGCGCTCTATCTGCAGTTCGCCTTTCACGCGAACCCGGAACGGCGGTTGCAACGCTTCCTCGACTTCTGGAGAAGCCAACGCGAGCTGATCACGCAAAAGGCCCTGCTGGGGGTGAACCGCATGAGCCTGGAACCCTATCGCGTCGGTCCGCTCATCTTGGGAGCGCGCTTGAACACGGGACGGACAAGCGGCGCCTACGAGCGGCTCGTCTACGCGAAGGGCGCCTTCGTCCTGCATATGCTGCGCATGATGCTGCGCGATCCGCGCGCTCCGCTGGGACAAGGGGACGATCGGTTCATCGCCCTGATGCACGAGTTCACCCGCACCTACGCGCATCGCGCGGCCTCGACCCGAGACTTCCAGCGCCTGGTGGAGAAATACATGACGCCGGAGATGGACCTGGACGGGAACCGAAGTATGGATTGGTTCTTCCGCCAGTGGGTCTATGGGACTGCCCTCCCTCATTACACGCTTCAGTATCGGCTGCGTCCGGCCCCGAATGGCCGGCATCACCTCTGGCTCAAGATCACCCAAAGCCGCGTGCCCGAGGATTTCCAGATGCTCGTCCCCGTGTACCTCGACGATGGGCGGGGAAAGCTCACGCGCTTGGGCGTGGCCACGCTGCGAGGGAACGGCGCGGCCGAGACCGAAGTGATGCTCGCCGCGCGACCGGAGCGCGTCCTCTTGAATGCCTTTGAAGACGTCCTGTGCACCAAGGAGGAAAAGGCCCTGAAGTGATCGCCGGTGGATCATCCCGCGCGATTTGCCACTCCATGATGGCGCGGCGTATATTTAAAGCGTGTCCGGTGATTCCGAGAGAGCGAGGGGTGATCATGCCGACGAAACTGATCGAACCGGCCGAGCGGATTGTGACGCTCGAAGACTTGCTGCAGGATGAGACGGCGCTGGCCTACGTCGAAGCCGCCGATGCGGTGCTCGAAGCCATCGGATACACGGAGCATGGCATTCGGCACGCGAAGAAGACGGGGAAATGGGCGCGCGAGATCTTGCAGAAGCTCGGCTATGAGCCGCCGCTTCCAGAGCTGGCGGCCATCGCTGGCTTCTTCCACGACGCGGGCAATGTCATCAACCGCCACGTGCATGCGCAATCGGGCGCCCTCATGGCCATGCAGATTCTGACGGCCTTGAAGATGCCCCCGCGTTACATCGGCGTCGTGATGGCCGCCATCGGGCATCACGATGAATCCGACGGCTTGCCCGTGAGCCCGGTGAGCGCCGCCGTCATCATCGCCGACAAAGCCGATGTCCATCGCTCGCGCGTCCGATTGACCGATCCCAAGCAGTTCGACATCCATGATCGCATCAACTATTCGGTCACGCGCAGCACGCTCGCCGTGGATCCCGATCACCGGGTCATCACGCTGGAGCTGGAGGTGGATACGTCCATTGGGAGCGTGATGGAATTCTTCGAGATCTTCACCGAGCGCATGATCCTGACGCGTAAGGCCGTCGAATTCCTCGGCTGCCAATTCCGTCTGGTGGCCAATCATGTCGAGCTGCACGGGGCGAGCCGCCAATAATCCCTCATGCGAGTGCGATACGGCCAGCAGGAATACGAATTCGCCGAGCGCATGAGCGTGCGGAAGTTGCTCGAACGGCTCGGCGTATTGCCCGAGACCGTCGTCGTCGTGAGAAATGAGGAGATCGTGACCGAGGATGAGATGCTTGACATCAACGATGAAGTCGAGCTGATCCGTGTCGTCTCCGGAGGCCGCGCCGGCGTATGAGATGTCGGAAGTGTCCGAAGAAGGCCATCATCTATATGCCGGAGCATCGGCTGGCGCTCTGCGCCGCCTGTTACTCCCCCTGGTTCCTCGATCACACGGAGCGGACGATCCGCAAGTTCAAGATGTTCACCCGTCGGGATCGCATCCTGGTCGCTGTCTCTGGCGGGAAGGATAGCCTCTCGCTCTGGCACGCTCTGCACGCGCTCGGATACGAGGCCGATGGCTTCTACATTGACCTGGGGATTATGGGCAGCGATCACTATTCGGAGCAATCGAAGCAGCGATGTCGGGAGCTCTCCGAGCGCATCGGCCGACGTCTGCACATCGTCCGCGTGGCCGAACGCGTGGGCGCCCCGATCCCCGAGATCAAAGACCTGACGGCGCGCGAGGCGTGCTCGGCCTGCGGCTTGATCAAACGCTACCTCATGAACCGCTACGCCCTCGAGGCCGATTACGACGTGATCGCCACCGGGCATAACCTCGATGACGAAGTCGCCGTGCTCTTCTCCAACGTGCTCCATTGGAATCGCGGGTATCTGGCCCGTCAATATCCGGTCCTGGACGAGCGCGAGGGACTGAAGAAGAAGGTCAAGCCGTTCGTCTACTTCACCGAGAAACAAACGACGGTCTACGCGCTGGTGAACCGGATCGCCTACGTTCGCGATGAATGCCCGTACGCGCTGGGGGCGACGACGCTCTCGTACAAGGACCTTCTCGCGCAACTGGAACATCAAGCGCCGGGCACGAAGCGACGCTTCCTGGACGGTTTCTATCAAATCCGCGCGCTCTTCGCCGAGCCGGAGGCCGCCGCGCTCGTCCCGTGCTCGCGTTGCGGTCAACCGACGACGGCGGAGGTGTGCGCCTATTGCCGGTTGATCGAGCACGTCCAGCGACGGCGCGGCCTCGCGCTCGCTCCGGCGGATGTGAACACGTCGCAATCCTCTTTAAAGCAAGTCCTGGTTTCCGACTCTGAGTGAACCCGGCGTCGTCTCGGCGCGAATGTCGCAATCCTCTTTAAAGCTCCGAATACGGGAAATTCGGCGCGCCGCCCGATCCCGAATGCTTCACCATCCTCGCCACATGGCTCCACGAGCATCCGAGCCTCGCCGCTGACCGCTGTCGAGGGAACGGGGGGACCGGTCCCCGGTCCCCCCTGCACACCATCAGAATTCGACGCGGAAGCCAAATTGCACGATGCGCGGATCCTGGAGATACCCTCGGGCATCGCGCAGTTCGCCCAGCCGCCTCGTCCCCGCGTAATCGAAGTTGAAGGAACCGAACCCCCCGCCGAGCGTCCCCGGGTATCCGCCCACGCTCCTTCGATTGAAGACGTTGAACGCGTCAAAGTACGGCTCGATCCGCAGATTCTTCACGAACTTCGCATCTTCGATCACGATGGGTCGGGTGATCCGCAAATCGAGGTTGAACACGTTGTGGAACGGCCAGGGATTGTTCTCCGGCACAAGGGGAATCGGTTGGATGACCGCTCCCAGCTTGCGCAGCTGCTCTTCGGTGAAAATGCCCGCGCGCACGAGCGCCTGACCGGCCGGCGTCAGCTTACCCGCGAAGTTCTGGTTGAAGGCCTGAATGACGCGGTTCAGATCGCGCCAGCTCTTGATCTTCCGCCCGAAATCGCCGATGCGCGTGCCGGGCAGCACATCCACCTGAGGCGTCGTCCCGATCGTCCCATCCCCGTTGAGATCGGTCGTGAAGAGCGTGTTCGCACCGGTGACCGCCCCCAGGGCGGGGACGAAGAGGTTCACTGGGCCGGCCGTCTGGAAGGACCAGATCTGGCTGAACCGCAGGCCTCCGGGGATCGTGAGGACCACACCAGCAGTCAGGATGTGCGTGCGATCGAGCCCGATCGGGCCGAAGACCTCCCTCGCGTTCATGTTCCGCTTGTTGATCGCATTATTGAGGAACTCCACGCGATTGGAGCCGTTGGTCGCCTCACTGCGCCCGAGGGCATAGGAGATGATGTAGTTGAGGTCCCGGACGAACCCGAGCTTGTTCGTGAGTCGGCCGACGAGCCTCGCCTGCAATCCCTGGTAGAGCGAGAAGCCGCCCTGCATGATACGCGCACGAGTGAACTCGCGAGTCCGCCCGATGAAGATCGCGTCGCTCGCCAAACCGAAGGCAGCGATCGTCCGTCCCGGATTCGCCGCGATCCACTGATCCACGGTCAGGCCCCCGAGCACGCGATTCACCTGAGCACGCGCCGCCGCCACATCGAGCGTATCGGCACACCGTCGGCACTCCATATCCACGCCCAAAAACGGCATCCCGACGCCGCGATTGCGGATGTAATCAACGCTCAGGACGGTGCCCGGCGCCAGCTCCCGCTGCACACCGATATTGAACTGCATGGAGTACGGGATGCGGAAATCACCGGGGA
The DNA here is from genome assembly GCA_002923315.1 of bacterium HR10. Taxonomy (GTDB): domain Bacteria; phylum Acidobacteriota; class Blastocatellia; order HR10; family HR10; genus HR10. Next base: position 42,034 of record BEHM01000023.1, read on the forward strand.
TGAGGAAGCCGAAGGTCACGCCCCGGCTCAACTCGAAAAGCGAAGGTCCTCGCGTGGGATCGAACTGATACCCCGCATAAGCCGCCTGCACGGCGAGGTAGATCTTGCCCAGAATGTCCAACACGTCCTTGATCCGCCGCCCGGCGAGCGCTGTGTAGTCCCCCCCTGGAAAGCCCTGCGGGAACCCCGGCTGCGGTCCGATATCAATCGGCGTTCCATCGGGGCCAGCGACAAAGGTGATGTCGTACACATCGGGACCGATGCCCGGGGGGATCAAGGCGAACTGATCGAAGAGCGTGTTGTTCTTGATGTTGATCTCATAGGCGAGATAGAAGCCGCCACGGATCGAGGTCTTGGCATCGCCGACCGGATCCCAGGCGAAGCCGAACGTCGGACTGAAGCGATCCTTCGGCATCTTCGGCGAACGCGTTCCCGCGGGAGTGAAGAGCGAGAGCACGGCCGGTCGCCGGATTTTCACGCGCTTCACCTCGTCGTTGAAATACCCCGTGTCATAGTTCCATCGGACGCCATAGTTGAGGCTCAGGTTCCGCCGCACACGCCAGGTATCGCCGACGTACCAGGCCAACCGCGTATTGAAGTGCCCACCATGCGGCATATTGTGCGCCGGAGCCACGGTGAAGAACCCGTTCTGCGGCCCCACGGTGAAATTCACCAAGGGATACTCCAGAGGATCCTGGGGATTCCCACCTCGAGCGATCACCTGATCGCGCGTCCCTCCGGGACTGGTCGTGAAATCGCCGTTGATCTGCAAAGGACCGGCGAAGTTCGCGAAGACCCCTTGGATGAACCGAGTGATCTGCCCCCCGAACCGGATCGTGTGGCTGCCATACACCCAACTGCCATCGTACTTGTTGTCGAAGTTGTCCTGATAGGTCGCTTGCGGCGCCAGGGAGTTTGGCCCCAATCCCGTGAAGTCGATGAAGTACGGGATCCCCTGAGAAGTCCGCGGGAAGGTCCACGGCTTCAATTCCTTGCTCTCGATCCGGTTGTTGAAGTTGACATACCCGAAGCGATAAGAGTGGGTCACGCGCCCCTTGGTGATGTCCAATCCCACGACCGAGACGTTGGTCCAATCCACGTTTTGAAACGGAGAGGGGCCGGTTCCACCCGTGGACTCATCCCAACTGTGACTGAACCGGTAGAAGGCGCGCGCCGCACTCCCGATATTCCAATCCACGCGTTCGGTCACGTAGCGAATCCCCAGGGGCAGGCTCGCGCGACCCGCCATCTGTGGGAACCACACCGCCACGCCCCGCCCGGGCGCGATCTCGAACTCATCCGCCTGGTAGAAACGCTCCCAATTCGAGAACCAAAACAGCTTGTCCTTCACAAACGGACCGCTCGCGCGATACCCCAACTGGTGACGATGGAAAGGAGGATTCGGTCGAGGGCTCGTCGGCTGCGGGATCGCGGAGAGACGCTGATTGCGCCCGAAGTAGAAGAAGCTCCCATGCACCTCATTTCCCCCACTTCGGGTCACGATGCTGACAGCTCCCGAAGCGGTCAAGGAGGTCGAGAGATCCAGAGAGGATCGCGTGAGCTGAAACTCCGCCACGGCATCGTCCGAGATATTCAGCACAGTTGAGCCCACCATCTCATCGGTCACGTCAATGCCGTCAATCTGGATGCGGGTTCCCGTCCCCCCACGACCGGCGACGCCGACCACTCGATAGGCATTCACCTTGGTGGGGTCAATGCTCCCCCCGTCCCGGACGATCACCCCGGGTTCCAGGCGCGCCAGCTCCAGGAAGTTGCGAGCATTCAGCGGAAGCTGATCAATCTCCCGCGCCCGAATCACGCCGTCCACCTGATGACGGACCGTGTCCACCTGAGCTTCCGGGACAGCCACCACTTCGACCTCCGCAGCCACTCCTGCGACCCTCAGCGAGATGTCTCCCCGAGTCACCTGACCGACGAAGACGGTAACTTCCAGAATCCCCGTCACGAATCCCGAGGCCGAGACCTCGATCTTGTATGCCCCAGGCAACAGATTCCGCGCGATGTAGACTCCCGCCTCATCAGTCGCGAGCGTGATCACACGTCCCGTGGACACCTCCGTGATCTTCACCGTCGCCCGAGGGATGACCGCTCCCGCCGGATCAGTGACCGTCCCCTCAATGCTCCCTGTCGGATGCTGAGCGCGCGCAAGCGAGGTTACCCCGAGGACGAAGATGATCAGCAGAGGAACGCATCGTGGGGAAAACCTGCTCACCCTTTCGCCCATATCTCCCCTCCTTAGCTGGGTTGTGGCTTCTCCCGCGAGAAAAGCCGCTCTCAGTATATGCAGCCCGGGGATGCGAGTCAAGACGGAGAATCCCCCCCTCCCAGGAGCTAACAGAAGCTCCCCCTCACCGCGGACGCATTCACGGCTCTCCGCTGCCTTCACGCGAGAGAGGAATGGGCTTCGGGTCACCTCCCGCGCCCATACGCAGCAGGATTATCGTGAGGACGCGGGAGCCGCTCGCCGGATCGCCTGCACGTTCAGCTCGATCTTCACCTCGTTCCCGACGACCAATCCCCCACCTTCCAGCGCGCGACTCCAGGAGACGCCGTAATCGAGCCGATTGATCGTGAGCCCTGCTTCGACGCCCAATCGCGTGTTCCCTCGCTGATCTCTCACTACGCCGAGGATACGGAAGGGGATCGCCACCTCGCGAGAGACGCCGCGAATCGTCAGCGTCCCGATGCACACATAGTCATCGCCCCGCTTCTCGATTCGCGTGCTCACGAAGGTGATCTCCGGGTACTTCGCCGCATCGAAGAAATCGGGACTGCGCAGGTGGTTATCTCGATCCGCGTTCCCCGTGTCAATACTCGCCGTCTTGATCGTGACGCGCACCGACGACTTCGTGATGTCCTTCTCATCGTAAAGGATCGTCCCGGAGAATTCCCGGAATCGCCCCCGCACGTTCGTCACCATCATGTGGCGCACGGAGAATTCGATCGAGCTGTGCACGGGATCAATGACGAACTCGTCGGCACTCCACGCTGGAACGACAAGCGCGAGTCCGACGATGACGATCATCACAGGGCGGGAGAGCTTCATCATCCACCCCCTCAGAGGGTCTTGTGCGTCCCATCGCAATAGGGCGCGTTCTTCGTATGCTTGCACTGACACAGCGCCACCTGTCGAGCTTCTGTGATCTCGAAGCGCAAGGGCGTGAACTCCGTCCCCTTATGCGAACCATCGCAGAACGGCTGATTCTGCGATCGTCCGCAGCGGCACCAGTAATAGGTCCCCGGATCCAACGTCAGGACCGCTGGCTTCTTGAACGCAATGACCGGTTCGCTCATGCTTCCTCCTCCTGAGTGAGATGTGACGAAGGGGCTTCTGTCGGTTCACCTCTGGGCGATCCGAGCGCGCGATACACGTGCTCTCCCCCTTCTGCTCGCCACACGACGAAGGCGACATACCGAGAGGGCGCAGGCGCACGATCGTGTGATCCCCCATCGGCATGAACTCCGCCAAGCCCATGCGCGGTGATGCGAGCTACAACTGACCCGATCGCCCGCACGAACGTGAAGCGCGCATCGAGCACGTGAGCCTCTCGTCCTGTCCCTCGGTGATAGGTTCTCACACGACCTCGCCTTGAACGCTCACCTTCACGTGATCTTCACGTATATCACAGGCCGTTTCGGATTGTCAACGCGCCCCCTCCTCGGGGCATCAAATTCGGATCGCTCCCGAACGAAAAATCCTCTTGACGAACAGGGCCGATCCCCTTCATACTACGCTCGCGATGTGGCCGGACGTGAGATCGCGGACACGATGCGGCGCTCACCGACGTGAGATCTCACACGAGATCCCCATTCGAGCGGAAGCGAGGGAGGACGATCATGGTTTCGCCAGCTCACGACGATCGGCTCGCACGGATGGTCACGCCCGAACGGATCTTCCACCGGACGATCGAGATCCTGGAATGCACGCGACAGCTCGCGGTTCTGAACGTGATCGCGGCGACCGCCTCTCGCGAGATGGACCTGGGCGTTTTGCTCCAGGAGGCTCTGGATCGCCTTCTCACGCTCCTTCCGTTTGAAGCGGGAGCGATCTATCTGTCGGAGGAACCCCTTCGACGCCCGTCGGATCGTTCGGATGCCTCCCGCATGTTGCGGTTGCGCTGCTCGCGCGGCGTCCCTCAAAGCCTCGTGGAGATGCTCGAACGTGTGCCTCTGGGGGAGGGCCCAATCGGCGAAGTCGCCGTCATCGGCGAGCCGCTCTTGCTGGAGGTCTCGGCCGTCGAACCCCTGTCATATCGGAACCTGATCCGGCGCGCGGGCTTCCGCACGTTCGTCCTCATCCCCCTCCGCGCGAGAGACCACTCGACAGGCGTACTGCTGCTGGCGAGCCAACACGCCGCGCCAGCGATCCCTCCTGACTCCCCCTCGTCAGAATTCCCCGATGGAGGGATTCGCGCGAGCGGCGCTCCGACGGAGCCCCGCCTGGCCTTCTTCTCAGCGCTCGGCCACCTTCTGGGGACGGCGATCGAGAACGCGCGCCGATACCAGCAGATGGTCGAGCGCCTTGAGCAGGAACGCCGGCGGACGGATCTCTGGCAACGCGCCGGCCGCATCGTGACGACGCTCGGAGCGCGTCTCCTCTCAGGGCTGACGCACGCCGCCTCAGGACCGTCGAGCGAGGTGTTGGCCGAAGTATGCCGCCTGATTCACGAGGCCTTCGGCTTCCCGAACATCTCCCTCTTCCTTCTGGACGAATCAGCGCAGGAGCTGACGCTGGTGGCGACGCAGAGCCGATATGCCCGCCCGGCTCCCCTCGGGTATCGGCAGAGCATCTACGTCGGCACGCTCGGCTGGGTCGCTCGCCATGGAGAAATGCTCCTGGCCAATGAGGTCTCCGCCGAACCCCGCTTCGTTCGCTACCACGCGGAGACGCAGGCGGAACTCGATCTCCCGCTGATCGGCGACGGCCGCGTCGCCGGCGTCCTGAGCATCGAGAGCGATCGCGCGCACGCGTTCACTGAGGACGATGTCGCCGTCCTTCGCTTCATCGCCGAGCACCTCTCCCTCGCCCTCGAATACGCGCGCCTCGCGGAGACGCTCCAGCAACGACTCGAGCGCGCCCTCGAATCCGATCAACTCCACCGATCGGTGATCGAAGCCCTCGAGGAAGGGATCGTGCTCGTGCAGGATCGAGCCATTCGCTACGCGAACCCGCGCACGGCCGCGCTCACGGGCTTCTCCATCGGAGACCTGCTCGCCCTGCCCAGCTTCCTGAGCCTCGTTCGAGAGGAGGATCGGGATCGCGCGCGCTCGCTCCTGGAGGTGAGCGAGAGCAGCTCTCGCCGCCCAGAGATCGAGCTGCGACTCATGCGAAAGAGTGATGGAGAGATCACCGTCCGCGCACAGGCCGTCCCTCTCGAACACGAGGGGAGGCCCGCCGTGTGCCTGATCCTGAGCGAGAAGAAGGGCGAATCGCCATCCATCGAGCCGCGTCTTCAAGCGGAGAAGCTCGCCGCTTTGGAGCAATTCGTCTCGGGCGTCGCCCACGAGCTGAACAATCCGCTCACCAGCGTGCTCGGATATGCCGAACTGCTGCTCGCTCACGAGCCCCTGAGCGAGAGCGCGCGCCGCGATCTTCGAACGATCGTGGATCAAGCGCAGCGTGCCAAGAAGGTCATCCAGAGCCTGCTCACCTTCGCTCGCTTCTACCGGCTGGAGAAGAGCGCCATGGATGTCAACGAGGTCCTGCGCTCCGTGCTAGATGCATATCGTGCGCGCACTCCCTCCAGTCCCCTCCGCGTGATCCTGAACCTCGCCCCGAATCTCCCCCAGATCTGGGCGGATCGGAGTCTGCTGGAGCAAGTCTTCAACAACATCATCCTCAATGCCGAGCACGCTGTCCGGCAGGCGCGCGGGCACGGGACGTTGCGGATCGAGACGCGCCTGAAGCGATCGCATGGCGAAAAGCCCCCCCGCGACGCGATCGAAATTCGCTTCACCGATGACGGTCCGGGCATTCCAGTCGCACACCTGCAGCGCATCTTCGATCCCTTCTTCACCACGAAGCCGCCCGGCGTGGGGACCGGGCTGGGCCTCTCCATCTGTCACGGGATCATCAAGGAGCACGGGGGAGAGATCTACGCCCTCAGTCAAGAAGGACACGGGGCGACCTTCGTCATCGAGCTTCCCCTCTCCCCCACGGCGGACGCCCACACTCCCCCTCCGATGACCGAGGTGCCTTCGCCGAGGTGAACACTTCGGGTCGCGCGCCCGGGCTCATGGGAGATTCAACGGGAGCGAGGGATTGCGCAAAAAGGTCGTTCCGAGCGCTCGATAGCGCCGGACCAGGGGGGCGAAGGAGACAGCTCGACCCTGTTCTCGCCGGAGCAGGTGTAGCAACAACCGAGCGTGCAGCTCCTCCAGGCGGAAGCCGAACCGACGGGCGCGCTCCCACGCCGCGCGAAAATGGCGTTCGGCCCGCGCGCGCTCGCCCTGCAACAGGAGGAGTTCTCCCACTCCGAGTCCCGTGTAGATCCCCCCGCGCACATCGCGCGTCTTCCGGAAGAGCCGATCGGCCTCGCGAAAATCGGCGCGAGCGCGCTCATACTGGCCGAGCATCTTGTACGCCGTCGCCTCGCCCCAGAGCGTATAGGCGTAACTCACCTCATCGCCGATGGCGCGATACAGGGCCGTAGCGCGTGCGAAGAAGTCGAGGGCGCGATCGTAATCTCCTCGCATGCGGTGAGCATTGGCGATGCCGCAGAAGGAATACGCGCGCCCGAAGGTATCGCGCAGGCGTCGGAACCGTTCGTTCGCTTCCGTGTAGAAGGCGAAGGACGCCTCATACCGCCCCATCACGCGCGAGACGCCGCCGAGTCCGCACAAGGCATAGGCCGCCCCCACGCGATCTCCCGCACGCTCGTATCGGCTCAGCGCCTCGCGAAAGCTCCGATATGCGGCGCGCAGATCGCCGCGCAGGCGGAACACCCCGCCCCGCGCCCAGAACAGATACGCGCGCCCCAGCTCATCCCCCGCGCTTCGATACCAGTGCTCGGCCTCGCGAAACAAGCGGAGGGCTTCGGACAATTCCCCGAGAGCCCGCACGGCCATCCCCTCGCCGACGCGCGCGTCGGCGAGACTCACGCCATCGCCCAGCGCGCGCGCCAGACGCGCCGCGCGTTGATACGCGCGCCGAGCGCGCCGGAACCGGCCGATGAGCCGCAGACAATGCCCTCGCGCCAGCGCGCATTCCATGAGCCCGCGCTCATCCCCATCTCGCTCGAACACCCGCTCTGCCTCCCGATAGAGATCGAGTGCCTCCGCGAATGCCCCCCTCTGCCGCTCTCGCTCCGCGATGGCGAAGAGATGACGCCCGGATCGCATCCCCCTTCCCCCCTCACGATGGCCATGCCGCGAGCACCATTCGCGCTCAGGACGTGGACGATTCGCCCCGCTCCAGGGCGACCCGCACGAGCGTCAACAGCTCCTCCAATGTGCACGGTTTGGGGAGATGCAAACTCCCCGTCTCGCGGAGGAAATCGAGCACTTGCGCGCTCAGGACGTCCCCGGTCAAAAAGACCATGCGGCGCGCGACCGAGGGGGCGACGCGCTGGAAATGCTCGTATAACTCGATCCCCCCCGTTCCCGGCATACGGAGATCGGCGATGATCAGATCATAGTGCTTCCGCTCGATCAAGGAGAGCGCCGCCTCCCCATTGAGCGCCACATCCACATGGTACTGAGCCGCGCGGAGCGCACGCGCGATCAATTCGGCCACCGGTCGCTCATCGTCCACGACGAGAATGCTCTTGGATCCGGCGAGGGGTTCGGCCCCCTCCTCGCGCGCGGCTGCCATCTGCTCCTCGCGATCCTCCGCCAGGGTCAGCTCTCGACGGACATAGCGCGTCAACGCGCGCACGTCCTCGATGGCCGATCGCGCTTCCCGCTTGATCAACTCCAGCGGCTCTTCGGCCTCGGAAGCTCCGACCGATTGGCGCGCCAGTTGCGCGTGCAGATGAATGCTCGTCAGCCGATTGTTGATCTCATGCGCCATCCGCGAGAGCGCCTCCACCAGGGCGGTCGCGCGATGGGCAACTCCCATCTGCTCCCGCACCAGCTCATATCGCAGCGAGATCTCCATCGAGAAGGCCTCGGCCATGAACCGGACCACCTCCCGCACCTGATCCAGACGCTCGCGCGCGAGCGCCATTTCGCGCGCGCGCCGATGGCTCTCTCGAAGAGAGGGACGACCGCCCGGAAAGAGCGCCTCCAGCACATCCTCCGCGAAGAAGTTCTCGATCGGGAAGGCCGCCACCGTGATGGCCGCCTTCGGATACGCGCGCCCTTCACTCACCAAGAGGATGGGGCAACTCCAGAGCGTCCGCCGTCCGCCGACGCAATCGGCGACGATCGGCTGTCGCTCTCGCATCGCACGCAGCGACGCGCGCCAGGTGTCGCCGAGGCATCGGGAGAGCCCCGTCGTCGCTTCCTGCAGCGCGTTCAGCTCCCGACACAAGGGCGAGTGCACGAGCATCGGTTCTCGATCCGGGCGAATCGGCATCGGAAACGTCTCGTCATAGAGGTAAACGGAAGCCTCCATCTGCGTGAGCGCGCTCAGGCACATCTGCGCCTGCACGAGCCGTTGCGGATCAAGGAGCGCGTCCAGCGGAATGCGCTCCGGGGGGAGGAGATCCCCCGAGGCATCCGCGCATCGCCGCACATCGAAGGTCCATTCGCGCTCGAGCGTCATACCTCCTCCCTCGCGCCCCCTTTCGAGCCCATTCCGGATGAGCGACCGGCCTCTGATCCTCGCACGTACCTCCGCGCTTCGGTCATCGTCCTTCTGCCGATCCCGCCTCAGCAGTGGATAGTCGGATATACTGCCGCATGGATTCGCGAGCGCGCGCCAGCTCTCCCGCCGCCTCCCATGCGGCCGCGGCGAAGAGCCAGTTCTCCTCCGATCCTCGAAGTTCCGCAGCGCGCTGAAAGCTCTCGGCCGCCTCCCGATATCGGCCGAGGGCGAACCGCACCCGACCCAACCAGTGGGGATAGAGGCTGTTCGAAGGATCCAGGCCCATTCCCTCCTCCAGCAATCGCTCGGCCTCGGCATATTGGCCGACGCGAAAACTCCGAATCGCGCGATCCAAGTGCGCATGCGCGCGCTCGGCCATCGAGAGCGAGGGGATCTGGCCCTCCGCGCGCCGTCGCTCGACGACCATTCCGGCGAGGAAGAGCACGACCGCCCCGAGAAGCGCCACGAGGATCGCCGCCCCATAGACGCGCCCGAAGCGCCGGAAGCGTTCGACGAACGTTCGGGACGAGGGGTGCTCCAGCGCGCGCACCTCCCGATCATCTGGCGAGATCGAACGAGCCTCCGGGCGAGAGGTCGGGGGTTCTCCTCCCCCCCACGCACCACCCCCCCGCGACCGCTCCGAACGCGCGCGTATGGTGTCCACGCGCACGACGATGGCCGTGAAGTTGTCCCGCGCGCCGCGTTCGTAGCACCATTCTTTGAGCCGATCGCATGCGCGCTGCGGATCCGATTCGCGCGCCAGGAGATCCTGCAATTCCTCGTCGGTCACGTGACGCGTGATCCCATCCGTGCAGAGCAGAAAGGCCGTATTCGGTTCCAGCCCGATCTTCTTCACATCCGGGATGACCTCCTCGCCGATCCCCAACGCGCGCGTGAGGACGTACTTCTTCGTGTATTCGAGGATGGAGACCCCTCCCAGATGCTCCGCTTCCACAAGGGTGTGATCAATCGTCTCGCGATAGAGCTTTCCCGAGGCGAACCGATAGACGCGGCTATCGCCGACATGGCAGATGATCGCGTGTCGGGGCTCCAGCAGCAGCAGGGCCAGCGTCGTGGCCATGCCGCTCAACGGCTCTTCGCTCATCGCCATCTCCCGGAGGGAGCCGTTCAGGTAGGCGATCACTTGCTCCACATAGCGCACGCGATCCCCCCGCACCCTTCGGGAGAAGTGCTGGCGCAAGACCTCCATCGCCATCCGACTGGCGATCTCTCCGGCATTCTGCCCCCCCACGCCATCGGCGACGGCGAAGAGCCCCGCCTCCTCCAGGATCAGGAAGCTGTCCTCGTTCACCGGGCGACGAGGATTCAATCCCCGATCCGAGACGAAGCCATAGCTTCCCCACGCGAATCGTCTGGTCTCCGCGCTCACGTCATCCCCCGCGCCTGGCCGCCCGCCGCCTCACGGGCGAGTCTTCGCACCGTGTCCCCCTCCTTTCGGCTCCTCAGAAGGATCCCGCTTCATCGAGCTGGGCCGAGCCGCACGCCTCCTTCGTCGGCAGCCTCCGAGAGCCACGCCCGCGCCTCCGACGTCGGAGACGTACATTGTAACCCTCGCCCCACCGAGCAGCAACCGAGGGCGCGGAGGGGCGACGAAGGTCCCCCCTTCTGAGAAAGCGCTCACGGGCGCGAGCTGAGATGAGCGCTCACTCGCCGAGGACCTTGATCACAACGCGCTTGCGCCGACGTCCATCGAACTCCGCGTAGAAGATGCGCTGCCACGTCCCCAAATCCAGCTTCCCATCGGTCACCGGGACGATGACCTGATGGTGAATGAGCAGGCACTTCAGATGCGCATCCCCATTGTCCTCGCCCGTCGCATGATGGCGATAGGGCGCGCCAGAGGGCGCGATCTTCTCCAGCATCTCATCGAGATCGTGAAGCAGACCATCCTCATCGTCGTTGATGTACACGCCGGCCGTCGTGTGAAGGGCCGAGATGACGACCACGCCCTCGCGAATCCCACTCCGTTGGACGGCGCGTTCGACCTCGCGCGTGATGTTGATATATTCGCGCCGCGTCTTCGTGTGGAACTCCAGATACTCGGTGTGCGCTTTCATCGTTCTCTCCCTTCCCGCCGCCGATGCGCGTCCGCATCAGCCGCGCTTCAGGACGATGACCGCCAGCGGAGGCAATGTCACCTGCACCGAATAGGGGCGACCGGACCAGGGAATGGGCTCGGCCCCAATGGGCCCGGGGTTGCCATGGCCGCTCCCCCCATATTCCGGCCGGTCGCTGTTGAAGACCTCTCGATACTCCCCGGGCTCCGGGACGCCGAGGCGATACCCCAGGCGCGGCACTGGCGTGAAGTTGCAGACGAAGATGAGGAACGGAGCCGCGCGACGCGCGCGCCGCAGGAAGGCGATGATGCTCTGCTCCCAATCGTGACAATCAATCCACTCGAATCCGCTCGGCTCGAAATCGCACTCGTACAGCGCCGGCTCCGCGAGATAGAAGTGATTCAAATCGCGAACGTACCGATGGAGCTGGCGATGCGGCTCCTCCTCCAGCAGATGCCAATCCAAGCTCGTCCCCACGTCCCATTCGCGCCGCTGCCCGAACTCTCCCCCCATGAAGAGCAGCTTCTTGCCCGGATGGCCGAACATATATCCGTAAAGGAGGCGCAGGTTGGCGAACTTCTGCCAGCGATCGCCGGGCATCTTCTCCAGGAGCGATCGTTTCCCATGCACGACCTCGTCATGGGAGAGCGGTAGGATATAGTTCTCCGAGAAGGCGTACATGAGCGAGAACGTCAGCTCCTGATGGTGATACTTGCGGTAGATCGGATCCCGGGCCATATAGCGCAGCGTGTCGTTCATCCACCCCATGTTCCATTTGAACGTGAAGCCCAAGCCGCCGAGATACGTCGGGCGGGAGACCAGGGGCCAGGCCGTGGATTCTTCGGCGATCGTCACCGCGCCGGGATAGAGTCCGTGCACCCACTCGTTGAACCGCTGCAAGAACGCGATCGCCTCTAAATTCTCGTTCCCCCCGTATGGATTCGGCACCCATTCGCCCGGGCGCCGGGAATAATCGAGGTAGAGCATCGAGGCGACGGCGTCCACGCGCAGTCCATCGGCGTGATAGCGCTCCAACCAAAAGAGCGCGCTCCCCAACAGGAAGTTCCGCACCTCATGGCGTCCATAGTTGAAGATGAGCGTCCCCCAATCCGGGTGCTCCCCGCGGCGCGGATCGGCATGCTCGTAGAGATGCGTGCCATCGAAGAAGGCGAGCCCGTGGGCGTCCTTGGGGAAATGCGCGGGCACCCAATCGAGGATCACGCCGATCTTGTGCTCGTGCAGGTAGTTGACGAAGTACGCGAAATCTTCGGGCGAACCGTATCGGCTCGTCGGCGCGTAGTAGCCGAGGGCCTGATACCCCCAGGAGCCATCGAAAGGATGCTCCAAGATCGGCAGCAGCTCCACGTGCGTGTACCCCATCTCTCGCACATATGCGGCCAACTGATGCGCGGCCTCCCGATACGTGAGCGGCCGATGCCCGTGCTCCGGCACGCGCCGCCAGGATCCGAGATGCACCTCATAGATGTTCATGGGCGCATCGAGCGCCTGACGACGCGCGCGCTCCTCCATCCATTCGCGATCCGAGAACCGGCAGCGCGAGAGATCGAAGACGATCGCCGCTGTCTTCGGCGGACGCTCGAAGAAGAATCCATAAGGATCGCTCTTCAGCAGCAACCGGTCGCCGTGCTGCGATTTGATCTCAAACTTGTAGAGCACCCCTTCGGGGAGCTCGGGGATGAAGAGCTCCCAAATGCCGCTCTGCCCCCGCACGCGCATGGGATGGCGGCGCCCGTCCCAGGCGTTGAAATCGCCGACGACGCTGACGCGCCGCGCATTCGGCGCCCAGACGGCGAAATGGACGCCGCGCA
>BEHM01000024.1 GCA_002923315.1 bacterium HR10
CACCCGAGGGCGACGGATGGTGATGGTGCCAATGCCCAGGGTCAGCCTGCGAGGTTTCCCATAGCCGTTCCTGTAACCCTGGACTCCGTCCACCGCGGCTCGCCGCTGGTAGCGGCACCGGCCCAACAACTCGGTCACCTCCTGCTCCAGGAGATCCTGGATGAACTCCTGGATCTTGCCCCGAACCCACTCCTCCAACCCCTCCCATGTGGGGCTTGATACCAGGGATCCTCCCGTGGTACGCTTGTTCATGGCGGTGTACCTCCTCCTTTCTCTTCGTTAACGTTTTCTCTCTTAAGAAGGGAGGATACACCGCCTTCAGCAGAATTTCCACACCCTTTGATTTTACCTCAGACGGCCGCGAAGGAGAGCGAGAACCATGCCGACAAAGGCGGCTCCAACGTAATGGAGAAAGCGAGCACACCCGCCGCAAAGATGCTGAGGACTCCCAGGAGAACGAACATCATTCGCCGACACTGACGATCGTCGAGAAGATAGTGCCTGATGATTTCTTTCACCGTCGGTGCCATGCACAGGTCCCCTGTTTCGCCATAGAGCATACGACAAACGACCTCTCTGGGAAAGCCGCTGAAACTCTGGCACAGCACGTACCGACGCCCACGAACGCCTCTCTCCTCAGAGCGGCAGACTCACCGTTCCGCCTAATGCGTCCCGTTCGACCGCGCGTTGTGGACTTCCGGAGAACGGCGCCCTGCGAAAAATCCCCTTACTGGTCACCCCCTCACACACTCCACGCAGTCAAAACACTCAAACGCTAACTCCAACGCCGCAGCGGGATGCGCCAATATGTTCAAGACACAAGCGGGTGTGGGAATGGCACAGGAAGCGATGCCAACGATATTCGCTATATAGAGAAACGTGGCGACTCCACACCCCACTACGCATTCAAAAAAGAAGCAACCCGCTGCCATGACTTGGGGGATGAGAGTAAAAGATGCTTTGCTCGTGGGATGGCGATGAAGCTCCTTCTGAGCCATTTGAACGAAGCTTTGCGCTTCAAGAACGAGAGCGGTTATATGGCTTTGCTTCAGCCGTTCCAGGAGTCGGAAGACCTGGGGGAGGTTCTCCTCAAGCGGTTGCTCGTTAAGGGCGACTTCTTCAGGGCCAAAGCTGAGCGAATCTGGCCGGAAGTAAATACGTCCTTCTCGCTCCCGACCCGATAGGCCGAGGGTGAAACGCTCCAGGCCGTGGCGCAGCTCAAGGGTGCCACCCGTCCGTCTCAATTCCGCGTGAAAGTCAAGCTCACCCTGTTCACTATGGCGGTAGGACGCCATCACCTCCACACCTCCCGGGATCGGCTCCGCGACAATATCCATCACCTCCCAAGCCCCATTCTGCGATCGGAACAGGTATAGGGTCCTGAATTGGTAGGAGCATGTTGCCGATTGGCAAGCCGATGCTTCACATGCGCAAGTGCTTCAAGAGGCGACCTCCTTGATGACTTCTGCGGAGAACGGGAGAGCTCCTCATCTCCGACGAGCTCGATTTGACGATCCAAAGACGGGCTGAGACGCAACGTCCTCAGAGTCGTCCTCAGGGCGAAGAGAACTTGCTGGGGAATGCCCCGCACGAATGTACCCTTGGCGATACCGCAGCTCCACACCTTTATATTTCTTTCTCGCCTGCGGCGAGAGCTCGACCTTGATCCGGCGAAGCCGCCCACCGCCGGTGATGTCTGTCGGCTCATAGCCCAGCACATATCGCCCTCGGAGATCCTCGATCAATCGAGCGACTGCCTCCACCTTCGGCGGCTCCCCCGGCTTGGCAGCCCCCATCCTCCCGCCCGTGATTTCCACCAACTCGTCCATCCCAAACCCTTTAAAGAGAGGACGCCCCATCACCCCCCAAATGAACCGAACATAAAAGCGGCTGGTGACAACCCCGGAGACCACGATGTCGCTTTCATAGAGTCGCTCCAGCACCTCCTGCCTGAGCTCTCGCCTCCTTTGCTCACTCATCTCGGGATCTCCTTCGCCGAGGTTAAACGTGAACACGAGGAGGGCTCGGCGACGCCCCCGCTCGCTCGCATGCAGCATATAGGTCACCGCCTCATAGATCGAGGTCCACAACAGACTGTAACGGTTGACACCACCATAGTACTCTCCCCAACACCTCGCCGACTGGTAAAGCTCCCAGCTCCTCTCCTTCGACGCCAGCTCCTCCAAGATGTCCAGAATAGCCTCTTTTCGCGTGGTGAACTTTTGAACCAGACACGGACTCCCATGAAAGATCATCAGCGCCACTTCATCCTCCGGCTTCAGACGATCCAAGACCACACGAGCGGCACGAGCGACGTTTTCAAAAAACCGATCTTCCACCAGCAAGAGCAGCGACAGGGGGAGATCATCGTGACCGAAAAAGACGATCTTCTGCGGGACGCCTTCGTCGAACAAGACGAAATCTTCCTTCCGTAATCCAGCGACCGGTAAGCCCGTCTTTTTCGCCGTTACGGCAACGGGGACGAGAACGAGCTCGGCTTTGAGGCGCACGGGCGCTTCTTGAGCTATACCACTTCGAGGGATCGGCCAGGCTCGCGAGAGGAGAAACGCCAGAATAATGGCAAGTAATCTCAGCCCTCGTGTCGGGCACGCCTTGATCACCATCCAGCCCCCTGATGGATCAGATCAATCATTGTGAAAGGCTACAGGGACGGAGTGCCACGCGCAAGCGAGATTGGGCTTGCGCATGATGCAGCTTCCCAGAACACGCTTGAGTCGAACTCCCACCCGATTAGAATAGCACACAGACAAACCACTCTATGGCGGCCATCGTGATACAGGCGATCTCCGGAAGTGTCGAGAGCGGGCCACACGTATTCTGCACAGTAGACCAAAAACAGGTCGTGCAATCAATGGTAGGACCGCAGTTCGATCCTCCCTGAGCAGATGGCAGAGCTCGTCCTCCCCAATAAGCGACGCTCACGGCCCGGTTCCGCGTGATGATCCCGGAAGTGGCTGTGCTGGATGAGGCGGATGGCCAACCTAGCGAGAAGAATCCACAGAACATCCTGAGAGTTACCAAAGCCGGATTTTGCCCCGCCTCATCGTACGGAACCGTCACTATGAGAGAGCGAAGTGTGGAGAGAATCTCAGAGGCGGTGGAAGCTCTCACCTGCTCAACGAACGGTCGGTAACCTGTTCTGATCCGCAGCGCAGTATCGAGCTGCCGAGCCAGAGGAATGAGCCGGGCGTCGTCCGCGCCACTTGCGGCCAGACTTTTCAACTCGTCTATTAACGATCGCGCTCTTTTGTCCAAGACGAAATGGAACTCGAGTCGGTCAAGCGATAACGTGATTCGAGGATCTCTGTCTGTCCCTTGACCTGCTTCTGTTCGGAGGCCGACTCTCATCCGGCTTCGCGACTCGACGATCTGAACATCCATCAGCGCCTCCGAAACCTTCCCCCTTCCTGTCGCTCGGGTAGAGCGCACGAGGTCTTCGATCTCGAACCCGAACTCACCGGGCGATGCTCCGGACGTCACTCGCAACCTAGCCACAATCCGCCCTGAACGATCCCTCTGCTCGATGAGTTGATCTATCTGTCCAGGCTGGGACCGGCCCGGTCGGGCCGATGGGACCCACAGGGCAGGCGGGGCCGCCAGGATCATCCCGACGGCCATGCCGCGTCGGAGAAACGCTCGCGTCAGGCGCATGGTATTTCCCTCCTCAAAGATCGTCTGACATCCACCTTGGTGGCCCCGAGTATACTGTCTGTCTGTCTGTCAAGCCCGTTTCTTTGCGCCGGTGGCCGGCGCAAGGACGGGGCTCGACGCGCGCGACCGCCAGGTGTGTTCCAGACTACAGCGAGCCTCTCCCCGCTCGCCTATCCGCACCGGCTTTGGGGAACGCGCCGAGCTTGGCGAATCCAGAGACTTGCGCTACGATTGCCCAGCCTGTCGCACAGGCACTCTCGAAACCTGATCCGTGAGGACCGACGATGGAGATCTTGAAACTCGTGGCGGCCATTCAGGGCGTCTATGGGGTCCTGAATCTGCTCGGGGGGATTTTTGCTGATGCGTATGGTCTGCCCATGAAACCGCAGCTCGGATTCGCTCTGGCGGGCTTCGCCCAGCTGGCGTCGGCCGTCGGACTCTGGCGCTCGCGCCGATGGGCCGCGGTTGTGACGCTGCTCACGCTCATCGCGCTCAGCGCCCTGGCCCTGTATACGGACCTCGCCCTCTCGAAGGGCCTCCAGATCGTGGACCATCTCATCCGCGCGGCGATCGGCCTGGGGATTGCCGCTCTCATCCTCATGCGGTGGAAGCATCTGGATTGAGCCGCGCCATATGCGATAGGATTATGAGCGTTGAGGTCTCAGGCGAGGGGGGAGAAACGATGAAGCATGTCTACGTGAGTGAGATCGCCCACTACGTGGGCCAGGAGGTCGTCCTGAAGGGATGGCTCTACAACAAGCGCTCCAGCGGCAAGATCATGTTCCCGCAGATCCGTGACGGCTCCGGGATCATCCAAGGTGTCGTCCTCAAGACGAACGTCCCGGAGCGGGTCTGGGAGGCTTTGGATCATCTGCCGCAGGAGTCGTCGCTCATCGTGCGCGGCACGGTGCGCGAGGAGAAGCGCGCGCCCGGCGGATATGAGATCGAGATTCACGATGCGGAGATCGTCAGCGTCGCCGAGCCTTATCCGCTCGGCAAGAAGGACCACGGGATCGAATTCCTCCTGGACCATCGGCATCTCTGGCTGCGCTCGCGCCGACCGCATGCTGTGCTGAGGGTTCGGCACGAGGTGATTCGCGCCGTTCGCGACTTCTTCGACTCGAACGGCTTCGTCCTCTGTGATGCGCCGATCTTCACCCCGGCCGCCTGCGAGGGGACGACCACGCTCTTTGAGGTCAACTACTTCGAGGACCAGAAAGCCTATCTCACGCAATCGGGCCAGCTCTACATGGAGGCCGCCTGCATGGCCTTCGGGAAGGTCTACTGCTTCGGTCCCACGTTCCGAGCCGAGCGATCGAAGACGCGACGCCACCTGACGGAGTTCTGGATGGTCGAGCCGGAGGTCGCCTATGCGACGCTGGAGGACATCATGGAGCTGGCCGAACAGCTGGTGACCTTCATCGTCGAGCGCGTGCTGGAGCGGCGGCGCGCGGAGCTGGAGCTGCTCGAGCGCGATCTCTCTCGATTGGAGAACGTGCGCCCCCCGTTCCCGCGACTGCGGTACGACGAGGCCGTCGAGCGTCTCCGAGAGGGCGGCTTCGAGTTCTCCTGGGGAGATGACTTCGGCTCGCCCCATGAGACCTATCTCTCCGAACACTTCGACAAGCCGGTGATGATCCACCGGTATCCGGCAGCCGTGAAGGCGTTCTACATGGAACCGGATCCGGAGCGCCCGGAGCTCGCGCTCAGCGTGGACGTGCTCGCTCCGGAGGGGTATGGGGAGATCATCGGTGGAGGGCAGCGGATCGCGTCGCTGGAGCTTCTGCGCGAGCGTATCCGCGAGCATCGCCTCCCGGAGGAGGCCTTCGATTGGTATCTCGACCTCCGGCGGTATGGCTCCGTCCCCCATTCCGGTTTCGGACTGGGGATCGAACGCACGGTGGCGTGGATTTGCGGACTGGAGCATGTGCGCGAGGCCATCCCCTTCCCCCGTATGCTCTATCGCTTGAAGCCCTGAAGGAGCGCGCCATGAGCCGTCCCGTCATCTCCATCTTCGGAGGCTCGCGATGCTCCCCGCAGGATTGGGAATATCGAGAGGCCGAGCGGCTGGGCCGACGTCTGGCCGAATCCGGCTACATCGTCTGCACGGGCGGATATGCGGGGGTCATGGAGGCCGCCAATCGGGGAGCCCGACTCGCGGGAGGAGAATCCTGGGGGGTCACGGTCGAGATCTTCCCGGATCCGCCAAACCCCTATCTCTCGCGCGAGATTCGCACGCGCGATTTGCTGGAACGCCTGAAGGTCGTCAACGAATTGGCGCAAGGGTTCATCGCCCTGCGCGGAGGGATCGGGACGCTCGCCGAGGTCGCGCTCTTTTGGAACCTGGCGCTTTTGGATCAGGTGAGCGCGAACAAGCCCTTGATCTTGCTCGGCGCCTGCTGGGAGCCGATCGTGGCGGACTTCCTCGAACATCTGGCCTTTCGGCCGAAAGATCTCACGGCCATTGTCCCGGTTCAGTCAGCGGAAGACGCCGTGCGGGAGATCAGCCGCCGCGTGCCTTCTGGCACTCCTTGAGGAAGAGCAATGCCTGACCGCATCCGGCCTCAGGCGATGACGCGCGAGGACCCTCTGCAGGGAGGAGGGGATCTCCCTTCCGGAGCGGCCTTTCGCACCTGGTGGATTCGCTTTCTGGAAATGGCCGACATCCGACCCGGCGCGCGCGTGCTTGACATCGCATGGAGGACGTCCGGCATGGCGTTGCATCTGCTCCGCATGGTCGAGCCGGGAGGGAAGATCGTCTGCCTCAGCTTCAGTGAAGAGCAGATGGAGCGCCTGCGCGCTGAGGCGCGACGCTTCGGCCTGGCTGTCGAGAGCAAAGTCGAGTGGCGCGTGGCCACGCCCGCTCAGTTGCCGTTTGAGGACCGCCAGTTCGATGTGATCACCTGCGCGGCCGGGGTGCGCCATCTCCAGGTCCCCCTGCTGGCGCGCGAGGCCTATCGTGTGCTCGCCGAGCGCGGCCGGCTCGTTCTCACCGAGCGCCTCTTGTCCGGGACGCCGCGCGATCGGCTCTTCGTGAGCGTTCGGCGAGCCTTCTACCGCTACATCCGTCGAGATCCGGAGGAGGCGGCTGCGGTCTTCTATACGGCTGATCATTTGGCCGAGCTGCTGCAGCAGGCCGGCTTCGCGCAAGTCTTCATTCGCGGCCTGGAGCGCCCGCGCTTCGGCGGCTTCCCCATCCTCTCGCTCGTGCGCGCGTGGAAGGGTGTCGAGGGATGAACCGACCGATCAAGATCATCGGCGTCCCGATGGATCTCGGCGCAAATCGCCGTGGGGTGGACATGGGCCCGTCGGCCTTGCGTATTGCGGGCCTGCAATCGCGTCTGGCCCAACTCGGCTATACGGTGGAGGACCTCGGGAACATTCCCGTCAACATCCCGGAGGTTTTGCGCATTGCCGACCCGCGCGCGAAATATCTGGCCGAAGTCGCGGACGTCAATCGCCTCCTGGCTGATCGCGTCGAGGAGATCGCTGCTGAGGGAGCGATCCCTCTGGTGCTCGGCGGCGATCAGTCCATCTCCATCGGGACGATCGCCGGGCTGGCGGCGCACTATCGCCAGCGCGGGGAGAAGATCGGCGTCCTGTGGTTCGACGCGCACGCCGATATGAATACGCCGGAGACGACGCCCTCGGGCAACATTCATGGGATGCCCTATGCCGTCTCGCTCGGGCTGGGCGTGCCCGAGCTGACCGATCTGAAAGGCTTCCGCCCGAAGCTCGACCCGCGACACTGCGTCCTCATTGGCGTGCGCGACGTGGATGCGCTCGAACGGGAGAACGTGCGGCGCAGTGGCGTGACGGTCTTCACCATGCGCGAACTGGATGAACTGGGCATGCGCGGGGTCATGGAGCGCGCCCTGGAGATCGCGTCGCGCGGGACCGCGGGATTTCACGTCAGCCTCGATATGGACTTCTTCGACCCCTTCTATGCGCCGGGCGTGGGCACTCCGGTGCCGGGTGGCGCGACGTACCGAGAGGGCCATCTGGCCATGGAGATGATCGCCGATTCGCAGAAGCTCCTCTCGCTGGAGATTGTGGAGGTCAATCCCGTCCTCGACGTCCGCAACCATACGGCGGAATTCGCCGTCGAGCTCGCCCTCTCCGCGTTCGGCAAGCGCATTCTGTGAGGGGGGATGCGCGCGCTCCTCGCTGTGGCAAGCAACGCGCGCGGGCGTGTATACTTCCAAAACGATGGAGGCGGGACGGCGATGACGAAACTGCGCGTGGCCGTGATCTTCGGTGGCCGCTCTGGAGAGCATGAGGTCTCCCTGCGATCGGCGGCCTCGATCATCCGCGCGATGGACAAGAGCAAGTACGAGATCATCCCCATCGCCATCACGAAGGAGGGCCGATGGCTCTCTCCGGTGGACTCCACGAAGCTCCTCCCGCAGGATGTCCTGCGCGATCTCGCGCAGCCGGTCGCGCTGCTGCCCGATCCCACGACGGCCGCCCTGGTGCGCTTCGACGGTGAGCTGCGCGCGATCCGGCAGGAGAAGGTGGATGTCTTCTTCCCCGTCCTTCACGGCCCGTATGGAGAGGATGGGACGATTCAAGGGCTCTTCGAGATGGCGAACGTCCCCTACGTCGGCTGTGGCGTTCTGGCCTCGGCGCTCGGCATGGACAAGGACGTCATGAAGCGACTCTTTCGCGCGGCCGGATTGCCAGTCGTCCGCTTCATCGCCGTTCGGCGAACGGAATGGGAGCGCTCGCCCCGTTCGATCCTGCGCCGCGCGCTGCGGGAGATCGGCCTCCCCTGTTTCGTGAAACCCGCGAGTCTCGGCTCCTCAGTCGGCATCTCAAAGGTCAAAAGGAGTCGCGATCTGGCGGATGCGATCGCCCTGGCCGCCAAGTACGATGTCAAGATCATGATCGAGGAGGCGATCACCTGCCGCGAGATCGAAGTCAGCGTCCTCGGCAATGAGGATCCGATCGCCAGCGTGCCCGGGGAGATCATCCCGGGAGCCGAATTCTACGACTACGCCGACAAGTACCTCAACGACGCCGCCCAACTCATCATCCCGGCCAAGCTGCCCAAGCGCTTGGTTCGAGAGTTCCAGCGCCTGGCCATTCGCGCATTTCAGACGATCGAGGGCTCGGGACTGGCCCGCGTGGACTTCTTCCTGGAGCGCGGCACCGATCGCATCATCATCAACGAGATCAACACCATGCCCGGCTTCACCGAGATCAGCATGTACCCGAAACTCTGGGAAGCGAGTGGCCTCCCCTACAGCCAGCTCATTGATCGCCTGATCGAGCTGGCCCTTGAGCGCCATCGCGAACGTTCCCGCTCCCGAACGAGCTACGAGGAACTCCCTCTTCTGCTCGGCCGGTGAGCGCGCGAGGCGCGAAACGATCTTTTCAAGTGTGAAACAGCGAGAGTCCCCCGCAATTGCCCCCCATCGGGAACGTCCACTCATTCAACCCGTTAGCCTCGTGATCCCCCACCCTCGATCCCGGCATATTGCTTGCCTCACGCGGGGAGAGGGAGGGATCAATGATGAAGCGCTTATCGGGCATCGCCGCAGGGACACGAGGCACTGTGCTTCTTCTCCTTCTCGTTCTGGCGCCGATCCCGGGCCACACGGCCAGCGCGCAATCTTCCGACGAGTATGTCGCGGCGCGCTTCACCGGGCGGTGTGCCCTTTGCTGGCCGGATTGGATCGAGCTCTCCCGGCCACTTCGTGGGGTCGGTCCCCAGACGCAGAATGGGTTGGCCTTTCTGTTTGTGAACGGCAGCTTCGATGATCCCTGGCGGAATCGGTCGCACTTGCACTTCAGCAAGGTCGAGGCCCCAACGGAGATCGTGGCCCAGTTCCAATTCAACAACGCCACCATCGGGGGACGATTGGTCCTGACCGACGGCACCTTCTCCTGCCTCCCACCGTCTCACGTCGTGGCCTTCGTGACGGACGAACTGTTCATTCTGACTCTGCGCGACGACGGCGAGAACTGGTATGGGGCATTTGTGGGAGACCTCACGCTTCTGGACCCAGAGTTCGCGCCGCGACCGGAACGGGCGGATCTGTACACGACCGTCGGGATTCTCGAAAAGACAGGGGCCGAATTGCGCCTCCGAGCCCTGCGGGTGATCCCGCAGATCACGCGGTTTTCGCCCATCGAAGTCCGACTGATTCTTGAAGAGATGCCGACAGGGTCGCTCCTTGCGGCCACGTTTCACATCAAGCGCGTGGGAATCGTCGAGGTCCACGCCCACCTGGAACCGGAAGAAGTGCGCCCGGCCGGACGAGCAGGCGTCGTGTATCTGGTCGGCAATGGCGCCCCCTGCACGAGCCTCGTGCAGCGGGAGATCGCTCTGCGCGCGTTCCTCGCGCGATGAGTGGAAAATCCCGCTTGACTCATCCACGAAAATCCCCTAGCCTACAGCAGGCCGCTTCGCGCGGAAGGATGAGATGGCCAGCGCGTGGAGACGGAGGCGCATGCCGAGCATGAGGCGCACACTGGCGCGATCCGCTTTGGCTCCCCTCGAAGATACGGCGTTCGTCCGGCGGAAATCCGTTCTTCGACCGATTGCTCGATCTCGCAGAGCTGCTATGTTCTCAAGCGAACGCGGAGGTGATCATGCGCACGCACATGCTGTGGCCGGCGATCTCAGGGGTCGTGATCCTCGTCTTCCTCCCCATCGCCCCATGGGCGCAGACGGATGTACACACGGTGACCTTCACGACGTCGTGCAAGAACTGCTGGCCGGGTTGGATCGAACTCGCCCGACCGGCCTGGGGCGTCGGGCCGAGCGCTCAGAACGGACGGGGGTTCATCTTCATCAACGGCTTCGACGCCGATCCTCTGCGCAACCGTCAACATCTGCAGCCGGCTCGCTCAATCGAACGAGCGCGTGAGGCGACGGCGCTCTTCCAGTTCAACAACGCGACGATCGGGGGGAAGCTGCCGCTGCTCACGGGCGGATTCGTGTGCCTGCGCGAAGCCGATGTCATCACCGTAGTGGCGAACGAGCTGTTCATCGCTACGATTCGCGATACGGGCGATGCCTGGTATGGGGCCTTCATCGGTGACCTCACGGTTCTCGATCCCGACTTCATCCCCGATGTGGAGGCGCCCGTGCGGCAAAGCTATTCGACCATCGGACTGCTCCAGCAGTCGGCGTCCGGGCTTGAACTTCTGGCCCTGAAGGTGATCCCTCCTGTGCGACGCTTCGTCCCGATCGCGCTCACGATCACCCTTGATGAATCGGATCCGGACGTTCCAGTCCTGCGCGCCGACGTCGCCCTGGCGACAGGTGAGACCTATCGCCTCCACCATGCGCTTGATCCCGAGCACCTGCTTACGATCGGTCGAGCCGGACTCATGTACATCGCCGGCCCCGCTCGACCATGCACGACGCTCACTCAGCGAGAGATCGCCCTTCACAACTTCCAGTTTCGCTGAGCGTCCGCCGCCCCGCCGAGCCCCTCTCCTCGGGGAGTCTCCGCTCACGATGAAGGAGACGATGTTTCGTAGAGTCTTCGCCATCGGTGGAGGCCGAGGAGAGCGGCCCCTACGGCGCAGACGAATTCGCAGTCCGGAGGGACACGCACGGGGAGGCCAAGGCGCTCCTCGAGCGCGGCGACCATGCCGCGCTGTCGGGCGACGCCACCGATGAAGACGATACCGGCAGAGGCGCTCGGCTGAGCGCCCCCACCGCTTCCATCGCCGATCCCGACGCGCCGCAGCAAGAGGACGGCGCGATCGGCGAGCGAGTTATGAATCCCGCGCACGATGTCCTCGATGGCGGCTCCCGCGCTCACGTGATTGATGATCTCCGTCTCGGCCAGGACGGCGCAGACACTGCTGATCGGCTGCGGGTGCGTCGCGCGCAACGAGAGCTCGCCGATCTCCTCCAGCTCGACCTGCAGATACTTCGCCGCGCGCATGAGGAAGCTGCCCGAACCGGCCGCGCACTTCTCGTTCATCTTGAAGGCGCCGACCTTGCCTCGCGCGTCCAACCGGATGGCGCGCGTGGATTGATTCCCGATGTCGAGCACGGCCGTCGCCCTGGGGAAGAACCACACGGCGCCGCGCGCGCCGCTGGTGATCTCGGTGATCTGAATGTCCCGCCATCCGATCGCATAACGTCCGAATCCCGTCGCCGCCACGTAGACGACTTCGTGCCGATCTCGCCCCGCCGCCTGCAGGGCCTGATCGAGTGCGCGCTCGGCCGCCTCCTCCAAATGCGCCCCCGTTCTCACGATCCCCCGACCGAGGAGGCGCGCCTCCTTCGGAGCGTCCCCGCCTCCGTCTTCGACGTCCATGAGAACGGCTTTGGTGAAACCGGTGCCGATATCAATACCCGCGATGCACGGCATACCCCCCGCCTCCTCAGCCGCGTCCTCTCAACGCGGCGTTCTCTTCCGAACGATGATCCATGCGCTCCAGAGCGAAGAGCGCGGCACCGAGCGCGCCCATGAAATGGGATTCCGGACTCACGTGGATGGGGAGCCCGAGGACCTCTTCCAGGGCCCTCACCATCCCGATGTTACGGGCAACTCCGCCGGTGAACGTCACAGCAGGCTCGATCGGGATGCGCCGCGCCAGGCTGATCGTCCGCCGGGCGATCGCCAGATGCACGCCGCGCAAGATATCCTCCGGGCGCCGCCCCTGGGCGAGATAGGAGAGGATGTCCGACTCGACGAAGACCGTGCATACGGTCGTGAGCTTGACCGGATCGGTCGCCCGCAGCGAGAGGGGGCCGATCTCCTCCAGACTGAGTCCCAGGACCTCGGCGGCATTGGCGAGGAAGCGCCCCGTTCCGGCCGCGCACTTGTCGTTCATGACGAAATCCCGGACGTCGCCCTCCGGACCCACGCGAATCACCTTGGCGTCTTGCCCACCGATGTCAATCACCGTGCGCGTCTCCGGGAAGATGAAGTGCGCGCCGCGCGCGTGGCAACTGATCTCGGTCACCTGCGCGTGACCGAAAGCGATCCGGTACCGGCCATAGCCGGTCCCCACGACCATGCCGATCTCGTGGGGGGCGAGCCCGGCCTCCCGACAAGCGGCCTGGAACGCACGTTCGGCCGCGCGCGCGACATTGGCGCCGGTGTCCACCACAGCGCGGGCCACGATGCGCGGGGACTCCGAGGGCCCCTCCTCGGCGAGAATCACGGCTTTCGTCTGCGTCGAACCGACATCCACTCCCGCCGCAAATCGCATAGCTGTCCCTCTCCTCCAACGCGGGGTCAGACGGCGATCCTCCGCTGACCCGCGCGCTTGTGTCGCTCCAGTGCTTCGAAGAAGGCGTCCACGCGATTCCGAATCTGCGCCTCGGCGAAATACCGCGGATCCTCCAAGTCCGATTCGATGTAAAGCGTGGGCACGCCCAGCGCCTTCGTGAGGTAATCGCGCATATCGCCCTGACCGGCCGAGAACAACCGACAGCTCTTGACGAAGTGGATGATCACGCCGTCGGCGCGCCAGTCCTCGACATAGCGCCGGATCTGATCGTACCGCTGGAGATAATTCCGGTTCGTGAGATTGTGCGCGAGCATGTGGAGGGCGACCGTCTCGAACGGCCGATCCGGATCATGGCGGAAGCCGAACTCCCAAATCCCCCCCACGGTCGAATACGTGGAGGCGACGGCCGTGGCGCCCCACCGGGCGAACATATCGCGGAAGGCGCGGAAGTAGGGGTAGGGTGGGGGGCCTTCGACGACGACGCGGAAGCGCTCGCACTCGTAGACGCCCTCGCCGCGCGCGGCTTTCGCCTCCAGCTCCGCGAGCGCGCGCTCGAAGAACTCCACGCCCTCCGGCGTCGCGCGGTAGACGTAGAGCGGCCCCATGAGCGTGATGGCATCGAAATAGGCATCAAAGGGCGACGGTTCGCGCCGCGCCAGATGCTTGATGCGCGACCACAAGTCCTCGACCCGTTGCGAACAGCGCACGGCGTCGCGAAACCGATCTGGGTCGAAGCGCAACCCCGTGAGGGCCTCGATCCGGTGCACCAGCTCTTTGAGCTGCGCGACGACGTAGGCGATGTCGGCCGGGCTCGGCTCCGCGCCGCGCAGAAACGGCACGTCCAGGACGTAGAGCGGCGCGTCCAGGAACGCCGCCACATGCTCGAACCACTTGATGTAGGTGTTGCATCCGACGAAGTTGCACAGCACCAGCGTCGGACGTGGCAGCCGTCCCCCGCTCGGCGTCAGCCCCATCAGATACGCCCCGATGTCGGCCTTCACATAGGCGCAATTATCCGTCGCGTAGCCCAACTCCTCGGCCGCGAGGATCGGTTCCAGCGACTGATGCCGAATGGCCAACTGCAGGGCGTTCACCTCCGGGTAGATGGGCACGATCCCGAAAGCCTCCAGCAGTTCCACACAATTGCCCGAGATCATCAGACAGATGGCCGGCGGCCATCCCGTCCGCGCCGACTCGTCCAACCGCGCGTACCACCGCTGCATCAGCTCCTTCTGCCGCTGATGAATCCATCCGCGATATTCGGTCATCGCGTCCTCCCCTCGATCACTCGAAGAGCAGAGATTCGACGAACGTCTCCACCTCGGTCTGCAGACGTTCGAACGTGTACATCTTCTCCTCGAATTCGAGGAGGAGATGCGGGATGCCCGCGCGCTCCAATTCCCGCTTGAAGAGGACGTAATCGAAGTACGCGGGCTCGCAGAACTTGGCGATGAGGAAGATCACCGCCTGCGCTCGCCGCGCGCGCACCTTCTCCAGGAGCGCGCGGAATCGCGGATACCGCCAATCGTGGCGCACCGACGAGGCGACGGAGCGATCGAGATAGCTCTCGGCGAGCGCCTGCAGGGGATCCCCGTTCACGGGGACGTCCTCGCGAAACCAGCGTCGTCCCAGAGTAAGGTCTTCGTCCACGATGTAGCAGCCGGCGTCCTCCAGGAGCCGAATCACGCCCAGTGGCGGTTGCTCGCAAAAGGCGCTCTCGAGGACGACGCGGATGGAATCGCGGGGCTTCACTTGGCGTCGGGCGAAGCCCGCGCGCGCCTCTCGCAAGAGCGCCGTGTGCTCCTCGACGGGCAGGACGTCTCCGGCACGGACCAGCACATACAACTCCCACGCGCGAATGCGATGTGGCTCCTCCGCCCGCCACTCATAGAGCGCGCGAATCAGTCGCCGATTTTCGTTGTAGCGCGCGATCATCTCCCGGATTCGTTCCTCCTCGATCCTCCTCCCGGCCAGGCGCTCCAATTCCGCCTTCAAGCGCGCGTATTCGCTTCGGAGGAACGCGCGGCTGGAGGCCGATTCCGGATTGTGCGGCAAGTGCAGGAAGTCCACATAGAGCTCGGGGAAGTTCCGCTTCAGGACGAAGCAGAGGTTCCGCGCCGAATCGCAAATCGAGGAGAAGAGCATGCCATCGAAGGGAGCCAGATGGCCCGTCAATCCCAACTCCAGCGTCGTCTTCACGATCGAGCAGATGAAGGATCCGAAGCGCGCGTCCGCATGTTGTATCTCCAACCGATCCCCTGCTCCATGCAATCCGACCGGGAGCATGCCGGCAGCGGCGATCACTTCCACCGGGGCGTAGACCGGGAAATACGCGATGGCCTTCCCCTCCGGATGCTCCGCCTTCCACCGACGCACGGTCGGGAAGCTCACATCTCGGACGATCTCCTCGCAGCGACGGATCAGCTCCTCCATCGCGATCCCCCCCTGACGGCTCATCCGACCATCGTCAAGCCACCGCTGACACTGATCACCTGTCCCGTGATATAGCGCGCGGCCTCCGAGGCGAGGAAGACAACCACGGGCGCGACGTCCTCCGGCCGGCCCAGGCGTTTGAGTGGAATGTAGCTGGCCATGGCGCCGATGACCTTTCGCGCGAACTCATCCTGCTGCATCTCCTCGATGAGCGGCGTCTCCGTCAACCCCGGACAGACGACATTGACGCGGATCTGATCGCGCGCGTGCTCGCGCGCCAGCGTCTTGGAGAAAGCGATGACGGCCGCCTTCGCTCCGGCGTAGATCGCCTCGCCGAGCGAACCGACGCGCGCCGCATCCGAGCTGATGTTCACAATGCTCCCCTGCCGACGCGCGACCATGTGCGGCAAGACGGCGTAACAGGTGTGAATGACGCCCCGATAGTTGATCGCGATGATCTTCTCCCACAGCTCCGGCGTCGTCTGCAGGAAGGGGACGATCCGATCCCATCCCGCGTTATTCACGAGGACATCAATGGCCCCGAGCCGGTGCCGCACCTGTTCGCAGCCGCGTTGCACGGATTCGAGCGAGGTCACATCCATCGGCACGGCGAGGACTGTGCGTCCGGTCGCCTCGGCGATCTCGCGTGCCGTCGCCTCGGCATCCTCCTGTCGGATATCGGCGAGGGCGACATCAGCCCCCGCCTCGGCGAAGGCCCGTGCGATCGCCCGGCCGATCCCGCGCGCTCCTCCCGTGACGAGCACCACCTTTCCCGTGAAATCGCGTTCGCTCATTGCTCTCCCCCCTCTCTGGATGGCGGTTCTCATGCCGCTCCCGACACCGGTTGTGCGTGCGGCACCGCCTCCTCAAGCTTGAAGAGCTTGAGGGCGTTCTCGCGTAGGAGCTTGCGCTTCGCCTCCGGCTTCAACCCCAGCTCGTTCAATTGCCGGAGATTCTCCTTCCACGGCAGACCATTGGTCCCCCATAGACAGCGATCTTGCCCGAGACGACTGTTGATGAACTGAATGAGCTCCGGCTTGAGATACTTCGGCATCCACGCATCAATCCCCAACCACACGTTCTCCCACTTGTAGCAGACCGAGATCAGTTCCTCGACCCAAGGCCACCCCGTATGCGCCCCGATGATCTTCAACTCGGGGAAGTCGCACGCGACGCGATCCAGATAGATCGGCCGGCCGCAGTCACTCGGCATCGCCTCCAGGACGTGTCCGACCTGCAGGGCGACGGGGATGTCCAGCTCCACGCACTTGGCGTAGAGCGGGTACATCTTCCGGTCATGAATCGGGATGTCGAAACCGTAAATGTGGACGTAGACGCCTCGGAAGCCGTATTCTCTCACGGCGATCTCGATCTCGCGCAAACTCTCGGTGATGCGATAGGGATTGTAGCCGGCCAAGCCCACGAATCGGTCCGGATACCGCTGCGTGTACTGCAGGACCTCCTCAAGTTGCGTATCCATGTACATCCACTTGCGCCAGTAGGACCACATCTTGCACTGCGCGATGAAGACGCGCTCGACGCCTGCCTCGTCCATCTGCCGGATCATCTCCTCGATGGAGTCGTACGCGGGAAGCCCGCCGATGGCGCGCTCCATGCGACAGACGAGTTCCCCCTCCTTGGCGCGATTCCAGCGCTCGATGAATTCGCGCGTCGCAACGTAATACATGCAATCAATGGCCTTCACCTCATCGGTCATCATCGCTCCTCCTCCTTGTGATCGCGCGCGCTCGGCCCCTCACAAGTTTTTCTCCAATTCGATGAAGGGGCCGCGATCGAACCCCATGGCGGTGAAGAACGAGAGCACATCGCCGTCGGCCCATCCGACC
Source organism: bacterium HR10 (assembly GCA_002923315.1). Taxonomy (GTDB): domain Bacteria; phylum Acidobacteriota; class Blastocatellia; order HR10; family HR10; genus HR10. Next base: position 17,160 of record BEHM01000024.1, read on the forward strand.
ATGGTGCGCACGCTGCGCAGACCGCGCTCGCGAAAATGTTCGAGCGCCTCGGCCAAGAGCCGTCGGCCGATCCCCCGACGGCGATAGTCCGGATCCACCATGAGGACCGTGATCCATCCCGTCGGCGGGAGATGAAATTCCCAGCTCCGCACCTCGCCGACCAGGACGCCCACGATCCGGCCGTTGATCTCGGCCACGCGGGCCAAAGGCGGATCTCCAACGGGAAGCGCGCTCCCCAGCCCCAGCTTGCGCCGCCAAAACTCGGGCTTCGCTTCGCCCGTCACGCGCGCATCCAAGGCGATGATCGCCTCCACATCCTCCGCACGCGGCGCTCGGGTGAGCACCCCCGCCGGCCTCTTTCGTCCAGACACTCGTACTGGTTTTCGCACGCTCGCTCTTTCGACCATCGCTGGAATTTCCTCTTGCAATCCGCGTGCCCGGACCCCGGGTGAGACGTCCTACGAGGCGACAGAAGAACGAACCCGAGAAGCGGCAAACACTTCGCGCCTTCGCGCGAGACGCGGATGGAGAACGCAGCGGACGCTCCTCTGGTCACTTCGGTCACCGAGCGCGAGGCCGATGTTCCATATCGGACGAAGAAGACCTGGTCCTCCCGTGACTTCTCGCGCGACAGCACAGGCACACTCCTTCACCCACCAGGTGCCATATGTGGCACGGCGGGAGCCCCTGGCACCGAGCCGATGAACGCCGCCGAGCGATCGCCCTCCCGGGAGAAGACCGTCACTCAGGCTTACTCAAGCCGTAGCGCCGCAGCTTCCGATAGAGCGTGCGCATACCAATCCCCAACTCCCGCGCAACAGCGGGAAGATCGGCATGGCGCTTGAGCGCTTCAGCCAGAAGCTGCGCCTCGAAACAGGCGAGCTTCCGGCGCAAGGTCGCCTCCCGCAAGACCTCCGGTCTCGGACATCGCGCGAGGATATGGTCCGGCAAATGCTCGGGTCGCACCTCCTCGCCATCCACTCGCGCCAGGGCATACGTGAGGGCGTTCTTCAGTTCCCGCACATTCCCCGGCCAGGGATAGCAGAGCAGCAGCTCCCACGCGGCCGGGGAGAGTCGCACCGAGATGCCCGCTTCGGTCAGGAAATGATGGACGAGCGCCGGGATGTCCTGTGGACGCTCACGAATCGGAGGGATCACGTAGACGAAGATGGAGAGGCGATAGTAGAGATCGCGGCGGAATTCTCCGCGCTCGACCTTCTGCTTGATGTCCGCGTTCGTGGCCGCAATGAAGCGCACATCAATCGGACGATCGCGCGCGCCGCCCAAGGGGCGCACCCGCTTCGTCTCGATCGCGCGCAGCAGCTTCGCCTGCGCGTCCGGGGGGATCTCCACGATCTCATCGAGGAAGACTGTTCCCCCTTCGGCCTCCTCCAAAAGCCCCTTGCGACTTCGCGTCGCGCCGGTGAAGGCGCCGCGCTCGTAGCCGAACAGCTCGCTCTCAAGCAGGTGCGTCGGAATGGCCGCACAATTGATGGGGAGGAACGGGCGGGCACTGCGGCGCGATCGCTCGTGAATGTACCGGGCGAGGACCTCCTTCCCCACCCCCGTCTCACCCAGAATGAGCACGGCCTCAGAGCTGCGCGCGGCGATCTCGGCATCGCGGAAGATCTTCTCCAATGATCCGATGACGACCTCCACCGCCGTCGCCTCCCCTTGCGCCGTCGCCGGGGATTGTAGCGCGCCCTCGGAGAGGCGAGCAAGGGGGGATCGCCCGCACGCTCACCGATCCGAGGATGCGCGCGCGACGCTCTCGGTGACGATCACGCGCCCGGCCATCGCCATGTGTTCGGGCGAACACCACACGGTGCAGTAGAACGGGAAGACGCCCGTGCGATCCGGCGTGAAGTCCACCACGTGGACCTCGCCGGGCTTGATCTCCGCGACGCCGATCCCGAAGTCCGGGAGCGCGAAGCCGTGCGAGACCGTCTCCACATTGCGGATCTTCAAGCGCACCGGTCGGCCCCGCTCCAATCGGATCTCATTCGGCTGCCAATTCCCGTTCTTCGGTTGAATGGCCAGAAGCTCGATGACGTCGCGTCCGGCGTCACGGTGGCGATCGTACCAGAGCGCAGCGACGACCGTTCCGACCGTCGCCAGCACGGCCAATGCGACGGCGAGCGCTTCTTGCCGTCTCATCGCTCTCCCCTCCTCATCCGACGAAGAGCCACAGCAGTCCCAAGGTCGTGGCGCCCAAGAAGCCGAGGATCGGAAACGCCCCGCGCACGGCTGCCTCTGGCTCCGCGAATGTCTGCCGCGCGATCTTGAGGGCGATGTCAATCGAGAAGAGCAGGCCGATCAACAGCGTCAGGATCATCAGATACGGCATGAGCCCGGTGAGCACCGGCGTCCACGGGAAATGCGCCGTCCCGAACAGGTTCCATCCCCACGCGAAGGGATCGGAGAGGACATGCAGGAGATAGCTCCCATTCGGCAGGATGATGCCGAGGCTGAAAGCGATCCACGCGGCCAATCCCAAGGGCACCGTGGCGTAGGAGAAGTTCACATAGACCTTCTTCAGCGGCACGGACTGACGAGCCGCGCGCCGCGCCCCCCACACGAAGAGGAGGAAGATGGCGGGCAGAACGAGCAGATTCCAACTCGCGTGCAGACCGATGAAGGTCAGATATCCGGAGAGCGTCGCCGCATTCGCCCAATCTTTGAGCGTCCCCCATGGCCCTTGGAACGTCACGAAGAAGACGATGGCGATCCCCAACATGATGAGCGCCTTGTACGCCTCATCCAAGCCGCGCTTCTCGTCCACGAGCAGATCCACCCCCGGCGGACGCAAGTTGACGGCCATGTTGTCGTATTCGCACGTCTTCAAGCACTCGAAGCACATGCCGCAGTAGGTGTTCCGGCGAAAGGCGTAGGGCAGCAGCAGCCACGGACAGCCATATCCCCGCTCATTGCCCACGACGCACCCCTTCTGCTTGTGCCTGGCGCAGATCTCGGGATCCTTCACCCGCACCTCCGTGAGCGCGAAATTCGAATAGAGCCCCTGGAATCCGCTCACCGGACACACGTAGAGGCAGAACGTCCGCGCGCGATAGATGAGCGAGAGCACAACCGAGAGGGCGATGATCGCCGCCAGGAGCACGAACGTCGCCGCCGGTCGCACGGTGAAGAATCCCGACGCGAAGGTCGTCGCCAGAAAGAGGATGTTCATGAGCCACATGTTCGAGAGCGAGCGGGGCCACCGCTTGTTCAAGCCGAAATAAGGATTCCGTCCCCTCTCGTACCGGACGCTGAACAGCCGCAGCCGCTGCAGCCATTCGCCCAGAAACGGCAGCGGACACATCGTGCACCAGAAGCGCGAGAGCACGGGCACCAGCACCGTCATCAGGAGCACCCACCAGAGGATCCACACGATCATGATGCCGAAGTTGTAGTTGCCCGGCGAGGTCAAGCCGCCGAAGAACCCGGCCATGAGGATGACGGTGAACAGGAAGACGTTGAAGAGGATGAGCGCGAGCGGCATCCAGCGACTCTTGAGGAGCCGCCGGACCCACGGGAATCGCGTCAGCTCAAAGCGCCACGTTTCCGGAATGAGTCCCAAGACGTATCCCTCGCGCATATCCCCGACCTCCTCAGTGGCGAATTCGAGGCGCCGCGCCGTGATTCTCGCTCACGACTCCGCCGAGGGCGCGGCGCGATCCTCGGCGAGCTTTCGCACGAAGAACGCTTCGTGCTCGGCTTCGATCTCGGCCAGTTCGCGAAAGAGCGCGCGCAAGGCAGCCTCCTCCACGCGCTCGGCTGACTCCATGTAGAACGCTCGGGCGCGACGCTCGGCGAGCAGACCGACCTCCAGCGCCTGACGCCGCCGCACCCGGTCATACACGAACGCCTCGCCATCCTCGAAGATGGGCGCCTCGACCAGCTCCCGAATGTCCTCATCGGTGAGGTCGCACGTCGCCTCCCCATAGCGTTCCGCATACATCGCATTCAGACGTCGGCCATGCTCGCGCTCTTCGCGCGCCATCTCCCGAAATGTCCGCGCGACGTCCGGCTCATACCATTCGAACATCTCCGCGTAGTTCTCGTAGATTCGGGCATTGCGTTCTTCGATCCAGATGGCGACCTTCAGGACTTCCGGCGGCGACAGCTCCGCGAGCGAGCGTTTCATAGCGGCGTCCTCCTCAGGATCACGAGCCGCGCGTCCCGACGGCGACGAACGCCGCGCCGAAGAGCGCGAGCACGGCGCCCGTCGCTCCCCAGAACCGATAGTCCGGCTCGACCTTGAGATACCCGATCATGTACGGATGAAAGGCCCCACATGTGACCGAGCAGCGGAAGGCGAATTTCCCCGTCCGATCGGCCACGAAGCGCACGACGCCGTCCTGTCCCGGAAGAGCGCTCGTCTGCACTTCATAGCCGTCCAGATACAACCCGTGATGCACGTCTTCGCTCACCAGGCGAATGGTGACGACGTCACCCCGACGGACGCGCACGATGTTCGGCGTGTAATGAAAGCGTCGGGCGACGACGGTGACGGCCCGTTCTTCGCCTCGAGCCGGCCACCAGGCGAGCACCACGGACGCGAGGAAGAGCATCGCCCCTGCTCCGAGAAGGACCATGCCCACGCGTCTCAGTGTTCGGATCATCACCCTCCTCCTCATCTTCCTGAAGCACCGGCGGGGGCTTCGGCCGGCCACACGCGCAGCCGCACCCACCCGGTGATGGACTTGCGCGCTCCGCGATCCCCCTTCGCCCCATCCCACACGGCGAAGGCGACCGCGCGCGTTCCTCCAATGGGCAGCGCGGCTTCGTCAGCCGCTCCGTCGGCGGCCAGCGCGCGCGTGAGGATCACCGTCCACATGCCTTTCTTCCAGAATCCCCGCCCCTGAACGCGCTGATGCGCGCGCGGGGTGAGCGTCCCCACGCCGCGCGCGACGAGGTCCTCAACGGCTGAGGGGATCGGTTCGTTCGTGATCGGAAAAACCTCGCGCGGTTCGAAGGGGTAATAGTAATCGGCATAGGGGCGCTCGGACTGAACCCTCGCCGAATCCCCTCCCCACACCTGCGCGTCTCGCGCGGCCTTCCACGCCCAGATGTTCGCCCCCTCCAAGAATCCCATCATGATCGTGTTCGGCTGCGGATGCTCCACCAGCGGCAACATGACGGCACATGCATCCGAGAACACATCGCGCCCCAGTTGGTGATCCTCCGTCGGATCCCGCCACTGGAGGCGGAAGAAGATGCGCTCACCATTATGAAAGGCCGCGACGGTGACCTCCGGCACGCTCGCTCTTCCCCAGGGGATGGCGGTCACCTGAGGCGCGAGCGGGAGCGTCTTGCTGGGAACTCGCTGCCAGATCGGATCCTCGGCCCCCCGTTCGCTCAACTCGACGCTCCGTTCCAGATACGGGACGTCGAGCGTCTCCATCGGCTGATCGGCTGCCGGAGGAAACGTGCGATAGCGAAAGAGCGCATAATACGATCCGACCAGGAAGAGGCTCACGACGAGCCCGATGAGTCCGACGATGATGATCGTCCTCCTCATTGCTCCTCCCCTCCTTCCGGGATCGCCCATCGGCGAAACGTCTGGGGATCTCCCGCGGGCACCTCGCCGCAGGATATGGACCAGGGACATGCGAATCCCTCATCATCTGCGTCGTCGCACGGCATCGGCGCTGATCCTTCCGCCCCTGAGGGCACCCCCCACCGCGCGCATTCGCTCTCGAGGAATCGCTCCAGCCACGCGAGCATGCGACCGTAAAATCCTCCGCTGTCCACGCCGATCTCACGGGCACGACGGCGCACGGTGCGAGCGAGCGCCGGGACCCAAACGGCGAGATGATCGCGCAGGAAGGCGCGCTCGGCGTCCTGCGTGACGCGAAGATGCTCGTCTTCATCGCGCGCGCGCATCTCCTTGAGCGCGAGCACGTACATGAACTCCAACTCCACACTGAGGTGATCGGGCCGTTCGTGCACGGGCTCCACCCCAAACGCGCGATAGAATCCGTTGAGATCGGCCAGGATCTCCACCCACTGGAACTCGTGCGCGCCTCGATACAGGGCCTCGTAGAGCGGCACACCCCCTTCCAGATGAAAGAGGGCACAATAAGTGCTCCCGAGCCGAGCGATGTCGCCCGGGAACTCCGCCGAGCGCAGATACGCCGCCATCTCCTCCACGAGCGTCAGCTCCAAGCTCGTGGAAGCCGTCGCGAACCCGGCGAGCACCTCCGGCAATTCCGGATCGCGAAAAACGTCCACCACTTCCGGCGAGGGATAGAGGAAGGCCAGCGAGAAGACCCGATACAGGCCTCCCCGCATCGAGGCCTCGCTCATCGCACGCTCGCTCCGGCGCTCGGCGTCTCTCATCTCACGTGACGCTGAAGCGATAAACCTGATGGCGTTCATCGTAGAAGGGTCGCACATGGACGGGCTCCTTGATCGGGACCTTCACCAGTTCCACCCCCCGCTCGTTGTACCCATAGGCGAATCCGTCTTTGACCTTGAAGCGGTGGATGATGAAGGGCGTGCTCCCGAAGAGCATCAGGAGCCCGATGAGCGTCTGATCCCCCTCGCGCGCCGCCTTCAGATACGTCTTCACCGCCTCTTCGGCGCGCGGGCCGAAGAGCATCGTCGTGAAGCTCGTCGGAACATTGACCGGCGGGATGTAATAGACGTTCGGCTCGGTCCCGAACTGCGGATAGAGGGGCAAGGCGACCTTGCGCACGTGCACCAGATAGTCAATGGGATTATCCTCGCGCGCGCGATCCGGCGTGCTCACGAAGCCCATCAGCCGGATCTTGCCGATGCAGGTGACGACGCACTCGGGCTGAAGGCCCTGCTCGACCTTCGGATAGCAGCCGATGCACTTCTGCGTCTTGCCCAAAGCCTCGTTGAACATCACCTTCTTGTAGGGGCAGGCGCGGATGCATTCTTGATAGCCGCGACAGCGAATCTGATCCACGAGCACAATGCCGTCTTCCGGCCGCTTGTAGATGGCCTTACGCGGGCAGCCGGCCAGACAGGCCGGATACGTGCAGTGATTGCAGATGCGCTGCAGATAGAACATCCACGGCTGGTGCGGGAGGCGAATGTATTGCCCCTGCTGAACCGGCGCGCTCACTTCATCCTCGCCGATGTTCGGATAGGACCAATCCTCGCGCTCAGGCATGATGCCCAGGGCGACCTCGCCCGGCGGCGCCGCCTCGAAGATCGTCTTGCCGCGATAGACGTCGCCCTCCCACTCCTGCACGCCGAGCCGCTCCAGCAGCCGCACGTCCCAGCCGAGCGGATAGAAGCCCCAGGGCTTGGTCTCCACGTTGTTCCAGAACATGTACTCCTGCCCATGCCCCGAAGTCCACGCGTTCTTACAGGCGATGGTGCACGTCTGACAGGCGATGCATTTGTTCGTATCGAAGACGGCGGCAAACTGTCGCCGGGGCCGCGGCGCCTCGTAGGGATAGAACATGTCGCGTCCGAGTTGCCAGTTATAGACGTTGGCCATATCCCCTCCTCTCCGCAAGGCGGCGCGATCCCCGCCGGCGGCGGATCGCGCGATGACGCCAATTCAGAGCGATGCTCATCACACGCCTTGCGCTCCTCATCGCTTCCTCACGAATTCGCCTTTGAGGAACCGGCGCATCGCTTCGCTCTCGTAGGTCGGGCGCAAGCCCAATCGCGCCGGCCGCCAGAGGCGCTCCTTTTCGAGGCCGCCATCCTCGGCTTTGGTGATCTTGACGAACGCCTCTTTGGGCGCGCCCACGGTGCAGTGAATGTCGGGAGCGAAGCCCTTGCCGATCGTCTGCCCGAAGACGTCCTTGCGCACGAGGCTGTCGGTCATCAAGGTGGGCCGGAGCCAGGCGCGCGTCGCCGATTGGTGACTGCCGTAGCGGAACATCGCTTGATAGCCCGTGCGCGGATTGCGCGCCAGATGATCGGGATTCTTCTCATGCCCCTCGACCGAACCATAGGTGGCCGCGTACATGTGGAACCACGAGCGCGCGATCCGAGGCGGAATCCCCTGGTAATAGCGCGCCCGAAGCATGCAGCGCGAGAGCTTGTACGCTTCGGTCCCCGCTCGCCATCCACGATAAGGGCGATCTTCGGGATCGCCATCAATCCACACGTAATCGCCGTCCTCAATGCCGAGCGCCTTGGCGTCCTCGGGATTGATGTCCACGTAGCCCTCGCCCACCCACGGCTTGCGCCGATCGCGCCGATAGGGATCGCCGAACGGCCCGAACCACAAGGCCATCAGATCCGTGTCCACCGGCGTCGTGTGCACGCCATGCCGATACTTGGGCGTGATGTAGACGTGCGTGAAGCCCCGCCGCGCGAGCGGATGACGGCTCCGCACGACCTCCTCCACCGTGCGCACGACGTTGCGCACCTGCCGCACCTCGACCGAGAGATCCTCGCGCGAGAGCCCATAGGCCTCCGGCGGCGAGGGGCGAATCGCCGGATGCGGACGATTCGCGACGATCACGTTCGGCTCGTGCAGCGTCCCATCCACGGGCTCGCGATAGACGGGAATCGCCTCCCCGTGCTCGATGAACTCCGGCTCAGGCCGATAGTATTCGAGCCGCCCCGTCTTCGTGTACCAGGGCTTGCTCTCGTTCGTGTGCTCCCAGCCCATGATCTTCGGATACGTGCGGGTGAGGACGAGCGCCGGGATGCCCTCTTTCGCCTTCGCCTCCAGCTCCTCGATCCGATAGCCGCGCGTCGTCGTGCTCGCCTCCAGGATCCGCTGCAGATAAACTTCGACCCTCCCCTCTTCGACGAACTTCCAGTACTCGGCGAAGCGATGATCGCCCGTGAGCTCGGCCAACCGCCGGGCGACGCCCGCGCAGACCTCAATATCCGAGCGCGTGTTATGCAGCCGCCGCAGCGGCGTGCGCGGGAAGACCTGAAGGAAGGGATTCGTCACCGAGGCCGTGATGTCCGGATACTTGAATTCGGCCCACGAATCCACGGGGAAGACGATGTCGGCATATTCGCACGAAGCCGTCCACCACCAATCCTGCACGACGATCATCTCCACCTTCGGGAGCGTGTTCACCACGACGTCGTAATGCCACTTGATGTTGCCGAGGATCGAATTCGAGTTGGCGAACCACATCGCTTTCGTGGGCGTCGGCAGGTGCGTGCGCCCGGTGAAGAGCTTGTTGCCGATCCACAGCGGACGATCGCCGTAGTTGAAATAGTGCGCCGATTCCATCTTGTAGTAGGACTTCACGCGCGCCGGCTTCGCCGGATCCAGCTCGATATCGAAGGGATCCTCGGCGATGAATTGCGGATTGCCATTGAAGAGTGCCGAGCGATAATTGCCCGCATAGGAGCCGATGTTGCCACCATGCACGCCGACATTGCGCGTGAGCGCGCAGATGAGGAAGATCGCGCGGTCCTTGAGATCGTTGTTGAAGAAGTGATTCGGCCCCATGCCGACGGCCACGAGCGTCCCGGCGCGGAATCGCGCCAGATCCCGCGCCAGATTGACGATCGCTTCTTTCGGCGCCCACGTGAGCTTCGAGACCGAATCGGGATCGAAGCTGTCCAGGACGTACTGCTTGATGAGATCGAAGACGGGCCGCACGCGCACGCGCCGACCATCTGCGAGCTGAACCTCGAATTCGCCTTCGAGCGCCGGGTCTATGCCCTTCTTCTTGAAATGCTCGCCCACATCGTCGCGGGTGATGACGACGGGCTTGCCCGTCTTCACGTCCCACACGGTGAAGTCGCCCCATTCGTTGCGCATGTCCTCGGAGATGTATTGCGCCTCCTGGCGAACGGGCGGCGGCGCGCTCTCGCCGGATCGCAGCACCTTCGTGTTATTCTGAAGTGGAGCAGGTCGGTAATTCGGGATGATGTCGGAGGCCTTCAGATGCTCGAGCGTATCCATGCGCACCAACAGCGGCAGATCCGTAAAGCTCTTGATGAACTCCTCGTCGTAGAGCTTCTCTCGGATGAGGACGTGCGCGATCCCCAGAGCGAGCGCAGCATCCGTACCGGGGCGAATGATGATGACTTCATCGGCCTTCGAGCATGTCGAGGAATACTCGACCGTGACGGCGACGATCTTCGTCCCCTTGAGCCTGGCCTCCGTGAGCCAATGCGCATCGGGCATCTTCGTGGAGATCCAGTTCATGCCCCAGCAGATGACCATGCGAGCGTTCTCGGCGTCGCAGAGATCGAACTCGACCGTCTGCTGTCCGGTCACCATGGGATGGCCGGGCGGCAAATCCGTGTGCCAGGAGTAGCTGTCCCAGCCGCGCCCGCCGAGCGCGCGATCGGGTCCCACATGCCGCAACTGCGCATCTAGCAGCGCCAGCGAATTGGCCAGCCGATAGAGCGCCATGATGCGCACCGTCCCCAAAAGCGGCATCCCCCCGCGGAACTTGAGCGTCTGCGTCCCGGCGCCCTTCATCGCCTCGATCATCGCCTCGTCGTATCCTTGCGCGCGCAGGAGGCGAGCGCCGCGCTCGCCCGTGTAAGTCCGGGCGATGTTCAGGAGCGCGCGCGCGGCCAGATCGAACGCCTCGTCCCAGGAGACCTCGACCCACTCGTCCTTGCCGCGCTGGAACAACTCGCGAGGCGGGCGCCCCCGAGCATCGCGCGGGAAGCCGCGCTCGACCCACACCTTGAAGCCGCGCCGCACCATCGGCTGCCGACACCGCCTCGGCCCATAGATGCGCCGCAGCAGAGCCAAGCCCTTATTGCAGCAGCGCGGATCCCAGCGCGCCGAGGCCGCATGTCCGTAGAGATCGGTCGCCCGACCGTAGCCGAAGCTGGGCCCAATGCGCACGATGACGCCATTCTTCACGTAGGCCTTGAGCAGGCAATTGTGCGTGTCGTTGGGCGCGCACAGGAAGTGGAACGTGCTGTCGTAGCGGTAGACATCGCGATACAGCCGCTCCCAATCGCGACTCGGATAGTGCTGGAACGGATCCACGATCTCATCGCTCGGCTGAAAGAGCGAGAGGCTCGGGCGGCATGCGGCTTCGGTGGCGGCGAGCGCCGCGAGCGTGAGAAACGCGCGGCGCGTGACCTTCGAGCCTTCGCGCTCGGATCGGCCCACTGTCATGTGTGCACTCCGTTCAGTCATATCCCCCCTCCTCGAGAGGCGACGCCTCAAAATCGGTAGCTCAACATGGTGTAGGCGAAGGAGACGCTAGCCCCGGGCGCGGCACGAATGAGGAAGCGTCCGGGGAAGAGATGCGCATACCCGGCAGCGAGCGAGACCCTGTAGGGGAGCGTGATTCGCACGTCCACATCCACTTCTTGTCCCACATGCGTGGGGAGGACCGTCCCTTCCACGGGATGGAGGCGCGCGATCGGCACTCCCCCGGCCGCGTAGAGAGCATCGCGAGGGCTCACGAGCCAGAACGAATGATAATCCACCTGCGTCGTGATCCGAGGCCCCAACTTCAGTCCCACGCCCAGTCGAAAGTCGCGCATATTCTGCCAGCCCACCACATCGGCGATCCCGTACTTATCGTGATTGGTCGGATAGAGCTGATCGAAGGTCTGACGCCGCCCATCCCGGGGGTCGCGATCTCCCGAGGCCTGGTTGTACTCCACAAGCACGCGAGGGCTCAGGCCGGTTGGCCGTATCCGATACCCCAGTTGCGCATGCATAGCCCAGGCGCGCACCACATCATTCCCCCATCGCCCCCACTGTCCCGCTGTCTCCAGGCGATAATCCAGCGAGGCGGACATCGCCCCCGCCCAGCGCGTTCCCACCGCGAAGACATCCGCGTCTCCGCTCTCGCCGCGCTCTCCCACCACGCGGGGCCGCGTCCGCCACAACGCATATCCCTCCAGAACCCCATTGGGGAGTACATTCTGGAACGATCCGTAGAGACCGTAGAGATTCTCTCCCGCTCGATGGGTGTTGAACGCTCCATCCCGAATAGTCACGACCGAAGCCGCAAAGAGATCAACCCGGTACTGAGGTCGGGCGTAGAAGAATCGCACGGCATCGAAACTACGCGCCGTATTCCCCCAGTCGAAGGCCCCCAGCAGCCGCTCATCCCCAAAGCGCAGCTCCTGCCGCCCAAGTCGCATGCCCCACCCCTGCCGTTTTGGATCGAAGATCTCCACCATCGCCTGCCGCACGTCGAACGTATCCTCCACAAGCGGTGGATCAGGCGCGCCCCGAAAGCCCACGGCCTGCGCATCCTGCCCCTGCAACAGGACACACAGCCATTGAGTCGGACGCGCTTCCACCCCGATCCGCACTCGCGTCAGCACATACCCGTCCTTCTCTCCCGCCTGCACTCCGCCACCGAAGAGTTGCCCCCCTCGCCATTCCCACCGAAGGCGCAACTCCCCATGCACGGTGAGCCTTCGCTCCGTTGATCCCGCGCGGCTCTGTCCTCCCGTTACCCCCCCGCGCTCTTGCGCCCGCGCCTCTCCCCCTGCTCCATTACTCATCCCCCACAGTAGCATGAGCATGATGGCTTTTCCCTTCGACCACGCCCGCAGGCGCGCCGCCGCCCGCCGACGGTCAGCGCGGGTGAAGATCTTGGGGATCAGTCGAAACAACACGGCTTCTTCCTTCTCGATGTGGACCCGCAATAATTCCCGTAATCGTCTGGCGCTTGACAGGACGGCCTCGGCAGCACCAGTATGCTCCGGCTCACGTTGCGACCATGCGAGGACTGCCTGCGCGAACTCCCGAATCATCCGCCGCAACTCCTCGTGTTCGAGCTCAAGGGCTGCGACCGGCCCGCCGATCTCGTTCAGATCCCGCCCCACAGGCGGGAACAACACTTCCTCCTCGAGCCTCATGAGATCGCACACCTCTTGGGTGAAGAACCTGACCAGCTCCTCAAGTACTGCCGCCCCTGGTGTGCACGCCGAATCGCCACGAGCTGTCCCACTTTTCGCGCCGCCTTCCATCGCGCGAAGGACGTCCTCCAAGAGGGCCAAGTGCCGATGGATATCGGCGTGACGCCGCGCGATCTCAGTGATGGCTTCCGAATGCGCCTCAGTCACGTTCACCTCCCGACGCATAATGGGATCAAGCAAGCATCATACCAGAACGCGGAAATCCCCACCCCTTGAAGAAACGATGGCGATTCAACGTGTTGCCCGAGGGAGGGGGGGACATCCATGGTTGCACCCGGATGCTCCCGCGTTGTATTTTGCAACATCCCGCGACTGGAGAAGGTACCTATCGCGACATCCGGCTTCCCCAAAGTCGCGCCTGTCCAAGGAGTGGCCCTGTGATGCTCTTGCCTTCCCAGGATCGCTTGGGTATTTTCATCGCGTGCAGATCACGGGTGAGCAGAGTGCGAGGGCATAAGGAGCATATGGACGCGACCAGGCTCGAGGCCGAGGTGAAGATCCCCGTGGAGAGAAATCCCCTTGATGGCCATGTGGAACCGGAAGTGCGCCTGGTGAAGCCGCGCCATTTTGAGGAGAACTGGGTGCTCGATTTCGAGGACGAGCGCCTTCGGCGTTCTGCGAGCTTGTTGCGCATCCGCCGTGTGGGGGAGCGCGGGACGATCACTTTCAAGGGGCCGCCGCAGGCCCATCCATCGCTCAAGGTGCGGGAAGAAGTGGAGACAGAAGTCGCTCATCCGCTGCGCGCGCTCGCGATCTTCGAACGACTGGGCCTGCGGCCGATCTACCGCTACCAGAAGTATCGCACCGAATATCGCGTGCAGCTCCCTTCGGGAGCCGCGCTCTCGGTCACGTTCGACGAAACGCCGATGGGGAATTTCCTGGAGCTGGAGGGAGACGAGAGGAGCATTGGGGAATTCCTCCACCGATTTCACCTGGAGGAGAAGCCGCTCCTTCGCGCGAGCTATCCAACACTCTACGCCGAATTTTGTCGAGCTCAGGGTAGACCCTTCGGGGATATGCTCTTTCCGGAGACCGAGTAGAGGGGACGTCCGATGCGCGCGATGATCCTGGCTGCCGGGCTGGGCACGCGACTCTGGCCGTTGACGGCCGATCGGGCCAAGGCCGCTGTTCCCTTCCTCAACAAACCGATCATCGCCCACCTCCTCGAATATTTGCGGCGGTACGGCATCACCGACGTGATCATCAATCTCCACCATCAGGGCGATTCCATTCGCCGCATCGTGGGCGATGGCTCCAGATGGGGCGTGCGCGTCTTCTATTCCGAGGAGCCGGAGATCCTGGGAACCGGAGGCGCTCTGGATAAGGTGCGCCACTTGCTCCAGGACGAAACCTTTCTGGTCATCAACGGCAAGATCATCACCGACATTGACCTGCACGCCGTGTGCGAAGCACACCGGCAACGGGCAGCCCTGGCCACGCTCGTGCTCATGAGGAACACTCGGCGTGAGCGCTTCAGCGTCGTCGAAGTGGACGGCGATGGTTGCATCGTGCGGTTCGGCGGCATGCCTCCCCCCTTGACCGAAGAGGCGCCGACCGATCACGCTCCGTTGCTCTTCACGGGCATTCAAGTCGTCGAGCCCGAGATCTTCGAGTTCATCCCGCGGGGCACATTCTCCCACACGACCGTGGACGTCTATCCACGAGCCATAGCGTGCGGACGCCGGATCGCCGCCTATATCGCGGAGGGACAATGGTACGAACTGAGCACGCTCGAACGCTACTTGAACGCGAGCCTCGCCTTCCTCCGTCGCGAAGGGCGATCCTTCATCGCGGGTGCTGGGACGATCATCGAAGAGGGAGCGAAGGTCACCGAGAGCGTCCTCTGGGCTCGCGTCCGCATCCCGAGAGGCGCGCGCGTGCATCACTGCATCATCGGTGACGATGTCACGCTGCCCCACGGAAGCGATCTCACGCGCGTCGCGGTCGTCCGCGCTGCTATCTGTCCGTCTCCTCACATGGGGACCGTCGTGGGAGAGAACCTCATCGTCCCGTTTTGAGGAGACCTCCCCCAACTCCCTGAAGAGGGAAAACTTCCATCTCTTCGCGCAAAATTTCAAGGATTCGTTCCCGGAGCTTCCGAAATCCTGGAAGGAATTTCCGCGTTTCTGGAAACCTGCCCTTCGAGCGTCCGCGCTCCCTCTCGCCAACTCCTTGAGAAACGCGGGGAAGGGAAACAAGGGATCTGGGCACGCTCTTTGCTTGAAAAAGTAGCGGCGGCCTTCAGCGATAGCCGCCGAGATTCAGGGAAGGAGGTGGGAGTGCGATGAAGCGCGTCGTGTCATGGGTGATCATGGCGAGCTTGACGTGGGCCTTGGGGATGAGCGCCGCGAAGGCGCAAACGATCCTGGGATCCATCTCAGGAGTTGTGACCGATCCTCGTGGGGACCCGATTCAGGGGGCGACGGTCACGATCAAGAACGAAGAGACGGGGCTCACGCGTGTCCTCACGACGAACGAGACGGGATTCTATCGCGCGGACTCGCTTCCGATTGGGGAGAACTACACGATCACGGTGGAGCATCCAGGGTTCAAGAAGGAGATCCGCACGAAGATCGCGGTGCGCGCCGTCGCGATCACGCGTGTGGATGTCCAACTGCAAGTGGGAGAGATCGCGGAAGTCGTCGAAGTGACAGCGGCAGGGGCGGAACTCCTCGAACGCACCGAGGCGCGCGTGGCGAAGTCCATCCAGAGCCGACAGGTCTTCGAGCTGCCCGGGCGGAATACGCTGACGGGCCTGGCGCTGTTGGTCCCGGGGACTGTCCCCAATGTTCCGGGGATGCCCGGCTCTGGCTTCGCCACAAGCGGTGGGCGCTCGCGCTCGAACAACTTCAATTTGGATGGCTCCAACAACAACGACGACTCGCTCTCGATCCCCCGCCAGACCGTTCCTCCCGAGGCGGTCGCCGAGTTTCAGATCGTGACGAACAACTTCAACGCGGAGCAGGGGCGCAATTCCGGAGCTGTCGTCAACGTCATCACGAAGTCAGGGACCAATGAGTATCACGGGACGCTGCACTGGACGTGGGCGGGCAACGGGCTGGATGCGCTGACGCTCCAGCAAGAGCGCGTCTATCGCGGAGCCTTGCAACAAGGTCTCCCGAAACACCAAGCCCTGCGCTCGGCGAAGAATCCCACGGTTCGGAACCTTGGGGGATTCACCCTCGGCGGGCCGATCCGAAAGGAGCAAACCTTCTTCTTCGGTTCGTATGATTTCGACCTCCTGCGCAGCACCATTGGATCGGCGGCGCGCAACGCGATCACGCGCGAAGGGCTGGACCTGATTCGGGCGAACGCGGCCGCTCAGGGGTTCACGCCGGAAGCCATTGATTTCCTCGCGAACACCTTCCCCGTGGCCAACGATTTCTCCACGCGATTCAACGTCAACGTGGCAGCTCCCGGGCAACCTCCACTGTTGATCCCCTTCGCCCGCTTCAACCGCGGGTTGGTCGAGACGCTCAAGTACGAGACGAACTTCCATCGGTTCCTCGCGCGATTGGATCACCGCTTCGGCGAGAAGGATCAGCTCTTCGGTCGCTATCTCTTCGACGACAGCGATGATCCGGGGACGCCCGCCTCACTGCGCGGACAAGAGATCGGCACGGCCGTGCGGAATCAGAGCCTGACGCTCGTCCACACGCACGTCTTCTCGCCGCGCGCCGTGAATGAATTCCGCTTCGCCTACAACCGTCGGGCCATCACCTTCCCCTTGGGGGAGACCGTCCGCCGCTTCGGGGCGTTCTCCATCGGCGGCGTGGGCGGGGCGTTCACCCTCGGGAACATCAACTTCCCGCAGTTCCGCACCGATAACATCTATCAATACGCGAACAAATACACGCTCACATTCGGACGCCACTCGCTGCGCGCGGGCGTGGACATCCGTCGCGTGCAGTTGAACTCCTTCTTCGCGCCGATCGTGGACGGGCAAGTGACCTATCCGAACCTGCGCGCTTTCCTGCGCGACGAGAACGCGACGTTCAACCAGTATGCGGGCGAAGCGTATGTCCCCAGCCGATTGACCGAGCTGGGCGCTTTCCTGCAGGACGATCTGCGTCTCACGCCCAACCTGACGCTCAACCTCGGGATCCGCTACGAGTACACAGGAACGCCCTTCCAGTACTTCTCCAACGCGAAGCCGGACATCAACAACTGGGGGCCGCGCTTCGGCTTCGCCTGGAACCCGAAGACCGAGCGGACCGGATTCTGGGGATGGCTCACCGGCGGCGATCGGCTCGTGCTCCGAGGCGGATACTCGCTCACCTACGACCAAATCTTCCAGAACGTCCTGCTCAACACCTCGCGGAATTACCCGCGCGGCGTTCAGGTGGCTCTCGGGCCGATCTCCGGTCGGCGCCTCTTCCTCCGCAGCAATTGGCCATCGCCGCCGACACCCCAAGACTTCGTGCGCTTGGGCGGGAACCCGGACCTGCTGCCGTATCGCTACTTCTCCCTCAACAAGCGCGTCAGCCAGCCCTATACGAACCAGTACAGCCTGACCATCCAGCGGCAGTTCCTGAACGACTACGTGCTCAGCATCGGATACGTGGGCACGCGAGCGCTCAAGCTGATCCGCGAGTACGAGACGAACATCGGGTTCTTCAAAGCGGCCGTGGACCGGAATCCGTCAGTATATCAGAGCGTTCTGCCCTTCTTGCAGTTGACGACGCGCGGGGGACAGCCCGTATACCTGCGCGATCCGGCGCGCGGCTCGATCCTGGTCGGCGATGGGCATGCGCAATCCTGGTACAACTCGCTGCAGGTCTCCGTGGATAAGCGCCTGAGCCGCGGCCTGCAATTCGGCGCTGCGTACACCTATTCCAGCTACATCAGCACGAGTGACGACATCCTCGGAGCCTGGCTCGCGCAAACGCTCCCGGCCAATCCCATCAACGCGCGGTTGGATCGCGGCCGCTCCATTTACGATCGTCCACACCGGCTCGTGATCAACTACGTGTGGGACATCCCCGGATATCGGGGCGAGAGCGGGTTCCTGCGGCAGACGCTCTCCGGATGGCGACTGTCCGGGATCACCACGTTCCAATCGGGGACGCCCTATTCGGTCTTCAACAACAACAATGCGCTCGGTATCCTGCCCGGCCAGATCACGACCATCGCCTTCTCGCAGCGCGTCTCGATCAATCCGAACGGCGATCCACTGCTCGTCACGGGCGTCGGGCCGGATGGCCGTCCGATCAACCCCAACGCCTACTGGATCGTCCCCGCGACGAACTCGGGGATCGTGGGGAATTCCGGGCGGAACCGCTTCCGGACCGAGGGCGTGAATAACTTCGATATGGCGTTGGTGAAGGAGATTCGGATCACCGAGAGCCATCACCTTCAAATCCGGTGGGAGGTCTTCAACGTCTTCAACCATCGCCAGTTCATCTATCCGCCGCCGAACTTCCTCTCGGAGACCACGTTGCTTGGGCCGACGCAGCCGGACCTGAACCTCGGGTGGTCGCACTTGGGATTGACCGGAGCGACGCCCGGCGGCCGCAGCATGATCTTCACCGTGCGGTATAACTTCTGAACAACGCTGGGGCCCGGCCGCATGTGCCGGGCCCTCGCGCACGATCCGAGATCCCCTGGGGGAAGCATCTTCTCGATCCCGGACGGTGAAGCGCCACGCGACCGTCCCCCCCCGCGTCCTACCGAACGACGGCCTTTATCACTTCAAGGCTCACCCCCCTCAGGCTCAATCACGTTTCGCGCGAAAAGGAGTGTCCCATCTCGCCCTACTGCCCTCAGGATCCCGGGATCGGTGTCTGCCGAAATCAAGCCGCATTCGCCCGACCTCCATGAGAGCCTTTTGAGCAGTGGCTTTGCCGATCGCGGAGAAAAGCAGAAGGAAGACCGAAAGCTTCATGAAGCGCCGAATCCCCATCTTCGCCTCAGGCTGCGGACAGCGGGCTTATTTATACCCGCGCGCGTGCCTGCTCGAGCGCTCGCCGACACCACACGCGCGCCAGGTGCGCGCGATATTCCGCCGAGGCGTGAAGATCCTCCAACGGGTCAATCCCTTCGGCCGCCTTCGCCGAGGCCGCGGCTGTGACCGAGGCATCGAGCTTTTGTCCGCGGAGGGCGTGCTCCACAGCGCGCGCCCGATAGGCCTTGGGGGCCACGCCCGTGATCCCCACCGCGGCATGCTGACAGACACCATTTTGGTCTATCGTGAGCACGACGGCCACGCCGCAGAGCGCGAAGCCCGAGGCCTTCTGCGCGACTTTCACATACGCCGTTCCCGTGCGCGGTGGTAATACCGGGACTTTGATCTCTACAAGCAGCTCCCCAGGCTGAAGCGACGTCGTCAGCATATCCACAAAGAAGTCCTCGGCTCGAATCCACCGCTCGCCTTGCGAGCTGACCACTCGCATCTCCGCCTCCAGCGCCAGAATGGCCGCCGGATAATCGGCCGCCGGATCGGCGTGGACCAGACTGCCGCCGATCGTCCCCATATTCCGAACCTGCGCGTCTCCGATCACACTGGCGGTCTCGGCCAGAAGCGGACAGCGCTGCCGGAGCAGATCGGAGGTCTCAATGGCCACGTGCCGCGTCATCGCGCCGATGAGCAGCTGATCGCCCGACTCCCGGATATACTCCAGCTCGCGCACACGACCGAGATCAATCACATAGCGCGGCTGCGCCAGGCGCAACTTCATCAGCGGAATCAAGCTGTGTCCGCCGGCCAGAAGCTTCGCTTCGTCTTTGTAGTGATCCAAAAGCGCGAGCGCCTCCTTCACGCTCGTCGGTCGGAAATATTCGAATGCCGCTGGGATCATACGCTTCCCTCCTTCACGCTCCTCGGATCGCCCGCCAGATCTTCTCCGGCCGAAGCGGCATATCCAGATGCCGGATTCCTAACGGGGCCAACGCATCCACCACAGCATTGACGATGGCCGGCGTCGCCGCGATCGTCCCCGCCTCGCCCACGCCCTTCACCCCCAGCGGGTTCACGGGCGAAGGCGTCTCAGTCCGATCCGTCTCCAACCACGGCACGTCCGTCGCCTTTGGGATCGCATAATCGGTCAGCTCCCCCGTCAACAATTGCCCGTTCTCATCGTACACCGCCTCCTCAAGGAGCGCCTGCCCGAGCGCCTGCACGATCCCTCCGTGCACCTGGCCGTCCACGAGCATCGGATTGATCACCCGCCCGCAATCATCCACCGCCACATATCGGCGAAAGTGCACGTCCCCCGTCTCCGGGTCCACCTCGACGACGGCGATGTGCGCCCCGAAGGGGAACGTGAAGTTGCTCGGCTCGAAGAAATAACTCGCCTCCAGCCCCGGCTCCATCCCGGGGGGTAAACTCTTCGCCAAGTAAGCCGCCAGCGCCACGTCTTGAAATGTCAGCCGCCGCTCCGGGCGATCCTTCACAAAGAACTGTCCCGCTTCAAACGCCACGTTCGCCACGTTCTCCTCCCCGAGCAAATGGGCAGCTAAGCGCGTGGCTTTCTCCTTCACCTTCTGCACTGCTCCATAGACGGCTGTGCCGCCGACGGCCGTCGCCCGACTGCCGAACGTTCCAATCCCATATTGCACGATGGCCGTGTCCCCATGAATGACGCGAACATCCGACAGACCCACCCCCAGCTCATCGGCGACGATCTGCGCGAAGGACGTCTCCTGCCCCTGTCCATGCGGCGAGGCGCCGCTTAAGACCGTCACCTTCCCCGTCGGCTCGACGCGAACCGTCGCGCTCTCCCATCCCCCGAAGGGGAGTGCCGGAGATGGCCCTATGGCACATATCTCCACGTATGTCGAAATCCCAATACCGAGATACCGGCCTTGCTGCCGAAGCACCTGCTGCTCCTGCCGCAGTTGCTCATAGCCGACCAGCTCCAGAGCGCGCCGGAGCGCCTGCGGATAGTTCCCACTGTCATAGGCGAGCCCGCTGGCCGTTGGGAATGGGAATTCATCCGGCTGCGGGAAATTCCGCATTCGCACCTCGGCCGGATCCAACCCCAGTTCTCTCGCGATCCGATCCATCATCCGCTCCAGCATGTAAGTGGCCTCAGGTCGCCCCGCCCCCCGATACGCATCCGTCGCCATCTTGTTGGTGAAGGCGCCGATGACCTGCACATGCAGATTGGGAATCTTGTACGGACCCGTAGCCATCAATCCGGTCAAGGTTGGAATCGCTGGCGTGAGTAACTGGTGGTACGCGCCCACGTCCTGAATGATCTTATACCGCAGCCCCAGCACCGTCCCATCGCGCTTGACCGCCGCCTCGACCTCCGCGATCTGGCCCCGACCGTGAATCGTCGAGAGGAAATTCTCCCGCCGCGTCTCGATCCATTTGACCGGGCGTCCCAGCCGCATCGCCAGATACCCCACGAGCGCTTCCTCGGCATACACGTTGAGCTTGCTCCCGAATCCACCTCCGACCTCCGGGGCGATCACCCGCACGCGGTTCTCGGCCAGTCCCAACATCGCCGCCAACTGCGTGCGCAGCAGGTGCGGGATTTGCGTCGAAGTCCACACAGTGAGCTGTCCCTCGCCCGGATGATACTCGGCCACCACGCCGCGCGGCTCCATCGCCACGGGGATGACCCGCTGGTTCACCATCCGCTGCGAGACGACCACCTCCGCTTCGCGAAACGCTCGTTCAATATCTCCTCCGCTCAACTGCCACACGAACGCCACATTCGTCCCGAACTCTTCATGAAGGATCGGCGCCCCCTCCGCGATCGCCCGCTCCGGGTCTACGACAGCTTCCAGAGGCTCATACTCCACCTCGATCAAATCCACGGCATCCCGCGCCTGATACCGGTCCTCCGCCACCACCACGGCCACCGGCTCCCCCACATAGCGCACCTTCTCCACGGCCAAGACCGGATGTCGTGGGATCTTCAAATCCGGCAGCTGACTCGCCACGGGAACCGGACCGATCGCCTCCCGCACATCCTCTCCGGTGAAGACGGCGATCACGCCGGGCGCTCGCCGCGCCGCCTCCACGTTGATCTCCTTCAATCGGGCATGCGCATAGATGCTCCGCACAATGGCCGCATAGACCATTCGCGGCCGCACAATATCATCCACATACTGCGACCGCCCGGTGATCAACCGCTGATCCTCCACCCGAGGCACGCGCTCACCCACGAACTTCTTCGCCATCGCTCTCCCCCTCCTTCCCGTTCAGGCTTTTTGGCTCCGCAGCTTCTCTGCGGCGTACCGAACCGCTTCGACGATATGCTGATACCCCGTGCACCGACACAGATTCCCCTCAATCCCATGCCGAATCTGCGCCTCGGTCGGATCCGGATACCGCTGGAGCAATTGATAGGCCGCCAGAATCATCCCCGGCGTACAATACCCGCACTGCAACCCATGCTTCATCCAGAACCCTTCCTGAATCGGGTGCAGCCGCCCCTCTTCGCCTAATCCTTCGATGGTCGTGATCTCCGCCCCATCCGCTTGCACGGCGAAGAGGGTGCACGACTTCACCGCCGCCCCATTGAGCAATACCGTACACGCTCCACATAAACTCGTCTCGCACCCGATGTGCGTCCCCGTCAGTCCCACGACGTCTCGAATGTAATGGACCAACAGCAATCGAGGTTCCACCTCGTGGCGATACCGCACCCCGTTGATCGTCACCTCAATTGTCGTGCGCGTCACGCCTCACCTCCTGATAGCGAAGAGTTCAGCGGTATTATATCGCTCCTCCCTCTCCTGTCAAGAGAACCCTTCCTGAGGAAGGGCATGCTCACACCCCTCAGGTCGGTACATCGGGATGAAGAAACACCCCACCCTCTTGGCCGAGTCTGTAGCCGGAACACGATCACAACGCGGGCGTCTCCCGCATGGAACTCGGCAGCGTCACCGCCGATCGGAACGGTGCACGCTCACAGGTGCGCCAGCGCCCGCTCAGTCCTCGAGAATCTCCAGCCCCACCCGCTTCTTCTGCTTCATCCCAGCGGCGCTGAGGATCGTCCGAATCGCTTTGGCGTTCTCCCCTCCCTTGCCGATGACCTTCCCCAGATCGGACTTCGCCACCCGCAATTCGTAGACGATCGTCCCCGTTCCGGCGACTTCCCGAACTCGGACCTGATCGGGATAATCCACCATCGCTTTCACGATCTCTTCGACTAACTCTTTCATACCACCCATACCATCCGGACCGTCCATACGCCGATCTTCTCACCCGATGATGCGAGCTTATCATACCCGCTTCTCGGAGATGTTTCAATAGCTCTCTGGACGAGGACACCAAAGGGGCTTCACCCCTTCGCCTTCGGATGCTACACTGTAAGGGGCGAGGCGACGAACATGAGGAGAGCGCTCGGATGAAGAAGGCGAACGGCATCGCGCGATTACCGATCTTTCCTCTCCCCGTCGTGTTGATCCCGGAGATGACGCTCCCGCTTCACATCTTCGAGCCACGCTATCGGCTCATGCTCCGCCAGTGCCTGGAGGGTGATCGCCTCTTCGGCTTGAGCTATCATCCGGAGGCGGAGGTTGGTCGGCTCGCCATCCCCGATTTGGAGAGCGTCGGCTGCGCGGCGCGCATCCTCCACGTGCGTCCGCTCCCCGACGGTCGAGCGAACATCCTCACCATCGGGACGGAGCGGTATCGGATCACCCGCTACCTCTCTCAAGACCCCTATTTGCTCGCCGAAATCGAATTCTTCGCGGACGATCCAATTGAGGACGAAGAGCGCGATGTCGTGACGGCACTGGTCGCTCGCGCCACGGCGCGCTTTGTGCGCTTCCTGCGCGCCCTGCAACGTCTCCACGATCTGCCCGAACGCTCGGTCGCCCTGCCCGACAATATCGAACGTCTCTCTTTCACCATCGCCGCCGCCGTATTGCATCAGCCGGAGGACCTGCGCCATGTTCTGGAACTGGTCTCCACGCGAGCGCGCCTGGAATTCCTGCTCGCTCGTCTGGAGCAGCTCGCCGAGGATTACGAGCAACGCGCGCGATCGCACATGGAGGCGAAACGCAATGGACATCGTCGGTCTCTGTCTCGCGTGCATTGACCCCCATCGGCCCTCGCGCGAAGCGGGAGGCGTGCCCCTTCCGCGGGGTGAACGGAGGAGGTCGTCATGATCACCGTGAGCGTTCGATTCTTCGCCCAATGTCGGGAGCTGGCGGGTATGGCTGAATACGAACTGCAGCTCCCCCCCTCGGCGACCGTCACACATGCCCTTGAAGAGGTATACGAGCGATTCCCCGCACTGCGCGAGCTGCGGGACCGCGTCCTGGTCGCCGTTAACGAACGCTATGCGGCCCCCGAGACGCCCCTGCGTTCAGGCGATGTCCTGGCGCTTCTGCCTCCGGTCAGCGGGGGACAGGAGGCGGACATCTTCGCGTTGGTCCGCGAACCGATCGAGGCGCGCGCGCTCGTCCAACGTCTGCTTCGGGGCGCCGCCGGAGCCGTCGTCACCTTTGACGGCGTCGTCCGCGAGCAGACGGGCGGTCGGCGCGTCCGCTATCTCGAATACGAAGCCTACGAGGCGATGGCCCTGCGCATGTTGCGCGAGATCGGACGAGAGATCCGCGCGCGCTGGCCCATTGACCGCATCGGCATCGTCCATCGGCTCGGGCGACTCGAGATCGGTGAATCGAGCGTCATCATCGTCGTGACCTCAGCCCACCGACGCCCCGCCTTCGAAGCCTGCCAGTATGCCATTGATCGGCTGAAGAAGATCGTCCCCATCTGGAAGCGCGAATATTTCGAGGACGGAAGCGTCTGGGTGGACGGCGAATGGCCCTCGCCCGAGGAGTTGCCCTCCGAATGAGCTATCGCGCGCGTGAGGACGCGCGCGCCGGCCGAGAGACGAACGGATTCCCGCGAATGTAGAACCGCCAGGGCTTCTCGCTCCACGGCCCGGCATACTCCACCCCGATGCGCGGGGCGGCGACGATGTGCTCCGGCGCGATCGCTTCCCCGCGATCTTCCACATAGAGGACCGACCCACAGAGATCGAGGCCGTTGAACGTTCGATCCACACTCAGATACCGGCAGACCTTCCCCGGCCCATTGGGGATCAGGGGCGCGCGCGCGGCATCGGGCGCGATCGGCTCCAAGGCCCGAATGAGCACGGCCGCCGGATATCCCTCGCGTTCGGTCACGATGTTGAGGCAATGGTGCACGCCGTAGATCAGATAGACGTAAGCATATCCCGGTGGACCGAACATGACAGCCGTCCGTGGCGTGAGACCGCGCCAGGCGTGCGACGCGCGATCTTCAGGACCGACGTAGGCCTCGGTCTCGACGATTCGCCCGACGATCACCCCCCGTGCCGTGCGATGCACGAGATATTTCCCCAGCAGCTCTCGAGCGACCTCCACCGTCGGTCGCTCGTAGAACGCGCGCGCGAGCTTTCGCCCACTCGTCTTTCGCACGTGGTGCGAGACCCCGATCCTCGCGAACGACGAGCAGCTCACTGCTCCAGCAGCTGGAGTTGGTACCGCCCCCTCCCCTCTCGCCGCACGCTGTTGACGCGAATGAAATAGCGGCCCGAGCGAGGGAGCGTGCACCGGAGTTGCGCATGTCCGTGCTCGCCGCTATCGCTGAGCATCTCCACCCCGTTCTCGTCCATGAGCGTCAGATAGGGATGAAACTCGCGTGAGCGAAGGTGGATGACGATCCGCTGCCCGCGATTCCCACGGAAGACGTAGAGGTCGTAATACGACCCATCGGCCATCTTCCGATCGCCCTCTTCGAGAGCGCCCTCGACCGTCTGTCCGATCTGAATCGGCGTCTGCGTCCGGGCATCGGCCGCGAGAGCGACGACCGCGAATCCGAGGACGACGATCCATCGCCGCCGATGCGAGCGATCGTCCGGCGCGACTCTCTCCATCACAGGATCTCCCCGGCAGCGCTCCATTTTGCGGAGCCCACTATGCGCCGCCCGACTTCCGCGATCCGCCCCCATCCGAACGTTGCCTCTCGCGCTCGATCCACCGGGCGAGCTTCTCGGCGCGATGGCGGACCATCAGGAGCACATCCTCATCCTGCTCCAACTCGCGCAGCATGGGCAGCAGCTTCTCCGGCTCCCCGAGCCACCCGTTCTTCAGCTCGGATTCGAGACCGCGCAGCTGCCGATCGAGATCGAGAGGACCGTGCTGCCGCGCGAGGGTGATCAGGAAGACGCGATACTCCTGCATGGCGATGCCCCGGAGCAAGTGCGCCAGCTCCCGCATCTTCTCGTTGCGCGTGAACGTGAACCGCACACACCGCTGGCGGTCGCCCCGTCGGACTTCGAGAGTGACCGTGCCCAGGGACGACATCGGGCGCTCAGATTGATACTCCTCATCGCTCTCCAGAAAGCGCACGGCCTCCAGATACGCCCTCACGCGTTCCACGGTGCGGGTCAGCAACTGCAGAGGAAGGACGACGGGCTCCTCGCTCTCTTTGCGCCAGAAGGAGAACGTCCCCCGCCCGCTTTCGTCGAAGCGAAGCTCAAAGCGCGTGGGATCAAGCTGTGGATGCTCGAACGTATAGGAGTAGTGCGTCGTCCCTTCCGAGGTCGGGCGCGGCGCGGCTTCCTGCCCAAGCGCGACGCCTGAGCTCACCGTGCTCAGTGCGACAAAGAGCCACAGCGCGCGCCTCCCGCTTCCCCGCTTCATTCGTCGGCTCCCCCTCTGCGAAGCTCCATGCGGATCATCCGCTATTGTAACCGAACGGAGACGACTTTGGAAACACCCGGCTCTTCCATCGTCACACCGTAGAGGACATCGGCCACCTCCATCGTCTCCTTGTTGTGCGTGATGAGGATGAATTGCGTCCGCCGGCTCATCGCGACGATCTGACGCGAGAAGCGGGCGATGTTCATGTCATCCAACGGGGCGTCCACTTCGTCGAGCACGCAGAAGGGGCTCGGCCGATAGCGAAAGATCGCCAACAGCAGGGCGAGCGCCGTGAGCGCCTTCTCCCCACCGGAGAGGAGGTGCAGATTCTGGAGCCGCTTGCCCGGAGGCTGCGCGAGGATATCCACACCGCTCTCCAGCACGTTCTCCGGATCGAGCAAGAGCATCTGCCCGCGTCCACCGCCGAAGAGTTCGCGGAAGACCTCCTCGAAATGCGCATTGATGGCCTCGAAGGCCGCCAGGAAGCGCTGACGCGCGCGCCGTCGGATCTCGCGCAGCGCCTCTTCGGTCGAGGCGATCGAACGCTCCACATCCTCGCGCTGGGCGCGAAGGAAGGCGAGTCGCTCTTCGGCCTGCTGCAACTCGTCCAGAGCCATGAGATTGATGGGCCCCATCTCCTCGATCTTCCGCCGCACCTCGTCCAAACGCGCGCGCACGGCCTGCGGGTCTTCATCGAAGGACTCGTCCTCGACAGGAGCAGCGAGCACGCGCTCGAGCTCCTCCCCCAATTCGGCCCGGCACCTCTCGCTCACATGCCGCATCTCGGTCAAGAGGGCAGCGCGCTCGATCTCCGCTTGTCCCACGCGATCCCGAAGCTCCGATTCTCGCTCGCGCAGCTCGGCGAGGCGCGCGCTCAGGGAATCCGCCGCCACGTGCGCCCCCTCCAGATGTTCCGCCGCGCGACGGAGCTCATCCTCGGCCTGCTCCCGCGCCTGCTCTAACTCGCGTTCGCGCTGGTGCCACAGGTGCTGCTGCTGCAGGCTCTGCTCCCGCTCGCGATGCAGATGCTCGCGCTCACGGCGCAGTTCCTCCAGGCGCTGCAGGAGGTTCTGGCGCTCCTGCTCCAAGCGCCGGAGTTGGGCCTGTACGGCCTGTCGCCGTTCCGCTTTCGCCGCAAGCTGGACGCGCAGCGCCGTCACCCGCTCGGCTGAAGCCTCGCATGCCTGACGCCGGTGCGAGAGCGCTTCCTGCTGAGCGCGCTGCTGTGCCTCCAGCGCGCGCAGGCGCTCCTCGGCACGCTGCTGCTCGATGCGGGCTCGCTCGCCTTCCTGCTCCAGACGCGTCCGCTCGCGCTCGGCCTCCGAGCGCTCGAACTCGACCACGGCCGCGTGCTGCCGCGCGCGCTCCAGATCCCGCTCGACCTCCGAGAGACGCCCCTGCGCCTCGAAAAGGGCGCGCTCCTGCTCCTCAATGGCCGCCTCCAGGCGAGCGCTCTCCTGAAGCCACGACTGGACGGCGCGTTCGCCTTCCTGATACTGCTGCTGCCAGTGCTGGAGCTGCTGCATCAGCTCCTCGCGGCGAGCGCGCAGCTCGCGAATCTCGCGCTTCACCCCCAGGATCCCGATCGGCGATCCCCCCCCGCTCCCTCCGACCAGAAGCGTTCCCCCTCGAACCCATTCTCCGCGTCGGGTCAGGAACACCCGCTTCGGATCCGCCACCGATTGCCGAACGGCCGCCTCCAGATCAGAAGCGATCTCAACCCGCTCGCACTCAGGGAACGCTCGCGCCAGCGCGCGCGCCACGGCAGGGGTCGCCCCCAGTGCGGCGAGGAATCCGTTGCGCTCGGCCTCCTCCTCCGAACGCTCTCGCCCATCGGTCGTGACGATGCCCTCGGCAGAAGCGCCGTCCTCGACCACCAGGAATTGCGCCCGTCCCGCCCGCGCGGACTCCAGAATGGCGAGCGCCGCTCGCGCCTCCTCCCAAGAGGGGACGAGGATCGCCTGCAGCCGCTCGCCGAGAAATCCCTCGACCATACACTCATTCTCGGGAGCCACGCGCAAGGCATCAGCGAGTGTGCCGAGCACCCGCACGTGATCGTCGCGCCGGCTCACCTCGAACACATGCCGCACGGCGCGCGAGGCATAGGCCCGTCGCTCCTCCAACTCCGAGAGCGAAGCCAGGCGATTCTCCACAGCGATCGCCGCCTTCTCCACTTCCGCCCATGCGGCGCGCGCCTGCGCCACGTGCTCTTGAGCGTGCTGCACGCGCTGCAGCACGGCCTCGCGCTCGGCACGCAAGGCGTCAAGCCGCAGGCGCCGCGCCTCCACCTCGTGAAGCCAGCGCTGGCGTTCGGCCCGAAGCTGCGCCTCCCGACCGCCAGCGCGATCCCGCTCGGTCTCCAAACGCCGCAGCTGTGCCTCCAGACGTCGCATCCCCTCCGAGAGCTGATGCAGGACATTGCGCCAATGCGCGACCTCGCCGATCGCCTCCACGTACTGAGCCCGCATCTGCTCGATCTGCTGCTCGCAGGCTCTCGCCTCGGCGAGATGGTGCTCGTGACGCCCCTCCTCGACGCGAAGCTCCTCCTCATGTTCGGCGAGCTCGCGGAGCATCTCCTGCAGTTCGCTGGAGAGTCGCGCGATCTCGCGGGCGGCGAGCGTCAACCGTTCCGCCACGCTCTCCTGCTCGCGCTGCCGGGCGCGCTCGCGCTCGTCGAGCTCGTCAATGTACGACGCGCTCCGCTGACGCTGTCCGCGCACCCGCTCCAACTCCAGCTCGATCTCGGCCAAGCGTTCGCGGGCCGAGGCGATGCGCGCCTCGCGAGCGCGCTCCTCATGAACGAGCTGCCGATGCTCAGCCTCCACCGCCGCGATCTGCCCCACCAACTCGGCGCGCGCGCGCTCCAGCGCCGCGATCCGCTCACTCACCGCCGCGAGCGCCGATTCCAACCGCTGATATTCCAGGCGAACGAGCCATCGCGCGAGAGCGCGCCATTCCTCTCGAAGACGCCGATACCGGCGAGCCCGCGCCGCCTGCCGTTTCAACGTCCCCACTTGACGCTCGATCTCCGCGATGACGTCGTTCAAGCGCGCGAGATTCTGACGCGCCGATTCCAAGCGGGTCTCCGCCGCGCGCTCGCGCAGTTTGAGCCGGGTGATCCCCGCCGCCTCTTCGATCACCGCTCGGCGTTCCGAGGGCTTGGCCTGAATGAGCGCCGTCACGCGATCCTGCCCGATCAGCGCGTAATGCCCCGGCCCAAGCCCCGTCCCCGCGAACAGGTCATAGATGTCGCGCAGACGAACCGATTGGCCATCAATCAAGTACTCACTCTCACCCGAACGATATAATCGGCGCCCGACGGTCAGCACCGTGCCCGCCGGGATGACTGCCGCAGGCCAGGATCGCCGCGCCGACTGTTCCCCCTCCTCTTCGGGAACGTCCTCTTCATCCCCCCCCTCCCCGCGCAGCCGAATCTCCTCAGTCGCCACGAGCGTGAGGATGACCTCCGCCATCCCCAATGGGGGGCGCGTGCGCGTCCCCTGGAAGATCACATCCTCCATGCGCGTCCCCCGGAGCAGCCGCGCGCTCTGCTCACCAAGCACCCAGGCGATCGCATCCGCGATGTTGCTCTTGCCGCAACCGTTCGGACCGACGATTGCCGTGATGGCGCTGGGGAAGACCAACTCCGTTGGATCGCCGAAGGACTTGAACCCGCGCAACTCGATCTTCTCCAGCCTCAGCATGGCTTCCGTCGCACCCACAAGATATTCGATTGTGTGACAAACCTGCCCCAATATACTGGAGTCATCGAGGGGTTGTCAAAGGGGCCTCCGAGAGGAGGACGTGCCCGGACGACCGAGCACCTTCCAGGCGAGGGGCAGGAGTCCGGCTGCGATCAGCACCTTCAGCGCATCGCCCGGCAGGAAGGGCCACACGCCGAGCGCAAGCGCCCGATCCACAGGCGCGAAGCGCAACAGGCCGAACAAACCCCCCAGGTAGATCAGGACCTGCCCGATCCCCATCGCTCCGACGGCGGTCCCCCATCGGCGATCCCATCCGCGCTCGGCCAGCGCTCCGGTCACATAGGCGGCGAGGACAAATCCCCACAGGTATCCGCCCGTCGGTCCCAGCAGATGCGCCACCCCAGCGCGCCCGCCCGCGAAGACGGGCCACCCCAAGACCCCGTATCCGAGATAGAGGAGCATCGCCAACGCTCCACGACGGGCTCCCAGCACGGCTCCCCCCAGCAGGACGACGAGCGTCTGCGCCGTGATCGGCACGGGCGTGAATGGCAAGGGGATGGCCACCTGCGCCGCGAGCGCGACCAGGAGGCTGATGCCCACGACGGCGAGGCCTCGAGCAACGGTCGCCTCCTCGGCCGCGAGCACATCCACTAATGTCCGTCCCGGAGCGAGCACCGGCATCGCGCCTCACCTCCTTCTGGCTTCATCATTGCGCGGAGAATCGCTCGTTGAGGGCGCGCAACCGCATAATGATAAGGACAGCGATCGGTGGCAGCAAGAGCACGTTGATGAGTCCATAGCTCAAGAGCAATCGTCCGTTGATCCCCAGCAGCGCATAGCGCACGAGAGAACCGAACAGGAGCGCCAGCAGATACCCCCCCACGAGGAAGGCCAGCGCCGCCGTGCGCGAGAAGGGCTTCCCCGCTCTCTCCTCTTCCAGGCGCAGGAGGGAGGGCGTGATGTCATCCGGATATGCGTAGTAGTCCATGCACGCCATGACATCGCGCACCAACTCCCACATGCCGAGGCCGAACAGCCCCAGGCAGATCGCCTTCCCCACGACGCCGAGCGTCTCGAAGATGGGAGGGCGGAAGAGAGCCACCAGGAACGCCGAGGCGAACAGCGAGACCGTGAGCATCACGGCCATCTGGCGAATCGTCGTCTCCTCCTGCTCTCTCCGAAGCAGCTCCTCGATGATGACCTTCACGCGCTTTTGCAAGACGGCCGCTCGTTCCCGCTGCCGCACATACTCCTCGTAATCGGCGAGCAAGCCGCGATCATAGAGGGCGCGCAGCCGCCGACTGCTCAGGACCTTGTAGGCCTCCGTGATCCGCGCGAAATCCTCGGCGGCCGTCGGCGACGGATTCACATCCGGATGATAGAGCTTGGCCAATCGGCGATAGGCCGCTTTGATCTCCCGCTCGCTCGCCTGACGCGAGACGCCCAAGAGGCGATAGAAGTCGGCCATCGCGTGATCTCCTCAGACACTTCTCCCGCGCGCGTTCGCCTGATCCCGCAAAAAGAGAGGGGCGCGCCCGAAGCGATCCCCCTCGATCGGTCATCGTGCTCGAAATCCCGCACAGGATGCTCGGGGCAGAATTCTTGCGAAGTCTCCGACGCCACCTCCCGGCAAGGAGCCTCAGATCCCAGGATTCAGGCCATCGTCATCCTCCGCCACCGTTCGATCAATTGCAGCTCCTCCGCTCGACGGGCGTAGTTCTCCGGCGGCGGCCCGTGATATTCTCGCTCGAACCATTCGATGCTCGCCCGCATCCATTCCCTCCAGGGCGTGGACCGCCATCCCAACTCCCGTTGCGCCTTCGAGATGTCCAGGATCCACGAGCGCGGGATTGAATACGGGGAGAACACGGGATCAATGCGCTGCGCGCGCAACCATTGAAGGGGGATGTCAACGATCTCCACCTCGATCCCCAAGATCTCGGCCGAGAGTTTGACGAACTCGCGCACCGAGACGATCTCCTCTTGCGCGATGTTATACACGTGCCCGATGCTCCGCTCCTCCTCCAGGAGCCGAATGAAGGCGCGCACGACGTCCCCCGAGTAGATGAAGCGCCAATCCACGCGCCCCCCATCGGGGAGGATCAGCGGAGCCCGATCCTTGATGCGCACCCAGTAGCTGTAGGCCCGCAGGGTATGATCGCGCGGGCCGATGACGATCGGCAACCGCAGGATCGTGATCGGGAAGCCGCGCTCTTGATACGCCTGCTGCAAGACCCGCTCGGCCTCGAGCTTCCCGAACCCATAGGCGAGCTGCGGATCCTGACGGGCTCGCGCCCGCTCGGGAAGCCGGTCGGTGTCCTCCTCCCGATACGGATTCACAATGTCCTCAAGACAGGCATACACGGCCGCCGTACTCGTGAAGAGGAACCGCTCAGTCCGCCCAGCGAAGACGTCCACGGCCAGACGGCTCTCCTCCGCTGTGAAGCCGATATTGTCAATGACGACATCCCACGTCCGCGAGCCGACAGCCTCTCGCAGCGACGCCGCCTGACGACGATCCCCCACAAGACGTTCGACCGAAGGGGGCAACGGCGCCGGCGTGAGGCCGCGCGTCAGGACCGTCACCCGATGTCCTTCCGCCGCGAGCCGATGGACGAGGTGCAGGCCGAAAAAGCGCGTTCCTCCGAGAACCAAGATTCGCATCGGCACGCTCCCACCGCTCTCTCGGCGCGCGAGCATCGAATCCTCGGCGACCGAGGGGAACGTCTCTGCCGAATCAACTCCGCTTGGCCGCCTTCACGCGCTTGATGCGCTCTGCTGCCTTCGGATCCGCGTAGATCAGGATCGCGCGGAACTGGCTGTTGGTGACCGGCCCCAGGGCGTAATAGATGCCCGCCTTGCCGTACTGCTTCATGAACGCCTCGACCATCGCATGCGGATTCTGCCCATTCCGAAAGCGCAGTCGAGCGACCAAGACCTTCCCCTCGCGTTGTTCCGGGGAGACGAGGAAACGCCCGCTCGCCAACCGCTCGCGACGGCGTTGTCGCCACCGCCGTTTCTGCTCCTGATATTTCTCCGGATTCGCCCGGATCCACGCCTTCTTCATCTCCCGCTTTGTCTTGGCTGTCGCTGCGGTCGCCATAACCCTCCCCCCACTCGAGAGATTCGCGCGTCGCCGAAAGGGCGCCGCTGCTCACCGACGATCCGAGGATTCCCCTTCGGCCGATCGGCAGACGAAATGCGCGAGCGTCCGCACGCCCATTCCCGTCGGCCCGCTCGCCACGTATGGCTTCTGCTCGTCGAGCCAT
>BEHM01000025.1 GCA_002923315.1 bacterium HR10
ATATCGTCCGGGGTAGAGGTCCGCCGCATAGCGCGTGAACCGTTCGTAGAATGTCCGACCATCGAAGCGCTTCGTCTTCATCTCGTTGACTCCTCAGAGACGAAGATTTTACCAGACCCGCCATGCGCTCGCGAGCTGCGGAAGGTGGGTCGGCCTGGAGAGGGCGAAAAGCGTGCGGCGCCCATCGGGCTGAGCGCCGCACGGGACAGGGCGAAGCGCCCGCCTTCATGGCGACGATATGATCAGCTCTCCGGGATACGGACGCCGAGCTGCCAGAGCAGGAAGCTCAGCTCATCGGTCAGATCCTCGATCTGTTTGCTGAGCGGCAGCCCTCCCGAGTGACCGGCTTTCGTGTCGTACCGGAGGAGGATGGGGCGATCCGACGCCGTCGCCGCTTGGAGTCGCGCCGCCATCTTCCGCGCATGCAGCGGATCCACGCGCGTATCCGCGTCGCCGGTGATGAAGAGGACGGCCGGATAGCGCGTGCCGGGCGTCACGCGATGATATGGAGAGTAAGCGAGCAGGTACTTGAACTGTTCCGGATCGTCCGAGGATCCGTACTCCGGGACCCAGAAGCGCGCGACCAGGAACCGATGGTATCGGATCATATCGAGCAAGGGATACGAGCAGACGACGGCGGCGAACAGATCTGGGCGTTGCGTGAGCGCTGCCCCGACGAGCAGTCCGCCGTTACTGCCCCCGGAGATGGCCAAGCGCGAGGGATTGGTATACCCGTTCTGGATGAGCCACTCGGCAGCGGCCAGGAAGTCGTCGAAGACGTTCTGCTTCTTCTCTCGCATTCCCGCGCGGTGCCACTCCTCGCCGAATTCGCCGCCGCCGCGCAGGCTCGGCAGGGCGTACACGCCTCCCAGCTCCATCCACAGGGCGGCGCGCGCGGAGAAACCGGGCAGCATGCTCACGTTGAACCCGCCATATCCGGTGAGGAGCGTCGGATTCGAGCCATCGAGCTTCACTCCGCGCGCGTGGGCGATGAACATCGGGATGCGCGTTCGGTCACGCGATTCGTACCAGACCTGTTTGACCTCGAATTGCTCGCTGCGGATCGGCACCTTCAACGCGGCCCACACCTCTGAGGTCCTCGTGTTCACGTCATAGCGATAGATCGTCGTCGGGATGTGGAAGGAGGAGAACGCGTAGAAGACCTCCGGGCTCTCCCAGCGCCCCCTCACGCCGTTGACCGAGCCGATGGCCGGCAGCGGGAGCTCCGCGAGGAATGTCCCCTGAGGATCGAACAGGCGCACGCGCGCTTGAACGTTCTCCAGGACGTTCACCGCGACCCGCCCGCCGACCAGAGCGAAACCAGTGATCACGGCCGAAGACTGGGGGATGACCTCGCGCCACTGATCTCGGGCCGTCGCCTTGCGCACGTCCACGGCGAGGAGGCGGCCTCGCGGGGCATTCCAGTTCGTCAGCAGATAGAGCGTGTCTCCGGCGATTTGTCCGCTGAATCGCGCCTCGATGTCATTGACGACTGGGAGGACGGGGCCATCACGCGCCACGTCGTAGAGATAGATCTCCGTCCGTCGGGCGCCGGCGCCGTGCGAGACCGTGAAGAGCGCGTATCGTCCGTCCTCTGAGAGCACGACCGTGATGATCTTATCCACGCCATAGCCTCGGCCGAAGATCTCCCGATCGCGCGCCGGGTCATCGCCGCGCCGATGGAAGTAGACGCGCGGGCCTTCCGCCGTATGCCGCGCGTAGTAGAAGCCACTCTTGTCGGGGGTGAACGAGAGGCCGAAATATCGCCCTTTCGGGAGAGCATCGGGGAGATCGCGCCGAGCCTCGACATCGAAGAGACGGATGATGATCTCGTCCTCTCCACCCTGACGCACGCCGTAGGCGAGCATGGTCCCATCGTCGGAGACGTCCAGCAGCGTCACGCTCGTCGTGTGATCCGGGCTCCAGGGATGCGGATCAATCAAAACCTCGTCCGGCCCCTGGCGCCCCTTCCGCATGTGGATCACAAATTGCTCTTGATCCGCGCGCCGCTTGGTGAAGAAATATCGCCCGCCGCGCTCAATGGGGAGCCCCACGGCGTCCACTTTCATCAGCTCCGTGAGGCGTCGTCGAATGCGCTCGCGTCCGGCGACGGCATCCAGCAGCGTGCGCGTATAGGCGTTCTGCTCCTCAATCCACGCGCGGGTCTTCGGGCTCCACTGGTCTTCGAGCCAGCGGTACGGATCCACGAGCTCGACCCCGTGCAGGACCTCCTTGACCTCCTCCACCGGGGTCTGTGGAGGCTTTCGAGGGAATTGCGGGGCTGTTCTTCTCCCCATGGAGGGGGGGACGCCGAGCAGCAAGAGAAGGGCGAGTTCCAGACATCGAACCTTCACGCCTCGCATCGCGATTCCTCCAGAGACGGTCATCGGAGAGGCTCACGTGGCGCTTCGGTCGAAGGACCAGAGCACCCCGTGAGCCGATGTCGAAGAGGTCATCGTCCCGTTCGAGCGCGTCCGGCCTCCTGTCCCGAGCCCTCGACCGGAACCTCTTTGTCCTGGCGCTTGTGCTTCTCGAACCACGCGAGCAAGTAGAGTTGCTGCGCCAGCTGGTGCGAGGGGCGGCGCCAGCCGTGATACTCCTCGGGCATGCGGATGAGGAGGGTCTCTTTCTTGAGCATCTTCAGCGCGCGGTAGAACTCCTCGCTCTGCCCGATGGGCGTGCGCAGGTCGGCTTCACCGGTCATGATCATCGTCGGCGTCTTCACATTGGCGACATAATGCAGCGGGGATCGGAGGGCGTACTCCATCGGGTCCTCCCACGGGAACTTCCGGAATTGGTAGTACCAATTCGGGCCGTCGGTGGTGCCCACGAACGAATGCCAGTTGATGACCGGGCGCATGGAGACAGCCGCCGCGAAGCGATCCGTGTGTCCGACGATCCAGGCCGTGAGGACGCCACCACCGCTGCCGCCGCAGACGAAGAGGTTGCGCTCGTCAATCCAGCCTTTGGCGAGCGCAGCGTCCACGCCCGCCATCAGGTCATCGTAATCCTTGCCCGGATAGGCGTATTGGATGCCATTGACGAAGTCTTGGCCGTACCCTGTGCTCCCTCGCGGATTCGTGTAGAGCACGGCATAGCCGTTAGCCGCGAAATTCTGGAAGGCCCAATTGAAGCCGACGTTGTACATCGCCCACGGCCCTCCGTGGATCCAGAGCACCATGGGATATTTCTTCGTCGGATCGAATTCAGCGGGTTTGATCAGCCAGCCTTGAATCTTCCATCCGTCCGTCGAGGTGAACCACAACTCCTCGACGTCGCCGAGCTTCACCCCTGCCAGCACGTCTTCGTTGACGTCCACGAGCTTCCTGATGTTCGCTGGATCGCGGAGATTGAAGGTGACGAGCACCCCTGGTTCCTTGAACGTCGAGCGCACGGTGGCCACCTGTCCGTTCTTGGCCAGGGAGAAGCCCGAGAGGACATGCGTGCCCTCCAGGACCTTGCGCACTTTTCCATCGAGCGAGGCGAAGTAGACGCTCGTCGTCCCTTTCTCTCCCACGAGGAAGTAGACGCCCGAGCCATCGGGCGCCCAGGTCACGTTGGTCGGTGAGCTGGGGAGGTTCTCGGCGAGGACGCGCTTGTTGCCCCCATCTTTGTCCATCAGATAGAGGCTCGAGATGTGGAAGGTGTACCCTTTCTCGTCGTAGCCCGTGTAGGCGATCCACCGTCCGTCGGGGGAGACCGTCGGATTCGTATCCGGGCCGCGTCGGTCGGTGAGGGGGCGGACGTCGAGCGTCTGAAGGTCAACGGCATAGATCTCGGTGTCTCCTCGCAGATACTCCCAATCGGGCTTGCGAATCGCCGAGACGTAGATCGTCCGACCATCGGCCGACCACTCGGGATCCGTGTGATTGTACTTGCCGCTGGTGATCTGACGAGGGGTGCCGCCGAGCGTCGCGTCAACGACGAAGACCTGGGTGTAGCCGCGCGGGAGCAAGCCCTGGCCGTCACGCGCCCAGGTGAGCCGATCCACAACGATGGCCGGTCGCGCCCATTGTGCCCCGGCCGGTCGCTCGGGCAGCTTGATCGGCAGGATGGGATCATTGTCGGGGACGAGCATAGTGAAGGCCAGGTACTTTCCATCGGGTGACCACCGCAGATTGCTCGGAGCCCGCTCCAGGCGGGTCAATTGGGCGACCTCGCGCGTGTCCACCCACATCACGTGGATCTGCGTTGTGCCATCTCGGTTCGAAAGGAAAGCGACGCGCTTCCCATCCGGGGACCAGACCGGCGAGCTATCGCGCCAATTCCCCGAGGTCAGCTCGCGCACGCGCGTCCCTGCGACGTCAACGATCCAGAGATTGCTGTTGTACTCATCCCGCATCTTGTTGACCCACGTGCGGGTGAAGATGATCTGCTGGCCGTCGGGAGAGATGGCGGGATTCCCGACGGATTCCATCTCCATGAAGGTCTCCTTGTCGAGCAGTTTGACCTTCTGTTGACCGAGTACTGGGGCGATAGCGCTCATCAGCCCCAGAATGAGCGTGAGGCCGACGATTCGGCGAAAGGCGTAGGTCATAGGCATCTCCTCCACAGTCTGGGCTGACCGATCATGCGCATCGGGACTACGACCGAAGCCCCTCCTCCGGTTTCAGGTCAGCGCACGCGGCCTCGGGCGGCGACGCGCCAGACCGCTTCCACCTGATCCCCACGAATGCCGTACACCTCATCGTGCAGGTTCATGACGGTGCAGACGTGGTTGGGGATGATCCTCAGCCGCTCCCCCACGCGATAGCGGCGCAAGGAGCGCGAGATGTCCAAGTGTCCGTGCTCCTCCGAGAGCGCCTCCACCTGGGCGTCCGGGTCCTCGCACACGAGACCGAAGCCTCGGCCGTCGCCGGCGCGGTACCGGTCTGTGGAGAAGGTCTTCGAGCCGCCATCCACGATGGCGCGGCCAGAGACAGAGGTGCTGACGACCGTCACCAGGATCGAGAGCGCGCAATCCTCGGGGCGGGCCACGCCGAGGCCGACCATCGTGCGATCATTGAAGATGTACATCCCGGGGCGAATCTCCGTCACGCCGAGGAATTCATGGGAGATGAAGGCCGTCGGCGTTGATCCCCCGCTCACGACGCCAATTGAGAGGCCCGCGCGCTCGAAGGCGTCGTAAAAGCGTCGAAGGCGCGTGTTGGCGTCTTCAAGAAGCTGACGCCGTTCGGGTTCGGGAACCATGAAGTGTCCGGGGTAGAACATCACGCCGCGGAAGTCCACGTTCGGCAGGTCGTGAATGAGGCGGGCCAGAGCGACCGCCTCATCCGGCCGTTGCACACCGCAGCGGCGGAAGCCGATATCCAGCTCCACCAGGAGCCCAATGCGTACCCCGCGCTCCTGCGCGCTGCGGGAGATGTCACGCGCGGCTTCTTCGGAATCCAACGAGACCGTGAGCGACGCTCGTTCGGCCAGAGCCGCCAAGCGCGCCGCTTTCTCCCGCCCCACGATGGGATAGGCGATCAAGACATCGGTGAGTCCCGCCTGGATCATCACTTCGGCCTCGCCCAGCTTGGCGACGGTGATACCCGAAGCGCCACTGGCCATCTGCCGATGCGCCAATTCCGGGATCTTATGCGTCTTCGTGTGTGGGCGCAGCGCGAGCCCATGCCGTCGGCAATATTCGGCCATGCGGGCGAGATTGCGTTCCATGACATCCAGATCAATGAGGACGGCAGGCGTCTCCAGCTCGTGCACGCGCATCTCTCCCTCTCCCCGGCTCTGTGTCGGCGGAATTCTAGACAGAGGGACACAGGCCTGTCAATTCCCGGAAGATCGCGCACCCCGTTCGCCCGCTTCCTCTGGCTTGCGCGACGATGCGTCTCCCTCTAGTATTGAGCCCGCATGACCAATGCGGGCTGGAGGGGACGTATGAAGAACGCCAGGCTCAAGACGCTCATTGTGATCCTCGCGATCACGTGGGGAAGCATGAGCACCTCTCGACCTCAGGAGGGGGTGGATGTTCTGCCCACCGATGAAGGGGAGGTGAAGATCCGACCGATCACGCATGGGAGCCTGATGCTGGAGTTTCGGGGAAAGATCATTCACGTAGACCCGTGGAGTCGTGGGAACTACGCGGGCTTGCCGAAGGCCGACATCATCCTGATCACCGACATCCACCCGGATCACATGGATCGGGCGATGGTGGATCAGTTGAAGAAGGAGACGACGGTGATCCTGGCTCCAGCGGCCGTCGCCGAGACCATTCGCGAGGCGCAGATCATCCGAAATGGCGAGAGGAAGACCGTGGAAGGGATCACCATTGAGGCCGTCCCCATGTACAATCTCGTTCGCGGCCCGAGCCCGGGACAGCTCTATCACACGAAGGGACGCGGGAACGGGTACGTGCTCACGCTCGGGGGGAGACGGGTTTACATCTCCGGCGATACCGAATGCGTCCCGGAGATCAAGGCCCTGAAGGGGATAGATGTGGCCTTCATCTGCATGAATCTCCCCTTCACGATGCCACCGGAAGAAGCCGCCGAATGCGTGAAAGCCTTTCGACCGAAGATCGTCTACCCCTATCACTATCGCAATTCCGATCTGAGCCGTTTTGTGGACGCGCTCAAAGGCGAGTCGGGGATTGAGATTCGGCTGCGGAACTGGTATTAGAGCAGCGCCTTCCAAGCTGTGGAGGAGAACGCAGGGAGGATGGGGCGAGCAGCGGGATTTGAACCCGCAACCCCTTGATCCACAGTCAAGTGCTCTGACCAGGTTGAGCTATGCTCGCCACCGCTTGCGGGTGAAATTCTACACAACCTTCGGCCTTTTGGCTAGTCCTCCGACTCGGTCATGGCGATCGTTCAGGGGCGCAGCTCTGGGGGATTCGCGGAGAACCACTGACGGACGAACGTGACGATCTCTTCGGCGAGTCGGGCTGCTTCTCGCGCGGCTTCTTGCGTGTACACGCGCGCCGGGATGCTGTCGGGGAGACTATTGGGGTAACAGGTCGGCACGTAATAACCGTCCAGGATCGCCCATCGTTTCACCCGTTCGGCGAATTCCGCCTCCCAGTGAGCAACCCGATGACACAGCCGTTCGACGGAGTGTCCGAGGACGATCTCTTCACCGTGCGCGTACAGAAAGGCTTTGAGCGCTTTCTCCCCCACCTGTTGGGCGAGGAAGCACGCCAGATGGTATCCCCCCCGTTCAGCTAAGTCCTTCGTCCAGCGCAAGTCCTCTTCCGCTTGTTCGAGCCACCGCCAGCCTTCCTCATAGGCGCTTCTTCTCATAAAGCACCACCTCCTCCTGGAGGATTCGGCGGAGGAACGGACTCTCTTTGAGGGCTTGGAACTCCTCCGGGGTATAGCAGAGCAGGTCCATGTCGACCGGGCCTGCCAGAAGCTCGTACATCAGGCGCAGCCGATCCACGAAATCTCGCTCCGTTCTCATGATGATCAAGAGGTCCAAGTCCGTGAGAAGGTCCCTTCTGCCCCTGGCATAGGAGCCGAAGATGCTCACGCGCTCAGCATCCTCTCGGCATGAGAGCGTCGCGACGATGTGTTGGAGCGTCTGTTCCAGCAGGTTGATGTACTCGGTC
This sequence comes from bacterium HR10, assembly GCA_002923315.1. Classification (GTDB taxonomy): domain Bacteria; phylum Acidobacteriota; class Blastocatellia; order HR10; family HR10; genus HR10. The sequence continues at coordinate 7,547 of BEHM01000025.1, forward strand.
CGTTCCTGAGGGTCACCCATTCGTTCCTCCCGGATCCTCCTCTCGGGATGGGAAGGCCTTGAGGGGGACCTTGAGGCGACACTTCCCTCGCAGGGTCACGATCGTTTGGCCTCAAGACCCCCGTATCCTCGTGCGATCACCTCTCGCCGCCGAGCCATTCCCGAATAGGAGGCGGCGAGCTCATCATGCGGGATCAGGATACGCGCGTGCTCACTTCTTCTTAGTGCCCGCTTTCTTCGTCCCTTTGGCCGTCTTCTTGGTTGTCTTCGCCGTGGCCTTCGCCGCCTTCTTCGCCGGCTTCTTGGCGGCGGCCTTCTTCGCCGGCTTCTTGGCCGCAGTCTTCTTGGCGGCCGGCTTCTTGGCAGCCGCTTTCTTCGCGGGCTTCTTGGCTGCGGCTTTCTTCGCGGGCTTAGCCGCAGGCGGAGCGGCCTCTGGAACAGCTCCAGCCCCAGCAGGAGCCTCAGGAGCGATCGAAGGTGTCGTGCCCAGGGCTTCCGGTTCCAGTTGCATAAGCTCCTCTCCTCCTCGATAGGATTTTCGCTTGTCGGATCGCTCGTCGAGGGGACCTCCCGAGCGCTCCGACAAACGGTCTCAGTGCTTGAAGTGCCTCACGCCCGTGAAGACCATAGCCAGGCCGTGCTCATCCGCGGCCGCGATCACCTCTGCGTCGCGAATGGAGCCACCCGGCTGGATGATCGCGCGAACGCCATGTCGGGCGGCCTCATCCACCCCATCCCGGAAGGGGAAGAAGGCGTCCGATGCGAGGACGGCCCCTTCTATCGGGAGGATAGCCTTCATCGCGGCGAGCTTGACCGCGTCCACCCGACTCATCTGTCCAGCCCCGACGCCGACGAGTTGGCCTGGACGCGCCAGGACGATGGCGTTCGATTTCACATGTTTGCACACGACCCATGCGAAGCGCAGGGCCTTGAGCTCTTCGTTCGTCGGCTCGCGTCGGGTGACGACCCGAAGCGTGGTGCTCTCCCAGCCGATCCGGTCGCGTGTCTGCAGCAGGATTCCTCCACGGATTCGCTTCAGGTCGTAGCCGCTCCATCTCCCATTCCCATCGGCCGATGCCCGCTCCATGAGCATCACCCGCAGATTCTTCTTCCGCGAGAGCACGGTGAGGGCCTCCGGCTCATAGCCCGGGGCGATGATCGCTTCCAGAAAGAGTTCCGCGAGCGCATGGGCTGTCTCTTCATCCACAGGGCGGTTGAAGCCGACGATGCCCCCGAAAGCAGAGACCGGATCGGTGGCCAGGGCCTTCCGATACGCCGCGGCCGGCGTCTCCCCAGTCGCCGCTCCGCATGGATTCGTGTGTTTGATGATCACGCATGCGGGCTCAGAGAACTCTGTGACGAGGGCCCAGGCGGCATCCAAGTCCAGGTAGTTATTGAACGACAGCTCCTTCCCCTGCAATTGTCGGGCAGCGGCCACGCCCGGTTCATCCTGGGGGATTCGGTACAGGGCTGCCTTTTGGTGAGGATTCTCGCCATAGCGCAGCGGTTCCTGTTGCTGCAGCCGGAGCGTCAGGCACGTCGGCAACTCCGGCTCGGACTCCACGCGCACCTCTTCGTCGGTCAGACGGAGCCGGTTCGCAAAGAAGTCGGCGATCGCTGCGTCGTACTCGGCGACATGCGCGAACGCCTTTTGCGCCAGGCGGAGCCGCGTCGCCAGACTCACCCCTCCGTGCGCTCGCAGCTCTTCCAGGAAGGGCTCATAGTCGGAGGGATCCACGATGACCGCGACGTCGCGAAAGTTCTTCGCGGCTGCTCGAATCAGCGTCGGCCCCCCGATGTCAATGTTCTCGATCGCGTCGGTGAGGGTGACCTCGGAGCGGGCCGCCGTTTGAACGAACGGGTAGAGATTCACGACGACCAGATCAATGAGCGGAAGGCCGTAGGCTTCGACCTCGCGTTGGTGCTCCGGATGCTGGCGCACGGCCAGAAGGCCACCGTGGATCTTCGGGTGGAGGGTCTTGACCCTTCCGCCCAGGATCTCAGGGAACCCGGTCACCTCCGAGACATCTCGAACGGGAAGGCGCGCCTCGCGGAGGAGGGAGGCCGTGCCTCCGGTCGAGAGGAGTTCAACTCCTTGAAGATGAAGGTGTTGGGCGAATTCGAGAAGCCCTCGCTTGTCCGAGACACTCAACAGCGCGCGTGTGATCTTCAGGGTCATTCGCCGCCCTTCCTCGTGATGTCATCCCTCCACTGCCGATCGCTCATATTCGCGTCCCCCTTGTTCCCCCCTCATGCGATTGCCTCACCTGTTGCGACACAATTATAGTGCGATTCACGCGATTTGGGAATCCCCCCTCGCTCGTTGGAGGACAAAATGTGGAGATGCGAAGCGGGAGAGGTGTACTTTCCGTTGACCGATGACCTCACTCTCGGGAGACGTAGCTCTTCCGCGCGGTCTCCACGCGGACTCCGGCGCGCTTCACCCGGACGCGAATCCGGTGTCGGGTCCCGCTCGGGGAGTTCGGGGCGTAATACCCGATATAGTATTGGCCCCACAGCTCTTCCACAATATCTTGGAGGATCGGGGTGATGTCGAGCGTCGTCCGGGGGGCGAGCACATCCGTCACGTCACCGGCGAAGAACACCCGGCCCCCGGTCCGACGGGCGATCTCGATGAGGCCGCTGGCGATCGGGCGAGGACGCAGGCGGCCTTCAACCGGGGAATAGAGAGGGATGATAATGGCGTAGAGCGTGATCCCGGCTGCCTCGGCGATCTGAAGGCACCGGGCCGGATCCACAGTGCTCGCCGTGTCCAGTCCATCAGTCAGCAAGAGGACGAGCTTCCGCGTGTGGGCATCGGGAAGTGCGGCGAGCTGTTGAAACGCGAACAGCAGGGCGTCGAAGATGGCCGTTTGACTCCAGACCGGACGATGGCGCTCCACGGCGCGTTCGAGGACGGTCGTCTCGGCCGTGAACCCTTCGGTGAGAGGTTCTGGGCGCTCGTGAAACCGAATGAGGCTCACACGAACTTCCGGCCCGAGCCACCGCAGCAGGCTTCGGAGAGCCGAAGCTTGTGCGGGCCAAGTCGCGGCGATGCTGCCACTGGCATCAAGCAGGAGGCTCAGCGCGAGGGGGCGCGAGAGCAGGCCGGAGACGGGCTCGGCCGAGAAAAAAGCGATCGCTTGCTTGCGGCCGTTATCGAAGACCTCGAAATCCTCCGCGGTGAGCCCGCGCACAGGGCGGCCCTGCCGATCTCTCACGGTCACTGGCACGAGGACGAGGTCCGAACGCAGCGTGACCTGAGAGGGAGCCTCTAGGGCAAGGAGAAGGCTGAGTCCACATGCCCAGAGTGGGCGGGGGAGAGATTGCGCCCATGTCCCCAATTCCATCATCGGGGCGGCTCTCGCTAGGTGATCGTGATGGGGAAGGGCATGAAGCTGAGGGCGAAGACGATCAAGGCGATGATTCCCAGGACCTTCCGCCGGCGGTCGAGCGGTTGATGTTCATCCCCGACCGGAGGGTGCTTCAACCCGATGAGCAGCCCGATGAGACCGACATAGACGAACCATCCCGCCCACCGGTGGCGGCTATAGGCGTAGAAGGCCAGGCCGATCATCAGGAAGAAGATCCCCCGTGCCATCCATCGGTGTCCCCGACGTCCAAGCAGCGCGTAGGCGATGTGCCCGCCATCCAGTTGACCGAGGGGCAGCAGATTCAGGCTCGTCGCCAGCATCCCCACCCAAGCCGCGAAGTGGACGGGGTTCCACCGAATCATGACCGGCAGATCGAAAACGCGCTGCAGGAGGATGAACAGCGCCGGGTCATTGAAGGTGATCACCCCCTCGGTCAAAGGAATCGGGGGCGCGGGGTCCGCGAACCAGAGGCCGACGATCGCAGCCGGCAAGGCGACGGCGAATCCGGCCAGCGGGCCTGCGATCCCGACATCGAAGAGCGCGCGGCGCGAGCGGATGGGTTCCTGAATGCGAATGAACGCCCCGAAAGTTCCGATGCCGATCACGGGCGGGGCCGGGATGAAGTAGGGCAAACTAGCCTGAATCCCGTAGTAGCGGCATGCCAGATAGTGTCCCAGCTCATGCGCCAGCAGGATGGTCAAAAGGGTGAACGAATAGGCGAGGCCGCTGGAGACGATGGCCGGGTGGGTGAGAGCGGCTCCCAGATCCTCCACCACTGCTCCGCTCAAAGCGAAGAATGCTCCCGCCAGGAAGGTCGTCGCGAACGTGCTCAGGAAGAGGACGGCATGCAGGATCAGGCGCCGCAGTGGGATGCGGGATTCCCGCATCGGGAGGACTTCATATACGGAGAGGGATTCGGTGGAATGGGACGTGTGCCCGTTCACGACAATCCGTTCACCGCAGCTCTTTCCCGGGTTTGAACCGAATCGTCTTCCCCTCGGGGATCGGCACGACGGCTCCGGTCTTCGGGTTTCTCCCGATCCCGCGTTTCCGAGGTCGGACGGAGAAGACGCCGAAGCCACGCAGCTCGATCCGATATCCGTTCTTCAACGCCTGTTTCATCGCCTCGAAGAACGCGTCCACGGCCATTTCGACCCGGCTCTTGGGCAAGCCCGTCTTCTCGGCCACGCGATTGACGATGTCTTGTTTGATCACGCTCGACGGCCTCCTTGACTCAACCTGTTGAACGTGCGCTACTTGATCAAGTGGCCATTATAGGTGCGCGACCTCTGCGTGTCAAGCTCGCGCGTCTTGGATGCTTTCGGCTCGCCCCAGGGCTACTTCTTCTTCGGTTTCGCGAAGCGGGCTTCACCCTCGCGGGCATCGGCGTTCGCCAGCTCCGTGGCTTCGAGGGCGCGCTGCAAGGCCTCCAGAGCGTCGGGGCTCTTGAGCTTCTGCGCGAGCGCTTTCAGGCGGAGCAGATATTGGTCGGTCGCTTCCCGAAATGTCTTCAGGGCCGGGTGGAGGAACTCGTTCTCGGGGTCCTGGCTGTGAGCATCCTCGATGTTGAGGATCGTCTCGTCAATGGCTTTGAGGTACTGCTGGAGCAATTCTTCGGGGGTGCCTTTCGGGATGGGGCCCCAGGCGTCTTCTTCTTTCTTCGACAGCGGCGCGGTCGCTTGCTCCAGGGCCATGAGGCGGCGTTCGGCGATCTTCATGAGCACCTTCACGCGCAGGTCAATGCGCTGCGCTTCCTTCATGTGCTCGATCTCTTTGCTCGTCAGGTACTCGCCAGACTCCTGCAGGCAGGCGGAGGGGAAAGGCCTCAGCAGGATCCCGATCACAAGCAGTGGCCATGCGTTTCTCATAGATGTACCCCGTGGGGTTCACTGGAACCGCACCAGGCGGATCCAGAGGGGGACGGCGATCTCCCCGGGGATCGTCCGATCGCCGTCGGAGATGAAGACGTACCCTTCGGCATCCGTCATCCCCAAGGGGACGGGGGATTCCACAGCGAGTGTCACGGTCACTGTTGCGCTCTCGCCCGGCAGCAGGCGCAGTTCCGTGACGCTCGTCCTGGCGCGCACAAGCTGAGCGCCCGAGGTGAGGACGACGCGCAGGCGGTATTCGGTCGGCGCAGCGGAGTGATTCGTCAGGCGGAAGGCGCGCTCGAACACGGCCGATCCGGTCACGAACTGACGGCCGAAGCTGAGGCTCGACGGGAGGGCGATAGTTTGCACGCGAGCGGCTGCCGGGAGATTCAGCAGTCCCGCCCCGCGATCCATCACGCCGAGTGCAGCGATCTCCGGCGGTCGCGCCGCTGTCGTCACCAGCGCTGACTTGATCTCAGCAGGCGTCCAGTCCGGGTGGAGCTGGCGAAGCAAGGCAGCGGCTCCAGCCGCTCGTGGCGCCGAGAAGCTCGTTCCTTGCGAGAAGGCGAATCCCGAAGGGTCGTACATGGTGCTCTGGCCGATGCCAGGTGGGGAGGTGGGAAAGCGGTTTTCGCCGCGCGGATCATCGTCCTGAACTGCCGCGTAGCTTCCTGTGCCGACGGTCACCAGATCCGGCTTGATCTGATAATCATTGCTCGGCCCGCGCGAACTGAAGCTCGCCAGGAGATTCGGCACATCCGGGAACGTTCGAGGGGCTTCAAGCCGCACGCGGGCCATCGGCGAGCGCTCGCGTGCGCCGGCCAGGCGAGCCTTCAGGCGCAACCCTTCAGAGCGCGCGATGGAGAAGGCCGGAAGCGGAGCCCCTTGGAGATCCATGCGAAAGAACTGATCGCCGCCTTCCGGGGAGTTATAGATGACGGCGGCGATGGCTCCCGCTTGCGCGGCATTGGTCACCTTCGTTTGAAAGGTGCACTGGCCCCGCTGCACAAGAGCGATGGCTCCCGGCAATGATCCGGCCGGAAGCGGATCGCAGAGAAGCCCTGAGGCCTCGCCGTCTAGGAGGTCTACGTCCACCAGCGGTCCGGCGATCTCCGGGGGGAAAGGAGCTGCGCCATTGGCCCCGCGAACGCCGGAGATGACGCTGTCGTCCTCTTCGAGCTGAAGGGTCACGCGCTCGATCCCATCGCTCACGTGGAGATTGGTCGAAGCGCCGACCGTGAGCGCTTCGCTCGATTCGGCGGCCCCGCCGACGGTCCCTCCCGCGGAATTGAACGGAGGCGAAAGGCCTTTGTTCCCGGCCGCGATGACTGACAGAACGCCCGCTTGTGTGGCGGTGTTCACGGCGATCACCTGAGCATTGAGGGCGGGATCACCGGTCGGAGGCGTGCGCGGGCCGAAGCTCATGTTGAGGATGTCCATGCCGTCCTGCACCGCCTCTTCGATCGCGGCCACGATGTTGTCGGTGAAGGCGCGGGGGGCGAAGATGCGATAGCTGCCGATATACGCCTTCGGGGCGACGCCGCTCATGACGACCGGGCGAGCACCGGGGATTCCCTCCAGGCGCACTGTGGCTCCCGCCGCACAACTGGCGACGTGGGAGCCATGCCCGACAAGATCCTGGGCCGTTCGATGTCCGGGATCCAGGCGCGTGTCGGTCTCGTCAAAGATCGAGCGGATGACCTTGGCGACGATGACCTTATTCGTGGCGAGCGCGAGATCACCGCGTGGGAATCCGGGAGGGGGAAGCAGATCGGCGTCGTGAAACATCGGGTTGCTGAAGTCTACGCCCGTGTCGAGGATGCCGATCTTCACGCCGCGCCCGGCATTCTCTCGGCCACTGAGCATCTCCCAGACCAGGGGAACGCCCATCAGATCATTGCTCACGTCGAGGACGGGCGGCGCCGTGGGTTCAGCCACGAGCTCATATTCGACCACTGGAAGGAGCGCTTTCACCTCCGGATGGCGGACGAGTGCCGGGATGTCTGACGCGGGGACCAGGGCGGCGAAGCCGTTGAGCACAATGTGATAGTGGCGAAAGACCTGCACGCGGGGGAGCTGCTGTTGCAGCGTTCGAAGAAACGCCTGATGTCGCTGTTCCAGATAGTCGAGGTATCGGCGGCTCGCCTGAGAATGCACGTCCAGCTTCCCCTGGCGCCGGTTGTGGGGGGAGACGCGCACGCTCGTCGCCTCAAGACCCGGCACGTGGCCCTCATAGGTCGCCAGCGGTTCATCGCGGAGTTGAATGATGAACGCCTTGCGATCCCCCAGGCTCGTCGTTTGTTCGGCCGCGTGCGCGGCTTGAAGGAGCTTGATCATCAGCGAGGGATCGGCAGCGTCTGAGAGCCCGATCCCTGAGAGGACCACCGTGATGCGGAGGATCGCCTGTAGGAGGGTGAGTGCGTTCATCATGGCTCGGATTCGATCGGGGTGGAGACCTCAGCCGGGGCGGGCGCTTTGCGCCCCAGGCGCAGCAGGGCGAACCCCTTCATCACGATCCCGTGGGCGACGTATGTGCTGGCCAGAAGGATCAGCACCCAGCGGGAGTAGAAGTAGATGCTGGCCACAAGGAGCGAGAGCAGAAGCACCGTCCAGCGGGGACTGAGCGCGGTGACGCCGAGGTCTTTGAAGCTTCGGTATCGGATCGTGCTGATCATCAATCCGCTCAGGGCGGCGACCAGAAGCAGGAGGAGGAATCCCAGGAGAGCGCTCTCCATCTGAAGTGGGCTCCCGAAGAGTACGAGCGAGTGGGGCGGTCGAGCCGAGAGCGGCATCGGTGAGAAGTGCACGATCGCCGCGATTAACCCCGCGGCGGCGGGAATGGGCAGGCCGATGAATTGCCGTCGGTCCTTCACCGTGGCTGCGCGTCGGGCGTGAACGTTGAAGCGGGCCAGGCGGAAGGCGCCGCAGACGAGATAGAGGAAGGAGACGACCCACGCGGCCTTCCCCATCTCCAGCCCATAGATGTTCGGTGTCGTGCCATATCCCCACGCGTAGGCGAGCACGGCAGGGGCCAGGCCGAACGAGAGCACATCGGCCAGGCTGTCCAGCTCCAGGCCGAAGTCGCTCGTCGTCCGCGTCATGCGGGCGATGCGTCCGTCCAGGGCGTCGAAGAGCACGGCGAAACCGATCGCCTTCGCGGCGTTATCGAAGAGGCGCATAGCTTCCGCCACGTCCGCCGAGAGGACCTGGTACCCCTTGAGAGCCGCGACCACCGCGTAGAAGCCGCAGAAGATATTGGCCGTCGTGAAGAGGCTGGGGATGACATACGCCCCGCGCCGTCGTCCTGTCTCCGTCGGGATGTAGCCCGGGATGGGGTTCTCGCTCATTCTCGGATCCTCGCGAGGATCGTACTTCCGCCCAGGACGCGATCGCCCACGCGCACGAGGACTTCGACATCTGGCGGAAGAACGAGGTCCGTTCGGGAGCCGAATTTGATCACGCCGATGCGCTCCCCCTTGTGCACCAAGTCCCCCGCGCGCTTCCAGCACACGATGCGGCGCGCCAAGATGCCCGCGATCTGTCGCAGGATCAGCTCCATGCGCTCCCCCACGATCCGAATCTCCGTCTGCTCGTTCTCCGCCGACGCTTCGGCTCGCATGGCCGGGAGGAAGCGGCCCGGGCGGTGATGAATGGCTACGATGCGCCCCGCCATCGGCGCGCGGTTCACATGCACATCAAACGGGGAGAGGAAGATCGAGAGGCGCACGGGGGAACGCGGATCGTTCGGATCGAGCGCCGTCAGAGCGACCACGCGGCCATCAGCCGGGGAGACGATGGCGCGCTCGTCATCGGGGATCACCCGATCGGGATCACGAAAGAAGTACGCGAAAAAGAATGCCAGGCCGAGGCCCGCCAGGGACACGGGCCACAGATGCAGCCATGCGCCGACAAGCGCCGGAAGCAGAGCCCCTATGATATACGGCCATCCTTCCCGGACGATCACGCTGTCCTCCTCATCGAGGAGGCGCTTGGGAGATACCCACCCGCATCTCTCGGCACCTGCGATCGGCAGGCTCCCGCTACTTCAGCCCCATCTGCCGCTTGTAGCGATTGAGCATGGCTTCCATCTTGTCCTTGACGAGCAGCTTCTTCTTCTTCAAGATCGTCTCCTCCATCAACTCTTCCGGCGTGGGATAGGGGAGCGCGGTCAATTCGCTCAAACGCGCTTCGTACTGCTGATGTTCCAGGACAAGAGCGCGAAACTCCGGATCAATCGCCATCAGGTGTTCCTTGAGAGACACGGAGTTGGCATTCATCCCCCTCCCTCCTCGTGAAGTGATCGCGGCTTCGCATCGTGCTCATCCTCATGCGCAGGGCGAATCTTAGTACAAAATCCCGGCGGAGGCAAGGCGGCAGGGTGCGACCGCTCACGATGCTGCCGAATCCGCGAAGTCGCAGCGCATGAGGAGCGCGTCCTGCTTGGGGGCCACTGAGCGTTCAAGCGAAATAGGCGCATGGTGGAGAACGTCCTCCAGTGCTAGGCGGAGGGCCCGCTTCTTCTGGGGCTCATCGTGAGGGAAGCTCAGCCACCACTAAGACCTTGATCTCCGTCACGCGCTTGAGTGAGGCATCGTTGGTGAGAAAGGCATCGCAGCCGGCGGCCAGCGCAGCAGCCAGTTGGAGGGCATCTGGGGTGCGCACGTTATACCGAGCGCGCAGGTCAGCTGCGCGCTCGGCCGCCGCGACGTCAAGGGGCACGATTTCAAAGTTGGCGCTCTGCAGCAGCAGGTCACGATATTCGAGCTGAAGCTCGCGTCTCCCTTGGCGAAGGGGATGAACGAGTACCTCAGTCAACGTGATCACTGAGGTCACCCCTGTGATGGTGCCGTCGGCGATGCGGCGAAAGACTTCCGTCATGACTGCGTCATACCGCGGGTGCGCCTTCACGAAGTAGATGATAGGCGCCGTATCCAATCCCAGTCGCGCCACGCCTGACAGGACATCATCCAAGCTCATGGCGAGCGATGATCCCATTCCCTCCTCAGCTCGGTGACGTACTCCTGAGCGTCAATTCCTTGCCAGAGGTCCGCTCCGAGCCCGTGCAGGTCCAGGATATTGCGCTTGGGCCTTTGACTCGACTCTGGTGACGGCGCGGCCAGATCCCCTGCGATCATCGCCAGGAGCCGCAGTCGCTCGGCGACCGGGAGTGGCTTGATGATGCGTTCGTAAATCTCTTCCGCCGTCGTAACCATAGCCATTTGTCTCCGGCTCACGATTCGACCCATGCTCAATCGTAAGAGAAGCTCTCAGGGGAGGCAAGAAGAGAGAGGGGATTCGGGAGGAGCTGAGGAAATGGCTCAAGGCGTGGTCTGTCAGCATGCTGCCGAATCGGTGAAGTCGCAGCGCATGAGGAGCGCGTCCTCTGGCGGATCGGCATAATAGTTCGTGCGACGATGAATGATGCGGAACCCGAGCTGGTGGTAGAGGCGTTGGGCGGCGAGATTGGAGGCGCGCACCTCCAGCAGGGCGCACCGTGCTCCGCGCGCTTCGGCCTGCGCGCGCCCCTCGCGGAGCAGCGCGCGCGCGATCCCCTGGCGACGGAACTGCGGGTGTGTCGCCAGATTGTGGATGTGCCATTCGTCGAGCACGAGCGTGGAGCAGAGGAAACCGAGGACGCGGCGGGAGAGGGGGGGCTCCACGGGGCGCGCGACCAGGAGGATCGAACGTTCGGGCAAAGCGAGTTCGCGCGCGTACCCTCGATAGCCCCACCGGCTCAAGCCGGAGAGCTCTTCGATCTCGACCACTTCCGGCAGATCGTCCTCGCGCATGCCGTCAATCCGGAAGCGGATCGGGGCGCGATCGCCATCGGACTTCCGCATCGGAGGGCCTCACATAGAGGGCATCGAGTGTCGCCCCTTCGGGCACGGCTTCTTTCGGGAATCGGCGCGCGGCGAGCGCGGCGACGGCCGGGGCGAGGAACGTCGGGCGCTGCAGGAGCGTCCATCCGCGCGCGTGAAGCGGGGCATGGGTGAGGGAGGCGAGCGTTCGCCCGATCCGCTGCCCCGCTTCTTCGAGCGCCCGGAGGAGCGAAGCCGTGGCGTCGCAGACGAAGACGAGCGGATCGTCTTCCAGCGAAGCGACCAGAACATCCGGCCGCACCAGACGTGGTTCGCTGAGGGCGCTGAGTGTGCCATCGGGGGCGAGCCGGAAGAGCTGCGCGTACAGATCGCCGCGCAAGGCATCGCGACACGCGCAAATGATTCCGCTCACGCCGGCGCTGTAGGCCAGGGCCTCGAGCGCGCCGATCCCGACCACCGGTTTGGCGAGTGCATGCGCGAGCCCTTGAACCGACGCGATCCCCACGCGCACGCCGGTGAAGGAACCGGGGCCAACAGCGACGGCAAACAGGGCGATCTGTTCGAGCGCGACCTCGGCGCGACGGAGGAGCAGATCCACATCCTCATGAAGCTTCTGCGAGTGGGCCCCCGGGCGCCAGCTCCCGAGAACGGCCAGCAGCTCCGATCCGCGCTGCAGGGCTACGCTCCCGCGCTCGGAGGTCGTATCCACGGCCAGGATCAGCGGCGCATCATCGGTGGGAATCGCCATCATCGCTCACGCTCTGAGAATCGCTCATTTGACACGTGCAACGGGCCAATTATATATTCTGCATGCCTATGGGGACAATGGACGCGCGCGTGAGGCGAATCACGGGGCAGGTCTCCGAAGCGCGCGGGATTCGGGGGAGGTTCCCATGAATCGCGGCTCGCTCACGCCGATGCTCAAGCAGTATCACGAGATCAAGCGGCGCTATCCGGGCACGTTGCTCTTTTTTCGACTGGGCGATTTCTACGAGCTCTTCTATGAGGATGCCATCATCGGGGCGCGGGAGTTGGAGATCACGCTGACGGCGCGGCACAAGGAGCGGGGAGCGCCCGTGCCCATGTGCGGAGTGCCGCATCATGCCGTCATGGGGTATATCGCGAAGCTCATTCGCAAGGGGTATCGCGTCGCCCTCTGCGATCAGATCGAGGAGCCGACCAGTTCCACGAAGCTGGTTCGGCGAGAGGTCGTGCGGATCATCACCCCCGGCACGGTCCTGGACGGCCAACTGTTGGAGGCGAGCGAGAACAATTATCTGGCGGCCGTGTGTGGGATGGCCGACGCGGCGGCGGCGGGCTTTCTCGATCTCTCGACCGGGGAATTTGTCGTCACCGAATTCACGGGGGAGCGGGCGTGGGAGCAGCTGCTGGAGCAGATGGAGGCCTTCGCGCCACGAGAGGTCCTCTATCCGAAAGCGCTCGAGCCGCTCTTGAACGCGTATCGGCCGCGCGAGATGGTCCCTTCCGAGGAGGGGGTGGATCGTGAGCGTCCCATCGTCAGCACGGTCTTGGACCGGGCCACGCGGACGCCGCTCGAGGATTGGGTCTTCGACTTCGCCTATGCGCACGCTCTGCTGTGTGAGCATTTCGGAGTTTCGACGCTCGAGGGCTTCGATCTCGTGGGACATGATCTGGCTGTGCGGGCGGCCGGGGCGGTGCTCCACTACGTGCGTGAAACGCAGCGCGCGCAGGCGGCGCACATCACCGGCCTCTCGTTCTTTCGTCCGGCGGACTTCATGATCCTGGACCCGACGACGGTTCGGAATCTGGAGCTGGTGGAGGCTTTGGACGGCTCGCGCGAGTACACGCTTTTCGCCGTGTTGAATGCGACGGAGACGGCCATGGGGGCGCGATTGTTGCGGCAGTGGATCTTGCGCCCATGTGCTCGGCTGGCCGAGATCACGGCGCGGCTGGATGCCGTCGAGGAGCTGGTGCGCCGCACGGTGTGGCGAGATCAGGTGCGCGCGCGCCTGAAGCGGGTTCAGGACCTGGAGCGCCTGCTGGCGCGCGTGAACATGGGGACGGCCACCCCACGTGATCTCGTCGCCGTGCGTCAGAGTCTGGCCGTCGTGCCGGAGGTGAAGGAGCTGTTGCGAGACGCCGAAGCGTCGCTTCTGCACGTGCTGCGGGAGAGCCTGGATGAGTTGTCGGATGTGCGCGCTCTCCTGGAGGCGGCGCTGGTTGAGAACCCGCCGGCGACCTTCGGTGAGGGGCCGACGATCCGCAGCGGCTTCCACGCCGAATTGGACGAATTGCGCGCCCTGGCCACCGATGGCAAGAGCTATATCGCCCAACTGGAGCAGCGGGAGCGGATCCGAACGGGTATCCCTTCGCTCAAGGTGAGGTTCAATCAGGTCTTCGGCTATTTCATCGAAGTGAGCAAGGCGAATCTCCATCTGGTGCCGCCCGAGTACGAACGGAAGCAGACGCTGGTCGGGGCCGAACGCTTCACGATGCCGGAGCTGAAGGAGTACGAGGCGAAGGTCCTCGGGGCTGAGGAACGCATCCTCCAACTGGAACGGGAGCTGTTTCTGAGGGTGCGCGAGGAGGTCGCGCGGGCGACGCGGCGCCTGCAGGCGACGGCCCGCGCGCTGGCGCATCTGGATGTCTTGGCGGCTTTGGCGGAGACGGCCGTCCGTCGCCACTACCGGCGTCCTGTGGTGACCGAGGGCGATGAGATTGACATTCGCGCCGGGCGCCATCCGGTCGTCGAGGCGCAATTGGGCCGATTCGTCCCGAACGATCTCCACATGAACAACACGACCGATCGGGTGCTCATCATCACGGGGCCGAACATGGGGGGCAAGAGTGTCTATTTGCGTCAGGCGGCGCTCATCTGTCTGATGGCGCAGATGGGGTCGTTCGTCCCGGCCGAAGAGGCGCGCTTGGGCCTGGTGGATCGCATCTTCACGCGCGTGGGATCATCGGACAGCGTCGCGGGCGGACGCTCGACGTTCATGATGGAGATGATCGAGACGGCGAAGATTCTGAACACGGCCACGCCGCGGAGCCTCGTCTTATTGGATGAGGTGGGGCGCGGGACGGCCACCTTTGATGGGCTCTCGATCGCATGGGCCGTGGTCGAGTATCTGCACAACAATGCCAATCATGCGGCCAAGACGCTCTTCGCCACGCACTACCATGAGCTGACGGAGCTGGCGCGTGTCCTGCCCGGGGTGAGGAATTATCAGGTCCTGGTCAAGGAGGCCAAGGGGGAGATCCTCTTCCTGCACCGGGTCGTCGAGGGGAGTGCGAACAAATCCTACGGGATTGAGGTCGCGCGATTGGCGGGGCTGCCGCGGTCGGTGATCGCGCGCGCCCGGGAGATTCTGGAGAACCTGGAGGCGAACGAGCTGGATCCCCTGGGGCGGCCGCGGCTGGTCGAGCATTTGCCCGGTCGAGAGGGGTGGAAACGCCAACCCTCGCTCTTTGAGACCGCCCAGCGCTCGCTTCTGGACGAGCTGCGCGCTCTGGATGTGGAGCGGCTCTCCCCGGAGGAAGCAAAGCGGTGGCTTCAGCACGCCAAGCAGAGGCTCCTCTGAGTCGCGCTCGGAGGCTCGAAGCGCCGGAGGGCGAGTGGCTGTGATAGAATATGCGCGAGGAGATCGCCGATGACCGGATCGAAGACGAAGGCGCCGCGCGTTTCGGCGTCGGCGGCGAAGACGGCCGCCTCCGAGGAGCGTCCGGAGAAACGCCTCTTCTACGAGTATCTGCGTCGGAAGGGGTTGAAGCGCACGGCGCAGCGCGATCTCATCCTGGAGACGTTCCTGGAGAGCGAGAAGCACATCACGAGTGAGGATCTCTATCGGAAGGTGCGGGAGCGCGATCCGACCGTCGGGTTCACGACGGTCTATCGCACGCTCAAGCTGCTCACCGAGTGCGGGATCGCCCGCTCCATGCAGCTCGGGGATCGCTACACGCACTACGAGCGGGGACTGGACGAGCAGCATCACGATCACCTCATCTGCATCGAGTGCGGGGGGATTACGGAGTTCTTCAGCCAGCAACTGGAGAACATCCAGGCCGAGGTCGTGCGGCGGCACGGCTTTCAGATGGTGGATCACAGTCTGCGCATTTGGGGGATTTGTCGGGAATGTCAGCGGAAGCGCGCTTCTCAGAGATGAGGACGGAGTCGAGTCCCTCGGAGGTCGTCCTCGTCCTGGACTTCGGTTCGCAGTACACGCAGTTGATCAGTCGGCGTGTGCGCGAATTGGGCGTGTATTCGGAGATCGTGCCCTTTCATCTCCCTCTTGAGCGCATCCGAGAGCGGCGGCCGCGCGCGCTCATCCTCTCCGGGGGACCGAGATCGGTCTACGAGGAGGGGGCGCCGCGTTGCGATCCGGCGCTGTGGGACCTGGGGATTCCCGTGCTCGGCATCTGCTATGGCGTGCAATTGATGGCGCACGTGCTGGGCGGGCGCGTCGTTCCCTCGGAGCGACGGGAATACGGGGCGGCGCGCCTGGAGGTGGTGGGCGAGAGTCCGCTCTTCGCCGGACTGCCGCGCGAGATGACCGTGTGGATGAGCCACGGCGATGAGGTGCAGCAGCCGCCGGAGGGATTTCAGGTTCTGGCGCGCACGGAGCGGGCTCTGGGGGCTATCGCTCACCCGGAGCGTCGGCTCTACGGCGTGCAGTTTCATCCCGAGGTCGCCCATACCCCGCATGGGCGGGAGATCCTGCGGCGTTTCCTCTTCGACATCGCCGGATGTCGCGGTCAGTGGCGCTTGAGCGCGTTCATCGAGTCGGCCATCGAGCGGATGCGCAAGGAGGTGGGATCGGGGCGCGCGCTGTGCGCGCTCTCTGGTGGCGTGGATTCCTCGGTGGCGGCCGCGTTGGCGGCACGTGCGCTCGGCCCGCGCTTGATCTGTCTCTTCGTGGACAATGGCCTGCTGCGCCGGGGAGAGTTCGAGGAGGTGCTTCGTCTCTATGAGAGCATGGGGTTGCGCGTGCACGGCGTGCGCGCTGGAGAGCGCTTCCTGCGCCGACTGCGCGGGGTCACCGATCCTGAGGAGAAGCGGAAGATCATCGGCGCGGAATTCATCGCCGTCTTCCGAGAGGAAGCGGCGCGCTTCGGCCCTGTGGAGTTCCTCGTGCAGGGGACGACCTATCCCGATGTGATCGAGTCCACGTCGGTCAAAGGCCCATCGGCGGTCATCAAGAGCCACCACAATGTGGGGGGCTTGCCCGAGCAGCTCGGCTTCCGATTGCTCGAGCCCTTGCGCGAGTTGTTCAAAGACGAGGTGCGCGAGGTGGGGCGGCACCTGGGCGTTCCGCGAGAGATCCTGGAGCGACATCCGTTCCCCGGTCCCGGCTTGGCCGTGCGGGTGCTCGGCGAGGTCACCCCGGAGCGTGTGGAGCTTGTGCGCGCGGCTGACGCGATCGTCCTCGAGGAGATTCGGCGCGCGGGGCTCTACGAGCAGGTGTGGCAGGCGTTCGCCGTTCTGCTTCCGGTTCGCAGCGTCGGCGTCATGGGTGATGAGCGCACGTATGAGCAGACGATCGCCATTCGCGTCGTCAGCAGTGTGGATGGGATGACGGCCGATTGGGTCCGCCTGCCCCATGAGGTCCTCGAACGGATGGCCAATCGCATCATCTCCGAAGTGCGGGGGGTCAATCGCGTCGTCTACGACATCAGCTCGAAGCCGCCGAGCACGATCGAATGGGAGTGACTGTCGGTCATCGCTCCGTGGGTGCTTCGGAGGTCTCCTTCGGCGCGCGTCGAGAGCGTTCCTGTGATTCCGCGTGGGCTTTCTTTTCCGCTCCGCGTCTGGTGCGCTGGGCGCGGGCGAGCGCCTTGAGCGTCGGATCATCGGGATAGAGCTTCAGCATGACGGTCACGAAGGCGCGGATGAGGTCTTCGCGCATCTGTGGCGTGTAGGGGTTGTAGTGCTGCAGATCGTGGAAGAGCTGCCACGTGTCGTGGGTCGTCTGCTCAATCACCCCCCGGATGGCTTCGAAGCCTCTGGTCGTGATCTCTCCCGATTCCAGAGGCAACTCGCCGAGGACGCGGCCGACAAAGTGCGTGATGCCCTGGGAATAGGCGGCTCGCCGGTCGTGCTCATCCGGGGACATCTCGATCACCTGTACGCCGCGCCGCTGCCAGAAGGCGCGCCAGAACTGCAAGGTGGTGGCGCTCACGCGCACCGGGCAGAAGACGATGCGCAATCCCTGCAGACCATCCCGAGCGCTATCGGGGCCAAAGAGCGGATGCGTCCCCAGAGCTTCCACCCACGGCGGTAGCTCACGGCGCATGACTTCAATCGGGTGGACTTTGACCGAGCAGGTATCCAGGATCAGCCGGCCCGGGCCAAGATGCGCGCGCGCCTCCCGAATGGCCGATTCGAATTCCGAGATGGGGACGGCGAAAAAGAGCGCATCGGCCGCGCACGCGGCTTCCAGGGAGACGAGCTCGACATCGAGCTCGCGCGCGGCAGCCGGATCGGGGCGCCGATCATACACGAGGACGGGGAACTCTTCGCGAAGGATGCGGGCCAGCAGCCGACCGAAGCGGCCGAAGCCGATGATCGCGCATGTCCGCATCTGATCGCGCATCGTTCGAGAGCAGGGTAACAGAGAGCGCGCGCGTTCGTCCAGGGGCGCGGCGCCGAGCGTTTGACCTCTCGTGTTCGAGGCGGATCGAGTGTGGTATAATCGCCCGGGCACACGAGGAATCCCACGGCGATCGGGAGATCGTCAGGGCCTCGCGGGATGAGGAGTGAGGTGATGGGACGCGGCGCGCGGGCGCCAGGAGAATGACGCAACCGGGGAGAGCCGCGGGAACGTCCCTTGTGGTGAGGATGTCGTGTGAATCGCGTGTTTGAATGGCTCTTCAAATATCCGCCGGTCGTCTTCGAGCGCGGTGAGCTCTCGTTCGCCGCGCTCTCCTCGACGAGCGCGTGGATGGCGTTCGGGGCGGTGGCGCTCGGTGGCGCCTATGTGATCGTGCGGCGCGTTCGTCAGCCGCTCCCTCGTCGCCTGAAGGCCCTCTTGATCGGCCTTCGGTTCGGGGTGTTTCTGCTTTTGATCTTTTGCTTGTTGCAACCCGTTGTGATCGTCCCGTCGGTCATCCCGCACAGTGCGACGGTCGCGCTCCTGGTGGATGATTCCGTGAGCATGAGGATCTCGGACGTGGACGGCCGGTCTCGCCTGGAGGCTGTGCGGGCGCTTCTGGCGCCGGAGAGCCCTTTTCTGCGCCAGCTCACGGCGAAATTCGACGTGCGCCTCTTCTCGCTGAGCGGAGAGGACCTCTCCTGGTCGGCGCGCGCGTCGGGGGCGCCCCGCGCGATCTTCGGATCGGGCGAGGGGCCCGTGCGGACGGATCTCGGTGCCGGGCTCGAGCGTGTCCTGGCGACTCCTCTGGAGAAGCCTCTGGCGGCGGTCCTCCTCATCAGCGATGGCGGACATAATGTGCCGCGGGACCTCTCGACGATCCCCTCGCTCTTTCTCGCGCGGCGCGTTCCCCTTCACACGATCGGCGTGGGGCAGGAGCAGATCGCGCGCGACGTCGAGGTGGTGCGGGTGAATGTCCCGCGACGGATTCTGCAAGGGTCTTCGGTGAAGGCCGATCTCCTTGTGCGATGTGGGGAGGCGTCGCCTCGTCGCGTGAGGCTCCGCGTCACCGAAGATGGGCGGACGCTGCAGAGCGAGGAGATCGAATGCGCGGAAGAGTCGGGGCCGCAGGCGGTCTCCCTCGAATTCACGCCCGTTGAGGTGGGGATACACCGATACGTGTTCAGCGCTGATCCGCACCCGCACGAGCCGATCGTGGAAAACAATCGCGTGGAAGCGATCGTCGAGGTGCGCGACGAGGTCGCGCGCGTGCTCTACATCGAGGGGGAGCCCCGATGGGAATATGGGAAGATTCGCGCGGCTGTGGCCGATGATGAGCACCTCAATCTCGTCTCGGTCGTGCGCACGGCTCAGGGGAAGTTCTATCGGCAGGGTGTCGAGAGTGGGGAGGAGCTGGTGAGGGGATTCCCGGAGCGGCCGGAGGAACTGTTCCGATTCAAAGGGGTGATCCTGGGGAGTGTGGAGGCCGGATTCTTCACGCGCGAGCAACTGGAGTGGCTGGAGGCCTTTGTCGCCCGGCGAGGTGGGGGGATGCTCATGTTGGGAGGGCCGCGCGCGTTCTCGGCCGGGGGGTATGCGTTGACGCCGCTCGCGGATGTTTTGCCGGTGGAGCTGCGGCGGCCCTCGGAGGTTCCGCGTGAGGACTCCACGGAGGTCTCGGCGTATGCGCCGGTGGTGACCGAGGCCGGGCGCGAGCATCCCCTCGCGCGGTTGGCGACCGATCCGAGAGCCAATGAACGCGCTTGGCGCGCCTTGCCGCGCGTGACCGTGCCGGAGACTTTCACGCGCGCCAAGCCCGGTGCCATCGTCGTGCTGGAAGGGGTGAAGCAGTCGCGTGACGGCATCCGCCCGATCTTGCTGGCCGTGCAGCGGTACGGACGGGGTCTGGGCCTCGCGTTCACTCCATCGGACTCCTGGCGGTGGCAGATGGAGATGAGCTCGGCGGATCTCTCGCACGAGACCTTTTGGAAGCAGATGTTGCGGTATCTGGTCAGCTCCGCCGATGATCCGGTGAATCTCCTGACCGATGCGGACACGTACGAGGTGGGAGACGATGTGCCTGTTCGCGTCGAGGTGCGGGATGAGCTTTTCCGCCCCGTGGCGGATGCCGCTCTGGACGTTCAGGTGCAGACTCCACAGGGGGTGACCGAACGTGTGCGCGTGAACCCTGCTCCGGACAGTGAAGGGGAGTATGTCGGCCGGATCCTCGTGCGAGAACCGGGGATCTATCGGCTTCAGGCGCGCGCGCGGCGGGGCGATCGGGAGCTGGGCCACGCCGAAGCTCAGCTGGTGGTCCGCGTGCCGGATCGGGAGTATCGCGAAGCGGGACAGAACATCGAGCTGTTGAAGTGGCTGGCTCGTGAGACCGGGGGGCGATATGCTCCGTTGTCGGAGGCGGAGACGCTGCCTGCGGAGCTGGAGTACGTGGCCGCGGAGCATTCGATTCGTGTGACCAAAGAGCTGTGGGATATGCCGATTGTGTTCGTGCTCCTGGTGGGGCTGCTCTCGCTCGAGTGGAGTGTGCGACGAAGGCGAGGATTGATATGACGGCGCCATGGCTCGAGCGGCTGATGGTAGTCGCCTCGCTACTCCTTGTGTGGCGAGGTGGGGCGCTCGCGTCACCGCAGAAGGTGGCACAGGATCTGCGGTTCGCGGTGATCGTGCGCGGCCTGGGCGGAGATCCGGCCTTCGAGCGCACGTTCACTTCGTGGACGGAGCGTCTGTGCCAACTCTTCATCGAGCGGTGGCGATTTCGTCCGGAGCATGTCTTTGTGCTCACGCCCGAGGGCCGGGGATGTTCCCCACAGGCGGCGCGGGCGACGGCCGAAGCTCTCCGGCGCGTGTTCGAGCGGCTGCGCACGGAGAGCACTGAGGAGAGTCTGCTCTTCATCATTCTGATCGGGCATGGGAGCTTCGATGGCCAGCGCGGATATTTCCATCTTGTGGGGCCGGATCTCTCGGCGGAGGATTTCGACGCGCTTCTGGCGAGCGTGAGAGCGCGTTCTGTCGTCTTCGTGAATACGGCGAGCGCCAGCGGCGCTTTCCTCCCCGTCGTGAGCCGGCCCGGGAGGATCGTCATCACGGCCACGCGCAGTGGGCGAGAGCAGCAGGCTCCGGTCTTCGCTCACTATCTCATCGAGGCCTTCACGGATGCGCGAGCCGATACGAATAAAGACGGGCGCATATCGCTTGCCGAAGCGTTCGCCTTCGCGACTCGGAGGACGGCGGAGCATTATGCGCAACGGGGCCTTTTGGCGACCGAGCATCCCCTGTTGGATGATGATGGCGATGGCGTGGGGCATGGTGAGCTCTCGGGGGGAGATGGCGCGCGGGCGCGAATGGTGTACCTGGAGGCGCCGGCCGAGGTGGACGAAGCGGACGAGGAGCTGCGCGCCCTCTTGCGCGAGCGCGATGCGCTCTTGCAGAAGATCGAGGCGTTGAAGGCTCGCAAGGCCGAGATGCGTCTGGAGGATTACGAGCGGGAGTTGGAACGGTGGCTGGTGGAGCTGGCTCGGATCACCGAGCGCATCCATGCGCGGGGGAAGAAGCCATGATTCACCGGGGCGCCAGAGCTCACGCGCATGGGTCGTGGCTCCTCTTCGGAGCGCGAGGCGGGAGCGGGGTGCTTGTGCTTGTGCTCGCTGTTCTGTGTGGGGGCGGGCGAGCCTGGGCGCAATCGCCGCTGGAAGCGGGGATGGAGAAGTTGCGACGGGGGGAGTATGCCGAGGCGATCGCCCTCTTCCGCACCGTGCTCGAACGGGATCCGGAACAGACGCGCGCCATTGAGGGAACGATCATGGCCTTTGTCGAGATGGGGCGATATGAGGATGCTGAACGGATGGCGCGCGAGTTCCTGAGGCGGGCGTCTTCGGTGGGAGAGTCGGACACGGCGCGCATTGAGATGTGGCTCGGGGAGGTGTATCTGGCGACGGGTCGGTATCGGGAGGCTTTGGCCGCGTTGGATCGGGCGCTCGCCCGCGAGGGATGGCCGGGCTTTCTGCGGGCCGGCGTGCAGAAGGGGCGAGTCCTCTGGCAGATGGGGCGCATTGAGGAAGCGCGCGAGGTGTTTCAGCAACTCCGTCAGCGGGCCATCGAGCGCGGGCTGCGCTCGGCGGAGGACTGGACGTGGATGGCGCGCGCGCTCGCGTATTTGGATCGTCCGCATGAGGCGAACGATCTCTACGCCGCAGCGATCGAGCGCGATCCTTCGTTCCTGGAGGCGTACCTGCAAGCCGGCGAGCTCTTCGTCGAGAAGTACAATTACGCGGAGGCCGCTGATTTCTTCCGCGAGGCGCTGCGCCTCAATCCACAGTGCGCGCGCGCGCATCTGGGATTGGCCCGCAGCGTGCGGCTGGAGCGTGGAGGGGAAGCGTGGGCGCATGTTCAGCGGGCGCTCGCAGTGAATCCGCGCTTGGTTGAAGCGCATGATCTGGCGGCTGCGTTACTGCTGGAAGTGGGGGAGATCGAAGCCGCCGAGCGCCATCTGGAGGAAGCGCTCAGCGTGAATCCGCATTCGCTCTCGACGCGCGCCTATCGCGCCGTGGGGTTCTACTTGCGAGACCGCACGGCGGAGCTGGAGGAGGAGATTCGGCGGGTGCAGAGCGTGAATCCGCGGTATGGGGAGGTGTATGCGACGCTCGCCGATTTCGCCGTGCTCAATCGCCGGTATCCGGAAGCGGTCGGATTCGCGCGGAAGGCCGTGGAGCTGTCGCCGTGGCTGTGGCGCGCGTGGGCGACCCTGGGGCTCAACCTGCTGCGCATCGGGCGCGACGCTGAGGGGCATGAAGCTCTGGAGCGCGCTTTCGCCGGCGATCCGTTCAACGTGTGGGTGAAGAACACGCTCGATCTGCTCGACCGCATGCGAGAATATCAGGAGACGATCACCGAGCATTTCCTCATCCGCATAGCTCCGCGTGAGAGTCCGGTCCTGGCGCCGCTTGTGGCCGAGCTGCTCGAGCGGGCGTACGCGCAGCTCACCGAGCGGTATCGGTTTCGTCCTGAAGGGCCGATCATCGTCGAAGTGTTCCCGAACCACGAGGACTTCGCCGTGCGGACCATTGGGCTGCCGGGCCTGGGGGCGCTCGGCGCGTGCTTCGGGCGTGTGATCGCCATGGATTCGCCGTCGGCGCGCCCGCGCGGGTCGTTCAACTGGGCGAGCACGGCCTGGCATGAATTCGCGCACGTGATCACGCTGCAGGCGACGGCCTATCGGATCCCGCGATGGTTCTCCGAGGGCATCTCCGTCTCCGAGGAGTGGCGGATGCGAGAGGCACCTGACGCGCTCTTCGGATCGCGAGGGGACTCCGCGGGATGGGGGGCTCAGTGGACGCTCGAGACCGTGCGCGCCTTCGGCGAGGGGCGATTCGTCCCCCTGCGGCAGCTGGAGGCGGCGTTCCTTCGCCCGTCGTCTCCGCAGGCGCTCTCGCTCGCCTATTTCCAGGCGGGGGCGATCGTCGCGTTCCTCCTGGAGCGGTTCGGCTTCGAGCGCGTGCGACAGATGCTCGAGCTGTATCGGCGGGGGGAGCGCACCGAGGGTGTCTTCCAGAAGGCGCTCGGCCTCACGCCGGACGAGCTCGATCGCCTCTTTCGCGAGCGCGTCGTTCAGGAGATCGGGCCGTATCTGGCGCGCCTCGATGTATCGTTGCTTCAGCGATCGGAGGTCTCGGAGGAGGAATTGCGCGAGGTGCTCGCGAGGCAGCCGGAGAATTTCGTCGCGCACCTTCGTCTGGGGCATCTGTATCGGGCGCGGGGGGAGGTCGCTTCGGCCCTCGTCCATTTGCGCGAGGCCATTCGTCTTTTCCCCTTCGACACGAGACCGGGGAATGCTCGCGAGGTGCTCGCGGCGATCCTCGAGGAGCGCGGCGAGGAAGCTGAGGCCTTGCAGGTGCTGCAGCCGTGGGCGGCTCGCGAGGAGGCGAATCCCGAGCTGCATTGGTGGATCTTGCGCCTGGCGCTGAAGCTGGGGCGGAAGGCGCATCGGATCCCGTGGGAGGAGATCGCCGGGGGGGCGGTCGAAGCGCTTCTGGCGCTCGCTCCTTTGGATCGCGACGTGCAGATGCAGGCCGGCGAATTCTATCTGGAACAGGGGCGGCCGGAGCGCGCCGTGCGCGCCTTCTCGGCTGCGCTCCATTTGGATCCGCCGGATCGCGCCGAGGTCCATTATCAGCTCGCGCGAGCCCTGTTGGCGAAAGGGGCGCCGGATGAAGCGCGACGCGAGGTCTTGCGCGCGCTGGAGATCGCGCCCGGATTTGAGAAGGCACTGGCGCTTCTGCTGAAACTCGTCGAGAAGTGAAGCGTGGGGAGGTGAAGATGAGGAGATGGGATGGCCGACGCTCGCTTCAGGCGCGCCTCTGGATCATCGGGGGCGCGATCTGTTTGCTCATGGGAGGGGCTCCATCGAGGGGCGCGTCCCCGTCGGGGCCTGATTCGGACGCGCCTTCGAATCGGTTCACCTTCGCGCGCATCCAGTATGGAGGGCGGTTCTCCTCGCGTGCGTTCTTCGGAGCCGTGCCGCCATGGGCGCACGATTATCCGCGCGGTGGGCGCCATCTGATGCGGATCCTGAGCGAGGTGAGCCTTGTGCGGGTGCATCCGGACGAGGTGATCCTCCGTTTTGACGATCCCCGATTGTTCAAATACCCGTTCGCCTATCTGTGCGAGGTGGGGTTCATGGATTTGAGCGATCGGGAGATCGAGGGCTTGCGGGAGTATCTGCTGCGCGGCGGCTTCCTCATTGTGGACGATTTCCGTGAGGAGTGGGCGCTGGAGAATCTCCGCGCGCATCTGCGCCGCGCCTTCCCGGAGTTGGAGCTGGAGGAGCTGGAGCTCTCTCATCCCATCTTCAACTGCTTCTTCAGCATTCGGACGCTCGAGGTGACGCCCCCCTATGGGGAGGGGGTGCCCAAGTTCTTCGGCCTCTCGGACAAGAGGGGGCGCTTGATGATGATCGTCAACTACAACAACGACATCAGCGAATACTGGGAGTGGTCGGATGACCCCTTCGCGCCCATCGAGCAGACGAACGAGGCCTTCAAATTCGGCGTGAATTACGCCATCTATGCGCTGACGCATTGATGTTGCGGAGGAAGGAGAGCGACGCGATGCTCACCAACAAAGCCATTGATCCCACCCGCGATGAGGAGCTGCTGGAGAGACTCGTCCGGGCGAAGGCGCAGATCCTGCGAGAGATTCGGAAGGTGATCGTCGGACAGGAGGAGGTGATCGAACAGGTACTCATCTCGCTCTTCGTCGGCGGGCATTCGATCATCACGGGGGTGCCGGGGCTGGCCAAGACGCTCTTGATCAAGACCATCGCCAACGCCCTCGATCTGAAATTCAAGCGCATTCAGTTCACTCCGGATCTCATGCCGAGCGACATCACGGGGACGGAGATCATCGAGGAGGATCGGACGACGGGCAAGCGGCATTTTCATTTCGTCCCGGGGCCGATCTTCGCCAACATCGTCCTGGCGGATGAGATCAATCGGACGCCGCCGAAGACGCAGGCGGCGTTGCTGGAGGCCATGCAGGAGGGGGCGGTGACGGTCCAGGGGGCGACGTACGAGCTGCCGAAGCCCTTTTTCGTGCTGGCCACGCAGAATCCGATCGAGATGGAGGGGACGTATCCGTTGCCGGAGGCGCAACTGGATCGCTTCATGTTCAATATCCGGATCGGCTACCTGAGCGAGGACGAGGAGGTGGAGGTTGTGCGGGCGACGACGGCGCCGCAGGACGTCGTCGTCGAGCGGCAGATCACGGGGCGGGAGATCGTCGAGTTCCAGCGATTGATTCGGCAGGTGCCGGCCGCCGATCCGGTCATCCGCTATGCGGTGCGCTTGGTGGGGGCCAGCCGTCCTGAGAATGGGACCTTCGATTTCGTGCGCCGCTGGGTCAATTGGGGAGCGAGCCTGCGCGCGTCGCAGTTCCTCATCCTGGGGGGGAAAGCCCGCGCCATCTTGAACGGGCGGTACCATGTCTCGTGCGAGGATGTGCGGGCGCTGGCCTATCCCGTCTTGCGCCATCGCATCCTCGTGAACTTCCAGGCCGAATCCGAAGGCGTGACCTCGGAGGAGATCGTGCGTCGCCTGCTGGAGGCGGTGCCGGAACCGGCATCGGGACTCTCGGTATGAACGACGCCCGTCCGACATTTCGATTCCTGCGCCCCGAGGTACTGGCGAAGATCGCCTCGCTGGAGCTTCTGGCGCGGACGGTCGTCGAGGGGTTCCTGGCCGGTCTGCACCGCTCGCCCCGCACCGGCTTCAGTATGGATTTCGCGGAGTATCGCCCGTACATGCCCGGCGACGATCTGCGCTATCTCGATTGGAAGGTGCTGGCGCGGACCGATCGCACCTACATCAAGAAGTTCCGTGGCGACACGAACACGCGCGTGTATGTGCTGCTGGATGTGAGCGCCTCGATGACCTATCGGTGGGCGCCCCAGGCGATCTCCAGATCGCCTGGGGACCCCGGTCGGCTCCCCCCGGCGATCGAGAAGCGGGAATATGCGTGCTACCTGGCGGCTTCGCTCGCGTATCTGGCGACGCGACAGAACGACGCCGTGGGGTTGATCACCTTCGATCGCGGCATCGTGGACTCCATTCCCGCGCGATTGCGTCCGGGCCAACTGCATCGGATCTTGAGCGCGTTGGAGCGGATGAAGCCGG
Organism: bacterium HR10; assembly: GCA_002923315.1. Classification (GTDB taxonomy): domain Bacteria; phylum Acidobacteriota; class Blastocatellia; order HR10; family HR10; genus HR10. The sequence continues at coordinate 33,863 of BEHM01000025.1, forward strand.
GGGGGATTTCGGCGATCTCCGAGGCTCTGCGGCGCATCGCCGAGCGCCTGCGGCGACGCAGCCTTGTCGTGCTGCTCTCGGACCTCTACGAGCCGCCGGAGACGCTCGGCCCCGCCCTGCGGCTTCTTCGCGCTCATGGGCAGGACCTCATCGTCTTTCAGATTCTGGACGAATCGGAGGTGGAGTTTCCGTTCACCGAAGCCGCGCGCTTTGTGGACATAGAGACGGGAGAAGACGTGCCCGTGGCTCCCGAAGCGTTGCGGGCCAGCTATCGCGAGGCAGTGCGTCGGCATCTGGACGAGATCGAGGGCTTCTGTCGCGCGCACGGGATCGGGTATCAGCGGATGTTCACGACACAGCCGCTCGATGAGGCGCTCTTCGCTTACCTCGGGCGGCGGGCTCGCTGGCCGTAAGGGGGAGGACGCGCCATGTCGTTTTTGAGTCCGTGGTTCTTGCTGGGCGCGCTCGCGCTCCTTGTGCCCGTGCTCATTCATCTGAGGCGGCGGGAGCCTCAGCACCGCGTCCTGTTCGCATCGGTCTTGTTTTTGCGCGGGTTGCCTGAGCCCATCCATCGGCGCCGGCGCTTGCGGTATTGGCTGCTCTTTCTGCTGCGCTCGGGGGCATTGCTGCTGCTCGTTCTGGCGTTCGCGCGTCCGTATTGGCGCGGTCATGGAGCGGAGGGGGTGTCCGGGACGGCGCTCGTCGTGCTGCTGGACTGCTCGTTCAGCATGCGCTATGGGGCGCGCTTCGCGCGGGCGCAGGAGAAGGCCGAGGAGATTCTGGCGCGCGCTCCTGATGGGGCCCGCGTGGGCGTGATCGGGTTCTCCACGACCGCGGAGGTTCGCGCGCCACTGGGACGCGATCGAGAGGCGGCGCGCGCGGCTGTGCGGGGGCTTCGTCCGACGTTTCGCGCGACCGATTATGCGCGCGGGTTGCAGGCGGCGCTCGCGCTTGTGGAGAACGCCGAGGAGGGGGAGAAGATCATCTATCTCATCTCGGATTTCCATCGTTCGGAGCGGCAGGTGAGCGGATCCGGGTGGCGTCTCCCCGGCGATGTGCGCGTGGTGCCGATTCCGGTCGCCTCTGAGGGGGGTGAGAACCGCGCCATCGTGGACGCGCGCGTGCTCTCGGGCGTGGATGGAACCCCGCGGCGCCTCCTTGTGCGCATGGGGAATTTCCAGAGCGCGAGAGCGCGCATGAGAATTCGCCTCTCGGTCAATGATCGGCTCGTTCAAGAGCGGGTGATCGAACTTGATCCCGATGCCGTCGCGACGGTCGAATTCACCGACGTCCCCCTCGATCCGGGGAACAATCGGGTTCGTCTCGAAGCGGATTCTGATCGGCTGCCCGAGGACGATCGCTTCCTCCTCGTCCTGCGGCGCGAGCTGCCGAAGCCGGTGCTCATTCTGGAAGGCTCGCGCGCGCCGTCAGAGCGGGCGAGCTTCTACGTGCAGCAAGCCCTTTTGGCCGATGACGCTTTCGGCCCGGAGCGGGTCGTCGTGCGAACGGTCGCGGAGGCCAGAGGGGCATCTCACCGTGGAGTCCCCGTGGTGGAAGTCGCGGATGCTGAGGCGGTGGTGGTCGTGGATCCCATCGCCCTTGACGCGAGATGGGCGACGGCCCTTCGTCGGTTCGTCACAGAAGGCGGGGGGATGATTCTGGCGCTTGGTCCTCAGACGGAAGCGCGCGCGTTCAATGCGGCGTTCGGATCATGGCTGGGCGTGCGCATGGAGGAGCCTGGGGGGTCCCTGAGGGAGCCCGCGTTGCTCGCGGAGATCGCGACCGAGCATCCGATCTTTCGTCCTTTTGCGGATCCGCGGCGGGCGAATTTCTCCCGCGTGCGATTCTCCGGATATGCCGGGTTGGTGCTCGATGCGACGGGCGGGGGCGCGCCTTCTTCGGCGATTCTCGTTCTGGCGCGGTTTTCGGATGGGCGACCGGCCATTGTGGAGATCACGCGCGGACGGGGGAAGGTGATTCTGCTCGCCTTCGGTCTCGATGCGCGTTGGAGCACGCTCCCACTCACGCCGCTGTATGCTCCACTGCTGCATCAAATGCTCATGGCGGTGAGACGACCCTCGCCGCCGCCATTTTTCCGCGTGGGGGAGAGCATCGCCGTGGAGGGCTCCGAAGCGTCGGTCATCGTGCGAGCGCCCGATGGAGAACGCCTGCGGTTCGATGAGGAGCGGGCGGGACGATTCACTCCGGAGCACGTGGGCTTTTATCACCTGCGGCGTCTGCGTGGGGAGGAGCCCATCGCGGTCAATGTCGAGGCGGGAGAGTCGGATGTGCGACCCATGGTGGGGGCGGAGCTCGACCAATTCCTGGCCTCCCTGGGCGGGCGGGAATCGGGTCTGCGTGGCTCTGCCCTGAATGCTGGGGATGAGCGTGCGGCGGATGCGGGAGTATCCCAGGGGGATCTCGTGGCGGCGGAGCGAAGCCGGGCATGGCGCGCGCTGCTGCTGGCCACCATTCTGCTGCTTCTCTCGGAAGCCATCCTGGCCGAGCGCGCTTCCGGACGACGTCGTCCGGTCGGCGCCTCTTTGCGAGGGGAAGGGAGGGGGTGGTGATGATGATGCATTCGTCGGAGGAATTGCTGCACCTCGTTCGTCGCCTGCGTCGGCGCTGGATGTGGGGACATCTGCTTGAGCGCGCGGCGTATGGAGCGCTGGCGGTCCTCGGGTGGATAGTTCTGGCGGGGATCGTGGCGGCGCGCGCGCCCGTGGCGCCTGGGACGATGATGGTCCTTCGCGTGGGCACGATCGTCATTCTTCTCGGGGCGGCGTACGTATGCGTCTTTCGACCACTGCGTCGTCGTCCCGATGAAGTGACCTTCGCGCGCTTCATCGAGGAGCGGGAGCCGCGATTGGAGGATCGGCTGGTGACTGCCGTCGAGATCCTCGCTCCATCGAGGGCGGCTGTGGCGGGGACGGTCGTCTCTTCGGGCGAACGTGCTGGCGGCTTCTCTTCGGTGATCGTTCGGCGGTTGATCGCTGACGCTCTCGCGCAGTGTTCGACGGTGAGTCGGGAGAGCGTGCTGCCGACGCGCGTCTTGCGCCTTCGAGCGATCTTGGCGATTGCCCCTGTCGTTCTCTTTGGAGCGTTGGCGCTGCTTGGTCCGGGATCGTTGCGCACGGGTTGGCAGCGGCTCTATTGGCCGTGGGGGATCACCGCGCCGCCCAATTTCGCGATTCGCGTGCACCCGGGAGATGCGCGCGTTCCCCGTGGCCTGGATCAGGTCGTGACGGCCACGCTGCACAACTTCGAGGCGGAATCGGCGCGTCTGGTCTTTCGACCGCGCGGGGAATCGAACTGGCAGGAACACGCGATGCAGCGCGTGGAGCCTCGAACCTTTCGGTTCCTCTTCTCGGATCTCCGGCAGACGGTTGAATACTATGTGGAAGCCCGCGCCGTTCGCTCTCCCACATTCCGGATCGAGGTCGTGGACTGGCCGCGGGTGAGTCGGCTGGAGATGATCTACGCGTATCCGGCGTACACGGGGCACGCGCCGCGAAAGGTGGACGACGGAGGGGAGATCACGGCGGTGAAGGGGACGCGCGTGACGGTGATCGCCCATCTGAATGGGCGCGTGCGCGAGGCGCGATTGGTCTTCGATGATGGGACGTCGGTGGCGATGGCACCCGAGGGGGAGGCGCGCTTCACGGCGCAGATTGTCATCCGGAGGGATGCGCGCTACCACGTTCGCGTGCGGCCATTTGTCGGGGAGGAATATGCGGCCTCGCGCGAGTACACCATCACGGCGCTTGAGGACGCGCCGCCGACGATCGTCATCGAGAAGCCGGGGCGCGATCTGAAGGTGACGGCCATTCAGGAAGTTTTCACCGAGGCGCGCGTCGAGGACGATTATGGCGTCGCTCTGGTGGAATTGCGCTACTCGGTCAATGGTGGACCCGAACAGACGGTCATCCTTCACCGCGCAGGCCGAGCGTCGGGCGCGCCTGTTCGGGCGATCACAGGCTCGCATACGTTCTTCCTGGAGGAACTGAATCTGGAGCCCGGCGATGTGATCAGCTACTACGTCAGGGCGCGCGATACGAACACGGTGACTGGACCTGGCGAGGCGGTGAGCGACATCTACTTCCTCGAAGTACGTCCTTTCGATCGGCGATTCCGTCAGGCGCAACAGGCGCCAACCGGTCAGGGGGCGGAAGAGCGCGAGGGCGCCTTCGCCGAGCGGCAGAAAGAGATCATCGCCGCCACGTGGCGCGTCCTTCGAGAGAAGGATCGCGTCTCGGGCGAGGAATTTCAAGCGAACGTGAATACGCTCGAGTTGGCGCAGACCAAGCTGCGCGAGGACGTGCAGGCGGTCGTGGACCGCATGCGGCGGCGATTAGGCGAGAGCCTGGAGGAGATGGAGGATTTCAAAAAGCTCTTCGAGGCGTTGAGCGCTGCCGTTCAGGAGATGGGGCGCGCTGCGGATGAGCTGCGGGCGCGCCGGTTGCGAGAGGCCTTGCCCTTCGAGCAGCGTGCGTATCAGCACCTGCTTCGCGCCGATGCGGTCTTTCGAGAGGTTCAAGTCGCTCTCGCCGATCGGGCCGATAGTGGGGGGAGCGCGCGGGCCCAAGATTTGGCTGATCTGTTCGAGCTGGAGCTGGACAAGATGAAGAATCAGTACGAGACGATCCAGCGCGATCGCGGTCGGGCGCGCGATCGGCAGTTGGAGGAGGTGGAGCGCCGGCTCCGGGAATTGGCTGAGCGGCAGCAACAGCTCCTGGAGCAGAGCTTGCGACAAGATGCCGCGCGGGCATCTCGTGGGGACCCGGGGCGCTCGGGCGAGGATGGGCGCCTGGCCGAAGAGGTGCGCGAGTTGGCTCGACGCCTGGAGCGGTTGACGCGGGAGCGACCGCTGTCAGAGCTGGATCGGGTGCGTCAGCAACTGGAGCGAGCCGCGCGCGAGCTGCAACGCGCGCGCAGCGCTTCGGCCGAGGGCGAGGCGGCCGCTCATCGGCAACAGGCTCTGGAGCATATGCGGACGGCGCAGCGTCAGCTCCAGTTGGCGCAACGTTCGCAGCTCGGAGAGGACGTCGCTCGGTTGCGCGAACAGGCGCGCCAAGCACACGAGCAGCAGGAGCGCATCGCGCGCGAGGTCGAACGTCTGGCGCGGGAAGCCGGACGGGCGACCGATGTGCTCCGGGAGCGAAAATCGGCGCTCGCCGAGGAGGTGGCGCGTTTGAGGGAGCGCATCGAGGATGCGGCGCGACGAGCCCGTCAGGAGAATGACGCGCGCGCGGCCGGGAGCCTCTCTGCGGCTGCCGAGGCTATTCGGCGTCAACGCCTTCCGGAACGGATCGCGCAGGGGAATCGCTGGCTTGAGCGTCAATGGCTCGACCGTGCGGCTTCGGAGGAGCATGCCATCGGACGCGCTTTGGGCGAGGTCGTCCGTCATCTGAGCGAAGCCGCGCGGGCTGTGAGATCGCGCCAATCCGGAGATCACGTGACCGAAGCGTTGGATCGCGCACGTCGCTTGGCCGAGAATCTCGAATCGCTTCGGGACCGACTGTCATCGGGCGAAGGCGCGCGCGCTCGTGGGGAAGAATCGCCGCGCGGGCCGCGTTCGTCCTCGCCACAGGCGTCGCGGGCGAACGGGTCGCCAGAGAGGGCCGATCAATCCGGTGGGCGAGCTCGGGCGACGGCTGAACCGTCGCGGGAGATGTCTGGGGAACGGCGCACGGACGAGGCATGGAGGAATCCTATAGGGAGCCGAGGACCGGCTCGCGACTCCACTGCTGATGCCACGGCCTTTGGACGGCCTCGACTGCGATCCGAGCGCGATCTGGGGGAAGCGCTCCGGCAACTTCGCCGCGAACTGGATGAGCGCGTGCGGGAGGCTGAAGCTTTGCGGCGTAGCCTCATGCCTCTGCGCGATCTGGTGGATGACGTGAGCCGCCTCATCGCCGAGCTTCGACGACTCGATGCCGGGCGACTCTTCAACGATCCCGAGGAGATCGAGCGCTTGAAGCGTCAGGTGCTCGATCCCCTGCGCCGATTGGAGTGGGAGTTGAGCCGTCGACAGCAAGAGCGGTCGGGCGCGGACCAGCTGCGATTGGGGGAGGAAGCGGCTGTCCCGCCGGAGTATCGGCGCTTGGTCGAGCAGTACTATCGCCGGCTTGCCCGCCAGCCGAAATAAGAGTGTTCGGTTCCGCGGACATTTCGGCATGCGAGCGGGGACAGGTCCTGAGGCGCGGGATCTTCATTTGCCGGACCGGTTGACTCGGGAAGGAAGGGATGTGTTCAGGTGACCTGGAGCCACCAAGTGGTGCTGGTGGGCGATGCTCTGCGCATCATGCGGCTCCTTGCCTGCCGTCAGGGCTAAGCCGTCTTAGTCGGACAGAGGTCCGCTCTGATTCTCTGCGAGTTATAGGGCTGAGAAAATCACGTCTGATAATAAAAAGCATCTTTTGCCTTTGCGCGTTGAGCGTTCTTCTTGCAGGGGGGTGGTGTGAAGCCCTCACGTGGAGCTCTGCCGATATGTCTTCTGAGGTCAGCGCTGTCGGTGTTTCTTCTCACCGTGTTCATGAGATGAGGGCGCAGGGCAGGCTGGACCAGCCAGCGAATCAAGATGCCGAAGCCTTTTGGAAGCTGAAGGCAGAGGAAGGGTTTTCGTTTGCCTCCGGTGCCTGGTTGGACTTGGGTTCTGTTCAGGCCCAGACGCAGACACGGATTCTTCCCATGCGAACGATTCGTATTGGGTTGAATCCAACGCGTTTCTCGGAATCGGGGGAGGTCCTCGCGGAGTTTGATACCAGTACAGCACAGAGGCACTCGCGAATCGTCCTCACGGCTACGGGACCTTTCATCTTGCTGCAGCCGATTTCGGCTGGAGAAGCTCCGACATGTGAAGAGGGCGGCATTCCCATTGCGCTCGGGGAAGCTGGGGAGACCTTTGCCTTCACGGCGACTTTTGGGGGGATCGCTATCGAGTTCTCCTCCGGGATCACTATGAGTCTGATAACGAATAGCATTTGTGTAGCTCCCATTGCATCTGACGTTCTCCTTACGGTCATGAGCATTCGACGTCGCAATCTGAACCGCGCTGGGAATCCCTTTGAGCCACCCCGCTATCGGGGTGTGCTTGAGATTCAGCGCGCCACAGGCCTTGGCGAATCGGGGCTTCGGCTCGTCAATGTCCTTGATCTTGAAGAATACTTGCAGGGCGTCATCACCAACGAGATGCCCGCCTCGTTTCATCCCGAGGCGTTACGGGCTCAAGCGGTGGCGGCCCGCACCTACGCTTTGGCCAATCGAGGCCGCTTCGCCAGCCGGGGGTTCGATCTTGACGATTCGACGCTCTCGCAAGTTTATCGCGGTGTGCTCTCGGAACATCCGAACGGCACGGCAGCTGTTCAGAGCACGCGCGGATTGGTCGTCGTCCGGGATGGGGAACTGGTTCCCACATTCTACTCGTCCTCGATGGGCGGGCATACGGAGGGCATCGAATGGATCTTCAATGCTCCGGCTGATCAACTTCCCGGGTCAAATGCTCATCCGGCGCTGCGGGCCGTTCATGATGGTGATTTCCCGGTGCCTGTGGATCTTCTGTCGGACGAAGGAGCATTTGTGTTCTACAGCCAGAGCTGGGATCATTTCGACAGTCCGCAACGAAGCGGAAACTCCCGCTACCGATGGGTAGTCACGCGCAGCGTGGAGTTCATTGCTGAGCGTTTGGCCAGCACGCGCGGCCTCTCGCTTGGGGCGATTCTCGACATGGTCCCGACACGGCGCAGCCCATCGGGACGCATCGCTCAACTGCAGATCGTAGGTGAGCATGGGGTGGTGATGCTACAAGGGTGGCGAACACTGCGGGACTTCTTCCAGCTGCTCAACAGCCCGAGCGCCATCGTCCCCCGACGAGATGCTGTGGGGCGGCTGACGGGCTTTGATCTCTATGGTGGGGGGTGGGGGCATAATGTCGGCATGAGTCAGTACGGAGCACACGGTCGGGGCCGCAGCGGACAGACCTTTCGGGAGATTCTCGCCGCCTATTACACGGGCACTGAAGTCGTTTCCGTCGAAGTTGAGGCATCTGAGAAGCTCAACCGGGCGATCCGGCGAGAGCATAGCTTCTGAGGACGCGCGCTGGCTGTCGCTCCATGCCGGTGTCTGAATGGCCGTCGTCGGGAGCGCAGGGCAAGCGCGACGGACGTGGAAAATTTTCGCGGGGTTTGTTAGGATCGTTTTTGATTGTGCGCCGGGTATTAAGCATGAGAGCGCCGCAGCGTCTGACGCGCAGGTGGTATCGGCTGGAGTTGAAGGCCGCTCGGCTGCTTGATGCCCTCGGGCTGGCGGAAAATCAAAAGACGCTGGCGTTGACGCTCCTCATTGGAGCCGTTTGTGGATGGGCGGCTGTGGCTTTTCATCTGGCCCTCGATGTGGCCGAGCGTCAGCTCATCGGTCGGGCGATGGGGTGGTCGTTGGGAAGTCGCGTCCTCGGACTCTTGCTGATACCGACGGCGGGGGGACTTCTGGCGGGCGCGTTGTTGCGGTTCGTCGAGGAGGCGCGAGGGAGCGGCATCCCCCAGGTGAAGGCCGCCTACCATCTCAACTACGGTCGCATCCCTTTCAAAGTGGTCCTGGCCAAGATGGGGCTGGGCACACTGTGCATCGGATCCGGATTGAGTCTGGGGCGAGAAGGACCGACGGTACAGATTTGCGCCGGTATCGCCTCGCTCTTTGGACGGCTGGCGGCGGTATCACGTCGCACGTTGATGAGCCTGGTTCCGGTCGGATCGGCGGCCGGACTGGCCGCCGCCTTCAATACGCCCATTGCGGCTGTGACGTTCACCCTGGAAGAGATCGTGGGCGACTTGAGTCATCGGTCCATTGGGGCCATTGTCGTCGCCTCGGTGATTGCAGCGGTCATCGAGCACTGGATCCTCGGCTCGCAATCCTTGTTCTCTGTTCCTCCCTACGCGTTCAATGGAGCGCGTGAACTTCCGTTTTACGCCATGTTGGGGGCGCTCGCAGCGGGCCTGTCGGTCCTTTTCACGACGAGTCTGCTGCGGCTACGGCAGTGGTTTCTCCGGTGGGACATTCCTCGCTGGGTGAAGCCCGGAGTGGGTGGATGTGTCGTCGGCCTCATCGGCCTTGTCGCGCTGGAAGCCTGGGGCGCTCGGGGCGTCTTCGGCATCGGATACGACACGCTCTCGCGGGCTCTGCGCGGAGAGATCGCTTTCAAGCTCGCGCTCGTGCTTTTGGTCGCCAAGCTGGTGGCGACGGTGGTGTCCTACAGCTCTGGCGCAGCCGGAGGGATCTTCGCGCCCATCTTGTTCATCGGGGGCATGTTGGGAAGCCTGGTGGGGACGCTGGCAGCGTATGTGCTCCACACGGATGTGACGCGCGCGGCGGGCGCGTTCGCTCTGGTCGGTATGGGGGCCGTGTTTGCGGGTGCCGTTCGCGCGCCCATCACCTCCGTCCTCATCATCTTCGAGATGACCAACACCTACAGCATCATTCTGCCGCTGATGATCGCCAATGCTATCAGCTACAGCATCGCCAGCCGACTCTCACCCACGCCGGTGTACGAAGCCCTGTTGCTGCAGGATGGTGTTCATCTCCCCCATCGAGCGCCGCCACATGTGCTCGGTCGGATGACGGTGGCCTCGGCCATGACGCGCGACGTCGTGACACTGCCCGATGCGCTCACGGTCGAGGCAGCCTACGAACGCGCCTTGCACTATGGGCATCATGCCTATCCCGTGGTGGATATGCAGAATCGGCTTGTGGGGATCATCACGGTCAACGATTTGCGTCGGGAGGTTGGGCGGGGAAATGGGGGCAAGCTTCTCGGCGAGGTGGCGGTGAAGCGAGTTGTGCATACGCATCCTGATCACACGCTGGAACATGCGCTCTTGAAACTCGGTCGGTGGGACATCTCTCAGCTGCCTGTTGTCAGCCGGTTGGATGATCGTCGTATTGTGGGCATCCTCACGCTTGGGGACATCGCGCGAGCGCGCGCTCGATGGGCCGAAGAGCAGAGTCCTGGTGACTGAGCGACGCGAGGGGAGGTGGTTCCGGTCTTCTCTTGTTCATTGAGCTCACCCCCGCGCGTACGATTGGTCAGCGTTCGATGGGAGAGGGAGGCGCATTGAGTCCGATAAGAGATATTCTGATACAAGGCACTCTATCGGCGTGACCTCATACCGAGATCCGAGGGAGCCTGGCGGTCGCGCTCAAGGCGAAGGTAGCGAGAAATGGATAAGAACCCTCCACATCTTGATGCCAGATGCGCGAATCTCGGATGAGAAGCCGCTCACGTCCCGTGTTCCCAGGAATTCAGGTACTGACGCTGCTCCTCGGTCAGCTGATCAATTTCAATCCCCATAGCGCGGAGTTTCAACCGCGCGATCTCTTGATCAATATCGGGTGGGAGCACATGAATACCTGGCGGCAGTGCGCCGTGGTGTTTCACCAGGTACTCCACGGCCAGAGCTTGATTGGCGAAGCTCAGATCCATGACGGCCGGTGGGTGTCCCTCGGCAGCCGCCAAATTCACCAGTCGTCCTTCGGCCAGGATCAGAATTCGATGTCCCGTTTGGCGAATTCGGTACTCCTGGACGTACTCCCGAATGCGGCGCGGGGGATCGGCGATCTCCCGCAGGGCTTCGAGATTGATCTCGACATCGAAGTGCCCGGCGTTGCAGACAATCGCCCCATCCTTCATGAGGAGCAGATGATCTCGATCCAGAACATGACGATTGCCGGTGACGGTCACGAAGATGTCTCCGATGCGCGCTGCTTCGCGAATGGGCATCACCTCATAGCCGTCCATGACGGCTTCGATGGCTCGGATCGGATCAACTTCGGTGACAATCACTCGCGCGCCCAGTCCTCGTGCTCTCATGGCCACGCCCCGACCGCACATGCCGTAGCCGACGACCACGACCCGCTTTCCGGCGACCAGAGTGTTTGTCGCCCGCAAGATCCCGTCCCATGTGCTTTGCCCCGTTCCGTACCGATTGTCGAACAGGTGCTTGGTCCGAGAATCGTTGACGGCGATCACGGGGAATGTCAGCAAGCCACGTGCGGCCATAGCTCGCAAGCGGATGACGCCCGTGGTCGTCTCCTCCGTGGTCCCAATGATGTGCGGGACGAGCGAGGCATGCTCCTGAATCAGGGTGGCGACCAAATCAGCGCCGTCGTCAATGATCACCTGAGGCTTCGTCTCAAGGGCGGTGCGGATGTGGCGGCGATAGGTTTCGGTGTCTTCTCCTTTGAGGGCGAAGACGGGAATCTCCAGCTCTTTGACCAAGGCGGCGGCGATGTCGTCCTGTGTGGAGAGCGGATTTGACGCAATCATTATCAGACGCGCGCCGCCAGAGACGAGCGCCCACGCCAAATTCGCACTCTCGGCCGTCACATGCACGCACGCGGCCACGCGGATCCCCTCAAGCGGTCGCTCCCGCGAAAACCGCTCCCGTATCGCCCGCACCACCGGCATCTCGCGCTCCGCCCATTCCAAACGATTCATCCCAATGGCCGCTAGGCCAATATCCCGAATCTCGTACGCCACTCCGCTCATGTGTCCATCCCCACAGCTTCTCGCAGAAGGTCTACCCGATCTGTCTTCTCCCATGTGAACTCCGGCTCGTTCCGGCCAAAGTGCCCATAGGCTGCCGTCTTCCGATAAATCGGCCGCCGCAAGCGCAGGGTCTCGATGATCCCCCGAGGCGTCAAATCAAAAAGCTCCCGCACGACGCTCACCAAGCGTTCCTCGCTCACCTTCCCTGTTCCGAATGTATCAATGAAAATCGAAACGGGATCGGCGACCCCAATAGCATAAGCCAGTTGGATCAGGCAGCGATCGGCGATCCCCGCGGCGACGATATTCTTGGCGATGTACCGGGCCATGTAGGATGCGGACCGATCCACCTTCGTCGGATCCTTTCCAGAGAACGCCCCTCCGCCGTGCGGCGCCGCTCCCCCGTAGGTATCCACGATGATCTTGCGCCCGGTCAATCCAGAATCTCCCTGCGGACCGCCGATGACGAATCGCCCCGTCGGATTCACGTAATACTTCGTCCGGCTCGTGATCAACTCTTCAGGAATAACTGCCCTCACCACATGCTCGATCACGTCCTCGCGAACCGTCGCCGCCTCCACCCGATCGCTGTGCTGGGCAGCGATGACGACTGTATCCACATACAGCGGACGTGCTCCCTCGTAGACGACCGTCACCTGGGACTTCCCATCCGGTCTGAGGTAGGGCAAAATTCCCGCTCTTCGGACCTCAGCCAGGCGCCGCGTGAGCCGATGAGCCAGCTGAATCGGCAAAGGCATCAGTTCGGGCGTCTCTCGCACGGCATAGCCGAACATCATCCCTTGATCTCCCGCTCCTCCGACATCCACACCACGGGCGATATCCGGCGATTGCGTGGCGACCGAGACCATGACGCCGCAGGTCTCCCCATCCAAGCCGTACTTGGCACGCGTGTACCCGATGTCGCAAATCACCTGTCGCGCCACGCGCGCATAATCCACGTCGGCCGTCGTCGTGATCTCCCCGGCCACGAGCACCAGCCCCGTCGTCAACAACACCTCGCACGCGACGCGCCCCATGTCATCCTGGCGCAAGACCTCATCCAGCACAGCATCGGCGATCTGATCGGCGACCTTATCCGGATGTCCTTCGGTCACCGATTCCGAAGTGAAATATCGCACAGCGCTCACGCTCGCCCCTCCTGCTTCTTGAACTCATGAGCGCGTGACTGTATCACACCCACAATCGGCGTGTCAAGAAAACGCTCCCGGCGCCCTGCCGGTGATTCACGCTCGAGGATGGCAGCGATCGTAAATCTGACGAAGGCGCTCGTTGGTGACATAGGTGTACACCTGAGTCGTACTGAGATCGGCATGTCCGAGCATCATCTGAACGGATCGCAGATCAGCTCCATGCTCCAGCAGATGTGTGGCGAACGTATGGCGCAGCATATGGGGCATGACGCGCCCCAGTCCGGCTGCGCGTCCGTATCGCGCGACGATCTTCCAAAGCGCTTGACGCGTCAGCGCATGCCCTCGCGGCGAGATGAAGAGCCACGCCGAAGTCTTCTGCCCCAGCCACCGCTGTCGCACCGGAAGATACCTCATGATCCACTCGATCGCCGAGCGCCCCACCGGAACCAACCGCTCTTTGTTCCCTTTCCCCAAACAGATCACGATCCCTTGATCCACATCCACATCCGTGAGCTTCAAGGCGATCAGCTCCGAAGCCCTCAATCCGGTCGCATACAGGACCTCGAGAATCGCACGATCGCGAATCCCAATATCCCGAGTTACATCAGGTTGTTCAAGTAAAAGCTTAATCTCCTCGACCGTGAGGAACTTCGGGAGTGTCTGCCAAGCCCTTGGAGTCTCAAGACCTGCCGTCGGATCGGTCTTCAAGACACCGTCGAGGATCAAGAACTTGAAGAAATTTCTCAACGTCGTCATGCTCCGCGCGATGCTCTTCACATCATACCCTCGTTCCTTCAGCTCCTTGAGGAAGGCCCGAACATCCTCCCGCGAGAGGCTCGGCAGATCCTTCCCCCTCTCCCTCTTCGCCCAGGCAGCGGCCTGCTCCAGGTCACGGCGATAGGCCTCGATCGTATTGGCCGAGAGCCCTCGCTCAACCCTCAGCGAGATGAGGAATGCTCTCACCAGATCGCGCGACATCGTCCGTCCTCCGCCTTGACTCTCTCGCCGCGGTCCCCGTAGATTTACTCACCTTAAATAGCCCATATCGAGGGGTCGAGTCAATCATGAGACTCTCGGACATCGCTCGATATATCGGCGCACGGCTCGATGGCGAAGATCTCGAAATCACAGGGATCGCTCCGATCGCCGAAGCCCAACCCGGAGAGCTGACCTTCATCGCCAACCCCAAATACGCGCCCCTGATCAAAACCACCCGCGCCTCGGCCGTGATCGTCGCCGAGGACTTCGCCCCCGCGCCGATCGCACTTCTGCGAACGCCCAACCCCTATTTCGCCTTCGCGAAAGCTCTGGAGCTGTTCCACCGTCCTCTTCATCCGGAGCCTGGAATCCACCCGACGGCTCTGGTGCACCCGACCGCCAAGCTCGGCACCAACGTCGCCATCGGGGCGTACACGGTCATCGCCGCCGGATGCGAGATCGGTGACCATGTCGTCATCTACCCACACTGTATGATCTACCCGAACGTCCGCATCGGCGCGCACACGACCATCCACTCCCACGTGACCATTCGCGAGAACACGCAGATCGGCGCCCACGTCATCATCCACAATGGAGCGCGCATCGGTACCGATGGCTTCGGATACGCGCGCGATCCCGAGGGCCGATGGTATAAGATCCCTCAGACGGGACGGGTGATCATCCGAGACCGAGTCGAGATCGGCGCCAATACGACCATCGACCGCGCAGCTATCGGCGAGACGATCATCGCCGATCAGGTGAAAATTGATAACCTGGTGCAAATCGGCCACGGGTGCAAGGTGGGCGAGAACTCGCTCTTGTGCGCTCAGGTCGGACTGGCCGGAAGCACCGAGGTCGGGCGCAACGTCATGCTCGCCGGTCAAGTGGGAGCCGCCGGTCATCTCCGCATCGGCGACAATGTGATCGCCACGGCTCAAACCGGCATCCCCTCCTCGGTCGAACCCAATCGCATCATCTCGGGCTATCCGGCCATGGAGAACGCGCTCTGGCGGCGCGCCTCGGTCCTGTTCGCCCGCTTGCCGGAGATGTACCGCCTCTTGCGCGAGATGAAGGGACGGCTGGAGCGTCTCGAACGACTTCATGCGCAGGCGAATTCGGAGTGAGCCATGACGCTGAAGATCGAGAGCCGAACGACCGTGCGTCTGAACCTCCAGAAGCTCACCGAGCACATCCACTCCGTTCTGGAGACGATCCCTCGCGAGCATCTGCGCGGAGTGAGCAAGCTCGTTCTGGTGGACTACGTCACGGATTCGCGTCTGGACCCGCAGACCCGCCGCGAACTCCCCGGACTCTATCATCCGCGGATGCCCGGTTCCCCACACGCCTGGCTGGAGATCGCATTGAAGCCCCTCACTCCCGAAGGATCGTTCTGGAAGCGCCTCTCGGCCCGCCTGGCTCTCAAGGCCAATGTGACGGCCACGCTGCTGTCGCTCATCGCTCAGCACTATTATCTGACGCTCTCGCACGGTGTGCGGAAGGGCCAATACGAACAGGCCATCCGAAGCTACGTGGATCGACAGCTTTCGATCTACGCCCGAACGCGCAAGGGATGGCGAGCGCGACTCATCCGTCCCTTCCTCCCCTGGCTTGAGAAGCTCGCCCGCTGGTTGCAGAAGAAATACCATCAGCAGGCGCGCCAAAGACGCGCCTGACGCTCAGACGGCCCGCTCGATCTCATCGGCCACCCGGCGCAGACACTCGGCCACCTCCCCGGGACTCACCTCCGCCTTCTTGAACCGCACCTCCAGGCGGAATTCGGCCGCGCGATAGCGATAGACGAAGGGGCGAGGCCGCTTCTGCGCCACCTGCTTCTGGCGCCGAACATCATCTCGCCGCAGCCCCTCGCGACGGATGCGCTCAACGAGCGCTCGCATCTGCTCGACATCCTTCAATCGAGCGATCTGCAGGAGCACGGACTTCGACTGAATGTCGGCGCGCCGACAGAGCTCCTTGATCTCCTCCGGCATCTCGGCCAGCGCCAACGTCTCGGTCACCGACGATCGCGACTTCCCGATCTTGCGCGCGATCTCCTCATGCGTGTAGCCGAACCGCTCGACCAGCATCTTGAACCCCTGCGCCTCCTCAAACGGCGTCAGGTCCTTGCGCTGCAAATTCTCGATCAGGTTGATCTCGGCCACCGCCTGATCGTCCACGTCCATCTCAATGCACGGCACCTCGCGCAAACCGACGATCAACGCCGCTCGATACCGCCGCTCGCCGCTGATGATCATGAACCGCCCATCCCCCTTCGGACGCACAAGGAGCGGCTCCAGAATCCCCTTCTCCCGAATCGAGGCCACCAGATCCGAGAGATCCCCGATCTCCACCCGAGGCTGCTCCAGATTCAGATCGAGCCGATCAATGGGGATCATCCGTCCGATCGGAGCCCCTGTGCGCGAGGCCAACTGCTCGACAAAGTGCAGATCATGCCGCAATCGGAGATTCGCCGGAAGTCCTCGCTTAGACACGCTCGATCACCTCCTCGCAGAGTCGTTCGTACTCCAGCGCCGCCGTCGACTGGGGCGC
>BEHM01000026.1:5000-44244 GCA_002923315.1 bacterium HR10
CTCCTGAATGAGCGCGCGCACGCTTTCATTTGTCCGAAGCTTCTCCGGTTGATAGACGGGAATCCCCTTCGCCTGGGCGACCCCCTTCACCGGCGGTGGCGTGAGCACCTGATGCCGTCCCACGGGCCGGTCCGGCTGAGTGAAGACGGCGAGGACGTCATGTCCCGCATCGAGGAGCCCCAGCAGCGTCGGCACCGCCGCTTCCGGAGTCCCCATGAAGATCACGCGCATGCGCTCGTCTCCCTGGCCGGTGTCACCACTCCCCAGACTTGATCATCTTCCTGATCTTTCGCTCCAGGAGATCGCGCTTGAGCGGGCTCAAGCGGGAGATGTAGAGCCGTCCGTCCAGGTGATCCACCTCATGGCAGACGCAACGCGCGGCCAACCCCGTCACCTCCAGCGTGATCTCCCGCTGATCGAGATCGAGCCCGCGCGCGAGGACGCGATATGGGCGCGCGACCTTGGCGTAGAGGCCCGGAAGGCTCAAACACCCCTCCTCTTCGACGACTTCGCCTTCGGTCGCGAGGATCTCGGGATTGATGAGCACGACGCGCTCGGCGGCGTCACGGCCGCCGCTGCAATCCATGACGAAGAGGCGACGATTGACGCCGATCTGCGGGGCCGCCAAACCGACGCCGCGCGCCGCGTACATCGTCTCGAACATGTCCTCGACGAGCCGCCGCAACTCATCAGTGAACTCCGTCACCGGTTCTGACGGTCGCACGAGCCGCGGATCACCATACTTGAGAATGTCACGAACCAAGGCCTTCTCCCCTCGATGCGAGCGTGATGTTCCGGCGAGATTCAAACCGTCGTTTTTACTCCACCTCCCCTTCGCCTGTCAACGTCCAGGCGCCAGACGCGCCAAGCATTCCCGGAGCACGGCATGCATGCTCGGAGCCGGCGCATGCAGACGGCGTCCGTGCCCGGGAAGCACCCATTCGAAGCGGACGTCCAGAAGCCGCTCAAGCGAGCGCACCTGCTCCTCCCAAGAATACCAGCAGACGCGCCGCGAGGCGACTAACTCTCCCCGCTCATTCCCCCACACGTGATCCCCGGAGAAGAGATACCGCTCCCGATAGAGCAAGACCTGATGCCCGGGCGTATGTCCCGGCGTGGGGATCGCCAAAAGATCGTCCTCCAGCAGGACCGGATCTCGCCCGGCGAGCACGATCTCCACATCGCGCGTCGCGCGCGTCAGATCCGCGCGATGCAAAATGCGGCGACACCCGAAATGCCGATGGAACTTCTCATGATCGGCGACGTCATCCCGATGCGTGAGGAACATGAGGGCGACGCCACCCATCGCCTCCAAGCGCCGCACCAGCGGCCTCGTGAATCGTGGAGAATCCACGAGGACATTCCCCTGCGGGCGAAGAATCAGGTAGCTCGACGCGCCGAACGAACGCTCGGAGGCGAATCCGCAAAAATAGACGTTCTCCGAGATCCGCTCAGGGAAAGCCGCAATGGCTGCTCGCAGGTCCTGTTTGCGCAGCGTTCCGATGGAGGCCGTCGGACAGGTCACAAGGGCCATCTGCGCTCGAAGCCGCTCCTGGGGCGACTCCAGCTGATGGTACACGATCGCCTGCCCGCGATGAGCCCGAAAGACGGAGGGAGCGATCTGACGGCAGTGATCGCAATCAATGCAACTTGTGTCCACGAAAAATTCTCCCGGAGCATTCTCCGTTCGCCGCGCCTGCCATCGCGCCATATCGCTCTCCCTCGGCTAAAGCGTAGACGCTTCGAGGTCGCGAGGGCAAGCGCGAGATTGGGCTTCTCTTCAGGCGCCGATTCGCAGTCTGCGCGAGATCTCACTCGCGCATGGCGAGGCCATTATTCGGCTCGGAGGCTTGGTTGACACCCTGCCGGACTTCGAGTATTCTCTTGGACTTTGGGGATTTGGCAGGCCGGAAGCGGCAGGTCGCACCCTGAGGCATATGGAGCAGTGAACGATGAAGCGCACGTATCAGCCAAATAATCGGCGCCGAGCTAAGACGCATGGGTTCCGAGCGCGAATGAGCACGAAAGCCGGACGCGAGGTCCTCAGGCGGCGTCGCCGAAAGGGACGGTATCGGCTCACGCCGGAGCACTATTGATCGAGAGCCTCCGCACGTGGGGGCTCCCCAGATGGGCTCCCGTGAGGCTATTGCGCGAACAGGCGGACAGACATGCCGGATGAGCGGTTCCGAAAATCGGAACGATTGCGCCGACGCCGCGATTTCCTCAAGGTCTACGCCGAAGGCGCGCGCTACAGCTCTCGCCTCTTCACGATCTTCGCGCGCGCGAACGATCAGCCCGTCAGCCGGTTGGGCATCACGGTCTCCCGAAAGATCGGGAGAGCCGTTCGGCGAAATCGCGCCAAACGGCTGATCCGCGAAGTCTTTCGTAAGAACAAGGCGCGGCTTCCCCGCCCGCTTGATCTCGTCGTGAATGTGAAGGAGGCCATTCGAGACGCCGATTACTGGGCCGTGGAAGCCGAATTCCTGCGCCTGATCGAACGCATGAGCCGGGACCTGTGCGATCGGAAGCCCGCGCCCTCGCGGGGATCAGCCGATGAGCCTTCGGGCACAGCCCAAGGCGCGACGCTGGCGATCGGGCCCGCCGCCGGATATCTGAGACGCACGGTGCTTCTTCCGAGCTTCACGGCAGCGCTATGAAATGGATCGCCCTCATCATGCTCAAAATTTACAAGTTCGGGATCTCGCCCCTGCTCCCTCCCGCATGTCGTTTCATTCCGACCTGCTCGGAATACGCCAGCGAAGCCATCGCGCGCTTCGGATTCTGGCGCGGCGGCTGGATGGGGGTGCGACGCCTGCTCCGCTGCCATCCCTTTCACCCAGGGGGGTATGATCCGGTCCCCTCGTCGGTCTCCCCCTCGGATTCTCTCCAATCCCCGGTGAGGTGAGATCTCAATGGAGAAGCGCGTCCTTCTGGCCTTCATCCTCTCAACGACGATCCTGGCGCTCTGGTACTACTTCTTCGCCCCCTCTCCGCCGCAGCCGACCCCATCGCAGAAGCCAGCCGCTGCTCCCACTCGCGCGGCAAACGAAGCCAAGACACCAGCCGAGACTCCTGAAGCCCCTCCGGCCGTCTCCGTCCCCGAGCGCGAGATCCGTATCGAGACCCCTCTTTGGACGGCCATCTTCCATAATCGCGGCGCCGTCGCACGAAGTTGGAACGTTCATCATCGCCCGAACGGACAGATTCTGCTGGGCGCTGATCGGCGCCCTTTGGAGCTCATCCCTCAGGAACGCGAAGTCATCGAGAAGCTCGGCCGTCCGTTTGCGCTCCGAAGCCCGGAGGCCCAGCTCGATCGGATACTCCAAACGGCGACGTATACCGTTGCCACGGAAGACTCCACGCTTCGGATCGAAAAGGGAGAGACGCGCCAGCTCACCTTCACGTATGAAGACCCGGCGCGCGAGCTGCGGGTCCAGAAGACCTTCACGTTCTTCGGGGACCGTTACGACTTTCGGCTCTCGATCTCGGCCACGCGCGCCGGACGCCCGCTTGAGGTCGCCCTCGTCCTCGGACCGAGCTTCGGCGATCAGAGCATCCGCCGCAGCGACACGTATACGAAGACCCCCCCCATCGCCGTCGTGCGCGCGCGAGAGGAGACCCACCGCGTTCACGCTGAGAAAGTCCCCAAGGAGCCGCCGCAGGGTCCCATCACCTGGGCGGGTATCGAAGATAACTACTTCGCTCTGGTCGCCATTCCGACAACGCCGACATCGCGGGTGAGCTTCTCAACGCACGCGCTCAAGGAGACGATCGAGGACGAGGAGATCACGCGCCATTTCATCGCCGTGACGCTTCCCATGAGCGCGCCGCAGGAGTTCACGGTGTTCGCGGGCCCGAAGGATCCGCAAGTGCTCGCCGCAGTGGACGCTCGGCTAGGTGGGGTGGAGCTAGAGGAGGTCATCAACTACGGCTATTTCTCCTCAGTCGTGAAGCCGCTCATCACCTGGGTCTTGCTCCCGGCGCTTCACGCCGTCCACAAGCTCACGGGGAACTACGGCGTGGGGATCATCGTCGTGACGATCGCGCTCAACCTCTTCTTCTACCCCCTGCGCCGGTCCTCCACGATCCGCATGCGAAAGGCGAGCGCGCTGCAACCCAAGATGCGCGAGCTGCAGGAGAAGATGAAGGGGCTGAAGAAGAACGATCCGCGCCTGCAGGAGTTGCAAATGGAGCAGCTCCGGCTCATGAAAGAGGCGAATCCATTGGGAGGATGCCTGCCGCTATTGCTGCAACTGCCCATCTTCTGGGCGATGTTCATCCTGCTGACGGTCAGCCTGGATGTGCGTCAGGCGCCCTTCGTCGCCTGGATTGATGACCTCTCCTCACCTGACCGATGGCACGTCCTGCCGATTCTCATGTGCGCCTCGATGATCATCTCGACGCTGATGACGCCGGCTCCGAGCGGTGATCCCTCGCAGCGCGTGCAGCGCTTCATGATGGCGTATGTGATGCCCGTTCTGCTCACTTATCTCTTCTTCTGGCGGGCTCCGAGCGGATTGGTCCTCTACTGGATGTTCAGCAATCTCGTGGGGATCGCACAGCAGCTCTTGATCAACCGCTCGCTCGGCCCACAGCCGCTGCCAGTCGCCGCCGAGCCAAACGCCCGCGGGATCTCGAAGCCGAAGGCCGCGACGAAAGGGTGAAGCGGCGCGCGCCCGAAGCCCCTCCCCGGAGAGGCACTTTGCGTCCTCCCCTTTGAGCGGACAAAATATTCGTGGGCTCATCGCAGCCAGAGCGGCCATGGCTTACACATCCGAAGACACCATCGCCGCCATCTCGACGCCGCCGGGACGAGGGGGTATCGGGATCGTCCGCCTGAGCGGACCACGAGCCCGAGAGATCGCCCGCATCGTCTTCCATCCCAAGGTGGAAGGGGCACCACACGAGGTGCTCTTCTCCCCGCGACGGGCGACCTTCGGCGAGATTCGCGATCCTCAAACGAGAGATCTCCTCGATGAAGCCATCGCCACGTTCTTCCCCGGACCGCACAGCTACACAGGTGAGGACGTCGTCGAGTTCAGCTGCCACGGGAGTCCCGTCGTGTTGCGGCGGGTCTTGGACGCGCTCCTGGAATGTGGCGCCCGTGCCGCTGGGCCCGGAGAGTTCACCCTCCGCGCTTTCCTCAACGGACGCATAGACCTCACCCAGGCCGAGGCGATCCGCGACTTGATCGAAGCGCAGACCGTCACACAAGCTCGCGTCGCGTTACGACAACTGCAAGGGAACCTCTCCCGACGCCTTCAGCCGCTTCGACAAACGCTCGTGGACGTGATCGTGCAGATGGAGACAGCCGTCGAATTCGTCGAGGACGATGTCGTGACCGAGAGCCGCGCGTCCCTGCTTCGCCGACTCGATGCGGTGATCGCCCAGCTTGAGGAGATCGCCTCGCACTATCGCACGGGGCGCCTCGTCCGCGAGGGGATTCACATCGCCATCGTCGGGAAACCGAACGTGGGGAAATCGAGCCTCTTCAATCGCCTGCTGGAGCGAGAGCGCGCTATCGTGACAGAGATCCCCGGGACGACGCGCGATATGCTCATTGAGATGGCTTCGATCGAAGGCATCCCCATCCACCTGGTGGACACGGCGGGCTTGCGCGAAGCGACCGATCGGGTCGAACGTCTGGGGATCGAACGCAGCCGACAAGCCATCGCTGATGCCGATCTGGTGCTCGTCGTTCTGGATGGCTCGCGGCCGCTTGAAGGGGAAGACCGCACGGTCTTGGAGGAGACCCGCTCCGTCCCCCGGCTCATCGTGATCAACAAGCGCGATCTCCCCGAACGGCTCGATCTGGAATCGGTCCGAGCGCTCGCTCGTGAAGCGCCGATCTGCCGCATCTCCGCTCTGACCGGTCACGGCGTGGACGAGCTACGCCGGCAGATCCTGGAGACGATCACCTCCGGTAGCGCCTTCTCGCCCGAAGATGTTATACTCACCAATGCGCGTCATCATCGACTGATCGTTGCGGCTCGGGAGGCGGTCCTTCAGGCGCGACGCGCGCTCATAGAGGGGTATTCGGAAGAGGTCGCCCTGGTGGGCCTGCATGATGCGCTCCGAAATTTAGGGGAGATCACGGGCGAGGTGACGATCGAGGATATCCTGGAACGCATCTTCTCGACCTTCTGCATCGGGAAATGAACGCCATGCACTGCGATGACCATTTCGACGTGATCGTCGTCGGCGGCGGCCACGCCGGATGCGAAGCCGCTCACGCGGCCGCCCGCATGGGCTGCCGAACGGCGCTCGTGACGCTCTCGGCTGAATTGATCGCTCAAATGTCCTGCAACCCGGCGATCGGAGGGATCGCCAAGGGCCACCTCGTGCGCGAGATTGACGCGCTGGGGGGCCTCATGGGCATCGTCACCGATCGCATCGGCATCCATTTCCGCGTCCTCAATCGAAGCCGCGGCCCGGCCGTTCAATCTCCCCGCGCCCAATGTGACCGCACCGTCTACCGCCGAGAGATGCAGCGTCAGCTCCGAGAGACACCCGGCCTCTCGATCATCGAGGGTGAAGTGGCCGATCTGCTCATTGAAGGATGCACGATCCGCGGCATCCGCCTCGCCGATGGACGCACCTTCGCCGCCCGCGCCGTTGTGCTCACAACCGGAACGTTCCTGCGCGGTCTCATCCACATCGGGCGGCTGACCTTCCCCGCCGGACGCTTGAGCGAAAAGCCCTCGATCGAGCTGGCCGAAACCCTCCGTCGCATCGGCTTCCGCATGGGACGATTGAAGACCGGAACGCCGCCGCGCCTCGATGGCCGAACCATTGACTTCTCTCAGGCCGAACGCCAACCCAGCGATGATCCGCCGCAACCGTTCTCCTTCACGACGCGTGCCATCACCCAACCTCTGATTGATTGCTTCATCGTCTATACGAACAAGAAGTCGCACGAGGTCATCCGCCGAAATCTCGAAAAATCAGCCCTCTACAGCGGACAAATCCAGGGCATCGGCCCTCGCTATTGCCCCTCCATCGAGGATAAGATCGTCAAATTCCCCGACAAAGAACGACACCAGATCTTCCTCGAACCCGAAGGGTACTATACCGACGAGGTCTATCCGAACGGCATCTCTTCCAGCATGCCCGTCGAAGTCCAATTAGAGTTCGTGCGGACGATTCCGGGACTTGAGCGCGTCAAGTTCATTCGCCCCGCCTACGCCATCGAATATGACTTCGTAGATCCTACCGAGCTGCATCCCTGGCTGGAGACCAAACGAATCGAGGGCCTTTTCCACGCTGGCCAAATCAATGGGACAACCGGGTATGAGGAGGCCGCAGCTCAAGGCATCATGGCCGGGATCAACGCCGCTCTCCGCGTCCGAGGTGAAGATCCGCTCGTCCTCACCCGCTCTCAGGCCTACATCGGCATCCTCATTGATGATCTCGTCACCAAAGGTGTGGACGAACCATACCGTATGTTCACATCGCGAGCTGAGTTACGATTGCTCCTTCGTCATGACAACGCAGATATGCGACTGACCGAGATTGGATACCGTCTCGGTTTGATCAGCAATGATCGGTACATCGAGTTTTCAAAGAAGCGGAGAAACATAGAAACTTTGAAGCGATATTTCTTGAATACGAAGATCAAAAACGACGCTCAAGGTTGGGCTCGTTTCAGTGAGGCAACTGGGATTCGCTTGGATGAGCCGACGGTTCTAGCAAAACTGGTGTGTCGTCCGGAGGTGGATGCTGAACATGTCGCATTCCTTTTGCCCGACGCCTTGCGAGAACAGATAGATCGTGAAGAGCTTCGGGTCGCGGTGAACGACCTGAAGTATGCGGGATATATTGAGAGCCAGCGACAACTGGCGGAGAAGCTGGAGCGGATGGAGGCGCGGATGATTCCAGAAGATATGGATTTCACTCAGATCTCCGGCCTCTCGCGAGAGATCGTGGAGAAACTGACGCGGATTCGACCTCGGACCCTTGGACAAGCGCGTCGGATCCCGGGTATGACGCCTGCTGCTTTGACCCTCTTGAACATTCATCTGGAACTCCGATCCCGGCGTGAACGAGCTCGAGCATAAAAAGCGCGCATTCTGCCACTATGTGAAGGTTTGGGCGCAACGATTTGGCTTCTCCCTCTCTGAGTCGCTCTGTGAGAAGCTCTGCGAGCACTATGGCCTATTGCTTCACTGGAACAGACGGATCAACCTGACGCGGATTCTTGATCCTGAGGAGGCCGCCCGCTTTCACTACGTAGAGTCGCTTTATGGAGGACGATGGCTTGATCCCTCGATCACCAAGGTCATAGACGTGGGCTCAGGTGGGGGATTCCCTGGGATCCCCATGGCCCTGGCGCGGCCGAATACCTCGATGGTTTTGATTGAGAAGAATAGAAAGCGAGCCGTCTTCCTCTTGGAGGCTGTGCGTCGGCTGGAGCTGGAAAACGTCGAGATCTTCTGTGGACGCTTTGAAGCCTACGAGAGTCGGGACTTCGACGGAATCGTCTGCCGGGCGCTTGAGCGGATGCGGGAGCGGGTCCCCGATCTGCTCGCCTTCGCCAAGGAGAGCACGCAGATCCTCCTCTTTGGCGATGAAGATCTGGAGCGCGCTGTTAGAGAATCTGCTGCTCCCAGATGGCAGGTCAGCTCCGTCGCCATCCCATATGCTCAGGAGCGGCGTCTGATCATTCTTCGCCAGTCCAGAGCGTTCCACGTGGAACCGATCACGTAACTCTCGTTCCACGTGGAACATCCCGCTTTGGAAAATTGATCTTTTCAATCCCCCCATTTTGTGCTATCTTGACGGCGACGCGCGAGGCCATGAGTCGCACGATCGCCATCGCCAATCAGAAGGGGGGCGTGGGGAAGACCACCACAGCCGTCAATCTCTCGGCCGCGCTCGCCGCGCTCGAACGCCGCGTGCTGCTTGTGGATTTCGATCCTCAAGCCAACGCTACTTCTGGACTCGGGATTCGACGTGGCGCTGTTCGGAAATCCGTCTACCATGCTATTATCTTCGGCGAGCCGATTGGGAATCTGATCCTGCCGACGGAGATCCCGACGCTCTGGCTCGTCCCATCGGAGCGGAACCTCACCGGAGCCGAAGTCGAACTGGTGGATATCGAGCGGCGCGAGTACCGCCTCCGCGAAGCCCTGGACCCCATTCGTCAGGACTTCGACTTCATCTTCATTGATTGTCCCCCATCGCTCGGACTTCTCACGCTCAACGCCCTGACGGCTGCTGACTCCGTCCTTGTGCCTATCCAGTGCGAATATTACGCCTTGGAAGGCGTCTCCGAACTCTGGGACACACTCGTCCGGATTCGACGACTGTTCAACCCGCGGCTTCAAATCGAAGGTTTCCTCCTCACCATGCACGACGAGCGCACCAACCTCTCGCACCAGGTCATGGCTGACTTGCGAGATTTCCTGGGCTCACAGGTCTTCCAAACGGTCATCCCGCGGAATGTGCGCTTGGCCGAAGCTCCAAGTCATGGGAAGCCCATCATCCTCTATGATGATCGCTCTCGTGGAGCTGAGAGCTACCGAAATCTCGCCCTGGAGGTCCTCAATCATGACGCGAAAGGCCCTCGGCAGAGGACTTGAAGCTCTTCTTGGAGAAACCCAAGCTCTCGCAGAACAGGTCGTCGAGTTGGATATTGATCTCATTGATCCGAGCCCCTATCAACCTCGCACTCGATATGATGAACAACGGTTGCGCGAGCTGGCTGATTCGATCCGCACTCACGGTCTCGTACAACCGATCCTGGTGCGTCGCCGTGGTCTTCGTTATGAGATCATCGCCGGGGAACGCCGATGGCGAGCGGCTCAACTGGCTGGAGCGTTGAAGATCCCGGCCGTCATCCGCGAAGTCCCCGATGAACAGGTGCTGGAGCTCTCGCTCATTGAGAACATCCAGCGCGAAGACCTCAATCCCATCGAAGAAGCCCAAGCCTATCAGCGGCTCATCGAGCGACTGGGGTTGACCCAGGAGGAGGTCGCCCGCCGCGTCGGCCGCGATCGGACCTCGATCGCCAATTCCCTGAGGCTTCTTCGGCTTCCCCAAGAAGTCCAGGCGCTCGTCGAGGAAGGGAAGCTCTCCGTCGGGCATGCGAAGGCGCTACTGAGTTTGAGCTCGGCGGATGCCCAGAGACAATTGGCCCAAGAGGTCGTCGCACGAGGACTCTCTGTTCGCGAGACTGAAGCCACCGCGCGAAAGTGGAATGCCGCAGCTTCTCCTCAAGCTCGGAGAGGACCGGCACCGACGGACCCCCATCTTCGCGCAGCCGCCGAACGGCTCGCCCGATATTTGGGAACAAAGGTGCGTATCCTCCCCGGTACTTCCGGCGGAAAGATCGAAATCGAATATTACTCAATGGCCGATCTAGACCGCATCTATAACCGCATCCTTGGGAAAGGAGACGCTACGCCATGAGACTTCGAAGAGAACCCCCAGTAGAAGTCCGTGGATTCCTCGACGATGGGACGGAGATCATCGGGGATCTCAAGTTCTCAGACGTCCTTCACCTTCATGGGCACATCAAAGGGAGAGTGATCTCCGAAGGAGAGCTCGTCGTCGGAGAAAAGGGGATCATCGAAGGGGATGTCGAGGTGGGCATCTTGACCCTCGGAGGAACGCTCATCGGAAATATCACTGCGAAGAAAAAGGTGCACTTTCTGAATACCGCCCGTATCCGAGGAGATGTCGCAACGCCCATCCTCCGCGTAGATGAAGGAGCCATGTGGGAGGGAAGCATTACGACCACGCTCCAGGAGAAATCGCCAGAGCATTTCGTTCATGCCGCTGGAGAGGTCGAAGCCACCCGCTGAGGGCTTGACGCCTGGCGGTCTCAACATCCACAATCACTAGGGAGCATGGACTATGGAAGAGCGACAGGACTTGAATGAGACAGCGCACGCTCAGGAGGAAGAAATCACTTATCACGCTGTCGAGAAAGACGGCGAAATCGCCGCCATCTGGGTCATGAAAGGGAGGAAACATCTGCGCACGATTGACCCAAGAAGCGAGGAAGGACGCCGAATCCTTCAAGCTTATCGGCCGAGCCCATAGTATCCGCATCTCATCCTGACCGTGGTGCGCGCTCCTTCACCTGAAGAGCGCGCGCCCATGACCTTCCCCATACGGAAAAATTTTCGAATGAGCTGTGGATTTTTCTTGCCAAACGGGCGATTTTGTGCTAATCTTTGGCCGGTTTTCAACAAGATAAGTCATTGAAAATAAAGGCACTTACATGTATAAAGTCGTTTTTGAGGTCGAGATTTTCGTGGCTGTGGAAATCTTGTGGAAAACTTCGATTACTTGCGCCGATTCAATAGGGTCGGGGCGATCCGCCAGACCCTTGGATTTCCATCTTGCGGAACGAAGCTGGAGCAGAAATCTCGATAAGGAGTGGGGCGTATGTCACGTCAAATCTGGGACGCGCTGCTTTCAGCCATAGAGAAGCGGGTCAATCATCACAGCTTCACCACCTGGTTCCTGCCCCTGATCTTCCGGGAGGCGAGGAACAACACGATCACCGTCGAAGCTCCTAATGCGATGTTCCGCGATTGGATCACAGAGAACTACATGGATGCGATCGAGGAAGCGCTCGCGGAGCTTCAGCTGACAAGTTATACGATCAGGTTCATCGTCAGAGGGGAAGGAGAGCCCTCGGAAGGTGCGCCTAAGAGCGAGCCGGCTGAGAATCATGCGAAGCTCCCGCTCTTTGAGGAGGAAGAAGAGCTGATCATTCCTCCCGCGATGCGATTTGTGGATCTGGAGCCCGTTGAGCTTCCCTTAAATCCGAGGTACACCTTTGACACGTTCGTCGTCGGTTCCTCCAACCAATTCGCGCACGCTGCCGCTTTAGCCGTAGCCGAATCTCCGTCAAAGGCTTATAATCCCCTCTACATCTATGGCGGCGTGGGGCTGGGCAAAACGCATCTCATGCACGCTATCGGCCATGCGATCCGGGCGAAGAACAAACATCTCCGCCTCACCTACGTCTCCTCGGAGCGCTTCATGAACGAGCTGATCAATGCCATTCGCTACGATAAGACGCTCGCTTTTCGCGAGAAGTACCGGAACATAGATGTCCTTCTCATTGATGACATCCAGTTTCTCGCCGGGAAGGAGCGCACGCAGGAGGAATTCTTCCACACGTTCAATGCGCTCTATGATGCTCAGAAGCAGATCGTCATCACCAGCGATTGTCCCCCGCGTGAAATCCCCACGTTGGAAGAACGACTCCACTCTCGTTTCGAATGGGGATTGATCGCCGACATTCAACCTCCCGATCTGGAGACGAAGGTGGCCATTCTCAAGCGAAAGGCTGAACAGGAGAAGATCAGTCTCCCGGATAACGTGGCGCTCTTCATCGCCAGCAAGATCAAATCGAACATTCGCGAGCTGGAGGGGGCTTTGATCCGTTTGATCGCGTATTCTTCGCTGACAGGGCGTCCTATCAGCCTCTCGCTGGCCCAGGAGACGCTTCGCGGACTCATTGATGAGGAAGAGGAGAAGGCGATCACCATCGAACTGATCCAAAAGACGGTGGCCGATTACTTCGGCCTGCGCGTCTCAGACCTGAAGTCGAGGAACAATTCTCGCTCTGTGGCTGAGCCCAGGCAGATCGCCATGTATCTGTGCAAGCGTCTGACAAAAGCAAGCCTGCCGGAGATCGGTCGAGAATTCGGGGGGAAGCACCATACGACCGTGCTGCATAGCATCAACAAGATCAGCGAGCTGTACGAGCAGCGAGAAGATTTCCACAGGATCATCAACAGCCTAATTGATAGACTGAGATAGACTTAGTATGGTTTTCCACAGACCCCACCTGTGGATGGCTTGTGGAAAAATGTGGAAAGTTTCCAGAAGGCGATTTCTTCCACAGGCTTCAACAGATCTTCCACAGCGTTTTCCACAAGTCAGGAGCGATCTATGGTCTTTTGATTCATGGACTTATCGAAAATCATCCACATTTCCACAAGTCCTACTACGACTACTGGTTTTATCTATAGCTTTTTAAAAACCTAGAAACGGGAAGGAGAAGTCGTATGCGTGCGACCATAGAGAAGCAGCAATTGCATCGTGAGCTTGGGTTGGTTGAGAGAGTCGTCGAGCGTCGGACGACGATCCCCGTTCTCGCTTACGTCCGGATGGAGGTCGCCGATGGTCGTGTGGTCTTCACGGGGACCGATCTTGATGTGAGCCTTCGCGCGGGGTGCGAGGCTGAGGTGACAGAACCCGGTGTGGCGTGTCTTCCAGCGCGGAAACTCGGGGAGATTGTGCGCGCGCTGCCGGATGGGCCTGTGATTTTCGAGGGGGATGAGCGGCATGTGACGATTCGTTCGGGAAGAGCGCGGTTTCGGCTGGCCGGTATGGAGGCGGAGAATTTCCCAGAGGTGCCGACGTTTTCTGGGGAGGGAGTGGTTTTTCCGGCTGAGGGTTTGGGGCGGGCCATTGAGCGGGTGATTTTCGCCACGTCGTTTGAGGAGTCCCGGTATGCGCTCTCGGGCGTGCAGATGGAGTGGTGGGATGGGGGATTTCGGCTTGTGGCGACTGATGGGCATCGGCTGGCGCTTGTGGACAGCGCCCCAGTTGGTTCGCTCGCGAGGAAGGCGTGTTTGATTCCTCGCAAGGCGATGCAGGAGCTTCTGCGGCTCATCGAGCATGCGGGGGAGGGGGATGACGTACAGTTCGCTCACGATGCCAATCATGCGTATTTTCGGGTCGGGGGGAGGGAGCTCGTCTCGCGGCTTTTGACGGGGCAGTTTCCGAATTACGAGCTGGTGATTCCGAAAGAATACGCAGCGCGCGCTCGTGTTGATGCCGGGGTGTTTCGTGAGGTATGCCGCCGTGTGGCGACGCTGGCAGATGAGCGGGTTCCGGGAATCACATTGAGTTTTTCGGGGGGTGGTGTGACGCTCCAGGCCCGCCAGGGAGACGAGGAAGCTGTTGAGGAGATGTTGTGTGAGTACGAGGGGGAGCCGCTCGTGATCGCTTTCAACAGCGAGTATGTGCTTGACTTCCTCAATGTCGTACGCGAAGGGATGGTGGATATCGAGCTGAAGGATGCCCAGAGTCCGGCCCTATGGCGACCATCAGGGGAGCAGTATGTGTATATCGTCATGCCCATGCGGTTAATGGGAACGCCGTGAGACTCTGGTCGCCTGTGGCGTGGGGCTTTGGAGGCTCCGTGGCGCGAGTGTGATACAATTGCTGAGCGCGACTGCTCTGGCGAGGGGAGGATGGAAATGGTGGAGACGGTGATCCAGGTGGACAATTTGACGAAGCGGTATGACGGGGTCCTGGCGGTTGATCGGATCTCGTTCACCATCGCTCAGGGAGAGATCGTCGGGTATCTCGGCCCGAATGGGGCGGGAAAGAGCACGACGGTGAAGATGCTCACAGGAGTGCTGCGTCCGACCGAGGGGTCTATTCTCATTGATGGTCTTGACCTTTTGAAGGCCCCGATCGAGGTGAAGCGGCGCATCGGATATGTTCCGGAGACAGGGGGGGTATACGAGAGCCTGACGGCTTATGAATATCTGCAGCTCGTCGGACGCCTCTATCACCTTCCGGAAGAGCTTCTGGAACATCGCATTGAGGAATTTCTGAGGATGTTCGGACTCGATGGGGTCATGCATGAGCGACTCTCCAGCTACTCAAAAGGGATGAAGCAGAAGGTGCTCATTTCGGCCGCACTTCTTCATAATCCGAAGGTGCTCTTTCTCGATGAACCGCTCACAGGGCTTGATGCGCACAGTGCTCTGTTATTAAAAGAGCTCATTCGGCGTCTCGCGGCCGAGGGGAAGACGATCTTCTACTGCTCGCACATCCTGGATGTGGTGGAGCGGACGTGCACGCGGGTGATCATCCTTCACAAGGGACGGATCGTCGCCGATGGTTCTGTCGAACAGTTGAAAGAGCTGACGCGTCAGGGGACGCTTGAGGATATCTTCAAGCAGTTGACCTACAGCGCCAATATTGAGGAGCTGGCGCAGGCTTTCGCCCGGAGCATTGTGGAGATGAGCGCATGAGCCGTTGGCTTCTGACCCTCGCCGAGCGCGCGGCCCGTCGTGTGGGGATTGACCCGCATCAGTACTGGCATCTGCTGCGCATCTCCCTCGTTTTAGACTTTCGGCGCCAGAGCGCCGTGTCCTCCGGTCAGTCCACGCAATCGGCCTTGTTGATGACGTGTCTCGTCTTTGGGATCTTCAGCCTCGTGCTCGCCCTCTTCACCTTTCGGACGCTGAACACCTTCCTCTACTCGTTCATGTTCCTCGCCTACTCGATGGTCATGGTCGCCTTCATCGTCCTCTCCGAGTTCGGCGCGACGATCATCAGTCCCGACGATTATGAGATCCTGGGGCATCGTCCGATCGCTTCCCGGACCTATTTCGCTGTGAAGCTGAGCAATCTGCTCTTCTACGTCCTTGTGATCGGCTCAGCGCTGAACATCTTTCCGGGACTGCTCGGGGCATTTTCGGAATCCGCCGATCGTCTGTTCCCGTTCATCTACTTCCCGGTAGCGCTTGTGGCCTGCCTCTTCTCGGCGATGGTGGTCGTGCTCCTGTATGGCGCGTTGCTGCGCGTGGTCAACTATGAGCGGTTCAAGGACGTCCTCGTTTACATTCAAGTCGTCTTCTCGTTCTTCGCCTTCTTCGGCTACCAAGTGCTACTGCGCATGATGCCTTATTTGGAGCAGGGGCAGCCGAGCGGGGGGCATCGCGTGCTTCTGATCGCTCCACCCGGATGGTTCGCCGGACTGGTGCAGCTCGGGCTCGGGCAGTGGGCGCGCGATTACGCGCTCTGGGCGGGGTGGGGAGTGCTCATGACAGGACTGTTGGTCGGCGCGGGGTTGCGCAGTTTCTCTCTGGAGTACTCCTTTCATCTGGCGCGGTTACGAACGGCGACGGCCGAGCGGCGGCGCTCGCGCTCTCCCTCTGGCGCGCGGATCGCGCGGGCGCTCGAGCGGGTCTTGGTCAGAAGTTCCGAAGAGCGCGCGGCCTTTTTCTTCGTCCGGCAGATGTTGCGGAGGAATCGCACGCTGAAGCTGCGCTTGTATCCGGCCTTGGGGTTCCCCATCGCTTTTCTCGTCCTCGGCATCATGGAGAAGAGCATGGGGGATCCCTTCCTTCCGAGCAAGCGATTCCCCTCGGTGGCGCTCTTCATGGTGCTTGTGGGGCCGCTCTTGATCTTGAACTTCCAGGCGCTGCTCCCGTACTCGGAAGAGCATGCGGCCGGATGGCTCTTCCGCGTGGCCCCTGTGCGAGACCTCACGCGAGTGTTCGCCGGCGTGAGGAAAGCGTTTCTGATCTCCATCCTTCTGCCGCTTTTTCTTCTCATGGGGCTGCTCCTGTCCTGGTTCTGGACGCCGGCCCATGCCTTCTGTCATGCGGCCATCGGCTTCATCCTCAGCTATCTCTTCCTCGGCGTCGCGCTCCTGTTCTATCGCGGTGGATTCCCGTTCTCGCAGGAGCCAGCGAAAATGACTCAGACGCAGCAGATGACGCTGGCTTTCCTCTCCATGCCGCTCTTCGGCGCGTTGTTCTTCCTCATGTACGTCCTGTATCGGCATCCGGGGTGGCTGGCTGCGGCGGCGATCGTTTTGCTCCTTCTCGGATGGGGGCTGAATCGCGCTGCCGATCGGAAGGCCGCTCGCGTGACGAGGCGACAACTGGAGGAGACGCTCTTTACGGAGATCGAGTGATCGAGCGGTGGGTTGGCCTGGTCGCGCGGAGCACCTCGCGGGGGCTTCTGAAAATGCGCTCATCGGGTTTGCGGATGGGCTGATGCGTTCCCGCTCTGAATCCGAGCCCATGGGAGCAAGGCAGTGGGGGCAAGGCGGTCTGGCGCTTGCTTTTCTCAGCCGGGAGAACATACAATCCTCAGGCTTGAAGTGGCGCGACGCGCGTGGAGACACAGTGTGCGATCCTCAAAGTCGAGGAGGTGAGCCATGATGCTGAACAACCGAAGCACGCGTCTTTGGGGGCGAGTCCTTTCTTTGGTGGTGTCACTCTCGGTGTTTTTGACCTTTTGGCTCATTGGGGTGGCGCATGGGCAGACGCAGGAGACGTACAAGAGGCCTCCTCGGGAGATTCTGGAAGTGCTTCATGCGCCGGTCACACCGCAGGTCTCCGTCAGTCCGACGCGCGATTTCCTGATGTTGATCGAAGGCGTGCGGTACCCACCGATCGCCGAGCTGGCGCAGCCGATGTTGCGTCTGGCTGGTCTTCGGATCAATCCGAGGACGAATGGGCCGCATCGTAATCCGTACATCGTCTCGCTGGTGCTTGTGCGAATCGCCGATGGAGCGGAGACCAAAGTCGCGTTTCCGGAAGGGGCGCGCCCGAGCATCCCGCGTTGGAGTCCTGATGGACGACACTTCGCGTTCTTGAATACGCTGGAGAATGGAATCGAATTGTGGGTGGGGGAGACGGCGACGGGGCGGATTCGTCGTCTCGTGGAGGCGAAGATCAATGCGGCGTATGGCGAACCGTTCCAGTGGATGCCGGATGCGCGCACGTTGCTCATTCAGCTCATCCCGGAGGGGCGCGGGCGGCCTCCGGAGCCCCCGGCGGTTCCCATCGGACCTACGGTTCAAGAAGGATCGGGTCGTCCCACGCCTGTGCGCACATATCAGGACCTGCTGCGCACGCCGCATGATGAAGTGCTCTTCGAGTACTACGCTCGAGCGCAGCTCGCTCTTGTGGACATCGCCGATGGTCGCCTGACGCGCGTGGGGTCGCCGGACATCTTCCAAATGGTCGAGCCCTCCCCGAACGGCCAGTATCTGCTGGTCGCCCGCGTGCATCGGCCGTATTCCTACTTGGTGCCGCACACGGCTTTCCCGAAAGAGGTCGAAGTCTGGGATCGCTCCGGGCGCTTGGTCTATAAGCTGGCAAGTGTGCCGTTGCAGGAGCACGTTCCGATCGAAGGCGTACCCACCGGTCCTCGCGAATATGCTTGGCGGCCGACCGAACCGGCGACGCTCGTGTGGGTCGAAGCTCTGGATGAGGGCGATCCGCGCAAGCGCGTCCCCTATCGCGATCGCCTGATGATGCTCAAGGCGCCGTTCACGGATGCGCCGATCGAGGTGTTGAAGCTCGAGCATCGGTTCGCGGGCCTTCAGTGGGGGGAGCGCGGAGGATGGGCCTTCGTGCGCGATTACGATCGCAATCGGCGATGGCGGCGCACGTTCTTGATCTCTCCCGATGATCGGACCATCGCGCCGCGTTTGGTCTGGAGCCTCAACGTGCAAGATCGCTATAACGATCCGGGCACACCTGTGCTGCGCTCCTTGCCTAACGGCCAGCGCGTGATTCAGCAGCACGGGGAGTGGATCTTCCTCATCGGGGCTGGTGCTTCGCCCGAGGGGGAGCGCCCCTTTCTGGATCGCTTCAACGTGAGGACGTTGACGAGCGAGCGCCTCTTCCAGTGCGATGAGCGAAGCTATGAGACCATCATCGCGCTGCTTCGAGACGATGGCACGGAGGTGCTCACCCGTCGGGAGACGCCCACGGATCCCCCGAACTACTATGTCCGCATGCTGAGCGGGGGACAGGCGGCGCCGCGCGCCCTCACGCGGTTCTCCGATCCCACGCCGCAACTGCGGAAGATCAGGAAGCAATTGGTCACCTATCAACGTGAGGACGGCGTGCAGCTCTCGTTCACCCTCTATCTGCCGCCCGATTACACGGGGGGAACGCGCTTGCCCACCGTCGTGTGGGCGTATCCGATCGAGTTCACCGATCCGAGTGTCGCCAGCCAAGTCACCGGTTCTCCCCACCGGTTCCTGACGATTCAGGGGCCCTCGCATCTCTTCTTCGTCCTGGCCGGATATGCCGTCCTGGACAATGTCGCCATGCCGGTGGTCGGCGATCCGGAGACGGTGAATAACACCTTCCTGGAGCAGATCGTCATGAACGCGCGCGCGGCCATCCGCAAGGCCGTGGAGATGGGGGTGACCGATCCTGATCGCGTGGGCGTCGCCGGCCATAGCTACGGCGCGTTCATGACGGCGAATCTTCTGGCGCATTCGGACCTCTTCCGCGCGGGCATCGCGCGCAGCGGCGCCTACAATCGCACGTTGACCCCATTCGGCTTCCAAAACGAGCGGCGCACATTGTGGGAGGCGCCTGATCTATACATCAAGGTCTCGCCGCTCATGGCCGCGCATAAGATCAACGAACCGCTCCTGCTCATTCACGGCGAGGCGGACAATAATCCGGGGACGTTCCCGATTCAGTCCGAGCGGATGTATCACGCCGTTCGAGGCAATGGCGGGACGGTTCGCCTGGTCATGCTCCCGCATGAATCGCACGGCTACGTCGCGCGCGAGTCGGTCGAGCACACGCTCTACGAGATGCTCGCGTGGTTCGATAAGTATGTCAAAAACGCGCCCCCGAGGGAGCGCGTGGAGACCGGTCGGTGAGCGCGCGCGGGCGCCGAGCCGTTTGTTTCACCCCCCTTCGGATCGGACGTCGGCCAGAAGGGGGCTGAGGCTCGCCTGCCGGTATTCGCGCGGCGTCAATCCGGTCCAGGCCTTGAAGGCTTTGGCGAAGTGGCTCTGACTCGCATAGCCGACGCGTTGGCTGATCTCCAGCATCGAGAGATCGGTCGTCACCAACAAGCGCGCGGCCTGTTCCAACCGCACGCTCGCTAAATAGGCGTGCGGGGTCATCCCGATCAGCCGCTTGAACAACCGCGCGAAGTGAAAGGCGCTCAAGAAAGCGGCGCGCGCCATGTCCGCGAGGCGCAGGTCTTCATCGAAGTGGGCGTGAATGAATTCGATCGCGCGGCGCAGTCGGCGGTCCACGAATCCGAAGCGCGAGAATTCCAGGTCGAGATTGCGCCGGACCAGGAGATGGTGGCGGAACAGATGCACGAGGATGTGCTCCACAAGCGCATCGAGGATCACCTCGTGCCCGATCCTCTGACGGCGCAGCTCGTCTCGGGCGGAGGCGCAGAGGGCGACCAGGTGTGGATCGGCGACCACGCGCTCGCGGAAGACGAACTCCTGACCGATGCGCGTCAGCCGAAGCCGCGCGGCCATATCGGCAATGAGCCCCGGATGCACGCGCAGCATGATCATCTCCACCGGCCCACGCCGTGAGCGGAGGGTATGGCGCACGAGGGGGTCAAGTAGCGCCGTCGTTCCCGGCGACACCTCGACGGTCTCGCCGGAGACGGAGAGGCGCGCGCTCCCCTGCAGCAGGCATCGGACGACGTGGCCCATGGACGCGGCCGCGGCGATGGCGAGCGCATCGCGCTTGATATAGTGCAGCTCGTATCGCGGCGTCGCGCGAACGCGCGTGTCTTCGGAATCTCGACTCATCTCGGTCTCCGATGAGCGTTCGCCGGGTGGCGGAATGATGGACGTCACGGCGCGTCGCTCGTGCGAATTCGATCGGCCGCGATCTCGCGCACAAGCTCCGTGAGCCGCGCGACGAAAGCCGAGCGCGGCAAGACAAGGTCGCATCCGGCCTGCCGGGCTTGGGCCCGCACGTCTTCCCGCACGTGAGCGAAGTAGCCGATCGTTCGAATCCCGCGCAGCGCCGCATCGGCCTTCAGAGCGGCGATCGCGCGCAGCGGCTCCAGGTGCTCCTGTCCGAGGTCGAGGATGATCGCCACAGGCGGCTGCTGGCGAGCGTGTTGAAGCAGATCCTCCACCGTCGTCACCCGCCGACAGGTGAGTCCCACCGCTTCGGCCGCCGCTCGAATACGGGAGAGGAACGTGAGATCGGTGAGCAGCAGGAGCACATCAGCCATAGCTCGGCCTCCTCATCAACGCGCGGATCGTCCCCCCCGCGCGCGCGTCGCGTGAAGTCGCGCGACCTCCGAGAGCGTGCGCACCCCGCGCTCCTCAAGGTGGTCGAGCAGACGAAGGAGGATCTGAGCCGTCGTCCACGCATCCGAGCGCGCGCGATGCCATCGTTCCATCTCCACGCCCAGGTATCGGGCGACCGTCGGGAGCCGATGGTTCGGCAACTCGGGGAACAGCCGACGGCTCACGGCGAGGGTGCAGAGGTGAGGATTGCCCAATCGCCGCGCGAACGCGCGCTGGAATTCGGCATTGAGGAAAGCGAGATCAAACCGCGCATTGTGCGCGACGAGCACGCGCGGCCCAAGCAGCACCGCCATCTCCTCGGCGATCTCCGCAAAACGCGGCGCGCGCGCCACCATCTCCTCGGTGATCCCGGTGAGGCGAATAATACCCGGGGGGAGCGCGCGCTCCGGATTCACGAGCGTCGCGAACTCCTCCACGATGCGCAGGCGCCCATCGGAGCGCGCCAGGCGAACGGCCGCCACTTCGATCACGCGATCCGCGGACGGGCGCATCCCCGTCGTCTCAACATCCACGACGACGTATTCATTCTCTTCAAGCGGTCGAAGCGCGCACTCGTCCGGCCGCAGTTCCACCACATCATCGTCTCGGAGGATCAGGTGTGGGTCATGGAGAAAGAGGCGCTGGAACAATTCACGCAGGACGGCTACCGGCGCCTGCCGAAAGCCGAAGACTTCGCGTCCGAGCATCGCGAGTGAGACCGCGCGACCGTGCGCTTCTAGAAGCGCGACGATGCGATGGCGAATCGCCACGTCACTCAACCACTGGGCCGCCATAACGAGGGAGAGTGTAGCACATCGGGGCGCGACTCGGCAGCCCCGATGAGCGAAGGGAGCCGCTTGAGCCGGTGATCTCCGCGATGCTATGCTTAAGCGCACGTGAACACCACGCGCTGAGAGAGAGGGGACGATGAGGGCGTTTGTGGAGGCGACCGTAGCTGCGCTCGTCTGGCTCGTTGTCATTCCGCCAGCTTCGGCTCAACAGTGGGAGCTTCGGCGATTGGGCTTCACGCAGAACTTCAACGCCATCTACTTCCCGACGAAAGAGCATGGGTGGATCGTCGGCGATGGGGGCTTGATCCTGCATACCTCGGATCGCGGGGTGAGCTGGCAGGTCCAGACCTCCAGTGTGCGCACGAACCTGAACGACGTCTTCTTCATCAATCGGCGGCGCGGGTGGATCGTCGGCGATGGCGGCGTGATCCTCATGACGACCGATGGCGGCCAGCGATGGGCCTCCGTGGCGAGCGTCGTCGAGGAGGACCTCTACAGCGTCTGGTTTCACAATGAAAAGCGCGGATGGATCGTAGGGGCTGATGGCGTCATCCTCTTCACCGATGACGGCGGGCGCAGCTGGGTTCGTCAGATCAGCGGGACGGACGAATACCTCTACCATCTGCACTTCAAGACGGAGAATCTCGGGTGGATCGTCGGCTCCCGCGGGACGATCCTCCACACGGAGAACGGCGGGCGGAATTGGACGAAGCAATCCAGCGGGACGCAGAACGACCTCTTCCGCGTCTACTTTCGCGATAAGAAGCGGGGATGGATCACGGGCTCGCGGGGATTGATCCTGCACACCACCGATGGGGGGAAGACGTGGGTGCCTCTGCCGAGCGGCGTCGAGCAGATCCTGCTGGGCGTCACCTTCCGGAAGAAGGAGGGGTGGATCGTCGGGTGGGAGGGGACGATCCTGCATTCTCCCGATGAGGGGAGGACGTGGCGGCGGGTGCCCGCGCCGACGCGGGAGCGCATCTATGCCATCGTCATGCGCGACGATCGGGAGGGGTTCGCCATCGGCCGGAATGGACTGATGCTCGTGTATCGTCGCCCCTGAGGATCAGATGTCCAGGTACACCTCGCCCATCCACAGCCCGTCTCTCTTCTCGACCTTCAGCTGATGCAGCGTCGCCGCTTTGACATAAATTCGTCCCTCGTGCCGCGAGGGATCGAACGGTTCTCCCACAAGGCGAATGCGCGCGCGCTCAGGCGAGAGCTCGAGGATGGTGACATCACCGAAGGCGAGCTTCTCGGCGTCGAAGAGGTAGAGGATCTCGTTGAAGAGGTCCACGAGCAGATATTCGTATCCTTCCGCGTGAACTTCGACTTCGCGCGCAAGACGCGGCGCGATCGTCGCGGGATCGTACATCAGGTGAAAGAGCGCGCGCACCGCGTGCTCGAACA
The DNA here is from genome assembly GCA_002923315.1 of bacterium HR10. Taxonomy (GTDB): domain Bacteria; phylum Acidobacteriota; class Blastocatellia; order HR10; family HR10; genus HR10. The sequence goes on from BEHM01000026.1 coordinate 28,011, forward strand.
TCTCCTCCGGGGTTCGCCCCCAGGCGCGCACCCCGATGTCAGCCGTATGGTCGAGGATCTCGAATCCGGCAGTCACGTGAGGCCTCCCCGTTCGCCGTTCATCCCGGTGATCTCTTGTGCGCGCCGCGTGGCGGGAGACATCGGGGATGGGATGGGTCACCCCGCTCGTGCGGAGGCGATCGAGAGCGCTTCTTGCAGCTTGCGAATGACGCGCCGTTCGACTTCCGGCAGCGGCCCTTCGATGGCGCAGCCGGAGGCATTCCGGTGCCCACCGCCGCCGAATGCGCTCGCGATCTTCGAGACATTGATGGCGCCCTTCGAGCGCAGGGAGGTTCGGTAAATGCCCGGCGCGATCTCTTTGAAGAAGGCGACGACCTCGACCCCCTCGATCGAGAGCGGATAGTTCACAATACCCTCGCTATCCTCCTCGCTGGCGCCCGCTTGCCGAAGCATCTCCTGCGTCATCACCATCCAGGCGATCCGCCCGCTCTCGTCGCAGCGGAGCGTGGAGAGCACGAGCCCGGTGAGCTTCACCTTGCTGAAGGGGTGATTGTAGAAGAGCGCGCGGGCGATCTCCGCCGGATTCGCCCCATGAGCGACCAGCTCCCGCGCGATCTTGAACGTGCGCTCGGTCGTGTTGGAGAACTGGAACGATCCCGTATCGGCCAGGATGGCCGCGTAGACGCAGGAGGCGATCGCGGGTGTCACGCGCACGCCAAGCGCCTTGCACAGATTGTAGATCATCTCCCCGACGGCCGAGGCCGTCGAATCAATCCAGTTGATATGCCCGAACAGCTCCGTCGTCGCGTGATGATCAATGTTCACGAGGAATTGCTTCTCCAGATCGAGCAACCCCGGCCGATCAATGTCGCTGCATTCGATGACGAAGACGGCATCGTAGAGTCGGTCCAGTCGCGTGATCTGCCGGATGCGCTCCGCTCCCGGCAGCTCTCGATAGGCGCGCGGGATCGGATCGCGCAGGCCGACGGTGACCTCCTTGCCCAAGCTCTCCAGAATATGCATCAGGGCGAGGGAGGACCCCAGCCCATCCCCGTCCGGCCGCGCGTGTGAGGTGATGGCGAAACAGTGCCGCGATTCGATCAACTCTACGACCTGGCTGAGCATACAAGCGAAACATGCAATTATACCGGCCTCCGCCCACCCGTCAAGCGCTCATCCCAGGGCGCTCTGGCCTGAATGCAGAAGCATGAGCGCGTGAGGCCGGACTTTCGCTGCGCCGCGTGAAAGCGAAGGCCTGTCATTTTGAGGGGTGAGCGGGCGATCTCGCGGGCGTCCTCCTGCCCACCTGGCGGACGAGCGCTTCGTGAGAGAGGTGCGCCGGAGCCCGCTGCGATGAGCTATTGTTCGCTCGCTCCGGTTGGGATATACTCTCGCCCGGCGTCCACATTGTCCGGGAGGTCTGGCGATGAGACGATGGATCGGTGTACCCCTTGGCGTGTGGCTCATAGGCGGGGGGCTTGTCTTCGGCCTCCCGCAGGCGACCGCCGAACAGCCGCGAGGGCGCATCTCCGGGCGCGTCCTCTCGACCGAAGGCAAGCCGCTCCCGCGCACCGTCGTGATCGCGCAAAAGTGGGGCGGAGCTGCTACATCGCTGGCGAAGACGGATCGAAGCGGGCGATATGTGATGGAGGTGGAGCCGGGGACGTATCTCATTCGAGCGGAGAAGGGGGGATATGTGACTTCGGTGTACAACGTGGAAGGGCGCTCGGACGAACCGACACCGGTGACGGTCGAAGCGGGGAAGAGCGTGGTGGTAGACTTTCGGCTGCCGCGCGGCGGCGTCATCACCGGACGCATTGTGGATGAAGACGGGGAGCCACTGGTCGGCGCGCTGGTTCAGGTGGAGCGGAAGCCTGAGGACTCGCGCAGCGTCAGGGCGTGGGGCGGCTCCTTTGGGTCGGCGACGACAGACGATCGCGGCATCTATCGCATTTACGGATTGGCTTCGGGTCGCTATTACGTGAGCGCGCGAGCGGTCGAGACGCAGGTCGTTCGAATCTCATCCGGGGTTCATTCCTTCCTGCCTCAGGAGGGGGCGGTGACGTACTATCCGGGGGTCTCCTCCCGTCAGCAAGCCGTTGAGGTCGAAGTCGTCGAGGGGGCCGAGGTGACGGGGATCGACTTCAAGATCGCGCCCGAGAGGGAACGCGTGCTCATCTTTGGCGTCGTGCGAAAGCGGGAGACCGGAGAGCCCGTACCTGGGGTCTTCGTCGTCGCGGTCTCCGGCACGGGGCCGTCCATTGGTGCCCGAGCGACGACGGACGAACAGGGGCGATATGAGCTGAAAGGGCTCGATCCCGGGACCTATCGGGTTCAGGTCACGTTCGGCATGCTTCTGGAAGATTACGCGCAACCCCTGCCTCAAGAGGTGACCATCGAGAGCGAGCCGGTCGAGGTGAATTTCGACTTGGAGCGAGCGGCGGAGATACAGGGGCGCCTCCTCACCGAGGATGGGCGCGTGCCGGAGAACGTCACGCGTCTCATGCCGATGGTGCGGGCGAAGGGAGCGGAGCGGACAGCGGGCGTGGCGATCATGCCCCGAGTGGATGCGCAGGGGAATTTCACGCTCAAGCGGGTGCCGAGCGGCACGTTCCTGCTCGACGTCGCTCTCTGGGATTCGCCCTACTTCGTGCGCGCCGTTCTTCATGAGGATCGGGATGTCACGAATGAAGGGATCGTCGTCCATCCCGGTGAGCGCGTGACCGACGTGACGATCATCCTCTCAGATGCGGGGGCGATCCTACGAGGACGAGTCCTCGCGAGCGAGGGGGACACGCCGCTGCCGAATGCGGTGGTTCAGGTGATCCCCGTGGACTTCGCCCGGCGCTTCGCCGAGAAGCGGACGTTGGATGCGCGTTCGATCGTCTCGGATCAGCAGGGACGGTATGAGCTCACGGGGATTCCGCCGGGGAGGTATTACGTGCTCGTTATGGCGCGGCGTCCGACGTTCTCCCGGCCGGAGGAGTTCCTCGAATTCCTGACGGCGCGCGCGGCGCAGCTTCCCGTCCTCGACCTTCGACCGCGAGAGACCCGACAGCTCGATGTGCGTCCGATCGTGAAGGAGTGAGTGATCGAGGGCGCCTCCCGCGCGGGAGGCGCCCCCATCGGTTCGCATCAGGAGCGCGGACGCTCAATGGGACGGCCCACGAGCACTGTGGGCGCATTGAAGCGTCGAAGGGTCTCGTTCAACTTCGGCACGTCCTCGCTCAGGAGCCGATTCACCCGCTCGATCTTCTCGGCGAACTCCTGGCGCAGCTCGCCAAGATATTCCATTTGTGCCGGCGTGGGCGCGGCGTTCGGGCCATCCGTGGCGAAGAAGAGGCCGTTCAATCGCTCCACCAGTCGAGGCCCGGTCATATACGTCGGCACGTTCTGCGGACGCGCCAGCTCGTTCTGCAGCGTCTCCACCTGCTTCCGGTGTTCCGAGAGCGCTCGACTCAATTCGGCCGGGACGTCCGCCAGGCGATCGCGAACCGTGCGCTCGATCTGCTGCAGTTGCTCCCGAAGGCTATCGAGCGCGCGCAAGGCCTCGTTGGTCGCCGAGATCAGGTCGCGCAGCTCGAGCCCGACTTCAAGCTGCGCGCGCAGATCGGCGTCAGGGACAGAGATCGTCGGGTCCAGGCGCACCTCGACGGGTTTCTCCAGCGTCTTCTCCCCCACGATCAAGCGCACGCGGTAGGTTCCGGGCAGCACTTGCGGCCCGCGCGGTCCGCCCACGAATTCCACCTCTTCGGGGCTTGGAGGCCGGCGCACCTTCGGTCCTTCATAGCGCAAATCCCACGCCGTACGATTCAGCCCTTTCTCCTTCGGAATCTGCGTCAGCTCGCGGATCACTCTCCCCGCGCCGTCGAGAATCTGGATCTTCACCGTCGTCTTCTCATCGGGCTTCTCGCGCAGATAGTACGTGATGAGCGCTCCGTAGGGGGGGTTCGGCCCGGTGAAGACCTTGTTCCCGATGCCGTAGCGCGTGAATCGCATGGCGAAGCGCAGGGCCGGCCGGATATCGAACAGGTGCACGTCGCTCCTCACGATCTCAGGACTCATCTGTTGGATCGGCGTCGCATCGTCGAAGATCCAGATGCTCCGTCCGTGCGTCCCCAGGATGAGGTCGTTCTCCCGCGGATGGATGAGGATGTCGTGCACGGCGACCGTGGGCAGGTTCTTCAGCCGAAGGGGGATCCAAGTCGTCCCGCCCGTGTAGGAGACGTAGAGCCCGAGCTCCGTCCCGGCATAGAGCAGATTGGGATTCTTCGGGTCCTCGCGCACCACCCAGACGTAAGCGCCCTCCGGGAGATTCCCGCTGATATTCGTCCACGTGCGCCCGCCGTCGGTCGTCTTGAAGATGTAGGGGCGGAAGTCATCGAGCATGTGGCGATCGAAGGCGACGTACGCGATATCGGGGCTTGTGCGCGAGGGCTCGACGTGTGAGACCGGAGAGAACGGGGGCAACCCGGGGACGTTCTTGATGACGTTGGTCCAGGTCTTCCCGCCGTCGCGCGTGACCTGGAGATTGCCGTCATCGGTCCCGGCCCAGATCACCCCCGCGCGGACCGGAGATTCGGCCAGGCTGATGATCGTGCAGTGATATTCGGCCGTCGTGTTCTCAGTCCAGACCGGGCCGCCCGCGTCCTTCTGCTTCTCCGGGTCGTTCGTCGTCAGGTCGGGACTGATGACCTGCCATGTCTTGCCGAAATCGGTGGATCGGAAGACGACGTTCCCGCCGTAGTAGACCGTGTTCTTGTCGTGCGGCGAGAGGACGATGGGAGCGTTCCAGTTGAAGCGATATTTCAACTCGCCCACGGGACCGCCATCGTTGCGGCGCGCTTGCGGGCTGACGTTCTGCTGCTCTCGCGTGCGAAGATCGGTGCGGAAGAGATTCCCCCCCTGCGACTCGGAGAGGTAGAGATTCGGGTCATCGGGATGGCTGACCACGTGGAAGCCATCGCCGAAGCTCACCATGATCCAGTCGTCGTTCAAGATGCCCGCCGGTTCGCGCGTGCGGCTGGGGCCGGTCCACGTCCCGTTATCCTGCAGCCCGCCGCTCACCCAGTAGAAGGGCAGACGATTGTCGGCATGAATCTGATAGAACTGCCCGAGCGGGATGTTGTTGACGTATTCCCACGTCTCCCCGCGATCGTAGGAGACGGCGATCCCCCCGTCATTCCCCTGCCACAGGCGATACGGGTTCGTGGGGTCAATCCAGAGCGTGTGATAATCGCTGTGCGTGCGCGCGGAGATGCGACGGAACGTTCGCCCGCCGTCAATCGAGACGAAGAGGTTGGAGGCGATGGCGTAGATGCGGTTCTCGTCCCAGGGGTCCACGCGCAGATCGGCGTAGTAGAACCCGCGCGAGACGATGCGCACCTCGCGCGAGACTTCGCGGAAGGTCTCGCCGCGATCGTCGGAGCGGAAGAGCGTGCCCTCCTTGGACTCCGCGATGACGTACACGACCTGCGGATTGCTCGGCGCGACCTTCACGCCGATGCGACCGAGCAGCTTCGGCAGCCCGCGCTCGAGCTTCTTCCACGTCCGTCCGCCGTCCACGGATTTGAAGACGCCGCCCCTCTCGCTCCCGCTGCGATGGGTCCAGGGTTTGCGCTCAAAATGCCACATCGCGGCGTAGAGGATGTTCGGATTGCTCGGGTCCATGTCCATGTCGGAGACGCCGTGTTGCGCGTCAATATAGAGCACCTTCTGCCACGTGCGCCCGCCATCGGTCGTCATGAAGACGCCCCGCTCCTCGTTGGGACCGAACGCGTGGCCGACGGCGCCCACATAGACGATGTCTGGGTTGTGGGGATGAATCAGAATCCGCGAGATGTGCCGCGTGTCTCGGAGGCCGAGATGCTGCCACGTCTTCCCGCCGTCGGTGGATTTGTACACCCCGTCGCCGAAGGAGACGCTATTGCGCGTGTTCGATTCGCCCGTCCCCACCCAGATGACGTCGGGATTTTTCGGATCAATGGCGATGTCGCCAATGGAGATCGTGTTTTGCCGATCGAAGATCGGCGTCCACGTGATCCCGCCGTTGGTCGTCTTCCACAACCCGCCGGAGGCTGTCGCCACGTAGACGATGTTGGGGTTGCCGGGCACGCCTTCGATATCGGTCGTGCGCCCACCCATGATGGCCGGCCCGATGTTCCGCCATTCCAGGTTCTCGAAGAGCGAAGGATCAATCTGCGGGCGCGCTTGGTCTGACGCCGGGCGCGATTGTCCAGGGGGTTCTCCAAGAGCGCGCGAGACGAACGAGAGGCTCAGGCCCATGATGAGAAGAAACGCGGTGCAGCGTGGGAACCATCGCGATACACATGTGGGGCGCGAGCCCCGAAGACGACCTTCTCGCATACTCCCCTCCTCCTCTCTGAAATCTCCCATCCCCGAGCCGGGGCAAATTCTATGAGGCGCGCTTCGCCGTGGTCAAGTACATGTGGCGACTGGCGAGCCCGTGGCACATGGAGCGATCAGGACGCGCGCCATCCGCGTGGGCCCCTTCATCCGCGCGAGCGGTTTTGAGCTCACCCCTCTGCCGCATGGAGCCCGCCACGCAGACGCCCGAATATAGCCCGGGGCGAATGTGGCGAGCCCTGGAACGCGAAGGGGGCGGCCCATGGCATGGGCGCACGCGGTGAATAGCCTCGACCACGTGCTCGCTTCCCTCATCCGGGGAGGGGCATGGGCTTGAAGATGCGGAATGTCCGGGCGAGTTCCTCGCGATAGGCGGCGATCTCTTCCTGCACGCGCGATTCCTCCCAGCCGAGATAGGCGCCCATCAGGCGCGCGGCGGCCGGAGCGCAGCTCAGGCCCAGGCAGCGACTCCAGCCGATGGCCGTGCGCCGCAGGAAGATGTCGGCCAGGCGCACAGCATACTCGCGCTCAAGCGCGTAGAGGATCTGAGCGCGAATGTCGGGATGGTGCGGACAGAGGCGTTCGCCGAGCGCGCGATCCGATTCCACGAGGGCGAGGACTTCCGCGCTCAGGCTCCCGTACAACTCCATGAGCTGCGCGGCCGAATCCGCCGTGATGCCGAGACCTCGCGCCGCTCTCAGGATCTCGGAGGGGACGAAGGGCGCCCCTCCGGGCAACGGCCTCAGACGCTCGCTCGCGACGCGCGCGCGTTCGCTCTCCGGGAGCCGGAGCTTTCGGCAAGCGAGCGTCACGACCTCGTCGGCGAGATGCCGATAGGGGGTGATCTTCCCTCCGATGATGGAGAGGAGCCCGGCGATCCCATCCTCGCGCTCGTGATCGCGAATGATGTGGCGACGCGTGATGGCGCCTTCGGGCACGCCCGGTCGGTACGGAAGCGGGCGCACGCCGGAATAGGCGTACTGCACATCTTCGCGTCGAAGGCGCGGGCCGAGCAATCGGCGCGCTTCATTCAGGAGATACGCGATCTCCTCATCGTCAGCGCACGCGTCATTGGCATCGCCGTCATATCGGATGTCCGTTGTGCCGATGAGCACGCTGTCTCTCCAGGGCACGATGAAGAAGGGCCGTCCATCGGCGCGCGCGGCCGCATAGAGGGCATGGCGCAAGGGCCACGCGTTGGGGAGGACGAGGTGGCTGCCTTTGGTCCCGCCGATGAATCGGGGCATCGCGCGCGGAAGCCGTTGGCACACGGCATCCACCCACGGGCCGGCGGCATTGATGACCAAGCGCGCGCGAACCCGGACCTCTGCACCGCTCATGCGATCGCGCACCCGCGCGCCGCGCACGGCCCCATCCTCGATGAGCAGCTCGGTGACCTCGGCATAGTTGCGCACATCGGCGCCCTGCTCTTCGGCTGCGCGAACGTTCTCGATGACGAGGCGCTCGGGATACACCACTTGCGCGTCGAAGTAGAGAAAAGCGGCGCGCACCTCATCGAGCACCAGCGCCGGTTCCCGCGCGCGCACATCGGCGAGCGAGAGTCGGTGATGCGCGGGCAGGCTCTTGCCAAGCGCGAGCAGATCGTACAGCGTCAGCCCGAGCCGAACGCTGAGCGGCCGATAGGGACCGTCACGGTGAATGAGGATGAGAAAGGGCAGAGGACGGACCAGGTGGGGGGCCAGGCGCAGCAGCGCCTCGCGTTCGCGCAACGATTCGAAGACCAGGCTGAATTCCCCATGCTCCAGATACCGCAAGCCTCCATGAATGAGCTTGGTCGAACGGCTCGTCGTCCCGCTGCCGAAATCGTGGCGTTCGAGGAGCAGCGTCGCGAGCCCGCGTCGTGCCGCTTCGTGCGCGATGCCCGCCCCGTTGATCCCTCCGCCGATGATGAGGAGATCGTAGGTTCGCTCGCTCATCCGGTGCAGGCGATGGGTCATTTCGAGCCTCCCCCCGTGGGGACTCGCGCCTTCACATCCCCTCGCGTTCCGCCCAGGCGCGTGCGCGCTCAACAGCGCGCTTCCATCCGCGATAGAGCGCTTCGCGTTCGTCCGCCGGCATCTGCGGCAGAAAGCGGCGTTCCATCTGCCAGTGGCGCGCGATCTCCTCCGTGTTCCTCCAGATCCCGACGGCCAGTCCGGCCAGGTAGGCGGCTCCGAGAGCCGTCGTCTCGGTGATCGCCGGTCGAACCACGGGCCGGCCCAGGAGATCGGCCTGGATCTGCAGCAAGAGATCATTGCGCGCTGCGCCACCATCGGCACGTAACTCCTGCAGCGCGATTCCTGAACGCTCTTCCATCGCCTCGATGACATCCCGAACCTGGAAGGCGATGGCTTCAAGGGTCGCGCGGGCCAGATGCGCGCGATGTGTGCTTCGCGTGATGCCGAGAATCGCTCCTCGCGCGTACATGTCCCAGTAGGGGGCTCCCAGGCCCACGAAGGCTGGAACGACGTAGACCCCTTCGCTCGACGGCACGGTGCGGGCCAGCTCTTCCACTTCATCCGTCGAGCGGATGATCCCCAGCCCATCGCGCAGCCACTGCACCGCGGCTCCGGCGATGAAGATGCTTCCTTCGAGGGCATATCGCACGCCCTCGCGCAATCCGACGGCGATGGTCGTCAGAATGCCGTGGCGCGCGGGCGCAGGGGTCGAGCCCGTCTGCAGGAGCACGAAACATCCCGTCCCGTAGGTGGCTTTCGCCATGCCGGGATGAAAGCACGCTTGGCCGAAGAGCGCTGCCTGCTGGTCGCCGGCATTCCCGGCGATCGGAATCGGTGCGCCGAAGATCGCGCGCTCGGTCTCTCCGTAGACCTCGCTCGAGGCGCGCACCTCCGGCAGCAACTCGCGCGGGATGTCGAGCCGCTGTCGGATCTCTTCATCCCAGGCGCACGTGTGGATATTGTAGAGCATCGTGCGCGAAGCGTTCGAGGGATCAGTCACATGCACGCGCCCTCCAGTGAGCTTCCAGATCAACCAGGTGTCCACCGTCCCGAAGCAGAGCTCACCCCGTCGCGCCCGCTCGCGCGCTCCGGGGACGTGGTCGAGGAGCCATCGGATCTTCGTCCCGGAGAAGTAGGCGTCGAGCACCAAGCCCGTGCGCTCCAGGATCACGCGATCGAACCCCTCTCGGCGCAAGTCTTCACACAGCGGAGCCGTGCGCCGGCATTGCCAGACGATCGCGTGGTGAATGGGCCGACCCGTCGTTCGCTCCCAGAGGATCGTCGTCTCGCGCTGGTTCGTGATCCCGATGGCCGCGACCTCCGATGGCGCGATCCTCGCGGCGCGAAGCGCCTCCTGAGCGGCCTCCCGCTGCGAATCCCAGATCTCCTCGGGATCATGCTCGACCCATCCGGGGCGCGGGTAGATCTGGCGGAACTCGCGTTGGGCGAAGCCACGAATTCGCCCCTCGATGTCGAAGAGAAGAGCGCGCGAGCTCGATGTCCCTTGATCCAGAGCCAGGATATAGCTCACGACCGTCTCTCCCTCAGTCTTTCACTGCCCGGATGAACCCGCATCCGGCGCTCCCAAATGGCGGCGGATCACCTCGGCCAAGGTCACGGCGACCTCGCGCACGAGATGTTCGCTCTCGGCTTCGACCATCACGCGCGCGACCGGCTCCGTCCCCGAATATCGGACGAGCACGCGCCCGCGTTCGCCCAGCTGCGCTCGCGCTTCCGCTAAGGCGTGGAGGAATCCGGGAATTGTCTCCAGCGGCGGCTTCTCTCGAACGCGCACATTGACGAGGTGTTGCGGGTAGCGCGTGAACCCACGGCGCAACTCGGCGAGGTCGCGCCCGGTCTCTCGCATGACGTTCAGGACGATGAGCGCCGTGAGCAGAGCGTCACCGATCGGGCTGATCTCAGGCAGGATGAGGTGTCCCGATGGTTCTCCGCCCAGCGAGGCTCCTCGCTCCAGCAATTGCTCCAGCACATACCGATCTCCCACCTTCGTCCGCACGAGCGCGATCCCCCGCCGCGCGAGCGCTTGCTCCAGGCCGAAGTTCGTCATCTCCGTTCCGACGACCACATTCCCCCGCAATCGTCCGCGCTCCTGAAGATGCGTGGCGAGGATGTAGAGCAGGTCATCGCCGTCGAGGATCTCCCCCTCTCGGCTCACGAAGACCACGCGGTCCGCATCCCCATCCACCGCCAGTCCTACATCGCATCCGCGCTCCTGGACGACGCGACGCACCGTCTCAGGATAGAGCGATCCGCAATGGTGATTGATGTTACGCCCGTCAGGGGCGACGCCGACAGCTTCAACCTGCGCGCCCAGCTCCTCCAGAAGTCGAGGGCCGAGCCGATAAGCCGCTCCATGCGCGCCGTCAAAGCCCACGCGCCATCCCGCGAGCGGTCGGCTCTCCGAAGTCCCCATCGCGCGCTCGCGCACGAAGTGGAGATATTCGGCAGCGAAGCGCTCGCTCTCCGGCGACAGCAGCTCCTCTGGGGCCACCGGCACTTCCCGACATCGCGCTTCGACATCCGGATCGTGCGCGAGCGCCGCGATCTCGCGCTCGATGGCCACCTCCTGCTCGTCGTCGAGTTTCATCCCGCGGGCGGAGAAGACCTTGATCCCATTGTCGGGATACGGGTTGTGCGAAGCGGAGATGACGACCCCCGCATCCAGCTCCGCATGAGCGAGCACGAGATAGGCGATGCCGGGCGTTGTGAAGATCCCGGCGCTCACCACATCGCCTCCGGCTGCGCGCACGCCGGCCACGAGGAGACGTTCGATCCAGGGGCCGGACTCCCGCGTATCGCGCCCAAGGAGCACGCGCAGCGGCCGGCCCAGGACACGCACAAGGGCCATCCCGCAGGCGAAGATCGTCTGCTCGTCCAGGGGGTACTCGCCCGCGATTCCCCGAATCCCGTCCGTTCCGAAGAGTCGAGCCATCGTCTCTCCTCTCGCGCGATCTCGATGACGACCTCGCTACCTCCATCGAACCCTCACGCGCTCGGGCTCGCACCGCACGACGCTCGCGCGCGAGCCGGCGGGGAGGCGCACCAGCGGAACGACGTCCTGTTCCCCATCGCGCGCGGCCAGCGCCCGCAGCACCTCTTCCGGGAGCGTCGCGATGATCTCCTGCTCCTTGAGCGCTTGTACCGTGGAACGCGGCCCTCGCACAAGGACATCCACAGCCTGAGGAGTGATCGCGATCCGTCGCCGCACCGCCTGGGCGATGAGGATCGGACGGTGGGGGAAGCGTCGCTCCATCACCTCCTCGACCAGAACCGTGACCGTGGCTTCTCGAGGAACGATGCGGATGGATTCGGAGCCCACGGGTTCAAGGGGCACAGTGACCGTGAGCGAGGAGTTCGCTCCCCCGAGCGCGATGGCGCGCGTCGGGATCTCCTCCAATTGGTTCACCCATGCCTCTGGGCCCGTGACTTGCGCGCGCTCCGGCTTCACCGTATATCCCGTCACCATGTAATTCGGCGGGAGCGATCGCTCATCCAGGCGGGGACGGATGGGCACCTCTCGCGTGATCTCTCGTTGCACCTCGATGGGGAGGGTCGGGGGGTCAATGCGCAGGACTTCGATCCCGGCAGGCCGTCGGACGAAGCGCTCATCGAGCGTGAGGACGTGCCGCCCCGGAGTCAGGTGGCTCACGTCCACCAGGATCGAGAGGTCTTCCGGTTTGAGTCGCGCGATCTGACGGGCCGGTCCGCGCACGCGCACATCCGCGACGCGGTAGGCCAGCCCCGTCACCAGAAGATCCGACGGCTCGCGCCGCACGCGCACGGGGACATTGTAGAGCACCACATCGCGCCGCGCATGTTCGGAGGAAACGGCGAACCACAGCAGCAGCGCCCCGACGACGGAGATGAGCTTCAGCCAGAAATTGACCACGATCGCCCGTCGGAGCGCGTCCTTCAGGAGCACGCCCGTGGGCCATCCTTGTCTCGATGTCTCCCCCATCATGCCCGATCGGTGCGTGCGCTCACGCCGTCAGCTCGCGCAAGCCTCGACGCGGCTCCACGAGCGACGTGCGGAGGAAATGGCGCAGCCGCGTCGCATCCAGGTGCCGGTAGATGTGTCCTTCCGCCACGAACGAGATGATCCCCGTCTCCTCGGAGACGACAATGGCGACGGCATCCGTATCCTCGGTGATGCCGATGGCCGCGCGATGGCGCGTGCCCAACTCCTTGGAGAGTTGCGGATTCAGCGTGAGGGGCAGGAAGCAACTGGCCGCCACCAGGCGATCCCCGCGAATGATGACGGCGCCATCATGGAGCGGGACGCGCGGATTGAAGATGGAGACCAGAAGGTCGTAGGAGACCCGCGCATCCAGCCGCACGCCTGTCTCGATGAAGTTGTGCAAGCCGATGGTGCGCTCGAAGACGATCAGCGCGCCGATGCGCTCGGCCGCGAGCGTCGTGACGGCCAGGATCACCTCTTCGAACAACTGCTCGTACTCCGCGCGCCGGAGTCCGCGCCCGCCGAAGGGGCGGGGCCAGTACCGCCCGAACTGGATGAGCGCCGTGCGAATTTCGTTCTGGAAGATGACGATGACCGCGATCCCGACGTAGAGCATCGCGTTCCGCAGCACGAATTCGAGCGTGTAGAGCTGCGCCCATGTCGCCAGCAGGTAGAGCAGCCCAAGCGCCACGAGCCCATAGACCATCTGGACGGCGCGCGTGTCCTTGATCAGCTTCAGGATGCCGTAGATGAGCAGAGCCACGAGCGCGATGTCGGCGACTTCGCGCCCGCTCAGATGCGCGGCGGCGTCCCAGAAGGCCTTCAGCTCTGCGCCCATATGCGCCATCTCTTCGCTCGAGAGGTTCCCGCTGAGGGAGCACCTCGATGGAGAAGGGAGGAGAACGATCCTCATGGGCTCTCGCGATCTCCCCCACCGCGCGAGAGCCGATCACGCGCCTTCGACGATCTCCACGGCCACCGCTTCGACCTTCCCGGAGATGATCCGGTAGGCGCGAAGGTCCAGCGCGGGCTGGAGCGAAATTATAAAATAGACGGCCTCCGGATAGTAAGCCCGCTCGATGTCCGTCACCGAAGGGAAGGCGGCCGAGGTCGGATGCGAGTGATAGATGCCGAGCAGTTCTTCCCCGCGCGCTCGCATCGTGCGAAACGCCGCGAGCACCTCGCGCACATCGGCGAAGTATTCGACCGTGGGACGTTCGGCCACGTTGCGCAGAGGATAGAGGGCGTGGATGAGGTCCCCGCGTCCGGCCAGGAATCCGCAGCACTCAAAGGGGGCGGCCGCGCGCGCCTCCTGTTCGAGGCGTTCGCGGACGGCTCGCGTGATGCGGATGCGATGCTGCGCGCTCGTTGCGGTCGTCACTCCTCCATCCCTCCGTCTTCGACGGCCGAATGGACCGGGAGACCCATTCGGGAGGCGCGGCCACATGCGTCGCGCGTCCGATCCTCTTCGCCGCCGCGTCCCGCCAACCCACGCACGTTCTCCTCACAGAAAGAGCACGTGATGCGCGCGGTTCCCCAGCGCGATGGCCTCGCGGATCGCGCGAGCGACGCGATCTCCATATCGCGCCAGGAAGTAGAAGACCGTCATCGCGCGCTCTTGCGGCATCCCGTGAGGCGCGAGCGCGAGCACCAGGCGTCGCGCATGGCGGGCGAGAGCCTCGTCGCGCCGGGGGCGCGCGCGGAGATAGTGCTGACGCAGCGTCTCGATCTGACGATGCATCGCTTCCTCCGCGCGATCGAGCGGTCGCTCGAGCGTTGGGTCCGCTTCTCGCAAGAGCGGGCGCAGCTTCCGCACCGCTTCGGTCACGGCCGCGCGCGCCTCGTCAAAGAGCGAGGCGTGATTCGCCTCAAGCGTGCGCTCGATGAGGCGCTGATGAATGGCGGCGATGCCGGCGAAGAGATCCGTCAGCGCGAGGCCATATCTCATCAAGAGCTCGGCCGCGCGAGGCTCGACCAGCGTCAGCGACACGCGCGGGCAGAGCAACGGCTCCGGCACCTCGCAGGCCTCGTACACCGGCCTCAGTTGCGCGAAATAAGCGATCTCGCTCGGCCCGCCCACGTAGGCGAGCGTGGGCAAGAGCGCATCTTGCACGACGGGACGAAGCGCCACGTTCGGGCTGAAGCGCGCCGGATGTTCGACGATCTCCCGCAGCAGCTCCTCTCTGGTGAACGCCCTCCCGCCGTCGCGAAGAGCGAAACGCTCTCCCTCGCCAATGAGTGGGCGACGCCGTCCGTCGTCCAGGAGGAAGAGGAAGGCGCCGGCGCGTTCCGGGTGAATTTGGAGGCGATACCCGCGCGCCTTCACCCGCTCACTGTGGGCGCCGAATGCGGCGATCACGCGCGGCCACTCGCGCACGATGCGCTCCAGCACGCCCGCCGTCAGCCGCTTGAGTCGCTCATCGGCCGGATCCAGAAGGACGAGTCCTTCCTCTGCCGTGAGGCGCACCATCGCGCGGGCGAACGCATCCGTCAGTGAGAGTCCCTTCGCATAGGCCGCTCGAAGGAGCGCCTCGATCTCCGGGAGGAACTCCGAATCCGGCAGGGCGCCAAGCAGCGTCGCGAGGGCAGCGTCCGCCCGCTCATCGAGGAGAATCGCGCTGGCCGGCTTCCCCTCCTCCTCCGGCGCGATGGGGTACGGCACCTTCACCCACTCCCCATCGCGTCCGAGAAGACCGCACTCGGTGGCCTCCTTCAGGTCGTGATCCTCACTGTGGATCCAGAAGATCGGGACGGCCCGTATCCCCCACGCGCGCAAGAGTCGGGCAGCACCGATGGCCGTCCACGCCTTGTAGAGCGTCAGGAGAGGGCCGGTGAACAACCCCGCTTGCTGACCGGTGACGATGGCGACCGTTTCCGGTTCGGCCAATTCGCGAATGGCCGTCAGCGTGGCTTCGCTCGCTCCCCATCGCGCGTTCTGCTCGCGCAGGACCCGACAGAGCGCTTCTCGCTCAGGAAGGCGCGCCGCGACTCGACGCGCGCGCTCGCGCAGCGCCGCCGCGTCCTCCCTCGTGAGGGGGAGGAGCAATCGTCCCCCCCGGTAGAAATCGGCGACCTTCTCGAAGTCGGAGAGGAAATCGAGAAAGAGCGTGGGAAGGTCCGGGATCCGCGCAAACGCCAGCGGCTCAGAGCGGAAGCTCGCCCCCACCACCTCCGCGCGCCTCTGTTCGCATGTCACATCGCCCATGTTTGGGGATTATATCGGCGATCGGCGGCGCCGAGCAAACGGCGGTCCTATATTCGCCGCTCACAGCCGATACCACGCTGGACGGCGATCGGCGAAGAGATCGTTGAGCGCCGTGACGTGCTTATCGCACGCCTGCTGTGGATCAATCTCGACGATGCCGACCTCTTCCGCTTCGGGCGACGCTTCACGGAGAATGGTCCCATCGGGAGCGACGATCTGGCTGCGTCCGGTGAAGGTCAGGCGCGTCGCTCCGCGCGTCTCTGCGCCGACGCGATTGGCCAGGACCCAGAAGACGCGATTCTCCAGCGCGCGCACGCGCGTGGTGAGCTGTCCCAAGCCCGGCAAGACCAGATTCGAGGGATGCGCGATCACCTGCGCCCCCTGCAAGGCCACGGTTCGCGCGGCTTCGGGGAAGAAGTGATCGAAGCAGATGAGGATGCCGATCTTCACGCCGCCGATCTCGAAGATGGGGAAGCCGAGATCGCCCGGATGAAAGAGCTGCTTCTCCTCGTGAAACAGATGCATCTTGCGGTAGATGCCGATCACGCCCTCCGGGCCGATGAGCACGGCGCTGTTGTAACACCGATCGTCAGCGCGCTCCGCGAGTCCGAGCACGAGGTGGGAATTGCGCCGCGCCGCCCACGTCTGTAGCGCGTCCACGGTCGGGCCGGGAATGGATTCAGCCAGCCGACGCACCTCGTCGCGGCTCGCGAAGAGGTAGCCGGT
>BEHM01000027.1 GCA_002923315.1 bacterium HR10
GCAATATTTCTCAATGAGGTAAAGGCGCAGGCGCTGCCGATCCTCCTCGCTCAGGGTCCGATCCCGCAGCAGTTCGCGAAAGACGGCCACCATGTTCTCCACGTCACCGGCCAGGTAGTAGAGATAGCCGAGCTGGAATCGTTCCTCGCTCCCCTTCACCTTATCTCTCACGCGCGTCGCATATTGCCGGGCCGATTCACGGGCTCGTTCCCTGAGCGCTGCGGCTTCCTTCTCACTGATATCGGCGCGACCGGCCTCGCGCAAAAGCTGCTGCACCTCTTCGACGTACTCGGCCACTGAGCGCTCGCCCGCCGCTTGTCCCAGGACAAGTGCGCTCGCACCGAATCCCATAATGAGCACGCCCCTCAAGATCTGTCCCACCATCTTCTCTCCACGCCGAAGTGCCCTTTGTGTGCCCCGCATCATCGGCATGAGTGTACCATAAGCCAGTTCGCGCATGAAGGTGTCACCGAGTTGCCGAATGGACGTGGTCGCGGCTCGATCTCACCGGGCACGCCCTCATCATCCGCTGAAAGGCGGGAACGGGGGCCTCATGAGGCGCGCTCGATGAAGCCCCCGAAGGGAGGGCGAGGTGCTCACTCAATTCTTGCGGTAGAAGGAGAGGAAGCCCAAACGCCCGCCTGTATTGAGCGGACCAATCCCCCCCCAGATGATCATCTCCGCGCCAGTCCAAATGGCCGTATGGCCGCTGCGCGGGCTCGGAGCATTGGAGCTGGTGAAGCTCGACCAGGCATTCGCGCGCGGATCATATCGGCCTCCGGAGCTTTGTGCGCCGTTGAGATTGGTTCCCCCCCAGATGATCATCTCCGCGCCGGTCCAGACGGCTGTGTGCTGACTCCGCCCATCGGGAGCATTCGCCGTACTCATGGCCATCCAGCTGTCGCGCGCCGGATCGTACCGGCCGCCATTGGCGAAGAAGTCAATGTTATTGATCCCCCCCCAGACGATCATGACCGATCCGGTCCACACGGCCGTGTGATGACTGCGCGCGCTCGGAGCGCCCGTCGTGCTCACAGGGCGCCAACTGTCAGTGCGGGGATCATATCGCCCACCCGTATTCGTGCGCACACCCCCGCTGCCGGCACCGCCCCAGATGATCATCTCCGTGCCGGTCCAGATGGCCGTGTGGTTGCTGCGCGCGCTCGGCGCGTTCGTCGTCGAGATCGGCCGCCACGTGTCGGTCGCCGGATCATATCGCGCACCAGTGTTCAGAGGACCGCGACTATCGCTCCCGCCCCAGATGATCATCTCCGTGCCGGTCCAGATGGCCGTGTGGTTGCTGCGAGGACTCGGAGCATTGGCGGTCGAAATCGGCCGCCAGGTGTCCGTGGCCGGATCATATCGCGCGCCGGTGTTGAGCGGGCCGAGAAGCCCGCTCCCGCCCCAGATGATCATCTCCGTGCCAGTCCAGATGGCCGTGTGGTTGCTGCGAGGACTCGGAGCATTGGCGGTCGAAATCGGCCGCCAGGTGTCCGTGGCCGGATCATATCGCGCGCCGGTGTTGAGCGGGCCGAGAAGCCCGCTCCCGCCCCAGATGATCATCTCCGTGCCAGTCCAGATGGCCGTGTGGTTGCTGCGAGGACTCGGAGCATTGGCGGTCGAAATCGGCCGCCAGGTGTCCGTGGCCGGATCATATCGCGCGCCGGTGTTGGTGAAGCCTCCGATGATGAGCGTGCTCCCGCCCCAGATGATCATCTCCGTGCCAGTCCAGACGGCCGTGTGACCACTGCGTCCACTGGGCGCGTTAGTCATCGAGGTGGGGAACCATGCTTCGATGGCCGAGCGTCCGATCTCTGAAAAACCCGAGGCGAGAATTCCAGGATCGTTCGGTCGCCCTAAGATGATCGCCCCAGGAGGAAGCGCTCCTTCAGCCGAGATGACGACGCGCTCCGGCCCGGGCGGCCCCGGGGGACCCGGCGGTCCAGCCGGCCCGGCTGGTCCGGGCGGTCCCGGAGGACCCGTGGGGAAATCCACGAGGCTCGCGAACACGGCCTCCGCCGATGCTGAATCATACCGTATCGGATCGCGAGGCACCGTGAGGTTCACGCGCACAAGTCCGACGCTCACCGACGTGAACGCCGTGATCTCGGCGCACACGCGCTCGTCCGATCGGAATGATCTCGGCTCGCCCGCATAATGGAATTCGAGCGCATTCTCCACGGTGTCCACGCGCACGAGCCAATCTTCCGGACGCATCCGCTCTGAAACGACGTGCACGCGAATGATCCAGCCATCGAGCAGCAGGCGCGAGCGATCCAGCGTGATGCGCCACACATCGCCGCGTTGCAGCAACGCCGTCGCTCGTCCGTTCGCATTACTGATGCATACGAGCGCGCGCACCTCGTCCCCGGCCGGGAAGAGGTCCGGCGCGATCGTCACTCGGGGAACGAGCCGCTCCTCATCAGCCGCCCCGATCGGACGCGCGCCGATAAGGGCTGCGAGAACGAACGCGGCGACAAGCGCCCTTCGCTCCGCCCCTGCGCCTCTTTGCGCGCGTCTCGTCCACGAGTCCACGGACATCGCGTTGGATCCTTCCATGGCGCGAATCCCCTTCATCGTCCTCTCCTGTTGATCCCGTCGGGTTCGACTCCCGAAGGGGGGCGAAATGTTGCACGGAATTTTCCCTCTGCCTCCGCTTGACAAAGCGCGCGCCGTGCTCTATTCCCTAGCGGGAGACATCACACGGGGCGAGAGGATGATGCGGACAACACACAGAGTGCTCAGCGCGCTGCTCATTTTGGGAGCCATTCTTCCCCTCGGCGGACGAGCGGCCTCAGCACAACTGGCGTTCTGGGAGCCGACGGCGGGACCGGAGGGAGGGACGATCCTCTCACTGGCCATCAGCCCGACGGGCACGATCTTCGCGGGGGCCTTTGGCGGCGGCGTCTTCCGCTCGGATGATCGCGGGGAGACCTGGACACAGTTGGCCGTCCTCGGCGCTCACGTGCTGAGCCTGGCGGTCACCCCCGCGGGCGATATTCTGGCGGGGACCTTTGGCCAGGGCATCTATCGCTCGCGCGATGGTGGCGCCACTTGGACGGCTGTGAACACGGGGCTCAAGAATCTCACCGTGCAAGCCCTCTTCGCCACGGACGAGTACGTTCTGGCGGGCACGCTCGGTGGCATCTTTCGCTCCACCGATGGGGGCGAGAGTTGGACAGAGGCGAACTTCGGCGTCGCCGCTTTCGATGTGCGCGCCTTCGCCCGAGATTCCCGCGGCTGGATCTACGCCGGGACCAATGGCGAGCTCTACCGCTCGAAAGATGAGGGGCGGAGCTGGCGCTACACGTTTCATCTCGGCCTGATCAACAACAACATCTCGAGCGTCGTCATCACGCCCGAGGATGCGATTTACGTCGGCACGCTCGGCGGCGGCGTCTTCGTCTCAACCGATGACGCCGAGCACTTCAGAGCCGTCAATGAGGGTTTGGGGAACCTGGAGATCCTCTCCCTGGCGCTCGCTCCGGACGGTGCGCTCTTTGCCGGAACCGCTCGAAGCGGTATCTTTCGCCTGACTGCAGGCGGCGAGAGCTGGCAAGGCGCGAGCACCGGGTTGGAGAGCTTGCGCGTCTTCAAAATCCTGCCAGCCGATGATGGAATGCTCCTGGCTGGGACATTAGGGGCCGGCATTTTCCGCTCGACCGATGGGGGGACGAGCTGGCGAGCGGTGAATCGGGGCGTGATCGCCTCGGTCATCCTCTCGCTCGCTGTTCGCTCTGATGGTGCGCTTGTGGCGGGGACGGCTGGAAACGGGCTCTTTCTCTCTCGCGATCAGGGCCAGAGCTATCTCCACGTGTTCCGGCAGACGACGGATGGATTGGCGCTCGCCGTGACGCGCGGAGGGACATTCCTGGCCGGGACGCCCCTTGGGCTCTTCCTCTCGCGAGACGGTGAGACGTGGACGCTCGTCGGATTAGCGAATCTGCCGATCTATGCCATCCTCGTCGCGCCCAGCGGCACCATCTTCGCCGGGACGCAGATCGGTCTCTTCCGCTCCGAGGATGGTGGGGGGACATGGAGACGTTCGGGATTGTTCGGACGTCGCGTCTTCGCCCTCGCTGCCAGCCCCGATGGCCAGATCTTCGCGGGAACCAGGAGCGGCGTCTTCCGCTCAACCGATAATGGTCAAAAGTGGAGCGGATATGGGCTTTCGGGCGTTGCCGGCGTGGGCGGACAGGAGATTCGAGCCTTGGCGGTGACTTCAGATGGGACACTCTTTGCGGCGACAGCGCGCGGCATCTTTCGCACGCCTCTGCAGGAGAAGCCGCAATGGAAGCGCGTGACGACCGGCCTGACCGACCTTGACGTGCGCGCCCTCGTGAGCGCGGCAGGCGGTCAACTCTTTGCCGCAACGGCTCAGGGCGTTTTTCGATCTCGCGATCTCGGGGAGAGCTGGACGCCGATCAATATTGGCCTGACGAATCTCTCGGTTCGCGCGCTCGCTCTCGATGCGCGCCAGGTGCTCTACGCCGGAACGGAAGGCAGCGGTGTCTTCCGCAGCACGCGTCCTGTGGCTCCATGAAGAATCCAACCTGGGGTGGGGGATAGCGAACCCCCATGGTGAGACCGACCTGATTTCGCAAGGGGGCGTTCGAGTTCAACCCCGGGCGAGATGCGGACACTCGCGCGTGCGGGCTTCGTGCTGGAGTTGATCACCTCAGACAGGTGGGGTTTTCAGGAAGTGCAGCAGTTCCAGAGGACGATGGTCAGCTCCGGTGAAGAGCCAGAGGGTGAGGCGTCCCATCTCAATGGCGGCTCGCTTGAGGAGATGGACGTCTGTGGTCAGACGGCGAAGCGGAAGCTGAGCATCGAGAAAAAGCGCGACGATATTGGCCGGGACCGCACGGCGACCGAGAGCGAGATCGAGGGCTCGATTGTACGCTTCATGCCGCTTGAGGAAGGCCTGCTCCAGATCCGGGCTGAGGGAACGGAGCCACCGCGCCGCTAGTGCGCGTTCGAGTGCGCTGGGCGGCTGAGCCCGATGAGTCTTGGGGACGGTGAGCACGACGAGAAGATCCGTGCATCCATCGCGCACGGCCCGCTCAATGGGGATCGCGTCTACGACTCCGCCATCCACGTACAAGCGATCCTTGAGGCGAACCGGATGCGGATAGAGAATGGGCAGGGCCGCACTGGCTTTGAGGGCGGTGAGCAGATCCACCTCTTCATCATGGCTGCAGAAGACGGCCTCCCGTCCGGTGAGCGCATCGGTGGCGACGATCACAAGCGGCGTCGGGTTCTCGCGCACGCGCCGGAGATCCAGCCGCTTCCGGCGCGCGATGATCTCTTCGAAGAGGAAGTCCATGTCCACGATCTTCCGAAGGCGCCAGGGGTTGATGAAGCGGCGATTGGCGATGTCCTGATAATAGATCGAAGTTCCGAAGGCAGCCTGTCCGGCCAGGAAGTACGCGCCGTTGATGGCACCGGCCGAAGCGCCGTAGACGGCATCGAAGGCGTCCGTGAACCCAAGCTGCTCCAGGGCGATGATCGCGCCCGCGCTGGCGACCCCGCGCATGGCGCCGCCTTGCAGGATGAGGGCCGTCTTATGAGAAGCCGGTTTCAATTGTCCGGCCTCGCGCTCGGCTTTGCGCCTGAGGATATTCCGAACGGCGTCCTCGGGTCGGAGGCCCGCCACGCATCGCGCGAGCGCATCGCTCGCTTCGCGCGCGTGAGCGGCAGCGTCAGCATCGCGCGCCAGGAGCCGGCTCACGGGATCCAATCGGCGATGAAGATATTGGTCTCTCCGGGCGTTCGCGCGTTGCGATTGGAGGCGAAGACGAGCTTTCGCCCATCCGGCGAGAACATGGGGAAGCCGTCGAACGTCGGATTGAACGTGATGCGTTCAAGTCCCGTCCCATCCTCGTTGATGAGGAAGAGGTCGAAATTGCGTCGCGCCGGATCGTGATGATTGGACGAGAAGATGATCCGTCGGCCGCTCGGATGGAAGAAGGGCGCGAAGTTGGCGGCGCCGTTGTTGGTGATCTGGCGCTGTCGGGAGCCATCGGCATCCATGACGTAGATCTCCAGCCGCATGGGGCGGAGGGCTCCCCCCTTGAGCAAGGCTTGAAAATCGGCGAGTTCAGCCATATTCCGGGGATGATGAGCGCGATAGACGATGCGCTTCCCATCGGGGGAGAAGAAGGCGCCGCCATCGTAACCCGGCGTGCGCGTCAGGCGCTTCACGTTGCGCCCATCGGCATCCATGACGTAGATGTCCGGATCACCGTCGCGCATCGAGGTGAAGACGATCTTCTTCCCATCGGGGGAGATGGTCGCTTCGGCATCATAACCCGGCGTGTGGGTGAGCTGTCGGAGATCGGAGCCGTCCACGCGGGCCGAGAAGATGTCATAGCCATCATAGAGCGCCCAGACATAACCGCGGGTGCGATCGGGAGGCGGAGGACAGTCCGGGCTGACATGATGCGTCGAGGAGTAGATGATGCGATCCCCTTTGGGGAAGAAGTAGGCGCAGGTCGTCCGCCCTTTCCCCGTGCTGACCAGGCGCACCTCATTGGTCTCCAGATCGAGGATGAAGATCTGATCGCACAGGAACGGTGGGCGCGTGGATTGAAAGATGAGCTTCTTCCCATCGGCGGAGAAATAGGCCTCGGCGTTCTCGCCCCCGAAGGTGAGCTGGCGAATATTGGCCAGATGGCGTTCCTCGCCGGGGAAGAGTAAGCCGCGCGGCTCAGCTGCTTCGCGCTCCTGCGTCACAGAAGGAGAAGTGACGCTGACGCCCATCAGGATAAGGAGGAGAGCGCCCATTCGAATTCCCAGACGTTCGCTCACGACGTCCCTCTCCCTCGAAGGTTTTTTCGCCGCGACGTGCGGGCCTCCTCTTGAGAGCCAATGAGTGTACGTCGTCTCTGCCACCGGCGCAAGAGCACGAGGAGAACGGCGAAGGCGAGCGGCGGTGATCCGAGGGCGCGCTCCGACGCCCCCATCCGCCGAGCAGGGGCCAGGACCTCATCCCTCGAGGACGACCTGCGCGACGGCCAGATCGCGACCGTGCGAGAGTGAGACGTGAGCGCGACGCCCACCCAGAGCCCGCAGGCGCTCGTGGGCTCGAGCGTGCAATTCGATTCGCGGCTGCCCGCTCGGCGATGGTACAATCTCCACGTCGTGCCAGCGGATGCCACCGCGTTTGCCGGTACCGAGCGCCTTGAGCGCCGCCTCTTTGGCGGCAAAGCGCGCGGCGAAGCGCTCGGCCGGATGCGCGGCGCGCTGACAGTAAGCGATCTCCGCCGGCGTGAAGACGCGTCGGAGGAAGCGGTCGCCGAACCGCGCGATCGTTTCCTCAATGCGCGAGATCTCCACGATGTCTATGCCGATGCCGACGATCATGCGCGACTTTCACCTCAGCACGCGTGATGGCCTCTCTTATCTTGTGTGCACGCCCCTGCTCGCCTTCGGCGTGATCGTGGCCACGAGCACGCGGTCTCAGCAAGAGCATGCCGCACGTGAAGGCGCTTTGCAAGGCGAATCGCGCGCCGATGGCCGATACCGCCTTGAGCACATGTTCGCCCCATTCCTCTGTGCCGTGGGCCTGGCCCATCGTCCGCTGATCACACTGCGACAGCGACACACACATCGCTGTCTCGTCTTCGATCCGGCAGATGGGGCGTCCTGGTCGAAGTCTCCGCCCATCGGTGATGCCGTGGTGACACGCTCGAAGGAGGTCGTGTTGGGCATTCAGACGGCCGATTGCGCGCCGATCTTCATCTTCGACTCACGAACGCGCGCGCGCGCGGCCATTCACGCGGGATGGCGCGGCACGCTCGGACGGATCGTCGAGCGCGCGCTGGCGGCGATGGTCGCCCACTTCGGGACGCGCGCGGAGGACTGTTACGCAGCGATCGGCCCGACCATCGGTCCCTGCTGCTATGAAGTCGGCCCCGATGTGCTGGAGCCGTTCCGCCGGGAGTTCCCTTACGCCGAAGCGGTGATCGTGGCTCCGACGGCTTCGGGGCGGGCGCGCCTGGACCTGGTAGAGGCCAACATCCGTCAATTGCTCGCGTGCGGGCTGTCGCGCGCCCGCATCTTCGCGAGCGGGCTGTGCACGGCGTGTCATCCGCGACTCTTCTTCTCATATCGGCGCGAGGTCATGACCCCGGGTCGCACCGGACGCATGCTCTCGGTGATCGGGGAGCCCTCATCATGAGTCGCATCGCGATCGGCACATCCGGGTGGCAGTACGCTCACTGGAAGGGCCTCTTCTACCCGGAGGACCTCCCCACGTCTGAATGGCTGGAGTTCTACAGCCGCCACTTTCGAACCGTCGAGTTGAATGTCACATTCTATCGCACGCCGAAGGAGACGACCGTGCGACGGTGGGTGAGCGCGACGCCAGAGGACTTCATCTTCTCGGTCAAAATGAGCCGTCGGATCACGCATCGGCATCGGCTGAGCGACACCGAGGAGGCGCTGAAGACGTTCCTGACGATGATCGCGGGCTTCGGGCGCAAACTCGGCGTCGTCCTGATCCAGCTTCCCCCGAGCCTGCGCTTCGATCCGGAGCGCGTGGAGAGGTTCCTCCGCGAGCTTCGCCGTGAGAGCCCGCGCACTCGGTATGCGCTTGAGCCGCGACATCGGACATGGTTGCAGGAGGAGGCCTATGCGGTGCTGCGCCGTTATGAGATCGCCCTCTGCCAGGCCGATTCCGGCGGACGGTATCCCACAGCCGACGTGGTGACGGCGCCCTTCGTCTATCTGCGCTTTCACGGGCCGGGAGTCCTCTACGCGTCCGCGTACGCGGAGACGCAACTGCGCGCGATCGCCGAACGGATTCGCGCCTGGCATGCGGAGGGGCTCGACGTCTACGCGTATTTCAACAATGACGTCCACGGCTACGCTGTCGCGAACGCGCGCACGCTGATAGAATGCGTCGAACGCCTGACGAAACGGATGCGCGGGAGAGGACGGTGATGCGGAACCGGTTGCACTGGGTGGATGGGCTGCTCGCCTTGATGGCCACGGTCTGGGCCGTCAATTTCACCGTCGTGAAGATCGCCCTTCAGGACTTCTCCCCCCTGAGCTTCAACGCCCTGCGATTCATCCTCGCCTCGGCGACGCTCGCCCTGCTCTTTCGCCTGCGACGGGGGACGTGGGCCGTCGAGAGTGAGGACCTCGGCGCACTCATCGGGTTGGGCATCCTGGCGAATACGATCTATCAGGTGGCCTTCATCGAGGGCCTGGCGCGCTCGCGCGCGAGTACGGCGGCTCTGATCTTGGCCACGACGCCCATGGTCGTCGCCTTTTTGAACGCCGTGCGGGGGCAAGAGCGAGTGACCCGACGGACGGCCTTGGGCATTGGGTTGTCGCTGCTGGGGATCGCCCTCATCGTCGGCGAGGATTGGAGCCGTCTGCGGGGATTTCGCCCGCCCTTCGGGGCCGATGGTCAGCCCCACCAGAGCGCGCTGGGCGATGTGCTGCTGCTTGTGGCGACCGTGTGCTGGTCTCTGTACACGATCGGATTGAAGCGCCACGTTCATCGCTACGGCGCGTTGAAGAGCACGCTGTTGGTGATGATCTCGGGGACCATTCCCCTAGTGGCGATCTCGCTTCCGGAGCTGCGCGCCCAATCGTGGGCAGCGATTCGCCCGACGGCGTGGGGAGCGCTGCTGTTCAGCGCGCTCGGCGCCATCGTCTTCTGCTTCCTCGCGTGGAACTACGGGGTCAAACGCCTGGGGAGCACGCGCACGGCCATCTACTCGAACCTGAGTCCGGCGATCGCGCTCGTGGTCGCGTGGATCGGTTTGAATGAACGCCCGAGTGCGGAGCAACTGGTGGGGGCGGCCGTGATCTTACTCGGCATCTCTCTGGCGCGGCATCGCGAGGAGGAATCCGAGCTGACGCTCTCCTGACGCCGAGCGCTCAGGGTTCGGGTGATGCGACACGCTTCTCCGACAGTGACCCCGAGGGCGCGTTCGACTCCTCCGGGCGCCATCGTAAGACCGGACGTCGCGCGGCTGAGACCTCATCCAGGCGTCCGAGGCGCGTCTGATGAGGCGCCGTGCGCACAAGCTCCGGATTCTCCCGGCACTCGCGATCAATCGCCTTCATGGCGGCGATGAACAGGTCCAACTCCTCGCGGCCTTCGGTCTCGGTCGGCTCCACCATGAGGGCTCCGGGGACGATGAGGGGGAAGGACATCGTCGGTGGATGAAAGCCGTAATCAATGAGGCGCTTGGCGATGTCCACGTTCCGCACCCCGTACGCCCGCTGCCGCTTGTCCGAGAAGACCACTTCGTGCATGACGGGACCGGGATAAGCGATCTCGTATGTGTCCTTCAGCTGATGCGCGAGATAATTGGCATTGAGCACGGCCGTCTCGGCGACCTCGCGCAAGCCCTCGGGACCCATAGTCAGGATGTAGCTCAAGCCGCGCACGAGCACGCCGAAGTTCCCGTAGAAGGCGCGCACGCGTCCGATCGAGCGCGGCCGATCGTAATCGAGCGCGAGCGTCCCATCGGGACGGCGCACGATGCGCGGCACCGGGAGGAACGGTTCCAACTCCGACGTCACGAGGACAGGGCCGGCTCCGGGGCCGCCGCCACCATGGGGCGTGGAGAAGGTCTTATGGATGTTGAGGTGGATGACGTCCACCCCCATATCGCCCGGGCGAGCGATCCCCACCAGCGCGTTCATATTCGCCCCGTCCATGTAGACCAATCCCCCGGCCTCATGCACGATGCGCACGATCTCCTCGATCGCCTCCTCGAAGAGCCCGAGCGTATTGGGATTGGTGAGCATGAGAGCAGCGACTTCCGAATCGGCCGCGCGACGAAGCGCCTCCAGATCAATGAGGCCCCGTTCGGTAGAGGGGATCGTCTGCACGCGATAGCCGCAGATGGCCGCGCTCGCGGGATTGGTCCCATGAGCGGAATCCGGGATGAGGACTTTCTGGCGCGCATCCCCGCGCGCTTCCAGGCACGCGCGGATGAGCAGCAGGCCCGTCAACTCCCCATGTGCCCCCGCGGCCGGTTGCAAGCAGCCGGCCGCCATGCCCGTGATCTCGCACAGCAGTTCCTCCAGCATCTTGAGGACTTCCAAGCTCCCTTGCGAGAGCTCCTCCGGCGTGAGCGGATGATGCTGCGCGAATCCCTCCAGTCGCGCCACGCGCTCGTTCACCTTCGGGTTGTACTTCATCGTACAGGAGCCGAGCGGATACATCCCGAGGTCCACGGCATAGTTCCAGCGCGAGAGCCGGGTGAAATGTCGGATGACATCCACCTCGCTCACCTCGGGCAGGCCGGCCAACTGATCCGCGCGCAGAAAGCGCGACTCGATCCACGTCTCCAGCGGAACTGTGGGGACATCAAGTGGAGGCAGACTATACGCCGTCCGCCCCGGTCGAGAGCGCTCGAAGATCAGGGCTTCGTCTCGAGTGACCTGACACGGCGCGCCCGTCATAATTCATCCAAAACGCGCAAGTAGGTTTCGATCGCCGAGCGCGGGATCGCTTCCGTCACGCAGACGAGGAAGCAATCGCGCAGCTCGGGATAATAGCGCTCCAGAGGAAGACCGCCCAGGATCTTCCGCTCGCGCAATTTCTCGAGAACCAGAGCGACGGGGCGCTCCGAGTGGACGACGAATTCATTGAAGTGCGATCCGGAGAACCGAAGGCGGAACCCCGATTGCCGCGCGATCTCGCGCGCCAGATAGGCCGCCTTCTGGGCGTTCTGCTCCGCGACGTCGCGCAACCCGCGCGGCCCCATCGTCGAGAGATAGATAGCCGCCATGATGGCGCACAGTTCCTGGCTCGTGCAGATATTGGAGGTGGCCTTCTCGCGTCGAATGTATTGCTCGCGCGTGGCCAGCGTCATGACGAACCCACGCCGCCCCTGCGCATCGAAAGCTCGGCCCACGATGCGTCCGGGCATCTGCCGCACGAACCGTTCGCGCGTGGCGAAGATCCCTAGGGAAGGGCCGCCGAAGCTGAGCGGAATACCGAAGGATTGCCCCTCGCCGACGACGATATCGGCGCCCAGCTCTCCCGGCGGACGCAACAAGCCCAGACTGATCGGCTCGGTGATGACCACGATGAACAATGCCCCCACCTCATGCGCGCGCGCGGCGACGGCCTCAAGATCCTCGATGACGCCGAAGAAGTTGGGCGATTGGACGATGACGGCGGCTGTCTCCGCGCTCGGCGTCACGGCGCGCACCTGAAGGCCGCCAGTCTCCGGATCATACTCCATCAGTCGCACGTTCAGGCCGAGCGTCCGCGTGTAGGTGCGGACGACTTCTCGATATTCGGGATGAACGCTCCGCGCCATGAGGATCTCGCGCCGATGGGTCAGGCGCTCGGCCATGAGCACGGCTTCCGCCAAGGCCGTCGAACCGTCATAGAGCGAGGCATTGGCGACCTCCATGCCCGTGAGCTGACAGATGAGCGTCTGGTACTCGAAGAGGGCTTGCAGCGTCCCCTGCGCGATCTCCGGCTGATAGGGGGTATAGACGGTGAAGAATTCTGCGCGCGAGATGAGCGCCTCCACCACCGAGGGGATGAAGTGGTGATAGGCGCCCGCGCCCAGGAAGACGGCATACTCGGTCGCCGCCGCATTGCGCGCGGCCAGCTCGCGAAAGAAGGCGAGCAGCTCCGCCTCCGATCGCGCCGCAGGGAGGCGCAGCGGCTCTCGCAAGCGAAACTTCTCCGGGATGGAGCGGAAGAGCTCCTCGATCGTCGCGCAGCCGATCGCTCGCAACATCTCGGCCCGCTCTTGCGGCGAATTCGGAATATAGCGCATGCCCATCTCCCCTGGCGCTTCTCCCGACTGTCGCCCCCGGAACTCCGGGAGAGCGCGTCACTTCTCCTTCTGCCGCTCCTCCTTCACGTACTCCTCGTACTCGCTGGCGGACATGAGCGTCTCCAGCTCGGTCGGGTCCGAGAGCGTGATCTTCACCATCCATCCGTCGCCATACGGGTCTTCATTGACGAGCTGTGGGGACTCGGCCAGGTCCTCATTGATCTCCACGACCTCTCCGCTCACGGGCATATAGAGTTCGCTCACGGCCTTGACCGATTCGACGTTGCCGAAGGGCTCGCCTTGACTGAAGTGATCGCCCACGCTCGGCAACTCGACATAGACGATGTCGCCGAGCGCCTCCTGCGCATAATCGGTGATGCCGATCACCCCCACGTCATCCTCGACGCGGATCCATTCGTGCTCTCGCGTATAGAGGCAATCCTCAGGATATGTCGCCATCCTCATCCTCCCTCCCCACGATCTTCACGCGACGAGGCCGCGCCTATCTCGGCCTCTTGTAGAAGGGCGTGGGCACGACCTCCGCCTCGACCTCGCGCTCGCGAACGCGGATATGGAATCTCGTCCCGATCGCCGTGTGTTCGATGGGCAGATACGTCAACCCGATGTTCTTCCGGAGAAACGGCGCATAGCTGCCCGAGGTCACCTGCCCCACGACGCGACCGTGGATGAGGACAGGATACCCCTCGCGCGCCGGCGCGCGATCGAGGACTTCAAATCCGACGAGCTTACGCCGCAGCCCCTCCTCCTTTTGCCGCCGCAGGGCTTCGCGCCCGACGAAGTCTCCCTTCTCCAGCTTCACGATCCACCCGAGATCGGCCTCCCACACCGTCGTCGTCTCATCCATGTCATGGCCGTACAGCAGCAGGCGCGCTTCCAGCCGGAGCGTGTTCCGAGCCGCCAGACCGCAGGGCTTCATCCCCGCACTCTGCCCGGCGTCGAGCAGCCGATTCCACACCCATTCGGCCGACGCTGCGGGGATGTACAACTCGAACCCATCTTCCCCCGTATATCCGGTCCGCGAGATGAGAGCGGAGACGCCCGCCACCTCCCCCTGTTCGAACCAGTAGAAGCGAATGTGATCCAATTGCACATCGGTCAACGGCTGAAGGATCTCGGTGGCCGCCGGGCCTTGAAGGGCCAGCTGCGCCATCTGATCGCTCACATCGTAGACCTCCGCCTCCTCATCCTCCCGATGCTGCCGGATCCACTGCACATCCTTCTCCCGATTCGCCGCGTTGACGCAGAGCAAGAAGTGATCCTCACGGAAGCGATAGACGGTGAGATCGTCCACGAACGTCCCGCGCTCGGTCGTGAGCGCCGAATATTGCACCTGATGATCGCGCAGACGCGCGGCATCGTTGCACGTCACCTTTTGAATGAGAGTCAGAGCGTCACGACCGCGAACCTCCAAACGCCCCATGTGGCTCACGTCGAAGAGGCCGGCGGCCGTGCGCACGGCCAGATGTTCCTCGATGGCTCCTGTGTATTGAACGGGCATGAGCCACCCGGCGAACTCCGTGAACCGCGCGCCCAGCGCCTCATGCATCGCATGCAGCGGTGATCGTCTCGGTTGCGTCGCGACCACGTTCGCGCTCCCCACTCTCCCGTGTGTCTCCGCTCCAACGGATTTGGCAAGCTAGCACAGCCTCTCCCCACCGTCAAGCGCCGTACTTCAAGAGCTTCTGCGCGTGCGCCAGAAGCTGCGGCAACCCTTCCACCAGACGAAAGCGTCCGAGGCCCCCGCGCATGAACGCGCGCTCGCTGAACTCCGTCACGTCGTCCGATTGCAGATGTCTCGCGTAGAGCAGATAGGGGACCGGGTGCCAGCTGTGGCCCTTCAAGACCGAAGGCGTGCTGTGATCGCCGGTGATCGCCACAACATCAGGGCGAAGCGCGAGGATCGCGGGGATGAGGATCTCATCCACGCGCTCGAGCACGTGCACCTTCCCCTCGAAATCCCCATCCTCGCCGTAGCTGTCGGCCTTCTTCACGTGCACGTAGAAGTAGTCGTGGCGATCGAAGTTCTCGCGGAGCCGCTCGGCGAGCGCGCCGAGATCTTCCTCAGGGGGTGTCTCGATGATCTGCATCCCGACCAAGCGCGCCAATCCGCGATACATGGGATAAGTGGCGATGGCCGCCGGCGTGAGGCGGAAGACCTCCGCCATGGGGGGGATATCTGGCCGACGCGAGAAGCCGCGCAGCGTCACCCCATTGGCCGGATGCTGGTCGGCCAGAATCTCGAAGGCTTGCTCCAGGAAGCGCCGCACGACGCGCGCCGTGCGCTCGGAGGCCTCATCGCGCGCGACGACAGGCTTGGGTTTCAGGCCGACGCGCTGCGGGTCTGTATCGTCCACCGCCTCGCCCAACCCCTCCCCTCTCAGAATGAGCGCGAAGCGATGCTCCTTGACCGGACGAATGAGGACCTGCACGCCCTCGATCTCGCGAATCTCCGCCTGCAATTGGGCGCACAATCGGACGCAGTGCTCCGTCGGGATGCGACCGGCACGCCGATCCACAATCGCGCCCGTGCCGTCAAGCGTGACGAAATTGCCGCGCGCGGCCACATCGCCCGGTTGCAGCTCCACTCCGATGCCCAACGCTTCGAGCACGCCGCGCCCGATCTCCCATCGGAGCGGATCGTAGCCGAAGATCGCCAGATGGCCCGGTCCGCTCCCGGGCGTGATGCCCGGCGCGACGGGATCGGCCAGACCACAGAGGGCCCGGCGCGCCAGCTCATCCAGATTCGGCGTGCGCGCGGCCTCCAGCTCGGATCGGCCTGTCTCATTCGGCAATCCCCCCAACCCATCCACGACGAGCTGAACAATGCGCGTCTCCGTCTTCACGGCGAGCTGTCGGAGATGGTCCAGCGACATCATCATTCCTCTCCCTCCTCAGGTCACGCCGAGCCCCACTCGGCGTGCAAGCGCGCCGCGTGAGCGCGCACGACATCCCAGGCGCGGCGCACATGTCGTTCGCTCGTGCGCAGATTCCCGATCGCCAGACGCAAGGTGAATCGTCCCCGCACCCGCGTGTGCGAGAGGAAGCATTCACCCGTGGCGTTGACGGCCTCAAGCAACGCCTCGTTGAAGCGATCCAGATCAGCTCCCGACGCTGCGAGCGACTGCGGACGCGCGCGGAAGCAGACGGTACTGAGCGGCGTCGGCGCCATCCGTTCGAAATCGGGATCGGCATCCACCCACGCGGCGAACTGCTGCGCCAGGCGCACATGCTCCCGGATGCGCGCGGCCAGCCCCTCCCGTCCGAAGTAGCGGATGACCATCCACAACTTCAACGCGCGAAACCGCCGCCCCAGCTGCGGTCCGTAGTCCATGAGATTCCGCACCCCCTCCTCCTCCGCGCGCAAGTATTCGGGCACGAGGCTGAAGGCGCGCCGCAGCACATCCATGCGCCGACAGTAGAAGGCGCTCAGGTCAATCGGCGTGAAGAGCCACTTATGCGGATTGACGACGAGCGAATCCGCGCGCTCGCATCCGTCCAGGACATAGCGAAACTCCGGCGCGATCGCCGCCGCTCCCGCATACGCGGCGTCCACATGCAACCAGAGCCCCTCGCGCGCGCACACGCGCGCGATCTCCGCGACCGGATCAATGCTCGTCGTGGAGGTGGTCCCCACGGTCGCCACAACGCAAAAAGGTCGCCATCCGGCCGCCCGGTCCTCCGCGATCGCGCGCTCCAGAGCGCGCACGTCCATACGAAAAGCGTCATCGGTCGGAATCTTCCGCACCCCCGCCTGCCCCAGGCCGAGCACGATCGCCCCCTTCTCGATGGAGGAATGCGCCTCCTCGGACACGTAGAGGCGCAGGCGCGGCAGATCGGCCCGTCCGGCCAGTCCGCGCTCGCGCACCTGGAGCCCGAGCGCCTCGCGCGCCGCCGCCAGCGCGCAGAGGCTGGAGATCGAGGCCGTGTCGTAGATGATACCCTCGAACTCCGACGGCAGCCCGAGCATCTGCCGGAGCCAATCGAGCACGACCTCCTCCAGCTCGGTCGCCGCCGGCGACGTCTTCCACAGCATGGCGTTCACGTTGAGCGCCGCCGCGAGCAGCTCACCGAGAATCCCCGGTCCAGACCCCGTGATCGCGAAATACGCCATGAAGCCCGGATGATTCCAATGCGTGATCCCGGGCAGCACGATCTGCTCGAAATCCCGCAGGATCGCTTCGAACGACTCCCCTTCGGCCGGCGGATGCGCCGGCAAGCGCTCGCGCACCTCTCCCGGCCGCACCCGCGCCAAGACCGGGTATCGTTCGATCTCCGCCAAATACTCGGCGATCCACTCCACGAGCCGATGTCCGAATCGCCGAAATTCCTCCAGGGGCATGTCCGATGCGGCTGTCGCGGCACGCTCCATCTCTCCCTCCCCCCTGATCGTTCAAAGAGCCGTAGTGTAGGCGCCCGCGCGGGGAAGTTCAAGGAGGCCTCAGGGGGCCTCGGCAGCGCTCCAGAAGATCGCCCGACGCGGTCGGATCTTGATCACCACGGCCGCATCCAGCGACATCTCCCGATAGCGCGGATATTTCTCTCGAAGTCGCGCCAGCGCGCGCGCATGCTCTTCGCCCGAAGCGAGCAGCTCCGCTTCCCCCAGAATGAGCACATATTGCAGCCGGCTCCACTCCTCGTCGTATTCATCAATGAGCAGAGCGACGCGCGGATTCGCGCGAATGTTCCGCACGCGCTTCAAGCGCTCGGCGGCGACGCGCTTGGGCTTTGCGTCGAGGACAGAATAGAACGCCATCCCGTCGTAAGCGAAGCAGATGGGCACCACGTGGGGTTCGGCTTCTGAACTAGCCGTCGCCAGGCGCGCCACGCGCGCTCGCTGGATCAACGCTTCGGCCCGCGGCGTCAGCATACTCACATAGCCTACAGCACCGACGCGCGTTCGACAAATCGCCCGCGCGAGGAAGCCTCTGTTCGCCCGTTGACAGCCCGCCCTCGTTGCTTCAGCATAGACGCGATGACGGCCAGGGCGATCCTCTTCAATGCCGCTGGGCGCGTGCGGGCCGGATGGCGCGTTTCCGTGTTCTTCGCGCTCTTTTTCGCGCTCGGCCCGCTTGGAGGGGTCATCCTCGGTGCGCTCTACGGTGCTCTGACGGATGTCACCCCGATGAGCGATGGACCGAGCGCCCCGGCAGAAGCGCTCGGCGTTCACCTGCTCGCCTACAGCGCACTGATTGGCGGGACGCTCGCAGCCTCGGCCATTTGCCTTCGATGGCTCGATCGGCGCCCCTTCCGCAGTCTGGGCCTTCGGTGGCGAGCGCGCGGATGGTGGGAATACACTGCCGGCTTCGGCCTCGCCGCGGGGATGATGACGGCGTTCGTTCTCGCCGCGGGAGTGCTCGGCCGCCTGCACCTGAGCTGGGAGGAGCACCCCTTTGGCGAGATGATCCGGGGCATGTTCGCCGCTTTCCTCTTCTTCAACGTGGCCGCCGCGTTTGAGGAACTGCTCTTTCGCGGATACCCCTTGCAAACGCTGCTTCTGGATGTGCATCCAGCCATCGCCGTGAGCGCGCCCTCGCTGCTGTTCGGGCTCGGGCATGCGGGGAATCCGAACGCCTCCATGCTCGGCGTCTGCAACACGGTCTTGGCGGGCGTGTGGCTCTCGATCGCGTATCTGAAGACGCGTCGGCTCTGGCTGCCGATCGGCCTGCATGCCGGATGGAATTTCACGATGAGCGCCATCTACGGATTGACGGTGAGCGGGATCCAGGACCGCATCGGGACGTCGCTCTGTCGCGCGACTCAAGAAGGTCCGGCGTGGCTCACTGGCGGGAACTATGGTCCGGAAGGAGGCCTGCTGGTGACCGGCCTGCTGATCGGAACAAGCTTCTGGCTCTGGCGCACGCCTCACTTTCCTCCTCCTGAGGAAACCATCGCTGCGCGTTGAAAAGCCACGGCGAGATCACTATACTCTGCCTCCGATGAGATCGAAGAAGCAACAGGCGGCGCGTTCGCAGGGGCGTACGGCGCGCCTGGAGACCTCGCTCGATGTCGGCGCGCTCCTCAAGAGCTATCGGTGGATCCGACGTTCGGCCGCTCTGGGACTGCTCTCGGCGCTCTATCTCACGTGGCATTACAAGCTCTTCCTCTCCGGGGCCGGCGACCAAGCGCTCTGCAACGTGAGCGCCTTCGTCAATTGCGATCGCGTGGCGGCCTCCTCCTGGAGTCGGCTCTTCGGTCTGCCGCTCGCCGTGTGGGGAGCGGGAGGGTATGCGGCGCTCATCGCGCACGCCACGTGGGTCATGCGCCGATTCACTTCGGCTCCGCATGAGCGTTCGCGACGCGCGCCTGCGGACGATGTCCTCTCGACGGCGCTTTTGATCCTCCCCTTCGCCATCGGCGTCGTGGTCTTGCCGACCGTCTCCCTGGTGCGCCTTCGCGCGCTATGCCTGGGTTGCGCCGTCAGTTGGATCGCCGATCTCGGCTTGCTCATCTCCGGGATTCGCCTGCTGCAGCAGGCGCGCACGGTTCGACCCACAGGAGCGATTTGGCGTCCGCTCTGGCCTTCGGTGGCTCTCGGCGCTCTGGTGATCGTTCCCCTGAACTGGTATGCACGCCCGGCGCCACCGCCGACGCCAACGGAATCGAGGCGGGCCTTGGAGCGAACCCCCGCCGTCTCCGAAGCGCCCGATCTCACGGCGATAGATGCTCTGAGCCCGGTCTTCGGAAGCCCGGGCGCGCCGATCACGATCGTCTACTTCACGGACCTGCAATGCCCCTACTGCAAGCTGCAGACAGAAGCCCTGCGAGGACTCCTCGCGCGTCGTCCGCGCCAGGTGCGCGTCATCTATCGGCATTATCCGCTCGACCGATCATGCAATCTCCGCTTGACGCAAACGGCCCATCCCTTCGCCTGCCTGCTGGCGCGGCTCGCCATTGACGCGCAACGTCGCGGCGTTTTCGAGGCCTGGTCGCACGAGATCTGGCGCGCGCAAGAATCGCTCACGCGAGAGCGCATTCAGGAGATCGCGCAGCGCTATGGTCTGGATCTGGAACGCGCCGAACGCGATGCGGCGATCCAACGACGACTCGCCCAGGACATTCTCCTGGCCGAACGCTCGGGCGTAGATTCTACCCCCACACTCATCATCAATGGCCGGCTCATCCGCGGCTATCAGCCACTTGATCGCCTGGACGCCTTCGTCTCCGCACTGCTCGGACAATGAGGGAGGGAGAATCGCGAGGGCGCGCTTGAGGCTCGCTCCGCGCGAGATTCGATCGCTCGCTGCCCCAGCTCCATCTCAGAACACGATCTTCAACGCCAACTGGATCTGGCGCGGATCGAAAGCCGAAGTCGGCTGCCCCGCCGTCAGGAAGTTGTTGCTCACATCGCTCACGTTGACGCGATTGAACGTGTTGAACACTTCGAAGATGGCATCCAGGCGCCATCGCTCGGTGAGGAAGAATGCGCGCGTGAGCCGAAGGTCGAGACTGGCGAACCCCGGACGCATGCCCGTATTCCGCCCGAGATTTCCGATCTGCCCCTCAGGCGGGACGGCGAAGAGGCCAAACGGTCGCTCGCGCGTCGGCGGACCGATGAGGTTCGGGCGATCGTTATACGGACTCGTGTCGAAGTTGTTGTCCTGTCCGAGATAGATCGTGAAGGGTCGCCCCGAGGACAACTCCAGAATCGGCGCGAAGGTGAAATCGGCCAGCAGTTTCCTCCAGAAACCGCTGTCCGAATGCCGATATGGGCTCTGAAAGACGCCGCTCAGGACGAAGCGATGCCGCTGATCGAAGTTCGAGAGCGACCGTTCCAGATCGGCGCGGAAGCTGTCCTGCGGGATGAGCTGCGATTGCAGATCGGTCGAGTCGTCAATTGTCTTCGAGAGGGTGTAGCTCACGAGGAACTGGAAGTTCCGGCTGTAGCGCTTGTTGATGTTGAGCGAGAAGCCGTGATATGTGGAGCTGCCGGCCGTCTCCTGCAGGATGATTTGCGCGTAGGGGATGAAGACGCCCGGCCCCTGGGGCAAGCCGAGCGCGCGTGCGATCTGCACCGCTTGCTCGCGACCGATGCCTGCGCGCTGCAACAAGGCGAAGTTCGGTCCTGAAGGGCGGAAGAAGTTGAAGAAGGCCGTCGGGACGACACCGCCCGCCGGATCGAAAGCGGTGACTTGCAGCGGATTCGTCCCCGGCGCTGCGAGCCCCAGCTGAACGGCGCGATCCCGGTTCCGCAGCAGCAACGGAACGAGCGGCGGATTGATCTCGCGCGGACGATTGAGATGCGTCCCCTTCACGAAGAGATAGGCGACGCTCACGCTCGTGTCCGAGACGAGCTGCCGCTCGATCGTCAGGTTCGCATGCTGCGCATAGGGCAGGACGTTCCGCCGCGAGGTCGGGAGCATGAAGGGCAGCAGCGGACTGACCTGCAAGATGCCCTCTTGCGTCTGAAAGGCCGGAGCCTTCGGGTCGAACCGCTGCTCGGCGGGGAGATAGCCGGGGAAGCGGAGCACCCCCTGGAAGAGCGAAGCCGCATTCACGCTCGCCGGTCCGGGCGTCCCGATCGGGAGCACGAGATGGCGCGTCCCGTTGGCAATGCGCGAGTTGGCGAATGTCGCCAGAAACGACTTGTCATGGAAGATCCCGTAGGCGGCGCGAATGACCATCTTCCCGCTTCCGGTCGGATCCCACGCCAGGGCGAATCGCGGTTGCACGTTGTTGTAATCGCGCGCGATGCCCTCCAGCAAGCCCAACACCCGCTCGGCCTCGGCCGAAAGTGGCGTGGGCGGCGGCAGCGACGGCGTCAACTCGACCTCATACCGCACGCCATAGTTGAGCGTCAGATTCGCGCGCGGTCGCCAACTATCCTGCCCGAAGACGGCGAACGTCTTATTCGAGCCCGCCACGTGCGGATCGCCGAATCCCTGGAGGAAACTCTGGGGCAGACCGAGGCCGTAGGCTTGCACGGCCGTCAGCGGCGGGGCGATCCGCAGATTCGGATCCAGAACCGAGGCCGGCAATGGCCCGAAGTTGTAAACGCCGCCAAAGTAGAGCTGGAAATCGGCCCGCAGAGGGAGATAGTTGATGTCCGTCCCGAACTTGAAGCTGTGCGCGCCGTGCACCAGCGAGAGATTATCCATCCACTGGAACCGCTTCTCCACGCGATCCAAGGGGGAGAACGCCTCCTGCCCGAAGAAGCCGAATCCGGCGATGTTGACCGCGACCTGCGTGCTCTGCGGTTTGAATCCGAGCCCGCGACGCGCCGCCTGGAATCGCGCCTCGTTGACGACATTGCCGCCGAAGATGCTCGTCAGGTGCGCGGCGAAGGCCAGGTCGCGGAACTGCTCGATGGCCGTGCGCGAGAAGGCGTTCTGCCCGAAGGGCTGATTCTGCGATGTCGTTTGCACCCCGGTCGTCGTGCTTGGCGTCACCGAGAGCCGCGTCGTGAGCTTGTGCGCGGGCGAGAGCTGATGATCGAACTTGGCCAGATAGAAGCTCACCTGCTGCGAGATCGGATAATCCTCACCCAAAGGGCGAAGCGGTTGGAATCCGCGCGGCAAAGGGACGCCCGTCGGGAAGACGCGCGGGCCGCCCGGCCCCATGGGGCTTCCGAAGAGCGCCGTCGCCGAAGCCGCCGCCAGCGTTCGGAAGTACGCGGCCCGCAGGGCTTCCGGCACCGCGGGGTTTGCGACGAACGCTGCTTGCTCGCGGGTCAGCAGACCCGTCGTCCCGCCGAAGGTCACCGGGACGAGATCGAAATTCCCCTGCCCGATCGTGGAGAATCCGGTCTCCTGTCGTCGCGTCGTCTCGTAGGAGAAGAAATAGAAGTGGCGGTCGCGCACGAAGGGGCCGCCGAGCGTCGCCCCCGCCTGCACGCGCGTGTAGGGCGGATCCGGTTCGGTCGCGAAGGCATTGGTCGCCTGGAACGAACGATGCCGGATGAATCCGAAGAAGCTCCCGTGCACTTCGTTCGTCCCCGAACGAGTGACGATGTTGATGACCCCTCCGGTGGCGCGCCCGAACTCGGCGTTGTAGCTGTTGGCGATGATCTGAAACTCCTGCACGGCCTCTTGCGAGACTGTGGCGCGCACGGCGTTCACGGAGTTATCGTTGTTGTCCACGCCATCCACCTGCACGTTATTGCCCCGCGCGCGTTGTCCGCCGAAGTTGAGTCCAGACGTGGGGGCCGGGCCGATGGCCGGCGCATTATCGCGCGTCACAAGTGAGCTGGTCAGCGCGAAGAAGAGATAGTTCCGCCCATTGATCGGCAGATAATCAATCCGCCGCTGATCAATGGTCTCGACCACGGCCGTGCGCGTGCGCTCGATGAGTTCGGTCCCCGCCTCGACGGTGATCTCCTCGCCCAAGCGCGCAACCTCCAGACGCACGTTCAGCTCGGCGCTCTGTCCAACGGTGAGGATGACGTTCGGATTCACGACCTTGGCGAATCCGGGCGCCTCCACCGTCACCTCGTACCGTCCGGGGGGAAGCGCGAGGAACCGGAACTGTCCGGCTTCATCCGTCGTCGCCGTGCGCGAGAGATTCGTCGCCTGATTTCGGATCGTCACGGTCGCCCCGACGACCACGCGCGCCTGCGGATCGAGCACGACGCCCGTGAGATCGGCCGAAGCCGCCTGCGCCTGTCGCGCAGCGATCACCACAGGGTTCATCAGACACATGCTGAGAAGAAGAGCCCACAGGACAAGCCGCCGATTCATACCTCTCCCCTCCATCGTGGCCTCACCTGCTCGGTGGTCGGCCTAAGCGTACCACAGCCGCAGGGGAACTTCAACGCGGAGCTTCGGAGACTACCAGGGGAGCTTTCCTCTCCAGCTCCCCACTTGGCGATACGCGGGGTCCTCCCCGCGAGGACCCCGCGCCTTACACCAACGCGATGTCGAACTGCTCCTGATGGATCAAGGGATCGGCCTTGACCGTCACATTGCCCCCGAGATAAGACTCGACTGCTTCCAGAAGCTTCGGGTACTTCTCCCGCAGCGCGCGCGCCACCTCGGGATGGACGCGAAGGATCGCCTCCTTGCCGTCCTCGACCTCTTGCGCGAGCGCCATGCGCTTGGCTTCATCCAGGATCTCCAGACAGACGGTCTGCGGCGACTTCACCAGTCCGCTCCCGTGACAATATGGGCAGGGCTCGCAGAGCGTCCGCTCCAGACTCTGCTTGACGCGCTTGCGCGTGATGGCGACCAGGCCGAAGTCGTTGAACTGGAGGATCTTCGTCGGCGCGCGGTCCTTCCGCAACTCTTCCTCGAGCACTTGCATGACCTTCTGCCGGTTCTTCCGCTCCTCCATGTCGATGAAGTCGAGGACGATGATCCCCCCGAGATCGCGCAGACGAATCTGGCGGGCGATCTCGCGCGCCGCCTCGATGTTGGTGCGCGTGATCGTGTCCTCGAAGCGATTGGTCTTCCCGACGAATTTGCCCGTGTTCACGTCAATAGCCACCAGGGCCTCCGTCTGATTGATGACGATGTAGCCGCCCGACTTGAGCCACACGCGCGGACGGATGGCCTTCTCGATCTCCGCCTGAATGCCGTAATCTTCGAAGATCGGCGTCGGCCGCGTGTGCAGCTTCACGCGGTTGAGCCATCGCGGTTGCAAGCGCGCGACGAAATTGACGATGCGCGCGTAATCGTCCTCGTCGTCCACGCGGATGGCCGTGAAATCGTCCGAGAGGCGATCACGCAAGATGCGCTCGACCAGGTCCAGCTCTCGATGCACGAGCTGCGGCGCGCGCACGCGCTCGGCTCGCGTGCGGATGTCCACCCAGGTGCGATAGAGGTACATGAGATCGTCGAGCAACTCCGCTTCGCCGCACCCCTCGGCCGCCGTGCGGACGATCACCCCCCCGGCGATCTTCTGTCGCGCGCGCAGCTCGCTGACGAGCCGGCGCAATCGCGCGCGTTCGGCCGAAGAGGTGATCCGTCGCGAGACGCCGATGTGCTCGAACGTCGGCAGATAGACGAGATACCGCCCCGGCAACGTGATATGCGTCGTCACGCGCGCGCCCTTGGTGCCGATCGGTTCCTTGGCGATCTGCACCAGGATCTCCTGCCCCTCCTCGAGCAATTCGGTGATCGTCGGCTTCGACTCCACGCGCTCTTCACTGCTGGCGGCGTCCGCTGCGCTCGCGCGTCCGGAGCGCCGACGCCGCACGCGCCGCCGCGCAGCAAACGGCGCGCGAAGACGCGGCTGTCGCACTGAGGCCTCCGCATCGGGAAGGGGGGGATCCTCCGGCTCGCTCGACGTCGCTGCCTCCTTCGATGCCGAAGCCGCCTCCTCCGATGAGGCGACCGCGCTCGCTTCGTGCGCGGAGACCTCCGGGCCTGCGGCCGGAGCCTCTACGGCTTGTTCCTCTCCCTCAGGGGCAGAAGTGGGCGCGGTCGAAGACGGCTCCGGCAGATCATCCACAATGCGCTGCCATCGCGACGCCCCCCCACGGGGCGCGTGAATCGAACCGACGCGCGGCGTTGACTCCTCCAGCGGCGGCTCCGACTCGCCGGACTCGGTCAGGTCAACACGCTCTTCCTCGGCGTGAATGGCCTCGGTGATCTTCTCGTCGAAGATCGCTTCCTTGAGATCCACCTCGGGGGCAGCCGCCGTCTCCTCGAGAGCTTCCGCCCGCGGCAGATCCTCGACCAGATGTTCGACCAACTCCGAGAGCTCGCGCTCTTCCTCCAGAGGCGTGGTCGGCGTCTCGCGCGGCTGCTCGGGCGGAGACGCCACAGGCTGAGTCAACGCATCGAGGATCTCCTCCATCTCGTCTCCCGCCGGTGGTTCCGGCTTCATCGTCGGAGCAGGCGCCGGTTCAGCCACCGGCTCGAACTCGATGTCCAGCTCCTCCAGATCAATGACATCGGAGACGTAGAGGAAGGCGTCCCGCTCCAGGCCGATGTCCACGAACGCCGATTGCATGCCCGGCAGGACGCGCGTCACACGCCCCTTGTAGATGTTGCCGACGATCCCCTGGCTTTCGCCGACTCGTTCGACGTAGTACTCCGCGAGCACGCCATCCTCGAGGATGGCGATCTTTCGCTCGAAGTTGTTTGAGCTGATGATCATCTCCTTCGCCATCGTCGAAATCCCTCCGAACCTCAAGATCTGGCCGCCGATGCCTCCCTGGGCTCCATCTTCGCGAGCCCTTCCCCTCTCACCCCTCTCCTCCTCCGATCGGCGGCGTCAATTCACATACCGATGCAAGCGCACATTAGCGATCAGCCCCAGGCCGATGAAGGTCGCCACAAGGGCCGATCCGCCGTAGCTCATCAACGGCAGCGGGATGCCGATGACGGGCACAAGCCCCACGATCATGCCCAGATTCATGA
This sequence comes from bacterium HR10, assembly GCA_002923315.1. Taxonomy (GTDB): domain Bacteria; phylum Acidobacteriota; class Blastocatellia; order HR10; family HR10; genus HR10. The sequence continues at coordinate 26,090 of BEHM01000027.1, forward strand.
GGATGTGAAACCCCAACAGGGAGACGACTCCCGTAACGAGCAGTGTGCCCACGTGATCCCGCGCCAACTTCGCATGATTGAGCGCCCGCAGCAGGAGGAAGGCGTAAAGCGCGAGGACGCCCAGCATGCCCAGAAATCCCAGCTCTTCGGCGACAACGGCCGCGATGAAATCCGTATAGGCCTTCGGGAGAAAGCGCAACCGGCTCTGCGTCCCGCGAAAGAGGCCGCGCCCAGTGAGCCCGCCCGATCCCACGGCGATCATGGATTGATAGGTCTGATACCCGTACCCGCGACGATCGGCGCGCTCCGGATGAACGATCGTCTCAATGCGCTGTACCTGATACGGCTTCAGCACATGATGGCGAAAATACCAGCCGAGGCTCAACGCGACGGCCACCCCCACGACCCCCGTGGCGATGAGACGCGGCCGCAATCCGGCGACAAAGAGCATCCCGCCGACGATCGGGAAGAACGTCAACGCCGTCCCCACATCCGGCTCCAGCAAGATCAAAAGAACCGGCACGGCCGTGATCCCCAAAGCGGCGAGCACTTCGCGCATGGTCAGGTAGGGATGCTTCGTCTTCCGATGCTCCTCCCATCGTTCGGCCAAGAACGGCGCGAGCATGAGGATCGTCCCGATCTTGGCGAACTCCGAGGGCTGAATGCTGAAGCGCCCGAGGCCTAACCATGCTTTCGTCCCATAGACCTCTTGTCCGAAGGGCAAGACCAGCACAAGGAGAAATACGCACGCCCCATAGATGAACGGCGCGGTCTGGAGGATCCGATGATAATCCACAGTGGCCGTCACGAACATGGCCACCAGCCCGACGCCCAGCCACCAGAGCTGCCGCTTCCAGAAATCCTCCTGCGGTTGCGAGCTGTAGATCTCCACCACTCCGAGCAGGGCCAGAATGAGCGCTCCCCCGAGCAGCCACCAATCGAAGTCCAGAAGGAACCGCCGTTTCTGCCGATGTGTCGTCATCGTCGGTTCGACACCTCCAGCGGCGAGCGACGGCGGGCCGCCTCAAGCGCCACGGGCGAAGGCGAGACGACTGGCGCGCCTTCGCGCGAAGGCCTCTCAGAAGCGGGAGGAACGACCGCCACGACCTCGCTCGCGCGGACATACTTCTCCTTGTATGTCTCGTAGATGATGCGAGCGACGGGGGCACTGAATCGCCCGCCGAACCCCACATTCTCGATGAGCACGACCACGGCGATCTGTGGATCGTCGCGCGGAGCGAAACTCACAAACCATGCATGGTCCCGCAGATGAGCAGCTCCCCCTGCTCGCTCCTTGGTGACGACCTGCGCCGTGCCGGTCTTGCCCGAGACATCCAATCCTTCGACCCGCGCGGCAGCGCCCGTTCCACCGCCCTCATTCACCACGCCCCACATCGCCGACCGCAGCGCTTCGACCGTCCGCTTCTGAAGCGGCACGATGAGGGGGCGATCCGCAGTATACACGGTGCCGCCCGGTCCCAAGGCCTCCTTGAAGACGTGCGGCGTATGGAAGACACCGCCGACGGCGATCCCGCCGATCGCGCGAACCAGTTGCAGCGGGGAGATCGCCACCGACCCCTGCCCAATCGAGGCGATCACCGTATCGAAATCCCGCCACCGCGGGTCTCGCGGGTTGAATTTCGCCTTGAGGGCGCGACTCGGCACGAACCCGGCCACCTCATCCGGCAGATCAATGCCCGTACGTTGCCCCAATCCGAAGCGTCTCACCCACCGCTCCATGCGATCAATGCCGAGCCGCAATCCCAACCGGTAGAAATAGCCGTCGCAGGAGACGACAATCGCCCGATGCAAATCGGGCATTCCGTGTGACCCCAAGCAGCGCACGAACCGATTCCCCACCTGAAGGCCACGACCACAGGGCAACGTCGAATGCTCGGGCGTGATCAGCCCCTCCTCCAGAGCCGCCGCGGCGACGAAGATCTTCCACGTGGACCCTGTCGGATAGATCCCCTGGATAGCCCGATTGTAGAGGGGGCGCTCCGGATCAGTGAGTAAGGCGCGATATTCCGCTCGCCCCTCCGGGGTATTGATGCGCTGCGCAAAGAGCGAGGGATCGAAGGTCGGATGGCTGGCCAGCGCCAGAATCTCCCCGTTTTGCGGATTCAAGGCGACGATGGCGCCACGTCGCCCCCCAAGTTGCTCTTCGGCAGCCCGCTGCAGATCGAGATCAATCGTCAGCTTGATGTCATGCCCGGGGATCGGGTCCACGCGCTCGATCTCGCCGACCTCATGCCCGGTGCTGTCCACGACCACGCGCCGATAGCCATCGCGCCCGCGCAACCAGCGATCGTAGACCAGTTCCACACCCGCGCGCCCAATGAGGTCACCCGGCCGATAATCCCGAAACTCGGGTCGTGCGAGCTGCTCGCGCGTGATCTCGCCCACATAGCCGAGCACGTGCGCCAGCAACGTCCCATGCGGATACCGGCGCTGCGGCTGCTCCATGATGTCCAGTTCCGGATACTCGATCTGCCGCGCCCGAACCCAGGCGACATCCTGCGGCGTCGCGTTCTCCTTCAGGACGACGGGATAATAAGCCGGCTGCGTGGCCATGGTGTCCAGACGCCGCCGAACGCTCTCCCGATCCAGCGCCAATCCCTGAGCGATCAGCTCCTCCACCAGCTCGTGCGGCTTCCGTCCCCGAGCCCGCAGTTCCTCCCGATCGAGGACGATGCTGAGCGTCGGACGATTGTCCACGATGACGCGCCCATGCCGATCCAGGATCGCCCCGCGCGGCGCCGGAATCGGGATGAGGCGAATCCGATTATTCTCGGCCGCCCGCAGATACTGCTCGTGCTGCACCACCTGCAGCGACCAGAAGCGCACGCCCAAGCCGATGAAGAGCACAAGCAGCAGATACTGCATGAGCGTGAGGCGGTCGGTCATGGCGGCCGCCTCTTTCGCCCATTCGAAGAAGTCTCCGCTCCGACTCGCCATGGCGTCACCGTCGGCGCCGAGCTGTCCGACCGAACGTCCGCTCCCGCTCGGCGAAGATCCGATCCAAGAGGCCGAAGAGCACCAGGGCCGCCGCTCCATTGATCCCGGCCAGCCCTCCCACATCCCGAAGTAGCGTCGGCCACACGGGATTTCCTATTAAATTCTGTCCAAAAAGCCGGTGCAGGCCAAGATAGAGCAGCGTGTGCAACGCCGTCGCCAGAACCAGCGCGATCACGCGCAAGGGGAGGTGATCCAGGGCGACCCGAATGCTCACGAGCGAGACAAGGAGCGCCACGACCGTCTTGGCCAGACTCTGCGCCCCCACGATCCCGCCGGAGAAGCCGTCCTGAAGTAAGCCGGCACTGGCCCCCACCAGCATCGCGCGCACGGGATCTCGCGCGAAACTCACATACACGGTCACGATCAGAATCACATCCACAGGGCGCAGGACGCGCACATATCGCGAGATGATCAACTGCACAAGCGTCGCGACGATGACCACGATGACGATCTTGGTCGAATTCACCGCAGCAGCACGCGACGATGCGGGCCCTCTCACCCGGGACTTCAAGGCCGCGCCGGGCAAGAAGCCTCTGGCATCGGAGACGGCGCCGAACGCACCCCCGCTTTGCGAGAGTCGCGCCTCGGTCACCTCAGGATGCGGGCCACCGCACCTCCGGGGGACGCTCCAAGAGGATCAGGACTTCTTCCAGACGGCTGAGCCGCGCCGCCGGTTCGATCAAAATATCATGCGAGACCATGGCCGATCCGCGCCGCACGGCGACGACGCGACCGATCGGCAGACCGCGTGGGTAGATGCCGTCCTGGCCAGTCGTGTAAACCATCTCGCCCTCTCGGACGGGTTCGCTGCCGGGCACATAGCGCATGCGACAGAGCGCCTCATTGCTCCCCACCACTACGCCCACGGCGCGCGTCTCTTCCAGGACGCCAATCGCGGCTCCGACCCCGCTCCGCTCATCGGTGATGAGCTGCACGCGAGCGACCGTGGGGCCGACCTCAATCACCCGCCCGACCAATCCCTCGGGCGTGATCACGGCTGCCCCCGAGCGCACGCCATCGCGCTGCCCTCGATTGACGATGAGCGACTGAAACCACACGCTCATATCGCGCCCGATGACGCGCGCGGCGAGGGTGCGCACCGGCAACGCCTGCTGCAGGTCAAGGAGGCGCCGCAAGCGCTCGGCCTCGCGCGCTTCTTCCCGAAGTCGGGCCACCTCGCGCCGCAGCTCGGCCACCTCCTCGCGCAAGGCGCGATTCTCCCGCTCGATCGCGCCAACTCGCGCGTAGCTCTCCCACAACTGCTCCATCCGCGAGAAGATGGCATGAACCGAAGACAGAATGGGAGCAGCAGCCGTCACCGACCAGACGCGCAGCAACGATTCCCCCGACTGCGGGTGGCGCGCCTGCGCCGACATCAACAGCATCTGTCCGCTCGTCAGGACGAGAAAGACGATGACGACCGATCGTCCCCTCGGAGGCTTGCCCATGTCAGTATTCCAGACGCTCCAGATTCGTGCAGACCCGCTTGAGCAGATCAATATCGTCGAGCATCTTGCCCGCTCCGAGGACGACGGCCGACAACGGATCTTCAGCCAGGATGACCGGGACGCTCGTCTCTTGCATGAGCCGCTTGTCCAGCCCCTTCAGGAGCGCCCCCCCGCCGGCCAGCACAATGCCGTGATCAATGATGTCAGCCGCCAGCTCCGGTGGCGTGCGCTCCAAGGCCACGCGCACGGCATTGACGATCGTGGAGACAGTATCGGCCAGGGCCTCGCGAATCTCCTCATCCGTGATGGTGATCGTCCTGGGCACCCCTTCGATCAAACTGCGTCCCCGCACTTCCATCGAGAGCGGCTCTTCCAACGGCCAAGCGGAGCCCAACTCGATCTTGATCTGCTCGGCCGTCCGCTCGCCGATGAGCAGGTTGTACTTCTTCTTGATGTACTGAATGATCGCCTCGTCCATCTCATTGCCGGCGATCCGAATCGAACGGGAGTAGACGATCCCCGAGAGGGAGATCACGGCGATGTCGGTCGTCCCCCCGCCGATGTCCACGATCATATTCCCGATGGGCTCGGTGATGGGCAACCCGGCCCCGATGGCCGCCGCGATGGACTGCTCCACCAAATAGACCTCGCTGGCGCGCGCGCGGTAGGCCGCATCAATGACGGCCCGCCGCTCCACCTGTGTGATCTCGCTCGGGATGCCGATCACCACGCGGGGATTCACCCAGGAGCGCCCATTGTGGGCCTTCCGGATGAAGTTCTGCAGCATCGCTTCGGTCAGCTCGAAATTCGCGATGACGCCGTCGCGCATCGGGCGAATCGCCACAATGTTGGCGTGCGTCCGCCCCAACATCTCCTTCGCCTCGCGGCCGACGGCCTCCACTTTATGCGTGACCTTGTTGACGACGACGATCGAAGGCTCGCTGACGACGATCCCCCGGCCCTTGGCGTAGACCAGCGTGTTGGCCGTTCCCAGGTCAATGGCGAGATCGCTCGAGAACCATCGAAAGATGGAGAATGCACCCATTATCCCTCTACGCCGCCTCAGGTCTTGTCAAACATGCTCGTTCAGGCATTCAATGTAACACACCCCCGCTGGACATTCAACAGCTCTCGGCTCGGCCGCCTGGGTTCTCCCCCCTCCCGTTGCCTCCCCCCGAGGTCTCGGTCTACAATTCAAGGTCTCCGACGCGGAGGGGGAACGAGATGCTGAGGTTCTTGAGCGAAAAACAACGCGCCCGAAATATCCTACTCGTTGTGGTCGCCCTCATGATGGTCGTGGGGTTGGTGATCCTCTATATGCCCATCGGCCAGGCCCTCTACCGGAGGGCAGTCGGCCTCGGTGAGATCACCGATGCCACCATAGTCGCCGAAGTCGAGGGGGAGAAGATCACGGCCGGGGAGTATCGAGCGGCCCTCGCCCGCCTCACCCAATCCCGTCTGGGTCGCGGCCTGGACGATCCGGCGCTGCTCAAGCCCTTCAGCTCGACGATCCTGAACGAGCTGATCGAAGACCGACTCGTCCTCCTGCTGGCCAAGCGACTGCGGCTGTCGGCGACCGATGAGGAGGTCTTCAAGGCTCTCCTGCCGATGTTCCGCGATGCCAGTGGCCGATTCATCGGTCGGGAGCGCTATTTCCGCGCGGTGCAGCAGAGCGGGCAGACAGTCGAAGAGTTCGAGGAGAACCTCCGTCGCTCGATCCTTCAGGAGAAGGTGCGCCAGCATCTGACGGCCGCTCTGCAGGTCAGCCCGCGCGAGATCGAGGAGGAGTTCCTCCGCGAGAACGCGTCCGTGGATCTCGTCTACGTCGTCATCAAATCGAGCGATCTGCGCGCGAACATCTCTGTGAGCGAGAGCGAGGCGCGCGCCTATTTCGAGCGACATCGTGGGGAATTCGCCATCACGGAGATCGAGCGCCAGGTCGAGTACCTCCATATCCCCATGGCGCGCATCCCCGTCACCGTCTCCGAACAGGAGATCCGCGACGAGTACGAGCGGACGAAGTCCGAGCATACCACGGGCGCCGACGTGAGCCAGATCGAGCTGCCCTTCACTGAGCAGAACGAGGCCGAGGTGCGGCGCCAGGCCGAGGATCTGGTCAAGCGCGCGCGCGGCGACGAGAAGACACCGGCTGAGGATTTCCGGAAACTAGGCGGCAAACGGCTCGGCGTCGTCAAGAAAGACCCCAAGGATACGTCCTACCGCCAACGCGTCTTCAGCTTGAGCGACTTCCAGAAGGACGTGACCGAGCCGATTCGCGAGGAGGGGAAGTTCTACATCCTGAAGGTCACGCGCTGGTATCGCAAGCCCCTGGCCGAGGTGCGGGCCGAACTCATCCGGCGCATCCGCGAGCGCAAGCAGCGCGATGAAGCCGCCAAGCTGGCCGACGAGATCAAGAAGCGCCTGGATGAGGTGAAGGACCTGCGCCGCGTCGCGGCCGAGTTCTCCCCGAAGCTGGGGAATCTGCCACCGGAGCAGATGATCCGACGCACGGGTTTCTTCGCCGCCGGCGAGGAGTTGCCCGAATTCGGCGCCTATGCTTCGGGCTTCACCAGCGCCGCATCGGAACTGGATGAGATCGGCCAGATCGGGAGCAAGATCTACCTGAGCGATGGGTACGCCATCCCGCGATTGATCGCCAAGCGCGAGCCGAAGACGCCACAATTCGAGGATGTGAAGGATCGCGTCGTCCGAAAACTCCAGGAGCAGAAGGCCATCGAGCGCGCCCGTCAGCTGGCCGAGCAGGTGATCGCGCGAGCGCCCACCGTCGAAGCCCTGCGCAAAGTCGCCGCCGCCGAGAAGCTCGACGTCAAGACCCAAGAGGGGTTCAAGCGCGGGACCTTCCTGCCGGACCTGGAGCGTTCGGAACAGTTGGAGGGTATGGCCTTCGCCCTGGAAGTCTCGCGCGTCGCCCCGCGACCGGTGCGCATCGGCAAGGATTTCGTCGTCTTCGGCATCACCAAACGCACCGAACCCGATCGGGCCAAGCTCGACGCCGAGCGCGCGGCCATTCGCGATCGCTTGCTCTCGACCAAGCGCGATCAGTTCTACCGCGCCTATCTGGAGACGCTGCGCGAGAAGATGATCGCCGACGGCCGCATCCGCATCCATCAGGATGTCATCGAGGCGATCTTCTCCTCGAAGACCGCAGCGGGATCGGCGCGCACGAAGCGGTGACGACGCTCTCTCTGATGATCGTGGCCGGTGAGGCCTCCGGCGATCAGCGGGCGGCCGAAGTGATGCGTGCGCTCAAAGCCGAAGCTCCCCATCTCTCATTCCGCATCTTCGGCTGTGGGGGTCCGGCCATGCGCGCCGAAGGGGCCGAGACGTTCGCCGACATCTCGGAGACGGCCATCATCGGGCCGCTGGAGGTCGCCAGCGCTCTGGCGCGCTTCCACGCGCTCTACCGCCGACTCTTGCACCTGGCGCGCGAGCGCCGCCCGGCCGCCGTCGTGCTCGTGGACTGGCCGGAGTTCAACATGAAGCTCCTGCGCCCGCTCAAGCGCCTGGGTCTGCGCACGATCTACTACATCGGGCCGCAGGTATGGGCCTGGCGCACGTATCGCGTGCGCGCGCTCCGACGCTACGTGGATCGGCTCATCGTCATCCTCCCCTTCGAGGTCGAATTCTACCGCCGCCATGGCATCGCCGCCGAATACGTTGGACACCCGCTTGTGGACGTGGTGCGGGCGACGCTCCCCCGCACGACGTTCTGCCAGAAATACGGACTGCGACCGGATCGTCCGCTCATCAGCCTGCTGCCCGGCAGCCGTCCGACCGAGGTCGAGCGCATCCTTCCCATCCTGGTGCGCGCTGCGCGCGCCCTCGCGACGCACGCTCCCGCGCAATTCCTCATCCCGCTGGCTCCAGCGATCCATCCGGAGATGGCCTGGGCGCTCATCCATCGGGCGCTTCAGGAGACGCGAAGGGCTCGGATGTCCGAGACCGGTGCGTCCTTCGATCCCCTGCTGCGCGTCCTCCAGGGCGAGACCTACAACGCGCTCGCGCATGCGGATCTGGCCGTCATCACCAGCGGCACGGCCACGCTCGAAGCGGCGCTGCTGGGAACGCCGATGATCGTCGTCTATCGCGCGCGCGCGATCAATTACCTGCTGATCCGCCCCCTCCTTCACGTGAACACCTTCGGCATGGTGAATCTGCTGGCGGGAGAACGCATCGTCCCCGAACTCATCCAGTGGGACTTGACGCCGGAGCGGCTGGCGGAGACACTGAGAGAGTTGCTCGCGGATGCGACGCGACGCGAGGCGATGAAAAGGCGCTTGGCCGAACTCCGAGGACAACTCGGCGAGGGGGGAGCAGCTGTGCGCGCCGCTCGTATCCTCCTGCGCGCCATCGCCGAATCTTCCTCTCCTGACCTTCGGAGAAGCGGCGCGACCCTGTCCCAGGAGGACAACCGGCTATGAAACGCGTACCGTTTGAGGCCCTCATCGAATTGGTCGAGAAGCTGCGCGGCCCTGACGGATGCCCGTGGGACAAAGAGCAGACCTACGAGACGCTGGCTCCCATGACGATCGAGGAGGCCTATGAGCTGCTCGAAGCCATCGAGACGCACAACGTCGAGCAGATGAAGGCGGAGCTCGGCGATCTCCTCTTCCAAGTCGTCTTCTACGCGAAGATCGCGAAAGAGCGTGGAGAATTCACCATCGAAGATGTCATCGCGCACGTTCATGAGAAGATGAAGCGCCGCCATCCGCACGTCTTCGGCGAGGCGACGGCCCGAACGAGCGAGGATGTCTTGCGCCGCTGGGAGCAGATCAAACGCCAGGAGAAGGCGCAGCGCGGGATGACGGAATCCTCCATCCTCGACGGCGTCTCAACGCGATTGCCCGCCCTTCTTGAGGCGACGCAACTCACCGAGCGCGCCTCCCGCGTTGGCTTCGATTGGGGTGATGCCGCGAGCGCTTTCGGAAAGCTCGAGGAAGAAGTCGCTGAACTCAAACACGTCCTGGCGACGACGCCCGAGGCGCGCGAGCGGCTCAAGGAGGAGATCGGCGATCTCCTCTTCATGGTGGTCAACCTCGCCCGCTTGCTCGGCCTGGATGCTGAGACGGCCCTCAAAGGCGCCAATCGGAAATTCAAGGAACGCTTCCGCTATATCGAGCGCGAGCTGCGCCGACAGGGCCGCTCCCCTGAGGAGAGCACGCTCGAGGAGATGGACCGCCTCTGGCAAGAGGCGAAACAGAAGGAGGCGCCGTCCGCCGATGGGGATGACGCCGCCCTCATGGGGTGAGGGCGCGCTCGATCGCTGCCTGCAGGCGGGAGAGTCCAGCCTCCACATCGCCTTCGATCTCCACGCCCAGTTGGCAGCGTCCGCGCTCGGCCAAGACGGCGAAATCGCCATAGGCTTGCGCGCGCTTGATGAGGCCGAACGTATACGGGCGCCCCGGAATCGCTCGATCCTCCGCATCATGACCGATCACGTGCAGGAAGACGCCCGTGTTCGGTCCCCCCTTGTGGAGCTGTCCCGTCGAATGCAAAAAGCGTGGTCCGAAACCGAGCGATGTGGCCACACGTCGCGCATCCCGCACGCGATGTCGAATGGCCTGAAGCCGCTCCTCATGGACGCGACGCCTCCCCAGGTACGCCAGAAGCGCGAAATACTCGCCCTCTCGCAATCGCCCGAGGTGCGCGCGGAGATAGGCCGAGAGTGAGCGTTCGCCTGCGCGCGCCTCCAGCTCCCGTCGGTTCCCCGCATCGGCGAAGAGCCGCAGTTCTCCCTCGCGCAGGATCTCTTCCGGCTTCGGGAGCGTCCCCGTCTCCTCATACGCGCGCGCCAGGGCGCGCGTCTTCGCCTTGCTCGCCTCGACATCCGGTTGATCGAACGGATTCACGCCCAGGATCGAGCCGAGCACGGCCGTCGCCATCTCCCAGAGGAAGAACATCGCGCCGAGATCATAGAGGTCGGAGAGGGCAAAGGGGAGCACAGGATGTCCGGCGTCCTGAAGCCGCTCCAGATGAGGTGGCGCCGATGAATCGGGCTCGCGAGAGAACCAGACGAAGAGGCGATCCGAACCATACACTTCGGGTGGTCCCACGCGCTCGCCCTCCACGGGGACGACACCCCGTCCCCCCTTCCCCGTGGACTCGGCGAGCAATTGCTCGAGCCATGCGCCAAGGGGATGCAGGTCCGGTGACGCGAGCACCGTGATCTTATCCCTCCCCGCATGAGCCGAGACGCCGAGAATCGCGCCGAGGACAACAGCAGGGTTCTGCACGATCGGAACGTCGGGATGGCAGCGGCGGACCATCTGCTCGGCCCGCCCCAGAAGCCGCTCCACATCTACGCCCAGGAGAGCCGCCGGGATCAGCCCGAAAACCGAGAGCGCCGAATATCGTCCGCCGATCGTCTCGATGCCGTAGAAGCAATGTCGAAACCCTTCGCGCACGGCGATCTCCGCCAGCGGGGACCCGGGATCGGTGATCGCCACAACCTGTCCCCTCGCGCGCTCGGCCCCCACTTCGCGCTTCATCCGATCCAGGAAGTAGTCGAGCAGGAGATTCGATTCAAGCGTCGTCCCGGATTTGCTGGAGACGATCACCAACGTGCGCGCCAGATCGAGCTGCTCCTCGATCGCGCGCACATCGGCCGGATCCAGAGAGTCGAGTATGAGCAGCTCCGGTGCTCCCGCCGTCGGACCGAACGTGCGCGCGAAGACCTCCGGCGCCAGACTCGATCCCCCCATGCCGAGCAAGAGCACTTGTCGCCATCCGGCGCGACGCGCGCTCTCCCCCAGGGCGGCGAACATCCGGGCGCGCGCGCGCTCCTGTCCGACAACGTGCATCCAGCCGAGCCACCGATCCTCACCATCACCCGTCCAGAGCGAGACATCGCCCGCCCAGAGCCGCTCGACAAAGCGCTCCCTCTCCCACCGCGCGAGCGTCTCGCAGACGGCGCGCGCGAGGGTGGGCGGGAGAGCGTCCATCCATTCCCTCACGATGCCCCCTCAGACGCACCCTCGGGTGCTGGCGCGACCGGAACACGATGGTAATCGTCGGCCAGGCGCACGATGTCATCCTCGCCGAGATACTCCCCGTATTGCACCTCGATGAACACGAGCGGCTCCGTCCCCGTGTTCTCGATGCGGTGCGGGGCGCCCTTGGGGATGACCACACTCTGATTCGCCACGACCGGGATCACCTCCTCTCCACGCGTCACGCGCCCGGATCCGGCGACGATCACCCAGTGCTCCGTCCGATGGTGATGATACTGCAGGCTCAACCGATGCCCCGGATTCACGGTGATCCGTTTGATCTGATAGTGATCGGCCCTCTCCAGGACCTCGAATTTCCCCCATGGGCGCTCCTCAACATAGCGACTCATCGCGCCTCACCTCCTCCAGGAAATCGCGAAGCGCCAGGGACCAGGGACGCAGCGGCGGGAGGCCGAGCTGCTCCGAGAGCAGGCAGCGCAGCTCCGTATAGAGCGGCCGCCGAGCCGGACGCTCCAGATCAGCGCTCCGCACGGGTTCGATTCGCACCTGGTCACATCCCATGCGCCGGGCGACCTCGCAGGCGAACTCGTACCAAGAGCACACGCCACGGTTGGTGACGTGGTAGGTCCCGGGCCGTCCTCGCGCCAGAATCTCCAGAATGCGCGCCGCCAGATCCGCGGCATATGTCGGCGCTCCCACCTCGTCCACGATCGCACGAAGCACGGGCTGCGTCCGCAGCAACTCGGGGAGCGTGCTGGCGAAGTTCTTTCCCCCGAGACCGAAGATCCGAGCCGGACGGATGATGTAATGCCGCGCCCACGCGCGACGCACGGCCTCCTCGCCGGCCCATTTCGAGGCGCCATAGCAATTGATCGGATGCGGCGGATCGGCGATCGTATACGGCGCGCGCTTGCTCCCGTCGAAGACGTAATCCGTGCTGATGTGCACCAGCTCGGCCTCGATCGCCCGACACGCTTCGGCCAGATGGCGCGGCCCCTCGGCGTTCACCTGAAACGCCAGCTCGGGCTCGCGCTCGCACAGGTCCACATTCGAGAGCGCCGCGCAATTGATGACGACCTGAGGGCGCAGCTCGCGCACGAGGCGCTCCACCTGTTGACGATCGCGTACATCCAGGTCCTCCCGCCGCATCGCCCAGACCGACGCCACGCGCGCGAACGCCCGCACGACATAGCGTCCCAACAATCCGCCAGCGCCGGTGACGAGGACGCGCATCGTCATCCGATCACCCTCCGCCGTCCGTACATCCGTTCATAGTACTGCCGGTACTCGCCGCTGCGCACCCGCTCGACCCACGCGCCATTCGCTTGATACCAGGCGATGGTCTTCCGGAGCCCGCTCTCGAAGGTCTCCAGAGGCCGCCAGCCGAACTCCCGCTCGACTTTGCTCGGATCAATGGCGTAGCGCCGATCATGCCCCGGACGATCTTCGACGAATCGAATGAGCGAACGCGGCTTGCCCAACAGCGCCAGGATCAGCTCCACCACCTCCAGATTCGTCCGCTCCGCGCGCGCCCCCACGCAGTAGATCTCCCCCGCTCGCCCATGATGAAGAATGAGATCGAGCGCGCGGCAGTAGTCCTCGACGTAAATCCAATCGCGCACGTGCCGGCCATCGCCGTAGATCGGGAGCGGGAGATCGGCCATCGCGTTGGTGATCATCAGGGGGATCAACTTCTCGGGGAACTGATAGGGCCCGTAGTTGTTCCCCGCGCGCACAATGAGGACATCCATGCCGAACGTCCGATGGGCTGCGCGCACCAGCAGCTCGGCGGCCGCCTTGCTCGCGGCATAGGGGCTGTTCGGCCGCAAGGGGCTCTCCTCGGTGAAATAGCCCGTCGGGCCGAGACTCCCCATCACCTCATCGGTGGAGATCTGCACGAACCGCGCGACGCCACGTGCGCGCGCGGCATCGAGCAGGACCTGCACGCCCAGCACGTTCGTGCGCACAAACGGCGCGGCCTCCTCGATGCTGCGATCCACATGGGTCTCGGCGGCGAAGTTCACGAGCACATCCGTCCCTTCCTCCAGCGCCGCGAGCACCGCCGACAGATCGCAAATATCCCCGCGCACGAACCGATAGCGAGGCGACGCCTCCACGTCCCGCAGGTTGTCGAGATTCCCCGCATAGGTCAGCTTGTCGAAGTTCACGATCGTATAATCCGGATGCGCCCCGAGCATATAGCGGATGAAATTCGAGCCGATGAATCCCGCACCACCGGTGACGAAGAGCTTCATGAACACCCCCTCCTTCGCACGCGCTCGCACACTCCATCATTTTATCCCATTCGGGGGAGAACGCCGAGGTCTCGACCGTCCGCCACCTATGCGGCGGGCAGGGACGAAAAAAGGGATGGATCACCCATCCCTTCTGAGGCGCGAGAAAGCCGCATGCGGAGCGATCCGCGGGCGCATCCGCCGCGGAGACGGATGCGCCCGAAGCGCTCACTTCTTCCCGCCCTTCTTCTTGGTCGCCTTCTTCTTGGCCGGCATCTTACTTCTTGCCTCCTTTCTTGGCGGTCTTCTTGGCGGCGGCTTTCTTCTTGGCGGCGAACTTCGCCGTCGAGGAGCGCGCCGTCAGCTTCGCGGCCTTCTTCGCCGCGGCTTTCTTCGCGGTCTTCTTCGCCGCGGCTTTCTTCTTGGCCGCGGTCTTCTTCGCAGCGGTCTTCTTGGCTGTCGCCTTCTTAGCCATCGTTCCCTCTCCTTGCTGAGATTTTCGGCGACCACAAGATCCTGTGGTCACCTTGCGCTTGTACACAATCAAAGATCAGCCACAACATCTTGGCCTATCTTATAATCCTTTTCCCGCCAAATGTCAACAACTTTTTCTCGGAACCCTCGGCGCTCCGGCTCGCGCGAGCGGCGGGGAAGAGTCCGCACGACGTCATCGCGTGAGGCGGCGGTAGATGCCCGGCAGTCGCTCCGGCAGGCTCAGGACGTCATCGATGATCGTGTACCCGACCTCTCCGTACATGTCCCGGAGCTGGATCTCGGACTCGCGGTCAATGGTGATGCAGAAGGGGATGACGCCCGCCATGCGCGCTTGTCGCAAGGCGATCTTCGTATCCTCGCGCGCGTATCGAGCATCGCCGTAGTCGTGATCGTAGGGACGACCGTCACTCAGAATGATCAGGAGCTTCGTGCGCGCCTCTTGTTGCACCAGACGAGCCGTCGCGTGACGAATGGCGGCTCCCAGGCGCGTGTTATTCTGATAGGTGATCCCGCCGATGCGGGCCTCGACCTCGGGCGAGTACTTCTGATCGAAGTCCTTGATGATGTAAAACTTCACATTGTGCCGGCCCTCGCTCGTGAAGCCCTGGATGGCGTAGCGGTCGCCCACAGCCTCCAGGGCTTCGCTCATGAGGACCAGCCCCTCCTTCTCGATGTCAATGATGCGCTTGCTCGGGCGCGGGGCGCCCATGCGCGCGGAACGTGGGGCGACCGTGCGCGCCGTTGAGCTGGACATATCCAGCAGAAAGGAGACGGCCACATCGCGCTGGCGGCGCAACCGCCGCACGTAGAGCCGCTCGGAGACACGCCCGGACGTGCGACGATCCAGCGCATAATCAATCACCGCCTGCAGATCGAACTCCTCGCCGTCCCACTCCCCTCGGATCTTCTGCAACGCCTCGGGGCGCAGCAATTGGAACTGATGCCGGATCGAGGAGATCATCGGCCCGTATTGCGCGCGCACGGATTGAACGAAGTGTCGCGGGCCGCGCCGCGCAGGTCGCTCGATCACCCGGCACCAGGCTGTGCGGAAATCGGCCAACTCATGATCCCACTCCTCGTAGTAGAATGCCTGATCTCCCGGCTCCAGCTCTTGCTGCTCCAGCTCCTCGGCGAAGGGGGAATCCTGCAGATGTTCCCATTCGAAGCGCTCAGGGTCGTGGTGGCGTCGGATCCAGAAGTTGAAGGGCTCCAGGCGATCAGCCGGATGCGGCTGGCGCTCCGTGAGCGCGCGCGAAGGTACAGGTTGCTCGCCCATCTCCGGCTCGGTCGCAGCGGGTGACTCCTCCGCGCTCGCCCCCTCTGAAGAAGCCTCGGCCTCGCGCGCCGCTCCCTCAGCCCGAAGCAACCGCAGGATCACGTGTGCGGCGCGCAAGCTATCGGCGACCGTCGCCTCCACCCTCCGGACGAACCGATCCAGGACGTTCTCCAGAAACGTCACAAGCTGTGGGAACCGCTGGCGCACGTCCTCGGAGACGCCACCGAGCAGCGCCAAGCGAAAGAGCAGCTCCAGGATGCGATCGGCAGGGGACAACTCCTCCAGCGGTGGCCGTCGCGCGCGCATCCACTGGCGCACGGCATCGAGGTCCCGACGCAACCCGCGATAGTGATGGCGCAGGAGGAAATCAATGCGCCCGTTCTCGATCGTGGTGAACACGCGTTCGGCCCACTCGCGATCCGGCATGAGGGCGAGGATCGTGGAGAAGGTGATGGCGTCGGCCGAGCTCTCGGAGACGGAAGTCCGATACTCCCGCCGCAACTCATCGGCCAAGGTTCGCAGCTCGGGCAGGTCGCCCGCATAGGTGCCGAATTCCATCTGCCCCGCGGCATGAGCGGCCAAGACCTTGTAGAGCTTGAAATCGGCCTCCTCATCCCCGAACTCCGAGATGGCCGCCGGCAGATAGATCGTCTTGCCGTCGTTCACCCCCACGCGATCGGGCAGATGATTCAACGGCTGGATGGTCACCGAGCGGCCGGTCATCGCCTGAATGTAGAGGCGCAACGTCTGACTCACCCGATCGAGCGTGAGGCCTCCGGC
>BEHM01000028.1 GCA_002923315.1 bacterium HR10
GACGTACAGGCATGGATCGGAAGCACCCGCGATCCAAATGAGCTGCGCCGGGAGATCCTCGCCAAAGTGGCTAAGCTCGATCCGCTCTTGGCGATGGAGTTGGCCAAGAGCATCGAGACCGAAAAGACCGAAGCGCAGGAGCCCAAGAGGGAAGGGTCCTCGGACGTTCATATGCGCCGCGCCCTCGGGACCGAACGCGCGCAGGCGCTCATGAACCTCGCCCATACGCTCTTAGAGAAAGATCCGACGTCGGCCATCGAAGCGGCGACCGCTGCTTTGAGTCAGGGGATTACGCAACCCTTCGTTCACTTCCTCATGCGGCTTCGACAGAAGGATCCCGCGCGGGCCGACCACCTGTTCCTGCAGGCCCTGCACACGGCCCAGCGGAATGTGCCAGCCCGACTTTACGAATTGATCCCACTCGGCTCCTATCTGGCTCAGGATTGGGCGCTCCCCATCCGCTTGAACACCGGCGAGGCTCCTCGATCGGTTCCTCCGGCTTTGATCGCGCGGTATTTGGGCGTGCTCCTGGAAACGCTCACTCACTATGTCGAGATCGCGATGAACCCAGGGCTCGCTCCGGGACTCGCTCAAACGGATTGGTTCACGACCCCTCTGGACCTTCACCGAATCCTCACGAGCATTCGACCAGGCGTACAGGCATACCTGCCGGACCGTGCTCCGGTGGTGGAGGGACTCTTGAACCAGTTGGCGGCCGTACTCCCCCGAGCGCAGGCTGAGACCGAACCCCCTGAGTCGAAGCGCACGCTCAGCCCGGAGGAGCGGCTCACCGATCTGCTGCGACAGGCGGAGCGCACGAAAGATGCCGAAGAGCGGGACGCGCTTCTCTTTCGCGCTATCCTCCAGGCGCTCTCCAATGGAGATTTCGAGACGGCCGCAAGTCTCGTCCCCCGCCTGAGTGACGTGAAGCAGCGCGCAGAGGTCTCGGACTATGTCAACTTCCGCTGGGCTGAGCACGCATTGAAAGAGGGGGACATCGAGACGGCGCGCCGCCGCGCGCTGGACGTGAGCCATCCCGAGAGACTCGCCTACCTGTTTGGCGCCATGGCCCAGAAGCTCGATGCGCAAAAGGACAAAATGGCAGCGCTCTTCATGCTGAAGGAGGCCGAGGCTCGAATCCGGCGCCTATCGGCCTCTCCGGAGCAAGCCCGCGCGCTCTTGCTGCTCGCCGAAGCGTTCCTGCCGCTGGATGCTGACTCTGCGTTCGAAGCCTTCGCGCACGCCCTCGGCCCGCTCAATCGTTCGGACGCTCAGAGTGAGACGCCGGGCGCCAATTTCCAACTCAACTTCAAAACCACGGGCCTGGTCATCAGTGTCTCCGAACGAGACAGCACGCGCGTGCTCGAACGGGTCGTCACTGCGCTGACGACCACCGATCCCGCGCGCACGCTCATGCTCCTCATGGGTTTGGAGAATCCTCCGTTCCGTCTCATCGCCCATCTCGCGCACGCGCGCCGCCATCTCGAGATCCTGAAGGAGAAGAAAGCCAAGCTCGCGGAGAAACGATCGGAATGAACCGACCTCATCCGAAGGCGCGCAGCACGCTCCAGAGATTGAGGCTCACGACGGTCGCGCCGACCAGACCTTCCAGCACACGCGCGGGAAGATGGCGGCAGAGATAGGCGCCACACGGTGCCGCGATCACTCCTCCGGCCCAGAGCGCGATCGGGAGCTCCACGGGAAAGCCATATGAGCCGAGCGCGCGCAGGAGACCAATCGCGCTCGCGCTGGCCACAAAGAGCTCGACGCAACTGACCGTCCCGATGATGTAGCGGGGTGAGCCCCCGCGCGTGAGCAGAAGCAGCGTCGTCAGAAACGGCCCATAGGCTCCGCTCATGGCATTGAAGAGGCCGGCCAGAAACCCGATGCCGACGAGCGACCAGCCCCCTCTGGGATGCTCATCCTCGGACAAGCGGGCCCCCTCAGCCTGCGAATCACATGCGGAGAGAATCCCGAGCACCGGCATCTCTTCCCGCCCGCGAAGAAGGAAGCGAGCAAAGAGCAGCCCTCCAAGGGCGAGCAAGAGCACGGAGACCCACCGCCGAACCGTGTCTTCAGACAGGTGACTGATGAGCGTCGCACCCAGCAGAGCGCCCGCGATGCCGGGAATCGCGAGCGGGAGCACCCATTCCCGACGCACATTGCCAAATCTCCAGTGAGAGAGACCGGCCAGCACGCCGTTTCCAACCTTCACGAGATTCACCGTCGCGACGACCACGACGGGAGATAACCCGGTCGCGAGCATGAGACTGCCGGCGATCACGCCGAAGCCCATCCCCGTCATCACGTCCACGAATTGCGCCAGAAGCCCCGCCAGAATCACGAGTCCCCACAGCCCGATGGACATCGTCCTGCCTCCTCACTCGTCCGCGCGCGATGCCCGTGGGAGCCTTCGCCTTCCTCGCAGCCGAAGAGCCTCCCACGGGACACGCGCGCTTCCACCCTCACGCGCCCGAAGCCGCCATATCCTCGCGCGAGGAGAGCGCGATCGGAACGCGCGCAGGATCATCCGCGACGTGCAGCCCGCACTCTTGAAGAGCGGGATTCCGCTCCCACCACCATCGTCCGGCGCGCGGATCTTCGCCCGGTTGAACGGCTCGCGTGCACGGCGCGCAGCCGATCGAAGGATACCCCCGATCATGCAGCACATTGTACGGCACATCGTGCCGACGAATATACGCCCACACCTGCTCCCACGACCAGTCCGCGAGTGGATTGAGTTTCACACGCCCTCCATGCGCGGCGTCCCACTCGACCTTGGCGACGTGTGCGCGCGTCACGGCCTGCTCCCGCCGCAACCCGGTGATCCAGGCATCCAATCCCGCGAGCGCTCGCGCCAATGGCCTCACCTTCCGAACATGGCAGCAGAGCTTGCGCAGCTCGACCGAACGATACATCAGGTTGTATCCATGCGCGCGCACCATCTCCGCGACCTCATCCGGATCCGGCGTGTAGATCTCCACGGCGATCCCATAGCGCTCGCGAACCCGATCCATGACGTCGTAGGTCTCCGTCGGCAAGCGCCAGGTATCGAGCGTGAAGACGCGCGCCTGCGGCTGGAGCCGCCAGAGCATGTCAATGAGGACGACGTCCTCCGCTCCGAAACTCGACGCCAGCGCGATGCGCGGATGGAAGCGCTCCAGCGCCCATTGCAGTAACGCCTCGGCCGGTCTCCCGGCGAACTCCTCATTGAGACGGCGAACATCTTCCGGAGACAACCCGTGAGTCGGGGCCGTCGAAGCCCCCCCTCCTTGACGGACAAGCGGTTCGCTCATGAGCCCTCACCTCCTGAGAGAATCTTCCGCGCGCCTTCCGGCGAAGACTCCGCGCACGCCCACTGCTCGATGAGAGCACGCGCATAGTCCTCGGCAGCCGTCCTCCCCCCGGTGCGCAAGCGCTCCAACATCTGCGATCCCGCGAGACGGCGGAAGACTTCCGCCCGCCGCTTCGGATCAGGAATCCGTTCGCGCACGAGCGGACGCCATCGGCCGAGCAGTTCCGCCAAGGTGGCGTACTCCGGACCGATGAGCGAAGCGATCCGCCGCTTGAGATGAACGGCCAGAGCCGGGCTCTGCCCGCTCGTCGAGATGGCGATCGCGATCCCCCCGCGTCGGAGGACGGCCGGGGCGAGGAACGAACAGCGCGCGGGCGCATCGGCGATATTGCAGAAGAGCCGATAGCGAGCGGCGGCCTCGGCCACTCGCCGATTCGTCTCGGCCTCATCGGTCGCCCCGATGACCAACCACGCTCCCTCCAGATCGGACTCCTCGAACTCTCCACGACGAAAGGCGATCCGCCCACAGGCGACCAACTCAGCGAGCGCCGGGGTGAGCGTCCGACTGATCACGCGCACGCGAGCACCAGCCTCCAGAAGCTCTCGCACCTTTCGCTCGGCGACAGCTCCGCCGCCGACGACCACCACCTCGCGATCTCGCAGATCGAGGAACACGGGATAGTACGTCACGTCTCCCCCTCCCCCACGAGCACAGCTTGCGCGGCGAAGGCGCGCTCTTCGAACCAGGCCAATTGCTCTCGCAAGGTCACGACCTCGCCGATGACGATCAACGCCGGAGAGCGAACGGGCTCCGCCGCCACGTGGGCGCGGATCGTGCCCAACGTGGCCACGCGCACCCGCTGATGCGCATAAGTCCCGCGCTCGATGATGGCGATCGGTGTCTCCGGCGCGCGACCTGCGCTCAGCAGGCGCTCGATGATCTGCGGCAGCCGACTCGCCCCCATGAAGACCACGAGCGTGTCCACGGCATGCGCCACGGCGTCCCACCGCACCGATTGCGGCGATCCCGCGCATTCATGTCCGGTCACAAACGCCACGCTCGAGGCGAGACCGCGATGCGTGAGCGGAATCCCCGCATAAGCGGCCACAGCATGGCCGGCTGAAACGCCCGGCACGATCTCAAACGGAACGCCCGCCGCGCGAAGCGCCATCGCCTCTTCTCCCCCCCGCCCGAAGATGAACGGATCCCCACCCTTCAGGCGCACGACCTGCAGCCCTCGCCGCGCTCGATCAATCAGCACGTGGATGATCTCCTCCTGCGTCAGACGGTGCGCCGCATGCGCGTCTCCGACGAAGATCCGCTCGGCTTCGGCGGGCGCATAGTGCAACACCGCCTCATTCACCAGCGCATCGTACACCACCACATCGCAGAGGCTCAGCAGCTCCGCCCCGCGCACCGTCAGCAGGCCCGGATCTCCAGGTCCGGCGCCCACTATGTAGACCTTCCCGATGCGAAGCTCTCCGCGCATATCCCCCTCCTCACGCCGCGCACTCTCCCGGCCCGATCTCCGCGCGGAAGAGGTCGTCTTCCGCTCCGAGATCGCGATAGAGTTCCGGCGCTTCTTCGAACGGGGGCGTCTGTGGCAACGGCGCGAGCGCGTCCCGCAAGCGCTCCGGACCGACGCGCGCGAGGAATTGCCGAAAGGATTCGCCCTCCCGCCGCTCGTCGCGATAGAGCGCGAGCACGCGCGCGAGCGCCTGCGGCGCCCACTGGGCCGGAATACGTGCCACGGCTCGCCCGAATTGCACGCGCTCGAAATCCGTGAAGCCTCCAAGGAGCATGACGTACTGCGGCAGGGCACGTCCGGCGACGTCGCTCGACGCCCCGTAGAAGCCGATGTCGGCGATGTGATGTTGCCCGCAGGAGTTCATGCACCCGGAGATCTTGATCGTGAGCTCGCTCAACTCCGGGATGCGCTCGAAGCCGTCGCCGGCGAGCACACGCCGGATGGCTTCGGCCAAACCTCGCGAATGCGTGAGCGCCAGTTGACACGTATCGGCTCCAGGGCAGCGCGTGACGTCCGCCAACTGATGCGCATCGGCGAGTCCGGCTTCGGCCAAGGCCTGGTACACCCAGGGCAGGGCCTCCGTCGGCACCCAGCGCAAGAGCACGTTCTGCGTGATCGTCGTCCGCAGCCGTCCGCCGCAGTATCGGCGCGCGATCTCCGCCAGAGCACGCACGGCATCGCTCGTCAGATCGCCCAACGCGCACCGGACCAGAACAGCGGAATATCCCGGCTGCCGCTGCGCGATGACGTTCGCCCGCCGCCACTGCTCGTACTCCGACGAAGAGGCCCTCACGGGCGGCTTCCCACGAGGACTCTCGATGACCGGCGGCATCTCTTCTTCGATTTCGATCTCATACCGCGCTCGTCCCGACCGCGTGGCCAGAAGCACGCGGCGCTCGGCGAGAATAGCCTCGCGCAACCGCTCGATCCCCCACTGCCGCGCCAGGAACTTCATCCGCGCCCGCATGCGAAACGTATGCTCGGGTCGGCGCTCCCCATGCCGATCGAAGATGCGAAGCACGGCCTCGCAGGTGGGGATCAAGAGATCAGCCGGCGTGAAGTCCTCGAGCACTTCGGCCGCACGCGGCTGAGCCCCCAATCCGCCGGCGATGTACAAGCGGAACCCGCGTTGCCCCTCGCGCACGCTGGCGACGGCTCCGATGTCGTGAATCCGCACGCGCGCATGATCCTCGCGACACCCCTCGAAGGCGATCTTGAATTTTCGCGGGAGATTCTGCGCGATGGGGTGGCGCAGGAAATAGCGCGAGACGGCATCCGCATAAGGCGTCACATCGAAGACCTCGGTCGGCGAGATGCCCGCCAGCGCGCAGGCCGTGACATTGCGCACCGTGTTGCCGCACGCCTCGCGCGTCGTCAGTCCCGCGCGCGCGATGAGCGCGAGCACCACAGGGACATCCTCGCGCCGCACGCCATGAAATTGGATGTCCTGCCGCGTCGTCAAATGCACGCGCCGATTCGGCGTGAACCGATCGGCGATGTCCGCCAGCGCCTCCAATTGTTCCGGCGTGATCCGGCCAAACCGCACCTTCACCCGCACCATGTGCCGGTCCGGCGCCCCTCGAATGCCATAGACGCCGTTCTCCAGCCGGAAGCGCTTGAAATCCTCAGGATCGCGCCGTCCGGCCTCAAGGGCCTCGATCTCCTCCGCAAACCGACGAATCTCCGCCTGCACCTCCGAGGGCAGGCCGATGAGCAAGCGTTCCAACTGCTGCCTGTTCTCCATCACTCTCCCTCCTCACTGAAAAGGCCCGCCTCGGGAATTCCCGATAGCGGGCCTCGCCGTGATCCTCGCCTCGCCGCTACCTCCCACGGAGGCCCGCTACCGGTGCCCCACGACACATACACATGCGGGGACACGAACACCTCCCGCCCCGCGCATTGGCGAACGAGCCGAACGAGATGATCATCCGTCGCCTCATGCCTTCATCCCTCCACGCCGTGCGGTGGTGGACCCGGCCACGGCGGAGCGACCGCAGCCTCAACCGCTTCCCCAGCGAGCATGGCCCGCAGCTCCGCCTCGCTCTGACGCCGGCAGAATTGATGAAACCGCTCGCCCGGCCTCCGACGCCGGAGATACTCGCGCAGCAACCGCTCCAGGACGTCCGGGACCTCGCGCGCCGGGACCTTCAGGCCCACGCGCCGCGTGAACGTCGCCTCCCGACCGACGGCTCCCCCCAGGAGGATGTCGAAAGCATCCACCTGTTCCCCACCGACTTTCATCTTGCAGCCCTGAAGTCCGATATCGGCGATCCAATGCTGCCCGCAGGAATTCGGGCACCCGTTGACATTGATCTTGAGCGGTTCATCAAATTCGGGCAGCCGTCGCTCCAGCTCCTCCACCACCCACCGCGCAAAGGCCTTCGTCTCAGCGATCGCCAGCTTGCAAAACTCCGTCCCCGTGCAGGCGATCGCCCCGCGCCAGAACGGAGAAGCCTCCAGCCGAAGATCCGTCTCCTCCACCTCCCGCAGGAAAGCGCCCAAGCGCGCCTCCGGAATGTTGAGCACGACGAGATTCTGCATGTTCGTCGTCCGCAATTGCCCATCGCCGTACCGATCGGCCAGATCGGCTGCGCGACGCATCTGCTCGGCCGTGATCCGCCCGCGCAAGATCGCGAAGCCCGCGTAGTAGTATCCCTCCTGCTTCTGCGGATGAAGCCCGACGTGATCCCGATAGACGTTCTCCGGCACCTCCTCATCCACGGCGGGATCAAGTCGGAAGCCGAGGCGCCGCTCCAGCTCCTCCTGAAAGCGCTCCGCCGTCCATCCGTGTTCGAGGAAGAGGAACTTCAAACGCGCCTTCGCCCGGTCCTGACGCAAGACGTCGCTATCGCGGAAGATCTCGGCGATCCCCCGTATGACGGGCAAGACCTGCGACCACCGAACGAAGGCATTCAGGCGCACACCGAAATGCGGCGCCGTCGAGAGCCCCCCTCCCACGCGCACCGAGAAGCCGACTTCCCGCTCCCCTCTGGGCCCCGTGCGCTCGACGGCCGTCACCCCGATGTCGTTGATCTCCGGATACGAGCACCACACGCGACAGCCCGTGATGCAGATCTTGAACTTACGCGGCAGATTGTAAAAGGCTTCATTCCCCACCAACATCCGCGTCGCGTGCAGGACCAGAGGTGACGCATCGCAAATCTCATCGCGATCAATCCCCGCCAGCGGACACCCCGTGATGTTGCGGGTGTCATCGCCGCAAGCCCCCATCGTCGTCAGCCCGACCCGAGAGAGACGAAAGAGAAGGTCGGGCATGTCCTCGATGCGCACCCAATGCAGCTGGATATTGTGCCGCACGGTGATGTCCCCGAATCCCCGAGCGTAGCGCTCGGCCACCTCCGCGATCGTCCGCAATTGATGCGAGACGAGCAGCCCATTCGGAATGCGAATGCGCACCATGAAATAGGGCGTCGCCTGCCCGAACACTCCCCGACCGTCACCCTGCGTGTAGACCCCCCACCACCGGAAGTATGTCTCCAGCCATTCGCGCGGGATCGCCTCATGTCCCTGCTCGGCGAACCGCAGGATCTCTTCGAAATGCTCCCACGGATTCTTCGCCGCCTTCAGCCGTTCGATCCGCGCGGCTTTCGTCTCTTTCTTCTGCTCTCCTGGTCGAAAATCGCTCATCGTCCGACTACAAACCGAACGCACATCTGTGAGGGAGACAATACTCCCACCGGAAGGCACTCACCTGACGATCGGGGGATCGTCCGACGTGGAGATTCAGCGACGACAGACGTCGTCGGCGAAGGCGCTCCCCGCCTCCGATGCCCAGGGCATTCGGGAGACGAAGGCTACAGTCCTCATGACGCGGCGCTCCGTCACCTCACCCCGCGTCCTCGGCCCTCTCCGTTCGCCACACGTCATCGTCTGCTCCTCCCGACTGCGTCATGTCGGGCGGTAGTATAGCCCACGCAGGGCGACTTTGTCAACGAAAATGTATAAAAATGTCCGCCCGTCCGCAGGCGCCCTCACCGGAGGCGGCGGGCCAGGCGAAGCCGTCCGAGAGATGTCGCCGCGACCGTTCGGACTCGCCGGACACGCTCGGACCTTGTGCGGATCGCTCGCCGTGAGAGCTGCGCGCGGGAATCCGCCGCAAGGCGTTCCCGCACAGAAGGGGACGAATCGGGGGCGATGCCCGACGGTAGATGTTGAGCCGCCGAAGGCGCCGTCACGCGAAGGGGACGACGACGAACTGCACCGACCGACTGCTCCGAAGAAGCCGTCGTGACCGGAAGCGCCTGAGCAAGACGCGGGTCCATCGGATCGGCCGACGCGCGCAAGGCTGACGTCGCCGGCTCGCGTCGGTGCTCCTGGGCCTCTGGCGGTCTTCCGCCCTCATCAGGCGGCAGCTCGGCGCCGGTTGGGAGAATCCACAGCTCCACGCGCCGATTCCTCGACCGCCGTCCACTCTCATGAGGACGTCGTGCGCCGAAATCCCGAATCCGAAGGCGAGCGCGATCAATGCCCCGCTGTCGGATCAGATAGTCGGCGGCGTTGCGCGCTCGCGTGCGGGCGACGCTCGATCGCTCGGCCCGATCTTGATGCCCATCAATGACGAGCGTGGCGCGCGGATCTTGTCGCAGCCGATCGGCCGCGTCATCGAGAACGGCCTTGTGCAGATTGGTGATGCGCGCCGCGTTCGGACGCGCGAAGAAGAGCGCGGGCAATCGAATGGGCTCCGGACGCTTCACGGCGACCACGGTGATCGCACGCGAGCGCGTTTCTGTCCCCCCTCGACCGTCGTCCACCGTCACAGTGATCGTCACGGTGACGGGTGGCCCTCCGGGGCCGGCCGTGATCCCCGCTGTATCGAACGTGATCTCGCTGCCGATGCCCACCCATCGTCCGGCGGTGGCACTCCAGCGATAGACGAGCACATCGCCATCCGGATCTTGAGCGATGGCGCGAACGCGCACGAGATCACCATCGGTGATCTGCCCGGGGACTTGTGGCACCCCCACGGGCGTGATCTCGATCTCCTGAATCACCGGGGGACGATTCGGCGGTGGAGGGGGTGGAGGAGGCGGGGGTGGAGGCGATGGGGCTGTCACTGTGATCGCGCGCCGATCCGAAGCCATCCCCCCACGTCCATCCTCGACGCGCACGGTGACGGTGAACGTGCGCGGCGGGGCTCCCGGCGTCGAATTCAATCCCGTCGTATCGAGCACGATGCGATTCCCAGGAGGCGCCCCCGGAGGCACGCCCACCGCCTGCACGGCCTCCCGCGGAACCGGAGGCTCAATCGCCCACGCGTAGGTGAGCACATCGTTATCGGGATCGAAGGCGCGCGCCTCGAATGTCACGCGCTCTCCATCGCGCACCTCGGTGCGATCCACAAAGAGCGTGACGCTCGGTGCACGATTCGGCGGAGGCGGGGGCAGGATCGAAGCACGACGCGCCAGCGCCACGTTGACGATGAAGCCGTTGGCGTCTCGCGAACCGATGTCCAACGCGGACACGCCCACGCCGGGTTGGAAGGCGGGGATCATGCGCCCATCCGACTGATTCAACAACCGTCGCCACCCCCCTCCCACCTGCAGGCGCCCTTCATATCCGTAGAAACGCGCGCCGAGAACCAGATCGGATGGATTGATGGCGTTCAGACTGGGTGTTCCCGAAGAGACGGCGATCGCGTTCGCCCATTCCGCGACGAGCACGAGCCATTGAGCGGGAGCGATCTCCACGCCCGCGTGAAGCAGCAGTTGATCGCGCCGATCCAGGAGCTTCACGCCGCTCAGCTTCGGATCTCCAGAGCGAACGTACCCGATGTTCTGTATGACGCGGAGGCGGTGGCCCAGGTAATTCTGACCGGAGATCAGGACGATGCCCACATCGGTCGCGCCCGAGCTGCGACCGCGCGCGAGCGCTTCCAGATGCCGCGCCGAAGGAAGGCGCAACACAGCGGCCAGCGCCAGAGGGAACGAGCCCGCCGGTTCCGTGAGCGCCGCCTTCAGGCCGACGGTCACATCCCCCATGCCATTGGCCGAACGCGCGATCTCAAAGCCCATGTCGCGCGAGAGAAACGTCGCCGGACCGAAGAAAGGCCACTCGTGGACGAAGCTCGGGCGATCGGCGAGCAGAGCAGGGCCGAAGAAGCTCCCCGGCGGGGGCAAGATCCCCCCCAACCGCGCCCCACTCAAGGGGAAGAACGCCGCTGCTGTCTCGCGACCTCCGACGGGAGCGCCGAAGGCGACGAACGGATCGCCGCCAAAGGCCCGACGCACGCCGTGAAATTGATAGCCCGAGAGGGCGAAAGGCTGCCGCGAGGTCACCTGCTGAAAGACGTTCGCCGTCAGAAACAGCTCCAGCCGATTGGTCAGTCCGAGGGTGAAGCTGACCGGGATTTGATTGATGTCCACATCGCCCGGATCGCGATCGAAGTTATTCCAGGAGGCGCTCAGCGTATACTCGCCTCGACGGAGCGTCCGCGGACTGAGCGTCAGAAAGAGGCCTGTACTGGTCCCGCCCGTCGTCGTCGCCGCCGTTTGATTCGCCGGTTCAACCGGCGCGCGCCGCTCTTGCGCCCGGCCCTCCAACAGGTACGGTCCGTTCACCAGAAGAACCCCGACCAGAACGAGCGTCCGCACGGGAGATCGAACGGCCATGTCCTCCTCCCCGAAGATGAACCGATCGCCGTCTCGCCCTGCGATCGCGCCACGAAGGCTTCGCTCCCACAATGCCGAAAGTCCCTCTCCGACATGCGCCACTTCGCGTCATCGCACCTCACCGGTGAAGAGCGTCAACGTCTCACGCGCGGTCATGAGGACGGCCGTGGCGACGTCCCGACGCACGTCAATATTCACGGTGAGCTGGATCCCCTCCGGTCCTGTCCCCGTGATCCGCATCTGATGACCATCGCCGACGCCGCGCGCGATCTCCGTGATCGTCCCGGTGAAGGTTCGATTGAGGCGATCCGCGCGAAACTCGAACGTATTCGTCGCCAGATTGAGCGTGAGCCGATTGCCACTGCGACGGCTGTCATCCAGACGAATGAGATTCTGCACGATGACATCCACGGTATCCGGAGCGCTGCTCAACCGCCCATCGCTCACGACGAGCGAGAAAGTCAGGCGCACCGACGCCGCCTCTGTGACGCCGAGATTCGGCGCTGTGAAGCTCGGCCGCGGCGTCGTCGCGCCCGTGAGCGTCACCGAGGGTCCGGCCGTTTGCGTCCACCGAAACGTGATCCCATCGCCATCGGGATCGAAACTGCGCGTTCCATCCAGGGTGATGAGCGCCCCATCGGGCACAGTTTGATCCGGCCCCGCGTTGGCGATCGGACGCCGATTGACGGTGATCACCACCTGATCCGGCGCGCTCAGGAGCCGCCCATCGCTCACGACCAATTCGAACGTCAACGTGACCGGCGGCGGGACAGTCGGCGCGACGACCGGCGCCGTGAACTGCGGGCGCGGCGACGTCGCGTCCGAGAGCGCGACCGTCGGTCCCGCCACTTGCCGCCAGCGGAAGGTCAGCACATCGCCATCCGGATCGCGACTAGCCGTTCCGTCGAGTGTGACCGTCGTCCCTTCGTCCACTCGCTGATCCGGCCCGGCATTGGCGATCGGGCGCCGATTGACGGTGATGGTCACCAGATCGGGATCGCTCTCCGCACGCCCATCGCTCACGATCAATTCGAAAACGAGTCGAACCGGCGGCGGCACCGAGGGGTCCACGACCGGAGCGATGAAGCGCGGCTGCGGCGATGTCGCGTCCGAGAGGGCGACTGTCGGTCCCGCCACTTGTCGCCAACGGAAGGTGATCGGATCTCCATCAGGATCGCGGCTGGCCGTCCCATCCAGCGTCACTTCCGTGCCTTCGTCCACGAGTTGATCCGGACCCGCATCGGCGATCGGCGCGGCATTCACCGACACGCATGGGGAGAATTCCGAGGTGTTCCCGACAGCATCGGTCGCCGTCGCCGTGATCACCTGGCCCCGCGCAGTCACCGGCAACTCGACCGTGAACACGGCCGGATTCCGCGCATCGCCCGTCGCGCGCACGGTGAGGGCGCCGATGGGGATCTCCCCCTCTCCGAACCCCGACGCATGACACGCCGTATTGGCGAAGAACTCCACCCGAATATCCCCCGCCCCCGTATCGAGCGTTCCCGTGAGGACGAGCCGCCCTGGCCGCTGCACAGCAGTCGCGATCACCGGGAAGTTCTGCAGGTCATTCGGTCCCGCATCGGCGTCGCCCGGATCATTGGGGGTCGGTCCATCGCCGCGCAGATCAATCCCCAACTCGCCATTGTTGCGGATCACATTGCCCAGGACGCGATTGCCGCGCGAGGATCCGGTGATCTGAACGCCGCTGCCACGCTGATAGGCGATGAGATTCCCTTCGCCCTGTTCCGTCCCCCCGATCAGATTCTCGCTGCCGCTGCTGATGGCGACACCAGAGACGCGATTGCCGAGCGGCGCGCCGCTTGGGCTCACGCCGATCCGATTCGCCTGGACGATATTCCGATCGGAGCTGCCGGGCGCGCGAATCCATATCCCATTGCCCACGCTCCCGGCGACGACATTGCCCGCGCCCGGCGCGCCCACCCGATTTCCGCTCGCTTGGCTCTCGATGCGCACGCCGTCCACATTGGAGAGCACCGTCTCGCCATCGGCCGTCGTCCCGATGAAATTCCCCAGAATGAGAGTGCCCGTCGCCCCGCGAAGGAGAATGCCCGTCGTGTTGGCCGAGATCACATTTCGCGCATCGGCCCCCACTCCTCCAATCCGGTTATCCCGCGCGCCCTCGATCACGAGCACGCCCGTCGTGTTCCCCGCCGGACCAGTCCCGGCCGCGTTCGTCCCGATCAGGCATCCCTCGATGACGTTCTCCGCGCCCCCGCGGATCACCAGGGCCGCCTGATCCGCGCCGATGAAGCGCGTGAGGATGAGCCGACGCACGGCGTTGCGATCGCTGGCGAGGACGAGTCCGGAAGCGGTCCCCGCAGCCTCGCCGCTCAAGAGAATGACCGGACGATCTCCGTTCGTCGCTCCCGTGAAGGCGATCTGGCTCGCCCCATCAATCGTGATGCCCCCCCCGCGAATCTCCGGCAGTGGACTTTGCAACCGGATCGTGAAGACACCGGCTGCAAAACCCGGGTCCTCTGTCGGAATGCGAAAGCGAATCACATCCGGCCCTGGGCTCGCGTTCGCATCCAGCAGCGCCTGTCGCAACGAGCCGGGACCGCTATCGCTCGTCGTCGTGACGAGAATCTCGTTCGCCTGCGCCGTCAGCCGATGAAACGCGCTCGGACACGATTGGCCCGGCTCCTGGCGATTCAGGATGAGGAGATCATCCACGCCGCTCCCTGCGATCGAAAAGGCAACGAGAGGACGACATCCCGCCGTTAACGCGATCGAATGCGCTCGAGCCCCGACGTCGTGGGCCCACGCGCTCATCGGCCCCTTCGCTCGATGGAGATCATCGCCCGACCACACGGCCAGCTCTGCCCCCTCCGCAGCGAGTGCGAGGAGATCGGCCTTGCGGTCACCGTCCAGGTGAGCTGACACGAGTGCATGCGCGGCGTGGGAGAGCCCCAGCGATGTCCGCTCAAAAGAAGCGTTCCACACAATATCCACGCGAAGTCCGGATTCATCCAGCAGAGCGAGATCCGCGCGCCGATCCCCATCGAAATCGCCCGCCACAAGCGCCCGAACCGAGAGCTCAAGCGGAACGATATCAGGACGCGCGAACGATCCCCGCGAGAGATCGGAGAAGACGAGGAGCCGATCGCCTCCAGTAATGAGGAGATCGGCCCGAGCATCGTCATCCCAATCCACCACGAGCGAAGCCGCTGCGCGCCACGCGGGAGGGACCGGAAGCGGCGCCACCTCATCCACCACGCCGTCCCGCACGCGAGCGACGTGCCACCGACCCTCTCGTTCCCCCACGACAATCAAATCAACCGGCACACGAAGGATCGCCCGATTCAACAGACCGAGCGATGGACCACGCCGAGGCGCCAAGACCAGGACGGAGGGTGCCACAGGCAGCGCGATCGCCCGCGGATCAGCGAATCCACCTCGACCATCGCCCGGGAGAACGAACGCGCGCGCTTCGATGCCATCGGCGAGGACGATGTCCATGTGTCCGTCGCCATCCAGATCGCCCGCCTGAAGCTCCCTCGGCACCACCGGCACGGCGAACGCATGCGCGCTCACCCGATTCGCGACCGCCTCGACCTCTAAGACGCTGCCAGGTAAGAGGACGAGCGCTCCTCCCCACGGCGCGAGGAACCCCGCCGCGCCATCCGGCCGCCCATCCTCATCGAAGTCGGCCGTGGTGAGCGAGAGGGGAACAAGCCCACGCCGCTCGAAAAGCCCCCGAAGCCCCAACTCGCCCGTGATCTCCAGAGAGAGCGAACGGAGGATGCCGAACCTCGCCGCGGGATCGCGCCAGACCTCAAATCGGATGGGAGCCAGAGCGGGGGCTTTCTCCTGTGCCCGAAGAGGTGTACGCTCGCGGATCGGGCGATCCGCCGATCGAATCCCCCCCGCCGGTTCAGCAGCCCTCGGAGGCGTCCGATCCCCTCGAAGCGGAAGTACGAGACCGAGCACGAGCATCCAGAGCCAGCGTTTCACACCGCCCTCCCTTCTCTCGAACCGGAATAATCCACAGGAATTCGAGCATTCCTGTCCTCACTGCGCCCACGACGTCAACACCTCTCGCTCGGATCAGGCATCGCTCACATCCATGCGTCGTCGCTCTCCGTGCTCAACCCTCTACGCGCCAGGTCCAACGTTCATCGGCATTTTTATCGGATCACCCCTCGAATGTCAAGCACGATTTGCCTCGGCGGCGAGCCGCCGCATGCCGTATAATGGAGGGAGCGTAGCGAGATTTCGATCGCAAGGAGGTCACTCGATGACTACAATCACGCAAATCGCCGTCACCTTGGAGAACAAACCGGGGACGCTCCATCGCGTCTGCTCCGCCCTGGCTCAGGCCCAGGTCAATATCACGGCGGTGTTCGTCCCCGAGGTCAAAGGGAAGGGGAAAGTGCGACTCGTCGTGGAGGATCTCAACCGCGCGCGGGATGCCCTGCGCGCGGCGCGCATCCGCTTCTCTGAAGAGGAGGCGCTTCTTGTCTCGGCGGAGCATCGGCCCGGAGCCCTGGCCGAGGTCACCGAGAAGCTGGCCGAGGCCAAGATCAACATCAAATACGCCTACGCGACAACGTTGCCGGGACACGCGCAGGCGGCGGTGATCTTGGCCGTATCCAATATCGAGAAAGCGCTCACGGCCCTCGGCCAGTCGTGAGCGGACATCGTCCCCGAGGCGCGCGCTCGCTCAGGGGAGGTCCCGAAAGGAGAATCTCTTCTCCACGTTCGGGAAGGGGCGGCCGTCCACCTCGACGTAGGGGTAGATGAAATAGTTCAACGGCTCGCCCTGCTGCGGCGGCTCCAGCCGAATATCGCGCCCGATCGTGAAGAGGACACGGTTCTCGTCATGGGCCCCGAAGAAGTAGTCGCGCAAGGCTGGGGTTTTGGCCGCCTCAGAGGCATCCACGGGCACCCAGCCATAGCCCTTCAAGTAAAACTGCGCCCAGCAGTGATACCCGCTGATCTCCCCCTGACCGCGCTCGGGCGGCAGCGGGAATCCGATCTCAAATCGCGCCGGGATGCCCACGGCGCGCGCGAAGCCGATGAAAGCCGCGTGAAAGTCCGTGCAGTTCCCCCGCTTGACGTTACATGCGTAGTAGATGTCACCGCGTCCCCATCCGGTCCCGCTCTTATCGTACCGGATATTGGAGACCGTCCACTCGTAAATGGCTCGCGCTTTTTCCAAATCCGTGCGCGCGTCGCGCGTCACCTCTAGCGCGCGCTCGCGCACCCATCCGTCAATAGGGACCAGCCGATCCGGCCGCAACCAGCGGGTCGGGGGCGGATCGGAGTCCTCGACGAGGCTCGCGGTCCGTATCGCTTCGGGCCGACGAATGTATTCCCGACGCTGGACGCGAAACCGCATCTCCACGCGCAGGAGTGGATCGGTGGGAGCATCCACCTGGATGTAGAGAATCCGGTTCCCATATTCGGGATCGCGCGTCAGGCGCCAGGGCGCCGGCGCGTGAATCCGCACATCGCTGATCTGCTGATTCTCATCGCTGGGCGGATACGGGAGCCAGATCGAGACCGTGCGGGTGCCGGACGGAACGTCCCGCACCTCCGCCACGTACGTGAATTCGAACGTGCGCGTGCGCACATTCTGGGCCGCGCCGCCCAAAGGCAACAGCCACACAGTGATCGTGGCAATTCCGACGACTTTTCGCCACATGGGTGCTCCTCCTCGTCAAAAGCTGTACTGCAGGAAGAGATTGAACCGATTATCCGTGCCCCGCCGCAGTCCCTTGTAATCCGTGATCCAGTGCAGATACTCAGCGCCGATCAGGAATCCTCCCCCCATGGGGAAACGGTGGGCGATCCACCACGCGCGATTGCGCGTGCGTCCGCCCTCGGGGATGTCCTCATCGCGCGGATCATCGGTGGAGAATCCAGGATGGATCGTGAAGTGCGGATGCACGCGCACGCTCATCTCCACCCACCCCCCGCGACTCCGAATGGCCGCGCCGGTCATCGTGTTCACCCCCTGCCCGATCCCGCCGCGCATATCGCTCAAATTACGCCCGATCCACGCCTCTCCTCGAATGAGCACGCGCTCATGCAGCGGGAGCACGCCATCGAACCCGAGCGATTGACTCCCCCACGAGGTGCGCCCGGCGACGGAGCGCGTCGTGCGCAACCATCCGCGATGTCCCCACACGCCGAAGCTCGCCCACTGCCCCTTCACCCATGAGGTGCGCGCGTATCCGAGACGCACTTGAACATTCGGGCGCGCCGATTCCTCCCCATCTCGAAAGCCATTGCCGTCCAGATCGAGCGCATCCACGGCGCCAGTCAAGCCGATCCCCCCCGCGATCGAGAACCGCTCATGCTCGCCCGCAGGCTCATACGCAGCGATGAGTTGTGGACGCCGATCCCCGATGTTCCCCGCGTTCCACATAAGCGTATCTCCATTCACCGTCGGAAACAGCGGGGAGATGACATCCCACGTCTGTCCGCCGAGAAGCCAGAAGTTCCCGCGCGTCACCTTCAGATTCGCATGCCGGATGCGGATGATCGGCCGCGACTCCCTCCCGCCGTTCTGAAAATCCACTTCCAGTTGTCCGCTCAGCCGCGCCGCGCCCAACGCTTCGACCGCCGGGCCAGTGTAGGCGATCCCAAACCGCGTCAGTCGCGGATAGAGCGTGAACATGCGCGCATTCGGACGCCCCACGCGCGGATCCTCCGAGAGGATGAAGAAGATGCTCTGCGGGTTATCCGGTCGCGAGTCATCGGCCACAAGATCCAGGCGCAAGAAGCCATAGAATCGAAGGCGGCTCTCTCCGCTCACTAGATCGCGCCATCGCACAGACTCCGGCTCGCGCGAGGGCGGCGAAGCCGCAGCAGTCGTCGCCCGCGGCGCTTCGCGCTCGCGCTTCAACTGGGCCTCCAGCTCCTCGAGCCGACGGAGGATCGCGCGATTCTGCGCTTCCAACTCCTCGATGCGACGCTTAAGCGCCTCCACGTCCATCGCCGATGGCGCTTCAGGTGAAGGACTCTGCGCCCACCCCAAGACGAATGCGCCACAGAGCGCCATCAGTCCCACGATCGGCAACGCGCGCATGTTCACCTCGCCTCACGTCTACCTCGCCTTGCGTCAGACGCCAACACATACCACGAATCCCGAAGCCGAGCAAATTCTTATTTTCGATAGACGTGCTCCCCGGGCATGGAAGAAACCGATCCTGAGGAGCCTCCCACAGGCGCTCGCGACGATGCGCGCCATCAGTGGAATCAGAGGCGGGAACCGGGCAAACTCCCCGCAGCAGCGCGCGCTGGCCATGACGCGGGCTCCGCCTCTGCCAAGATCGCGTTCAAGCGCGCGCCCTCCTCGCGCAGCCGATACCAGACGGCCACCGGACGCGTCGCGCTGACTTCGCGCACGATCAAGCCCAAGTGTTCTAACTTCCCCAGCTTCTCGGCCAACACCTTATTGCTGATCCCGTTGAGCCGCCTCTGAAGGGAGCTGGGACGCTGTGGCCCTTCTCGCAGGATTCCCAGAATATCCCGAAGCCAACGACACTTGAGCACCTCGGTCAGAGCGAGCAGCGAGACTCCCTGCTGCTGACATGCGGAGATGAGACGAAAGAGCTGCCACCCCCGATCCGTCAGATGATACTCCGCGCGTCGGGGATACCCCTCGAAGACCGCCGCGCTCACAAATCCGCCGCGTTGCAGCGCGTGCAATCGCTCATAGAGCACCTTCGTCGAAAGTCCGGGGATCGCGCGCTTCAACTGCCCCGGCCGAACAATCCCCTCCGCCAATCGGCGCACCACGAGCACCGTCCACTTACAGCGCAACGCGCTCCAGGCCGATTCCCCTTCCCATGGCTCGAATGATCTCATGCCCTCACCTTCTTGTAACCAACGCACCGAAAAGTGCCTGATTGACGAGCTGACGAGCGACATCTATCCTAGCACATCTTGAAGCGGCGACAAATGGGCTCACGGCGGGCCCGAGACTTCTCAAGAAGGAGGACGTGCGAGATGATGCGCATCGGGAGCTTCATTTTCCTGTTCGCGATCGTGGCCGGCGTCGCCCTCGCCGTTCAGGGCCAGCGGCCAGCGGCGGCCCGTGGCGACGTTGAGAGCCTGACCCTGCCGGATTACCGGAACTGGACCCATGTGAAGAGCATGGTGATCTTTGACGAGAAGCACCCGCTCTTCGCCTCTTTCGGCGGCATTCACCACATCTACGTGAATGCCATCGGCCGACGGGCGAGCGAGACCGGCGGCCCCTTCCCGGATGGCAGTCAGCTCGTCTTCGTGCTCTATGAGCACGTGAACGAGCAGGGGGCGTATGTGGCCGGGAAGAAGAAGGTCGAGGCCATCATGGTCAAAGACCGGCAGCGCTTCCCGGAGACCGGCGGATGGGGCTTTCAAGCCTTCGATCCGCAAACGCGCCGACCGCTCATCAAGAATGCCGATGTGAAATCCGCGTGCTTCGACTGCCACGCCGCGCAGAAGGACAACGACTACGTCTTCTCGCGTCTGGTCCAGTGAGGCTCTCCTGGAGCCGGTGAGCGCGAGGATCACCGTCGCGTGATCCTCGCGCTCGATCTTTCGCCTGGCGGCACTTCCGGTCACGAAGAGGTGTGGAAGTCCCGCTCCTTGCACCTTTCCTCGGGCGCGACTACAATTCGACTCGGATCACAAGGAGCGAGATATGGAACCGCGCATCGTGCAAGGAGCGCTGCGAGCTGAAGGTCTTCGATTCGCCCTCGTCGTGAGTCGTTTCAATGACTTCGTGACGAACCGGCTGCTCGCGGGAGCGCTCGACGCCCTGGAGCGATTGGGAGCTGAGGAGAAGAATGTCGTCGTCTACAAGGTGCCGGGTTCATTCGAGCTCCCGCTGATGGCCAAGCGGCTCGCCACCAGCGGTCGGTGGGATGCGATCATCTGCCTGGGGACGATCATTCGCGGCGAGACGCCGCATTTCGAGTACGTCGCCGCTGAAGCCGCCAAGGGCATCGCGACGGCCGCCCTGGAAACCGGCGTGCCCATCGTCTTCGGCGTGATCACGGCCGATACGCTCGAACAGGCTATGGATCGCGCCGGCGCGAAAAGTGGGAACAAGGGATTCGAAGCCGCCATGACGGCTGTCGAACTGGCGAATCTTTATCGAGAGCTCTGAGCTCTGGGCGAGACTTGCTGAGACGCTGTTTGACAGCGCGGACGATCTATGGGGTCCAGACGCAAAGCGCGGGAATCCGCCATGCAGATGCTCTATCAATACGACGTCGCCCGTCCGCCGATTGAGGAACTGCTGGAGACCTACTGGAGCGAGCTGCGCCCCAATGTGGATGAAGACGTGCGACGCTTCGCGACCTCGCTTGTCCGTGGGACGATCGAGAACCTGGAGACTATAGATCGGCTGCTGGCCAGCCGCGCCGAACACTGGCGCGTCGAACGCATGGCGACCGTGGATCGGAACATCTTGCGGCTCGCCGTGTACGAGCTGCTCTACGAGACGGAGACGCCGAAGGTCGTCATCATCAACGAAGCCATTGAGATCGCCCGCCGGTACTCGACGTACGAAGCGACGCAATTCATCAACGGACTGCTTGATGCGATCCGGAAGCAACTGGAGGCAGAATCGCCCTCCGACTTGATGCCGAGTCCCTCCGCCTCTTCGCTCAAAATCACGGGCTCTTCATCCTGGCAGTGGGACGAGGAGGAACCATGATCAAGATTCTCCCGCTGATGCTCCTCCCCCTCCTCTTCGGAGGGATAGTGTTCGAACGCGCGCTCGGACAATCGGGACGAAAGATGGCATCGGAGAGGAGCCGCCCGGCAGCGCCGGAAGCCTCGGCGACGACAGGCTCACGGCTGGTTCTCGGCCTCATGAACCAGGAGGATGCCGAAGCCTGCGGCCTGACGAAACTCTCCGAAGAGGAGCTCGACCGACTCGATCGGTGGATCCTTCGGCTCATGCTGACGATGAGCGCCTCGCCCTCGGGAGAGCTTCACGCCCGATCCGCGCGGGAAGAGAGGTGGCCCGACCCGCTGCGCTCGGCCATGGAGTTGGAGCTGAGCGATCTGCGAGCGCGGCTTGCGGAGATCCGACAGGCGAGCGCGCAGTTGGCGCTGGATCTCTCTCGCGCGCGCCTCGCCCTGCAACGGCGCGATCTCGCGGGCGTGGAATTCCTCCTCTCCACCGCCGAGAGCACCGTCGCGCGCCTCCAACGCGCCGCGCCGTGAGCGGCGCTTATATCGGCATGAGCCAGAGCGGGAGGCCGCGCAACGCGGTCAGGAGAACAGCGTCTTCGGGAAAGATGCGCCATCGGGTGAAAAGTCGCGCCAGGAGCCCCCTCCTCTTTCTGGGCATCGCCTCGACGACGACGGGCTTGCCGACGATCCCCGCCATCTCCGCCGCCAGCTCAACGGCGCGCTGCACGTTCCCCAGCTCATCCACCAAGCCGTACGCCTTCGCCTGCTGCCCGGTGAAGATGCGCCCATCGGCGATCGTTCGCACGGATTCCGAAGACAATCCGCGTCCGTCGGCGACCGCGTCCACGAACTGCGCATAGGTGTCGTCAATGACCTCTTGAAGCAGAGCCCGCTCCTCCTCGGTCAACGGACGAAAGGTCGAGAGCGCGTCCTTGTACGGGCCGGACTTGATGACCTCGGATTCGACGCCGAGCTTCTGATAGAGGCCGCGCAGGTTGTTGGCCTTCAAGACGACGCCGATCGAGCCGGTGATCGTCCCCGGATTAGCGACGATCTTCTGGCACGCGACAGCGACGTAGAGCCCTCCCGAGGCGGCGACATCGCCGAGAGAGGCGACGACCGGAATCCTCCGGTTCTGACGCAGGCGGCGGATCGCCTGGTGAATCTCCTGACAGGCGCCCACGGTCCCCCCGGGACTGTTGATGCGCACGACCAGAGCGCGCGCCTTCATCTCCTCGACGCGCTCCAGAGCCTGCAGGATGTGCTCCCGCGAGGCGCCGAAGCTCGTGTCCGTGATGATCCCCTCAATGGCGACGACGGCGACGCGATTCTTCTTTCGGCGACGACGAAATGGCCA
Organism: bacterium HR10; assembly: GCA_002923315.1. GTDB lineage: Bacteria > Acidobacteriota > Blastocatellia > HR10 > HR10 > HR10. Next base: position 22,477 of record BEHM01000028.1, read on the forward strand.
CATCATAATTCACCCCCAATATCCCCAGCCGACCTTCATGTTCGGCAAGAGGGATGCCGGTAGGGAATTCGCGAGCACGGCGCTCAAGAGCGTGTGTGAGGCCGCCAACGCGAAGAGGTTCGGCTCCCGTTGGAAGACCCATGCCCAGACATACCCGCCGAGAAATGTCCCCACGACGAGCACCGGGTTCGGCAGATGTAGGAGGGCGAAGATCGTCGCGACGCTGAACACGGTCCGCCGCCCCATTCCCCACAGATCCTGCAATCGCCGATGAATGAATCCTTGAAGCGCATACTGCTGCACGAGCGCCCACAGGGGCAGCGTCTTCAGGTGGAAGAGGAACCGATCGCCGAGATTCAAGCTCCCGAAAGCCAGACCCAGGGCCAGGATCGCGAGGGCTGCAGCTCCCGTCGGAAGAGCGAGCAACCGGAGCGCGCGCCCGAGATTATCCACGCGCAGGCCGATCTCCCGAAGCCCATCGCCATGCGTGACGTTCGACAGGAAGGCGACGGAGAACGCCACAAGCGAGAGATAAAAATTCGCCCGCAGCAGTGCCGCGCGATCTTCGATGAGCAACGGCGTCACCCACATGATGATCACGACGGGGAGCAGCCCGAGGAGGATCTCCACCCAGAGATGTCCGCGCGCGGATTTCACGTCTGGCCTCCTCTCGAACGCTCTCGGTCAGATCATTCAGCGGGGACGATCACGCGGGGGACGCGCGCGCTGATGCTGCAGGTGATCTCATAGGAGATCGTCCCGCACCATTCAGCCAGCTCCTCGGCCGTGATCTGCCGTCCGTCGGCACGTCCGATCAGGATCACCTCATCCCCCACGCGCGCTTCGGGGATGTCGGTCACATCCACGAGCGTCCAATCCATGCTCACGCGTCCGACGACGGGAGCGAATCGTCCGCGCACAAGAACGCGCCCGCAGTTGGAGAGCGCCCGCCGATAGCCGTCATGATACCCGATGGGCAATGTCGCGATACGGCTGGGGCGCGACGTGACAAAGGCGCTTCCGTATCCGAGCGGTGTCCCCGCGTCTACCTCCTTGAGGAAGACGATACGCGTGTGGAGCGAGAGGACGGGCTGCAGGGCGCGCCTTCCCGCCGGAGTCTCCAGCACGATCTCTGGATGGGTCGAGGCGCGCGGACCGCTCCAGAGCCCGTAGAGCAAGCCCCCCGGACGCACCATGTTCCCCCACGCTTCCGGGTACGCGCGCACACCCGCGCTATTGGCCAAATGCCGGTACCGCGGATGAAATCCCAGGGCCTCGGCCATTTGCAGCGCCTGGCGAAAGCGCGCGATCTGCTCCCGCGTGAACTCCGCCCGGGCTGGATCATCGGCGGCCGCCAGATGTGTCATGAGCCCGTCCAGGCGTACGTGGGAGAACCGCCCGAGCGCGCGAAGGACATCGGCCAATTCCCGCACAGGCACACCGACGCGCCCCATGCCCGTGTCCACCTCCACGTGGACAGCAAGGACCGTCTGCGCCGCGCGCGCCCGAGCTTCCAGCTGCTCCAGAAGCGCCGGTTCGAAGACGACTGGCGTCAGCCCGTATTCCAGCACAAGATCCGCCTGCCCCGGCGCGACGCCGAAGCACAAGATCGGCCGGGCGATGCCCGCTTCGCGCAAAGCCGCTCCTTCCTCCACCGTCGCGACGCCGAACCAATCGGCCCCCGCCGATTCGAGACAACGCGCGACGACCACAGCGCCATGCCCATACGCCTCAGCTTTCACGACGGCGCAGATCTGTACCCCCTCGCCCACGCGCTCTCGAATCGCGCGGAAATTGTGAATGAGATGGCCCAGGTGAATCTCCGCCCACGTGGGCCGACACGCATCGGGGAGATGTTGGACGACCGTGATCGGCATGCGCCCTCTCCCGATCGGCGCACGATCACCCGCTCACAAGGGCGGCTTCTGCGAGAAGGGGAAAGCGCGCTCATACGCGTGCGCGACGCGCAAGAGCATCGCCTCCTCAAAGGGGCGCGCATGCAGTTGCAACCCGATGGGCAAGCCTTCGCGCGAGAGCCCCACCGGAATGCTGATCGCGGGGATGGCCGCCAAGTTCGCCATGATCGTGTACACGTCCGAGAGATACATGGCCAGGGGATCCGCCATCTTCTCCCCCAAACGGAACGCGACCGTCGGCGACGTCGGCCCGACGATGAGATCGCATCGGGCGAACGCTTCGCGAAAATCGCGTTCGATCAGCGCGCGCACCTTCAGGGCCTTCAGATAATACGCGTCGTAATATCCGGCCGAGAGCACATAGGTGCCGAGCATGATGCGCCGCTTGACCTCCGCACCGAACCCCTCATGGCGCGTGCGCCGATACATCTCCCGCAACGTCCGCGCGCCCTCGGCCCGATATCCGTAGCGCACGCCATCATAGCGCGCGAGATTCGAAGAGGCCTCGGCCGTGGCGATGATGTAATAGCAGGCGATGGCGTACTCGGTGTGCGGGAGTCGCACCTCGACGATCTCCGCCCCGAGATCGGCGAAGCGATGGATCGCCCGCCACACGGCCTCCTTCACCTCCTCGTCCAATCCGGGACCGAAGTATTCCCGCGGCACGCCGAGGCGCACCCCGTTGATCTCCCCGTTCAACGCCGCCAGGTAATCGGGCACCGGATGATTCGACGACGTCGAATCGCGCGGGTCACGCCCGGCGATGACCTGCAGCACGCGCGCCGCATCGGCGACAGTTTTCGTGATCGGCCCGATCTGATCGAGCGAGGATCCATACGCGACCAGGCCGTATCGCGAGACCCGTCCATACGTGGGCTTCAATCCGACGACGCCACAGAAGGCGGCGGGCAACCGCACCGATCCGCCCGTATCCGAACCGAGCGCGACGACACAGAGATCGGCCGCGACGGCCGCTCCCGATCCCCCTGAGGATCCCCCCGGCACGCGCTCGGCATCCCACGGATTGCGCACGATGCCGAAAGCGGAGTTCTCATTGGACGACCCCATGGCGAACTCATCGCAATTGGTCTTGCCGATGATGATCGCCCCGGCCTCCAGCAACCGCTCCACCGCCGTCGCATTGTAGGGGGGGACGAAGTTGTGGAGGATCTTCGAGGCGCACGTCGTCCGGAGCCCCCGCGTGCAGATGTTGTCCTTGATGGCGACGGGGACGCCCATGAGTGGACGCCAGTCCCCGCGCGCCAATTCGCGATCTAAGTCCTCGGCGCGCTGCAAGGCCTCATCGCGATTGATGGTGAGGAACGCGCCGAGCCGCCCGTTGAGCGCCTCGATGCGTTCGAGCGTTCGCGCGCACACCTCCCGCACGCTCGTCGCCCGAGCGCGCAAGGCCTCGTGCAACCGATCCACCGTCAACCCGACGATCTCCATCATCCCTCCTCGATCACCTTCGGCACGCGGAAGTAGCCGCGCGCCGGATCTGGAGCATTCCGGAGCGCCAAGTCTTGCCCGAGCCCCTCGCTGACGATGTCGTCGCGCTGCGCGTAATCGGCGCGCTCATCGCGACCGGCATGCGCCATGGGCGGCACATCTGTCGTATCCAGCTCGTTCAATTTCTCGACGTAGGCGACAATAGCCGCCAGTTGAACGGTGAACTGCTCCTTCTCCTCCTCGGTGAGTTCCAGATGGGCCAACTGGGCGATCTTCTCGACATCCGACTTTGTGATCGGCATCCGCGCTCCTCCCAGCGTCAGTTCACGGAACTCAATAATAGCGTACTCGCAGGGGCGATACTAGAGCGGCTCCCCTGGAACGAGGGCTCACCCCCAGAGGCGAGAAGAACCATCTTGACAATCCGGCGCTGCCTTTGCTAAATTCTCCGACGTTGAATGAATGGGTTAGGCGCGTAGCTCAGGGGGAGAGCACTACCTTGACGCGGTAGGGGTCAGCGGTTCAAATCCGCTCGCGCCTACCATTTTTATTTGGTATTCTTGGCCGCTGACGAGCGCGATTCGCCCGAAGGGGTGAGAACGCGCAGCGGGAGGCGATGGCAAGGAGAGGCGCACGAAGAGGAGATGGGCATTTGGGTTCGTCTTCCTGGAGGGGAAACGGTTGAGGTGCCTGCGGGAGTGACCGCGGGCGAGGCTATCGCCCGCGCGAATGGAGAGCTGGCCAAGCGCGCGCTGGTCGCCCGCGTCAACGGACGGCTCGTGGATCTGGCCCATCGTCCCGAGGATGGGAGCGTGGTGGAGCCCGTTTTGATCGGCACCCCGGAAGCCCTGGAGGTCTATCGCCATTCGACGGCCCATCTTCTGGCGGCGGCCGTGCTGGAGCTTTTCCCCGGCACGCTGCTGGGCATCGGCCCGGCGACCGAAGAGGGGTTCTTCTACGACTTCTTCCGCCCGGAGCGCTTCACGCCCGAGGACCTGCCGCGCATCGAGGCGAAGATGCGCGAACTCATCGAGCGGAATATCCCCTATGAACGGATCGAGATCCCCAAGGAGGAAGCCTTGCGCTTCTTCGCGCAAGCGGGCGATCATCTGAAGTGCGAGCTGATCACCGACAAGGGCGGGGACATCGTCAGTTGCTATAAGCTCGGCGACCACATGATTGACTTCTGCACGGGGCCGCACATCCCCTCGACCGGGTACATCAAGGCGTTCAAGTTGCTGAGCCTGGCCGGCGCCTACTGGCGCGGCGACGAGCGCGGGCCGCAGATGCAGCGCATCTACGGGACGTCGTTCTTCACTGAAGAGGAACTCGAGGCCTTCCTTCGTCGCCGCGAGGAAGCCGAGCGGCGGGACCATCGCAAGCTCGGGCGCGAACTCGATCTCTTCAGCATTCAGGAAGAATACGGCCCCGGGCTCATCTTCTGGCATCCCAAGGGGGGGATCATCCGCAAGGAGATCGAGGATTTCCTCAAGGAGGAGCTGCTGCGGCGTGGCTACGGACTCGTCTATACGCCGCATATCGCGCAATATCGGCTGTGGGAGCAGTCCGGCCATACGGAGTTCTATCGCGAGTCCATGTACGCCCCCATGCGCATTGACGAGGTCGAGTACCAGCTCAAGCCGATGAATTGTCCGTTCCACATCGGCATCTACGCCTCGCGGCCCCGCAGCTATCGGGAGCTGCCGATGCGATTGGCCGAATTCGGGACTGTCTATCGCTATGAGCGCAGCGGAGTGCTGCATGGGCTCTTGCGCGTGCGCGGGTTCACACAGGATGATGCGCATATCTTCTGCACGCCGGAGATGCTCAAGCAGGAGATCGTGGGATGCCTGGACTTGGCCCGGCTCGTCTACCGCACGTTCGGCTTCCAATACAAGGTCGAGCTGTCGGTGCGCGATCCCCGCGATCCCTCCAAATACATGGGGGGCGAGCAGCGGTGGGCGTGGGCCGAGCGGATGCTCGCCGAAGCCCTGGAGCAGATGGCGCTCACCTACACGGTGATCGAGGGAGAGGCGGCCTTCTACGGGCCGAAGATTGACATCAAGGTCGTGGATGCTCTCGGACGGGATTGGCAACTGGGGACGATCCAGCTCGACTTCAATCTCCCAGAGCGGTTCGACCTGAAGTACATCGGCGAGGACAATCGGCCGCATCGGCCGGTTATGATCCATCGAGCGATCCTCGGGTCGCTCGAGCGGTTCTTCGGCATCCTGATCGAGCACTATGCCGGCGCCTTCCCGCTCTGGCTCGCCCCGGTGCAGGCGATCGTCCTGCCGATCACGGATAAACAGAACGAGTACGCGCGAGTGGTTCAGGAGCGATTGCGGCAGGCCGGATTGCGCGTGGAGGCCGATCTGCGCGGGGAGAAGATCGGCGCCAAGATCCGCCAAGCGCAACTGCAGAAGATTCCGTTCATGCTCGTCGTCGGGGCCCGCGAGGTCGAGACGGGGACGGTCTCGGTCCGCGAGCGCACCCGCGGGGACATCGGGGCCGTGTCGGTGGAGGCATTCCTGGAGCGAGCGCTTCACCTCATCCGCACGCGCGCCATCGAACTGGAAACGACGAGCCCGCAGCCCGATGAGCATCACCCCACACCCATGGGGGCGTGAGCGTCACGGTCCCCCCAGAGGGCACCTGGCGCGATCGCAACGATCGCGCGGCCCCAGGGGACCTTCAGTCGAGAGGCTATGAGAGGCCCACAGGGTTTGCGATATCGCGTCAATGAGCGCATCCGGGCCGAGCGCGTCCGGGTCATTGATGAGAATGGCCATCAGATCGGCATCATGAGCCTTCGGGAGGCGCTCTCGCTGGCGCGCCAGCGGGAGCTGGACCTGGTCGAGGTCGCGCCTCAAGCCGATCCGCCCGTCTGTCGCATCGTGGACTATGGCAAGTACCTCTACGAGCAGAAGAAGAAGGCGCAGGAGGCCAAGAAGCGGCAGACGATCATCACCGTCAAGGAGATCAAGCTGCGTCCGGCGACCGACGATCATGACTACGAGTTCAAGATGCGGAATGCCCAACGCATCCTGAGCGAAGGGGATAAGGTGAAGGCTATCGTCCACTTTCGCGGGCGCGAGATCGTCCACAAGGACCTCGGCGAGCAGATCCTGCAGCGATTGATCACCGATCTGGCGCCGGTGGCCATTGTCGAGTCTCCTCCGCGCCTGGAGGGGAACAACCTCGTGGCCGTTTTCGCCCCGAAGAAACATCACAAGTCATGAGGAGCCGGTATGGACCGCGCACCTCACCGGAGGAGGACACATGCCGAAGCTGAAGACGCACAAAGGAGCGTATAAGCGCTTTCGCCTGACGGCGACGGGGAAGATCAAACGCGGCCATTCGCACGCCCGTCACCTCTTGACGAAGAAGCCGCCCAAGCGCAAGATGAAACTCGATCGGGACACGTACGTGGACCCGACTGATGCCAAGCGCGTCAAACGGTTGCTGCCGTACGGTCGCGCTTGAACCGATCGGCTGCGAGAAGGGAGTGAACGATCATGCCGCGAGTCAAACGGGGTCATAAGCGTGTCGAACGACGCAAGAAATATCTCCGCCTGGCGAAAGGCTACTGGGGCGCCAAGAGCCGGCTTCACCGGTACGCGAAGGAGGCGGTGCAGCGCGCCTGGAAGTTCGCGTATATCGGACGGCGTTTGAAGAAGCGCGACTTTCGCCGTCTCTGGATCATCCGCATCAACGCGGCGGCGCGCCAGAACGGCCTCAGCTACACGCAGTTCATGCATGGTCTGAAGCTGGCGGGCGTCGCCCTGGATCGGAAGGTCTTGGCCGATCTGGCCGTCCGCGACGCGGCCGCCTTCGCCGAGCTGGTCGGCGTCGCCAAACACGCCCTGGCCGCTCAGACATCGTGAGGCGCTCGGCCAAGACGGGGGAGTCCCTCGCATGCGCGAGCGCGTGGAACACATTCGCGCCCAATTCCGCGACGAGGTGAGGCAGGTCGCGGACATGGCGGCTCTGGCCCGTGTCCGCGATCGCTATCTCGGGCGAAAGGGCGGGTTGATCACGCAACTCGTCAAAGAGTTGGGGGCGCTCCCCCCGGAGGAGCGACCGACGATCGGTCGCCTGATCAACGAGCTGAAGGAGGAGGCCGAGGCCGCGCTCGAGCGGCTTCGCGTCCAGCTGGAGGAACAGGCCGAGGCGGAACGCTTCGAACGCGAGCGCGTGGATATCACGCTGCCGGGCTTGCGCCCGCTGTTTGGCGCCCCGCACCCGATCACCCTCATCCGCCAACGCATTGAGGATATCTTCGTCTCGATGGGCTATGCGGTGGAGAGCGGCCCCGAAGTCGAGACGAGCTACTACAACTTCGACGCCCTCAACATCCCGCCCGGGCATCCGGCGCGCGAGGCTCAGGATACATTCTATCTGAGCGAGGATCTCGCGTTGCGGACGCAGACCTCGACCGTGCAGATTCGAGCGCTCGAACGACGGCGTCCCCCTCTGCGCATCATCGCTCCGGGGAAAGTCTTTCGTCGCGACACGCCCGATCCGACGCATAATCCGATGTTCTTCCAAGTCGAAGGACTCGCGCTCGATCGCGAGATCACGATGGGCGATCTGAAGGGGACACTGCAAGAGTTCGTCCGGCGGATGTTCGGACCGCAGGTGCGCACGCGCTTTCGCCCGAGCTACTTCCCCTTCACCGAGCCGAGCGCCGAAGTGGACTTCAGTTGCTTCGTCTGCCGCGGGGAAGGATGTCGCGTCTGCAAGGGAGCCGGTTGGATCGAACTCGGCGGATGCGGCATGGTCCATCCGCGAGTGCTGCGCGGCGCCGGCGTGGACCCGGAGGAATTCACCGGGTTCGCCTTCGGCCTGGGCCTGGATCGTATGGTCGCGCTCATGTACGGCCTGGAGGACATTCGCCTCCTCTATGAGAACGATCTCCGATTCCTCGAGCAATTCGGCTTCTAGCCGGAGGGCGGGCGTCCACGCCCGATCTCCCGTCGCGCGGGGGACAGCGACCGTATGCGCGTGAGTTATCGCTGGTTGAAGGAGCTGGTGGATTTCGATCTCTCGCCGCGCGAGCTGGCGGAGAAGCTCACGATGGTGGGCCTGGCCGTGGATCGCGTGGAGGAGGTGGAGGGGGATGCTCTCCTGGATCTGGATGTGACCTCGAACCGACCCGATTGCCTGTCGCATCTGGGCGTGGCGCGTGAGATCGCTGTTCTATGCGGCACGAGCCTTCGGTATCCGGAGACGCGGGTGGAGGAGGCCGAGGAGGAGACCGCGCGCGCGACTTCGGTGGAGATTCACGCGCCAGAGCTCTGCCCCCGATATGTGGCGCGGGTGATCCGCGGCGTGCGCGTCGGTCCTTCGCCGCGATGGGTGGTGGAGCGGCTGGAGCGACTCGGACAACGCAGCATCAATAACGTCGCCGACATCACGAACCTCGTCCTACTGGAGCTCGGCCACCCGCTTCACGCCTTCGACCTGGAGAAGCTCATCGAGCGGCGGATCATCGTCCGCCGCGCGCGGGCGGGCGAGCGCCTGGTGACGCTCGATGGCGTCACGCGCACGCTGAGCGCAGACATGCTCGTGATCGCCGATGCCGTCCGTCCGGTCGCGCTGGCCGGCATCATGGGGGGCGAAGAGACGGCCGTCTCCGAGACGACGCGCGACGTGCTCCTGGAGAGCGCGTACTTTCATCCGCTCTCGATTCGTCGCACAGCACGCGCCATGGCCATGAGCACGGAAGCATCATACCGGTTCGAGCGCGGTGCCGATTACGAGGCGCCGCGGCGCGCGGCCGATCGCGCCGCCCGCCTCATCGTCGAGATCGCTGGCGGGCGCATCCTGCGCGAGCCTATTGACGTCTACCCGAATCCGCTGCGACGCGAGAGGGTGCGGCTTCGTCGTCAGCGGCTGCGCCGCCTCCTGGGCATGGATGTGCCGTGGGCGGAAGCCGCGCGCATTCTGCGCGCGCTCGGATTCCACATCGAGCGCGCGGATGAGGAGGAGCTGTGGGCGACGCCTCCGAGCTTTCGCGTGGATATTGATGGCGAGGATGATCTGGTCGAGGAGATCGCCCGGCACATCGGCTACGAGGCGATCCCCGCGACGTTGCCCGCCTGGAGCGGATATGGAGAATTGCTGCCCGGCGAAGAGAAGCGACGCGCGCTGCGCGCGGTCCTCTCCGCGCTTGGCTTCAGCGAGGCGATCACCTTCAGTTTCGTCAACGAACAGTGGGATGCACTCTTTCGGTCGGATGGGGCGCGGGTCTGTCGCTTGCAGAATCCCCTTGATGAGACGCGGGCCCAACTGCGCACGAGTCTGCTGCCCGGACTTCTCGAATCTCTCCTGCACAACCTGCATCATGGCGTGCGCTCGGTCCGTCTCTACGAGATCGGCACGTGCTTCTTCGCTACTGCCGAGGGCGAACGTCCGATCGAACGAGAACGGCTGGGACTGGTGGCGACCGGTCGGCTCAACGAGCGCGCCTGGCAGGATCACCATCGCCCCTTCGGATTCTACGAATTGAAGGGGACGTTGGAAGCGTTGCTTGAGAAGTTGCGCGTGCGTCAGGTCGCTTTCGAGCCCTCCCCGCAAGAGTACCTCCATCCGGGGCAATCGGCCCGTCTCCTGCTGGAGGGCGAACCGATCGGGGATTTCGGCCAGCTCCATCCGCGCATCGCCGCCGTCTTCAAGTTCAGGCAGCCGGTCTTCGTCGCCGAACTGGACCTGGAGAAGCTCCTGCAGACGGAGGGCGAAGCGATCCGGTATCGGCCGCTGCCGCGATTCCCCACCGTCGTTCGAGACTTCTCGTTCCTGGTCTCGCGACACGTCGCGTATGCGGAGATCGAGCGCAGCATCGCGGAGCTGGGCATCCCGGAGATCGTCGAGGTGCGCCTCTTCGACGTCTATGCGGGCCCGAACGTCCCGGCCGAGAAGCGCTCGCTCTCGATCAGCGTCCGTCTTCGGGCCGAGGATCGAACGCTCACCGAGGAGGAGATCGCCGCCATTCAGGCACGGCTGCTGGCCCATCTGCGGGACCGCTTTCAGATCGAGCTGCGCGCCTGACCCCCTCGCGCGCCCAAAAAGGAGTTGCCAGATCATGGCCGTCGGAGTAGAATACAGCTCAGCCGCGTGTCAATTGGAGGGACGATCGTGGCGGGATTGAGCGGTTTGGAGAAGTTCGCGCACCTGGAAGATAAGATCTATCGCGCGATCGAGCAGTTCAAAGCCCTGCGGCAAGAGAAGGAGGCTCTGGAGAAAGAAGTGGCCACCCTGCGGCGAGAGATGAGCGCGCTGCTGGCGGAGAAGGATCGGCTGGAGGCTCAAGTGGAACGCTTGCTGACGGAACGCGATGCCATCAAGCTCAAGATCGAAGCGATGCTGGAAGCGCTCTCGGTCCTGGAACAGGAGATGGTGGATTCCCTGCGATGATGAGGAGCGAACCGGAGCCTATGGAGACGACGCGCACACAGACGGTGAAGGTCGAGATCTACAATCAAACGTACAACCTTCGCGCCGACGGCAACGCCGAGTACATCCAGCAACTGGCCGCGTATGTGGATCGGCACATGCGGGAGATCGCCTCGAAGACCCTCACGGTGGATTCGCTCAAGGTCGCGATCCTGGCGGCGTTGCTGATCGCGGACGAGCTGCATCAGATGAAGCAGCGCTACGAGCAGTTGGACGCCCAATTGGCCCAACGCAGCGCAGAAGCGGGCGAGCTGCTCGACCAGGTGCTCAAGAGCTACCGATCCGGCGACCGTCGAACCGGCGAGACGTCGGACGCAGCATCTGAACTTCGACATCCTTGATGGGTCCCACACGGGGTGACGGCGCGCGGGCTCGTCGGCCGAGGTGAAGGGATCATCTTCGCTCGGATGACCGGGGCTCCCGCTGAAGGATTCGCTCTTCCCTCACCGCATCGAGTATAATCTTGTGTCTCGATGCCACGAGCGACCACAGGGTGGGCGATCTCGTGAACAGGAGCGAACATTGGGGCTGTGTGGCCAGGTCGGGAGATGCGCCCGGCGGGCGAACCCCCACGTGCATCGCTCACCCGAATTCCCGACCAAGGAGGGGGATGGCATGATCAGGGATGATCTCTTCCGGGTGAAAGTCGGATTGGCCGAGATGCTCAAAGGGGGCGTCATCATGGACGTCACCAATGCCGAACAGGCCCGCATCGCGGAGGAAGCGGGAGCTGTCGCCGTGATGGCGCTCGAACGCGTGCCCGCGGACATTCGCGCTCAAGGGGGCGTGGCGCGCATGGCCTCGATCAAGCGAATTCGCGAGATCATGGAGGCGGTCTCCATCCCCGTGATGGCGAAAGTGCGCATCGGCCATTTCGTCGAAGCCCAGATCTTGCAGGAACTGGGCGTGGACTTCATTGATGAGAGCGAGGTGCTGACGCCGGCCGACGAGGAGCACCACATTGACAAGCATCAGTTCAAAGTCCCCTTCGTCTGCGGAGCGCGCGATCTCGGGGAAGCGCTGCGCCGGATCGGCGAAGGCGCGGCCATGATCCGGACCAAAGGGGAGGCAGGCTCGGGGAACATCGTCGAAGCTGTTCGGCATCTGCGCAGCGTGATGGATGCCATCCGCCGTCTGACGGTCTTGCCCAAAGAGGAACTGATGGCCGAGAGCAAGCGTCTGGGAGCCCCGTATGAGCTGGTCCAGTGGGTCGCCGAACATGGCCGCCTCCCGGTGCCGAACTTCGCGGCCGGAGGAATCGCCACGCCGGCCGATGCCGCGCTCTGCATGCAACTGGGCGCGGAAGCCGTCTTCGTCGGGTCCGGGATCTTCAAGTCCGAAGATCCGGCGCGACGGGCGCGCGCGATCGTCAAGGCCGTGACCTACTACAATGACCCCAAGATGCTCCTGGAAGCCAGTGAGGAATTGGGCGAGCCGATGCGCGGCCTGGACGTGTCGCGGCTGGCCAAGGAAGAACTCCTGCAAACGCGCGGATGGTGAGCGATGAAGATCGGTGTGCTCGCCGTTCAAGGAGACTTCGCCGCTCACGGGCGCGTCCTGGAGCAACTCGGTGTCCCCTGGTGCGAGGTTCGACACCCCGAGCAACTCTCAGAGATCTCGGGCCTGATCCTCCCGGGCGGCGAGAGCACGACGATGTTGAAGTTCCTGTTCGAAGAGGGATTCCTCGAGCCGCTTCGGGATTTCGCCCGCCGTGGCGGCGCCTTCTTCGGGACGTGCGCGGGGGCGATCCTCCTGGCGCGCGAGGTCACCAATCCGCACCAACCCTCGCTCGGGTTCCTGGACATCTCAGTGCAGCGGAATGCCTACGGCCGCCAGATCAATAGCTTCGTGGATCGCGTGCTCAGCCCCGCTTTCGGTCCACCTCCGCTGGAGATGGTCTACATCCGCGCCCCCATCATCACGCGCGTTGGTCCCGGCGTCGAAGTCCTCGCCGAACACGGGGGACATCCTGTGCTCGTGCAGCAGGGGCGCTGTCTGGCGGCCACCTTCCATCCCGAGTTGACCGAAGACCGACGCGTCCACGAGCGGTTCTTGCAGCTGGTTGAATCGGCCTCCGCACGATGAGGTGCAGGGGTCGAGCGCGCTCGGCCCTCTTCCGTTGGAGGCGAACGCGCTCTTCGTCTTGACAGCCACGCCGTCGGTCACGATAATACGGCTCTTCGTATGCGCGGGAGCCGGTCAACGAATCCGGGACAACGGCGCGTGCTGTCCGATGGCATTTATGATCAGCTCAAAGCCGAGATCATCACGGGCGCGCTGAAGCCCGGGCATTATTTCTCGGAGACCGAACTCGCTCGACGATTCCACGTCAGCCGCACCCCGATCCGCGAGGCCTGCGCGCTCTTGGAGAGAGAGGGCCTTCTGCAGAGCCTCCCCTACAAGGGGTACCTCGTCCCCCCGATCACCTTCGAGGACCTGCAGAAGCTCTACCAAGTGCAGCTCATCGTCGAGAGCGCGTGCGCGGAGCTGGCGGCTCGCGCCGTTGATCCGGAACACCTGGCCATGCTCGAGCAGCTCTGCCAGACCTCCTATACCTTTGAGGATCGCAAGAGCTACTTCGCCTTCATCCGCGCGAATTTTCGCTTCCATACGCTCATCGCCGAGGCGACGGGTAACGACCTGCTGCTGGAGATCGTGCTCGACGTCGAGAACAAGCTCCAGCGCTTCTTCTATCAAACGATCGGCCTGGGCGCCTATGGCCCGCTTTTGGTCGAAGAGCACACGGCCATCGTGCACGCCCTGCGCGAGGGCGATCCGCACCGCGCCCGCCGCGCCATGGAGCGACATATTCAGAACACGAAAGAGCGAACCTCGAAGCTGTTTCTGAAGTGAGGGCATCACCGGCAGCATCGCGCACGACAATCGCGAGGAGGGGATGATGAGGAAGAGAGGAGGATGCCGCTCTGTGCTCGGGATGGGCCTTGTCGTCCTCGCCGCGCTTCTCTCAGGGCCTCGGGCGACGGCTCAGCCACAGGCGGCGCCGATCGAGCTCTGGGTGGATGCCTCGGAGGCGCCGCGAAAGATCTTCCACGTGCGCATGCAGATCCCCGTCTCGCCGGGCCCGCTCGTGCTCGTCTATCCGAAGTGGATTCCGGGCGAGCACGGACCGACCGGCCCGATCGCGAACCTCGCGGGGCTGAGCGTGCGCGCTGGTGATCGCGAGATCTCCTGGCGGCGCGATCCGCGCGATATGTTCGCCTTCCACGTGGAGGTTCCCCCGGGCGTCTCTCACCTTGAGGTGATCTTCGACTATCTCTCGCCGACGGCACCCGGGGGCTTCAGCACGAATCCCTCGGCGAAGCTGGCCGTCATAGATTGGCACCTATTCCTTCTCTATCCGAAGGGGAGCGACATCGAGCGAACGCTCGTCCGTCCGAGGCTCCGCCTGCCCGCGGGCTGGCAGTGGGGCGGAGCGCTGTCGGCACAAGCCGCACGTCAGACTGAGATCGTCTTCGACCCCATCCCCCTCTCTCTGCTGATTGACACGCCCATCGTCATTGGCGCGCACTATCGGCGGATCGAATTGGCGGGACCGACCGACGGGCTCCCTCCGCACGTGATGGACATCGTCGCCGATAGCGAATGGGCGCTCGACATCCCCGCGTCGCGGCTGGCCGCCTATCGGCGGCTGGTTCGAGAAGCCCGGGCGCTCTTCGGCGCCATGCATTATCCGCGCTACCATTTCCTCGTGTCGCTCAGCGATCACATCAGCCCCTTCGGCCTGGAACACCACCAGACGTCGAACAACCAAGTCCCCGAACGGTTCTTTGTGGACGACGAGGTGCATCGGCGATTGGCCGATCTGCTGCCCCACGAATTCGTCCACGCCTGGTGCGGCAAGACGGTGCGCCCACAGGGCCTGGTGACGACCGACTACCAGCAGGAGATGCTCACCGACCTGCTCTGGGTCTATGAGGGGCTGACGCAATACTACGGTCTCGTGCTCGCCGTGCGAAGCGGCCTGCTCTCGATGGAGGAGGGACGCCACGTGCTGGCGGCCTATGCCGATGGATTGAATCATCAAACGGGGCGCCTCTGGCGACCGCTTCAAGACACGGCGACGGCAGCGCAGATCCTCTACACAGCTCCGGCGGAGTGGGCGAACTGGCGACGCGGCGTGGATTTCTACCCCGAAGGGGCGCTGCTGTGGCTGGAGGCCGATGTGCTCATCCGCCGGATGACCGAAGGACGGCGCTCGCTCGATGACTTCGCGCGAGAATTCTTCGGCTCCGGCATTGGACCGGGCGGTCGGATCTTCGTGAAGCCGTACACGGCCGAGGAGCTCTACGTCGCACTCCACAAGATCGTTCCTTATGACTGGAAAGGCTTCTTCGCGTCTCGACTCAGCGAGAAGCGACCACAGGCCCCGATGGCCGGCCTCCTCGACGGAGGATGGATGTTGAGCTACACGGAGGAGTCCAATCCCTTCGCGCTCCCGCTCTCGGAGGACGTCCTTCCGCTCCCCTCCTCGCTGGGTCTGGCGGTGAAAGAAGACGGGCGCATTCTCGACGTCGGCTATGGGACGCCAGCCTATCGGAGCGGCCTCGGACCCGGGATGAAGATCGTCGCTGTGAACGGACGACGGTTCAGCAAGGACGTCTTCCTGCGCGCGCTCGCCGCCGCGCGTGATGGTCGCCCGATCCAGCTCCTGGTGGAGAACGACGAGTTCTTCACCACGCGCGAGTTGCTGTACACCGAAGGGGTGCGATTTCCTCAGTTGGTGAGGGATGAGAAGAAGCCCGACGTGCTGTCGCAGATTCTGGCACCGCGCGCCGCCGAGCGACGATGACGCGAGGGCGACGATGAGCGACGGGATCCGAGACGAAGCATTCCCGGCAGCTTCGCCGAAATCCCCCGAGGCTTCTTCAGAGAACGCGAGACGCACGGTCGGGCTCCTGGCGTGGCTTCGACACGCTTCGACCGGGCAGCGCCGCGCGCTCGTGGCCGCGTGCCTGGGGTGGATGCTCGACAGCATGGACGTCATGCTCTACGCGATGGTCCTCGCCCACCTGATGCGCGACTTGCAGATGAGCGCTTCGACAGCGGGCTTGCTCGGATCGCTCACGCTGCTCTCTTCGGCGGTCGGGGGCGTGCTCTTCGGCCTGCTGGCCGATCGCGTGGGTCGAACGAAGGCGCTCATGGCGAGCATCCTCATCTACTCGGTCTTCACCGCCGCGTGTGGTCTGGCGCAGACCATCACCCAGCTCGCCGTGTTCCGCGTCCTCCTGGGCCTGGGCATGGGGGGAGAATGGGCGACGGGAGCCGCGCTCGTCTCGGAGACGTGGCCCCCTGAGCATCGCGGCAAAGCCTTGGGGATTGTCCAAAGCTCCTGGGCCGTCGGCTACGCGCTCGCCGCGGCCATCACGGCGCTCGTCCTGCCGCGCTACGGATGGCGAGCGGTCTTCTTCTCCGGCGTCCTCCCCGCGCTCTTGACCTTCTGGATTCGACGCTCGGTCGAAGAACCCGCGTTGTGGAAGACCGCGCATCAAGAGCGCGCGCGCACGGCCATCTCAGCGCCCGGAATCGCGGAACTGTTCCGCCGCCCATTCCTCCGCCACACTCTCACGACGACGCTGATGAACACCAGCTCCATGTTCGCCTGGTGGGGATTGTTCACGTGGATCCCAGCGTATCTGACGCTGCCGCCCGAGCATGGGGGAGCGGGCTTGAGCATCCTGCAAACATCCACGTGGGTGATCCTCATGCAGGTCGGCATGTGGTTCGGCTATGTGACCTTCGGATTCATCAGCGATTGGGTGGGGAGGCGACCGACGTATCTCGCATACTTCCTCATCGCAGCGGCCTTGGTTCCCATCTACGGAGGCGCGCGGCATCCGATACTGCTGCTCCTTCTCGGTCCGATCGTCGCCTTCTTCGGGACGGGATACTTCAGCGGCTTCGGGGCGATCACCGCCGAGCTCTTCCCGACGCGCATTCGAGCCACGGCGCAGGGCTTCACGTACAACTTCGGACGGGGCGTGAGCGCGCTCGCACCGTTCGCCGTCGGCCAGTATGCCGAAGCGCACGGCCTGGGCGTCGCCTTCTCGCTCACGACGATCGCATTTCTGATCGCCGCCGCCTTCGCCCTCGCTCTCCCGGAGACGAAGGGGAGAGTGCTCGAGTGAGCGAAAAAATCCTCCTTGACAATCCGATCGGCCCTCGTAAAATAGAAGGCCGATTGTATACAATGTGGATACAAACACGGTGAGGGAAACTCAGAGTCACAGGAGGATCGCGATGAGGGATCGGACCCAAGGAGGATGGGCTGCCGTCGTGGTCGTGCTCGCCCTTGCTCTGAGGTGCGCCTATGCTCAGGGCGAGTTGGCGACGATACGAGGGAGAGTGACTGATGAGACGGGGGCGGTGATCCCCGGCGCCGTCGTCACGGCGACGAACGTCGAGACGGGCTTTCGGCGAACGGCCCGGACATCGGACTCGGGGGATTACTGGCTCCCCGCCCTTCCCCCCGGGACATATGAGCTGGCGGTAGAGGCGACCGGGTTCACTCGCCAGGTCCGGCGGGGCATTGTTCTGACGATTCGGCAGGAAGCGACCATTGACGTCGTGCTCAAGGTCGCGGGGATCGAGGAGACAGTCGTTGTCACGGCGGAGGCCCCGATTGTGGAGACATCGAAATCCGAGGTCACCACAGGCGTGAGCGAGCAGATGATTCGTGACCTGCCGGTCAACACGCGTCGCTGGCTCGACCTAGGATTGCTCACCCCGGGGGTGAGTCAGGACAACATTCGGGGATTTTACTACAACAACCTCAACATCGGCGGGGGATCTCGCTGGTGGGCGAACGGCTTCGTCGTGGATGGCGTCACCAATACGTGGGCTGAGATGGGCGAGCCGCGTCAGAATTTCCCGCAGGATGCCATTCGCGAGTTCAAGGTCAACACGATGCAGTTCAAGGCCGAATATGGTCTGGCCAGCGGAGGCCTCCTGACGGCCGTCACGAAGTCGGGGACGAACGAGCTGCACGGGAGCGCGTTCCTCTTCTTCCGGGACAAGGTCCTCAACGCGCGCAATGTCTTCGAGAAAACGAGACCCAACTACCGGCGCTATCAATATGGGGGGAGCGTGGGCGGACCGATCGTGAAGGATAGGACGCATTTCTTCGGCTCCATCGAGCGCACGGACGAGAACCGCTTCTTCACCGTCTTCACCGGAGGGCTCTATCCGCAGGAGGAGGGGACGTTCCTGAGCGATCAATGGCGGACGATGTTCGTCGTCCGGGTGGACCATCAATTCAACGAGAGCCATAAGCTCTTCGCCCGATATGCGCAGGAGGATGAGTATCGGCCGTTTCTGACTGCTGGAGGGATCAACGCGCGGAGCGCGGGGTTTGGCTTCGCCGTTCCCCGTCGGGCACCGGTCATTGGATGGACGTGGACGATCTCGCCGCGAGCGCTGAACGACTTCCGCTTTCAATATGCCTTCGCCAAATACATCGTCTCCCCGGCCGACACGGGGAAGCGCGGCCATTCGTTCGATCCGGGCGATTTCCCTCAGAAGCGCTTCGACGACTGCGCGCAGATCATCGTGCGTCCCAGCTTGGTCACCGGCA
>BEHM01000029.1 GCA_002923315.1 bacterium HR10
AAACGATACCCCCTTCCCCACGTTCGTCGTGGGCGTCAACAACGCAAAATCAATGAACTGCCGCCCGCTGATGGGCAGCTCCGTGATCCGCACCTGATCGATGACTTCGCTCACCTCGGTCTTGGTGGGTTCAACCAACGCCACCCCCTCTCCGCGAACCTCGATCTGTTCGGTGAGAGCGGTCACCGCGAGCGTGGCATTCAACGTGGCCGATTGGCCAACGGTCAGCTCGACGGGCTCGAAGATCACCGCTTGAAAGCCCGGGGCGCTGACCGTCACGCGATATCGGCCCGGTCGGAGGGAGGACAACCGATAGCCCCCGGCTTCGTCGCTCACGGTTGTGAGCGTTTGACCCGTCTCCAGATTCTGAACTTCAATCTTCGCTCCGCTCACGACGGCTCCGGCGGGATCACGCACAATACCACTCAGGGTCGCCCCCACCGTCTGAGCGGAGAGGCTGAGCATCAGGAAAACGAGAATATCCCGCATAGACAACCTCCTGTTGTGAACTCACATGCGCTCACACAGAGCGCCTTGCGACCTCACAGGATCACGGAGAGACTCCGCGTATTGACCACCGCTTGATCCAGTATGACCACGCGTTGAGCGATCTTCCACTGCCCCTCCACGCGTCGCAAGAGATCGTGACGCTCGGCCGAGAGAAGATCAGCGTGAGGCTCATCGCCACGGGAGCGCCACAGGAGCACATTCGACCGGACTTTGAGTTCGCCCTCGCGATCTCCCGGCTCCACGCGCACGTTGGTGACGAAGTGCCGCGTGCGAGAGGGAGGATTTTCGGCCCATGCGCGCGCGCTCTTCAACCGCCGAACGCGCATCTCCAGGGACGTGTAATCCTCATCCAGATGCGCCATACCGGAAGTGGGACGCGAGGGAACTCCCTGCTCCTGAGTCACCTGCACGGGGACGATGTAGCGCACATCGGGTGTGAGCAAACTCAGCCATTCCTCATACGCGTGGTTATCCAGCAACTCAGCCTCCTTGATGAGGAAGCGACTCACTTCCTGTTCAAGATGCTCCGTGACGACGACCATAGCTCCCTCCAGAAGATCGCTCAGGATCGGCGCCGCGAGGACCGACGCCGTGAGGCTTTGGGCCTCTCCTCAAGCATGTAGCGGCACCACGCGCGCAAGAAGGCGCGCTCGTTGGCCTCGGCATAATCCAAGGGATACGCCGTTCCGGGCCCAGGCCAAGTGGGGTCGGGACGCAAGTGCATGCCCAGTTGGAGATTCAACCAGAAGCGGCGCGCCATCTTCCCTCGGGCCGCTCGAGTGATGCCGCACCAGACCTCAGCATCGTCCTGCTCGAAGACTCCGGATGTCCCGAACGTATGCACATAGGTCTGATACGAGAGGTCCTTGAACCAGGAAGGCGCATCGCGCTCGACCAAGAACCAAGACCATACCTCCGTCTTCTCAGGCGAGAGGGGCCGCCAGAGGCGAACGGTCAGCATCGGAGTCGGTGGGGATCCGGGATCCTTCAGGAGCATGACATTCAGGATGGAGAGGTTCGGGAAGATCGTTCCGTGAAGGAAATTCGTCCGCCGCGCGACCTCCACGTGAGCAGCCGAGGGATAATTCTGCTGCAGCGAGCGCACGATCTCCTCCGGATATCCCCAGTAAGGGGGCAGGGAGATGTGCGGCGGAGGCCCGATGATCCCCAGTCCATGACCTTCCCCCGCCTGCACATGGAATCCGTACATGGCGAACTTGGGATCAGGAGGAGCCAGCCCCAGTTCGACCATCGTGTGGTGAGTCATCAAGGTATGATAGGCATCGCTGATGAAGTTCTCGGCGGGCAACTTCCAGTTGGTGTCAATGACCCAACGATGCGGCGCCCCGATGACTTCCAATCCCGCAGCGCTTCGTTTGGTCAGCAGATCGAGATACCACGCCATTCCCCCCAAATATTCCCGCAAGGAAGGGGCATCAGGATCGAGACAGGCGAAGATCAGACCGTCGTAGATCTCGACGCGAGGGGCGGGCTTCAATCCCCACGCGGAACGATCCAATCTCCCTCCATACCCCTCCTGCTCAGCGGGGACGCCGATCAACTCCCCCGCCGAGTTGAAGGTCCATCCGTGATAGGGACAGACGAAGCTCGTCGCGCGTCCGCGCTCGGCGCGACAGAGGGGCATTCCGCGATGCGAGCACGCATTGAAGAGGACGCGGATCTGTCCCTGGGCGTCACGGATGACGATGAAGCTATCGTCGGCGATATACCGAACGACGTAATCCCCAGGATTCGGGATCTCCGATTCGTGCGCCAGATACCCATAGGTGCGGGCAAAGATGCGTTCTTTCTCCGCTTCGAAGATCTCCGGGTCGTTGTAAATCCTCGCGAGGGCGACGCCCTTCTCGAGCCCTCTCGCGAGTTCCCTCAAGACCGTCTGAAGCTCGGACCTCTCCCCATTGGCAGCCATAGTCACCCTCCTCAAAAAATGGCGACTCGGCGCGTCATTCCTCCAGGAGGCGAACGCCAGCTTGAGCGCAGGCCTCATCGAGTTCGGGAGGACCACCGGCGACGCCGAGCCCCCCGATGATCCGCTCGCCTGCCCGAAGAGGGAGCCCCCCTCCGGCGGCGGCAAAGTGTCCCCCGGTGAGAACCGTCAGACCAGCGAAGAAATCCGGGAAGGCTTGAGCCATCTCCCGCATCTGCGAGGTGGGCATGCCGAAGGCAGCAGCGGCACAGGCTTTCGCCCGCGCCACCTCCGGCGTGATCCAGCTCGCTCCATCCATGCGGAGGCTGAGGATGAGCCGACCGCTGGCATCCACAACCGCGATCCCCATAGGGATGCCCAGTTCCCGGGCTTTCTCCTCGCAGGCGGTGGCGATCTTCTTCGCGATCTCCAAGGTCACCATAGGAGCTCCTCCAGAATCAGTCCCAGCGATAGAATCCTTCACCCGACTTCTTCCCCAACTTCCCCTCGGCCACCAAGCGGCGGAGAATCTCCGGAGGACGAAAGACGTCGGAGCCCAGCTTCTCGTAGAGATATTCGGCGATGCTCAAGCGCACATCCAGCCCCACCAGATCGCTCAGTCGGAGCGGACCCATCGGATGGTTGTACCCCAGCTCCATCGCCCGATCAATATCCTCGGCGCTGGCGACACCCTGCTCGAGCATGCGCATCGCCTCCAATCCGAGGGCGACACCGAGGCGGCTTGTGGCAAAGCCGGGCACATCGCGGACGACGATGGTCTCCTTCTTCATTCGTTCGACCACACGGCGAGCCGTCTCGATGACCTCCGGCGCGGTCCGGTCATGTCGGACCAGCTCGACGAGCCTCATGATGTGGGGGGGATTGAAGAAATGCATCCCCAGGACGCGCTCCGGGCGCCCCGTGGCCGAGGCGATCTCCCCAATGCTCAACGAGGACGTGTTGGAGGCGAGGATCGCCTCCGGCGGGCAGAGCCGGTCCAAAGCCCGGAAGACTTCCTGTTTCAACGCGAGCTTCTCGGGAACAGCCTCGATGACCAGATCGGCCATGGGAGCAGCGTCCTCCAGCCTCTGGACCGGATGCAGGGCGCTCTCGGCCGCTTCCTTCTCCTGAGGGGTGACCTTCCCCCGTCGCACCCCCTCCTCCAAGAGATCGCGGATCGCCGCCAGAGCCTTTTGAAGGATCTCCGCACTGACATCATGCAGATAGACCGTATATCCGGCCAGAGCCGCGACGTGCGCGATGCCACGCCCCATGGTGCCGGCTCCAATCACAGCGAGGGTGCGCACCGTGTGCTCCCGCATCTTCAGTGCCTCCTCAACATCCGAAATCGGCCGGCGCAGAGAGGGCACTCTGCGCGATTCGCAGAGCGCGCCGGCGCTCGGGTCCAAGACGATCCATGTAGCGCGAGCGATCAGGCACGGAAAGGACCCACTCCTTGAGCCACGCCAGAAATCCCTCCCGTGTCCGCGTCCGCTCGTGATACTCACGGAAATGGGCATGATCCCGATGGTAGTACCCGACCACGGGCGAAGGATGAGCCCCCCAGGGCTCATGAACAACAGCGGTGACAAGGAAGCCTGGGATGAGCGTGCGATTCGGATCGCTCCGAATGAGATCCGCGGAGACGATCTCCTCGGCCGTCACGATGACGGACCGGCTCGCACGCACGGCATCCAGCGTCACGCCCAGATTCCCCCAGAGGTGGCAGTTGCCGAATTCGTCAGCTCGCTGCACATGAACGATGGCGACATCAGGAGCAAGAGCCCGCACGGCGAGGAGAGGCTCTCCCGTATAAGGGCAGCGAATGGGGCGAAGCCCCGGATGCCCGCGCGCCACATCCGACCCGAGCGCCGTGCGCGTCGGCAGGTAAGGGACACCGAGAGCAGCCGCGTGAAGCCCCAGGGCGATGGTGAGATTCGTATGATCCTCCACGTCCACGAAGTGAGGGACGCCCTCCTCGACAGCTCGTCGCAAGTTATAAGCGCTCCCCTCACTGACGTTGCCCACCCACGCGGCGATCACCCGACGCACACATCCGGCGCCGATCAATTGATCGAAGAGGATGTCCGAGATCGGACCGATCACCGTGAGATCGCGCTTCCCCTGCCGAATGATCTCATGGCCGGCGGCGAAGGGGATCGCTGCCTCCAGCGCTGTCCCCATGACCAGGCTCATCCCATCGGCCACATACCGACCGATCGCTTCCGAGAGACTCATGAGCTTGCGCGTCATCGGGTCCAGACCCCTTCCGGATCAAGACTGCGCAGAAGGCGAAGCTCCTGAGGCGTCGGCGGAGGAGTTCGCTCCACCGGATCAGCGATCTGAAGGTCCCATCCGGTGCTGGCGCGCACCTCCTCCAGAGAAACTCCGGGATGGAGGGAGACAAGGCGCAGCTCTTTCGTCTCAGGATCCGGTCGCAAAATAGCCTTATCGGTGATGACAGCCGCTGGCCCCCCAGGGGGAAGCCCCACACGCTGGCGCCACCCCCTCCCTTCACCGTACCCCGGAGACGTGATGTACGAGACCCGCGCGGGGAAACGCCGTCGCTCGTGGGGCATGAGGACAATGAACCGGCGGGCGAGCGAAGCGATATCCCCAGCCCCCCCGCTGCCGGGCAAGCGGAGGATGCTCTTCCCCTCACGGCGCACAAGCGTGGTGTTTACATTCCCGAAACGATCAACCTCGGCACCGCCGATGAACCCCACATCCACGCGCCCCTGAGCCAGAAGCCCCATTACCATCAACATCTCGCCACACGCGGTGGCGCGCGTGATATTCGGAAGATCGCTCATGGTATACAGGAGCTCGGCAGCCGGAGTCTCACGGATCACGCCGTTCTCATAGAGGCCGAGAGCCCGAGGGGCATGCGTGCGCTTCGCCAGAAGAAACCCCAGAAGCGGCAGACGCATCCCGACAAAGACGATCTCCCCATCGCGCAGCTCACGAGCCGCGGCCACAATCATCAGCTCACGAGGGGTGAAATCATCCATCGGAGACCCTCTCACGCGCACCTGCGCCGCATCCATTCCACGTATTCGGCGATGCCCCGCTCCAGGTCCCACTCCGGATCATACCCCAGTTCCCGCCGAGCCCGGGAGATATCATAGGGCTGTTGCAGAGCGACGGCCGTGGCCGCGTATCCTCCGGTGAGGGGCACCGCAACTTCGACCTCCAAATGCGGGAAGTGCTGACGCACGGCATTCAAAAGTTCCGAAAAAGTATAAGGCCGCGCATCGGTGATGATGAAGACACGATGGGCGAGATCCGTCGCGTCGCGAGCGCGAACGAGAGCTTGAGCCGCATTTCGGACATGAAGGAAGCCCTCGCGCCCTCCCCATACCAATTCCGGCCGATCGAGGACGACCCGCTCTCCACGCAAGGCTCCTCGCACCAAGCGATGGAGGAGAATGGAGATAGGAGCCCCCCACGGCCCGGCCCATACCCCCCACACGTGGCCCAACCGCAGAGCTACCACGTCCACGCCCAGAGCATCAGCGTAATCCAGGCCGATATATTCAGCGGCGATTTTCGTGTTCCCGTAGAAGAATCCGGGGATACGCTCAATAGGGGCCTCCTCCGCAATGGGAGCTTGAGGCGGAAACTTCGGATACGCCCCATAATGGACGACGATGGAACTGGTATAAACGACGCGCCGAACGCCAAGGGCGCGGGCGGCCTCCAACACGTTGACGAATCCGAGGACATTGACCTGAACCATGAGATGGGGCTTCGCATCGAGCGTCGGCAGAATCGCGGCCGTGTGGATGACGGTGTCCACGCGCTCACTCGCCATGACCTGTAACAGATCCGTCATATCCAGGACGCTGCCGCGCACAAGCGCACACCGGTTCAGGTCAACGATCTCTCCAAGCGCCTCCACGCGAGGATGCACATCAAAGAGGATGGGGCGTTCGCCGCGCTCGACGAGCGCCCGGGCGACATACGCTCCCACCTGCCCAGCCCCCGTGATGAGTGTCGGCATCGTGCCCTCCTTCAGACGGCCGACATGGCCCCCAGCTCGATGGCGCGCCGATTGACCCCCATCATCGCGGCCGCGATATCGAGCATCCGATCCTGCTGCGCATCACCCCGTCGGGCGAGATATCGTGCCGCCAGCCGGCCGTTCGCAATATGGAAGTACTCATCAGGCAGGATCTCGCGCGTGAGCGTCTCGCGGAGATCCTCGTTCGTATACGCCTTCTTGGCGAGATTTGTGAAGAGAGGAATGGCCCACTTCTCACAGCAGAACTGGCAGTTGAAGATGAGCTCCAGCGGGTCCTCCGAGACCTGATCGCAGTAATCGAATTGGTACGTGAAGCTCGGATGCGGGGACTGACTCAGCACGTCTTCCCCACCCATCCGGAGAGCCAGATCGCGATAGATCTTGAAGTGGCGCATCTCATCGTGGAGCTGACGACATACCCCGAGCTTCAACTCCGGGTACTCCAGCGCATATCCCATGCGCTCGACTTGACGAGCGAAGGTATCCACCGAGCGCAACTCGCCCCACGCCGAGAGATAGACGAGCTGAAGCTGCTGCTCCCGCGTCTCGAGAGCTCCGCTGGTCAGATAGGCGTCAACCCACGCCTCTAAGATCTCGCTGATCCGTTTATCCAGTAACGCGACGAACCGATGGGGATCAATGCCCACCGGAATATCTCCGAAGAACTCCTTTCTCAAGGCGGCGATGTCAATGCCTTCGTGCCCGATGACCATAGGTCTCCCTCCTCACGGAACAATCACCACCCCGAGGGTATCGGGATGATCCAGTAAGGCGATGCCCTCATTGATCTCCTCAAGCCGAATACGATGCCCGAGCAGAGGGGAGAGGGTCAGCCGACCTTCCTCAACCCACGCCGCGAGTTGGCGCACCTCCGCTTGTCGGGTCAACCACGCCCCCCTGATGGAGGCTTCGGTGAACATCAGCGTAGGGATATCGAGCTTCAGCTCCCCAGCACATCCCGCGCGTCCCACGATGACGGCGCGCCCCCCGCGCCGAAGCCAGGTCAGCCCGCGAGCGATCCACTCGGGATCACCAGTGAAATCCAGAAGGACATCGGCCCCAAAGGGCGCCCACGGAGCGAGGGCCTCGCGCACATCCTCGGACCTCGGATCCAAAGCAGCCTCCGCTTTGTGCTCCCGCGCATAGCGCAACCGCTCGGCATCATCATCCAGGACAACGGCGCGCGCGCCCATCAGGTGACAAAGCGAGACGGCAGCCAATCCCCATACCCACGCGCGCTGGATGAGGACCACTTCCCCAGCCCGGACACCCGCTTGCACGAGCGCGCGATACGGCGTCCCCAGCCCACACGGGATCAAGGACGCTTCCTCGGGCGAGAGGGTGTCGGAGATCGGGATGGCATTCTTCTCCGGGACGAGGACATACTGAGCGAACCCCCCGTCCACATGGGCTCCAACGCCTTTCCACTCCGGACAGAGATTCTCTTCCCCCCTCTGACAGAAGAGGCAGCGCCCACACCCGATGACGAAATGGATGATCACATGATCCCCTTTCTTGAGCGACGTCACGCCGCTCCCGACCTTCTCGACCATCCCAGCAATCTGATGGCCGAGAACCAAGGGCTCGCGCATCCACGGAATCCCCAGACGCACAAAGCGAGCGTCCGTATCACAGATCCCACTGGCGAGGACGCGCACGAGCACTTCCCCCTCTCCTGGTTGAGGGAGGGGACGGGACTGCAGCGACAGAGGATGACCGACTCCATGGAAGAGAACGACGTCGTAAGCCACAATCGCCTCCTGTCTACTCCCCCGGAACGAGAAGGATCTTGCCAAAGAGCTGCCCCTCTTCCATGAGACGGTGCGCCTGAGAGGCTTCCGACAACGGCAGCACCCGATCAATGAGAGGACGGAGTCTCCCCTCGGCCACAAGGCGGAGAACGCCCTCGACCTCAAGTTGCGTCGAACCGGTCGCTCCGATGATCTCGATCTCGCGGAAGAACAGGTGGATGATATTGATCGTCGCCTGATCGGAGCGGATCGCCCCACAGGTCGCCACACGCCCCCCCTTTGCCACACATTGCAGACTCTGGAGGAAGACTTCCCCTCCAACGACATCGAAGACGAGATCCGCCCCCCGCCCTTCGGTCAATCGGCGCACTTCGGCGACGACATCGTGCTGGGTGTACACGATGACATCATGGGCACCAAGGGCACGAAGGGCTTCCGCCTTCTTCTCCGAGCTCGTCGTGGCGATGACACGCGCACCGGCCAAGCGGGCGATCTGCACCCCAGCGCTTCCGACCCCACTGCTGGCCGAATGGATCAGGACGACTTCACCAGCCCGCAAGCGCCCGCGCTCGATGAGCAAATGCCAGGCCGTCCCAAAGGCCGTGCGCGCGGCCGCCGCCTGAGAGAACTCCAAGGCATCCGGGAGCCGAATGACCCCCCGTTCCGGGACCGTGACGAACTCCGCGTACCCACCGGGCAGATGCGTCCCCAGCATCCGACGTTCCTCACAGAGATTCTCCCGCCCACTCTGACAGAAGGCGCACGCTCCACAGGTGACAACAGCGGCCAGAACGCGGTCCCCCACACGCACCCTCTGCACGCGGTCCCCCACGGCGATGACCTCCCCCGCAACTTCCATCCCGAGAATATGAGGGAGAGGCTGCTGCCCGGGTAGACGCAGACGCCCACTCCGCAGCATCACATCAATGTGATTCACCCCACAGGCACGCACTCGAATGAGGACCTCGTCCGCCCGCGGGTGAGGATCCGGGATCGTCTCCAATCGGAGAACCTCCGGACCACCGTACTCATGGAAGCGAACGACGCGCATACACCCTCCTGATTGGAGGCGGATCCCCTGAGGGACCCACCTCCGCGGGAGCCTCTCACCGCTTGGTGAGCCGAATCACCATGAACTGATACCCGATCGCCCGATCGAGTGTCCCACCACTCACATCGAGCCAGAAGTTATCGGTGAGAGAACCCGTCATTCCCTCGAACTGACCCGTCGCTCGGGTGATGCGCGCGACGTATCCCCCGAAGGTGAACGGCTTCCCACCGATGATCACAGCCTCTTCGGAGAAAGAGCCGGTCCCAACCGACTCGAACTCCAGGCGGCTCCGCTGCGCGTCCTCGAATTGAATCACCCCCTTGATCGCGAACTCGCTGATCGAGATGAGCTTCACTGTGAGCGTCAGCGTGGCGTTTACAGGTGTCCGCGGTATCTCCAGCGTGCTCTTCACCGTCTGATCCGCGTCGATCCACGTCCTCATGCGCACCTCGCCGCTGCGCTCAGTCACAATGAGCGTATCTGGAGCCGATTGCTGCGCCGAGTTCGGCACATCGGCGTTGGAGAAGAAGAGGATCAGGTCGGTGGTGGGCGAAGCGACCTCTTGCGCGCTCGCCCCCCTCAGACCGACCCCCACGACCATTCCCACGAGGAACACAAAACTGATGATACGTCGCTTCCTCATCGTCTCCCTCCTTTTTGGAAATGTGGTACCCCGCGATCTGCAGATCGCAATGAGGCCGAGAAGCGCGCTGCCGATCCTACATCGGAGATTGCTCTCGAGCGATGGTCTCGAGATAGGCGAGGACCTCCTCAAGGGGGAGGACGTCGCCATACTTCCCCTCGATATCGAAGAGATTGGCCCGATGGGCCAGTTCCGAGCGGTCCCCGACAGCTTCTCGAACAACGATAGGGCGGAACCCATACTGCACGGCATCCACCACGGTCGCCCTCACACATCCGCTGGTCGTGCATCCAGCGATCAAGAGCGTATCCACGCCCCGCTCGCGCAAAAGGACCTCCAGACCGGTCCCGAAGAAAGCGCTGGCGTACTTCTTCACCAGCACCACATCACCGGCCGCTCGATGCAACCGCTCGTCGAGCTCCACATACCCACTCCCCACCCTCAAGACCTCAAGGGCCGGAATCTTCCGAATCCAGAGCCCCGCCTCCCGCTCCGGATCCTCGTAGGCGACGGTGGTGAAGATGACCGCAAGCCCCCGCGCGTGAGCCACGTCCAACAGGCGATTGGTGGCCTGCACCGCCGCACTCATGTCGCTCCCCAGCGGGGAGGCCGGATCGGTGAAGCCCCGACTGAAGTCAATGACCAGAAGCGCGGGCTTTCGCCCCACCCCCATCCGTCCGCCCAAGCCCCTCTCTCGATACCGCGCGGCTTCATGCTCCCAACTCATCGCTCCCCCCCCACACACTCAGCGCAGGCTCATCCCCCCAACGCTAAGGCGCCAATTCCGGGTCCACGATCTCCCCCCGCTCGATCACCACCTGATCGTCCAACAGGATCGTGCACTCCCGCATGGGGATATCGTAATGAGCCGGCGTATATCGGCCCACGTGCACGTTGGGCCCGGTGGACCACATGAAGTTCCCCGCAAAGGCCCGAGCATCTTGCCCGATAATGGGCATCTGATGCTCGTACACATAAAGCGCCTCCCATAACGCCGTCTCGTCCAAGCCGAACCCCACGTGCGAGAGGGCGAAGGCATTGGGATCCCCCCACACCTCCAAATACCGCCGGAAAAGAAGCGCATCCCGCCCCTGCCCCCGAATCTCCGTGATCCGCCCCTGCTGCAGATGGACCTCAATCGGATGATCCACATACCGATTCATCGGCAGCAGAATGTCCCCCGTGTTCAGCACAATCCGCCCCTCCGCCTGCAGGGGATAGCAGGCGACAAAGCCCCCCGGCCAGTGATCCCAACGCCCCGGCTGATCCGTGTACCCGTATTGCGCCAGCACTGGCATCGAGTCGGCCAGCTGAAAGAGCACATCAGTCCCGGCTTCGGAGCGAACGCGCATGGTCCGCGCCTGACGAAGCTTCTGCAAAGCCCGCTCACACCGCTGCCGCAAGCTGGGGCGAGGGAACATCCGCTCCAGAATCTCCGGAGGTTCGGCCACCATCAGCATGCGCGCCCCTTGTCCCAAGATCGCCTGCCGCGCCCGCGTATGCACCAACCCCTCCGCCGTCACGTCAATGACCAGATCGGCTCCGCGAAATGCCTCTAGCAGCGACGGCATCTGCTCCAGATAGTGATCCACCTCCCGAACCGACACCTCCTGGCACCGCGGCAGGGGCGCATGCCGAAACCCCGGCAGCATGACGCCGAAGGCGTGCGCCCCCAAGGATCGGGCAGCAGTCAAGGCCGCCTCGACGTATCCCGGACGACTCTCACTCTGTCCCACGACGACCACCCTCTCCCCAGCCCGCACCTGACAGAGCTTCAATTCCTCCCGGAACAGAGCGGTCAGTTCGGCCAACGCGTACATGCCCCCCTCCTCACAGGAAGATCGAGAGGTTGTCGCTGGGCACGGTACTGCTATCCAGAAGGACGCGCCGATGGGCGATCTTCCACTGACCATTCACCCGGCGCAATCTATCCTCCCGCACCGCGCTGAGCAGGTCCGCCTCCGCCTTCACCCCCCGATTCCGATAGAGCAGCACCGCACTTCGGACCCGCACCTCCTCACTCCCCGAAATCGGCTCAACCCAAATATTGCTCACAAACCGACGGGTCCGCGAAGGGGGACGCTCCGCCCACGCACTCTTAGTCCGCACTCGATTCACCCGATGCCGAAGCATCGGCAGTGTCTCATCAAACAGCCGCATCGGCGACAGCTCATCCCCCTCCTCCCGCCCCACCCGCAGCGGCATCTCATAGTGCGCATCCTCGGTGAAGAGCTCCAACCACTGCTCCAGCGCCCCCTCATCCAGCAGCTCCGCCTCCCGAATCAAAAACTCCTCAATCTCCCATCGAAGCGCCAGGTCCCTCATCCCTCCCCTCCCCTCAAATAGCTCAGCCAGGTCCGCCAGAAGTTGCGCGCCCCGGCCTCCGTCACATACGGGCGGATGACTCCCGGAGCCCCATTGAGCTGCTGACCTGACCAGGGCCCCTCCGCACCGTCAATCTCATAATTGAGCCGCACCTCTCTGCCCCCCAGGCTCGCCGCCAGCTCCGTGATCCCCTTCCAGACCTCCGCATCGTCCTGCTCGAAGGTTCCCGAAACCCCGAACGAGAGCCGATACGCCTGGAAAGACTTCCGCTTCTGCTCCTCGCTCATCCCTCGCGGAACCAGACACCAGGACCACACCTGCATCTGCGTCGGCCCCATCGGCTGCCACACCCGAATCGTCCAGTAGCGAGGGGTCTCCCCCTGCCCCACCGGATACGGCCCCAGAGGCTGCACCACAGTCAGCAGAGAGAGATTCGGCCAGATGGTTCCCACCACCGTCGAGAGCCCATCCAGATAGGGAGCTTGCTCGGGAGCCTCCGCCTCCATCTTGGCGATCAACGGCTCCGGGACTCCCACGAACTTCATCCCCGGAAAAGGACGATTCACGGCAATGGCATGCCCCCGCCCCGGGAAATAGGCGACGAAATTCGTGGGTCCCAGAAGATACTCCTGCCGGAAGGGAAACTGCTCGAGCTCGACAATCAAGCTCCCGTGGGTCGAGAGGATGTGAAGATTATCAACACCGAAATTCTCGGCCGCCGTCTTCCAATTCGCCGAGAGGGTCCACCGCTCCGGGTCTCCGAAGACCTCCAGATCCAGACCGCGACATCCGAACAGATCCAAATACCACGTGCTCTCGCCCAGATACTCCTCAAGAGACGGCGCCCGCTCACTCAGCGTCCCGAAGATCAACCCCCGGTAGCTCTGCACCCGCACCAGCGGCAGGCTCAGCTCCCGCTCTATACGCCCCGGGTCCGCATAGATCTGCTCCCGAAACGGAATCCCCACCAACTCCCCACTGTTCGAATATGTCCACCCATGGTATGGACAGCGAAAGACGCGACTCCGCCCCCGCTCCCCTCGACACACGGGCGCCCCACGATGCCGACACATGTTCACATGGGCCCGAACCCCCTGCTCCGTCCGCACCACAATCACCGGCGTGTCCACAATATACCGCACCACATAATCCCCCGCCTCCGGAATCTCCGACTCGTGCGCCAGAAAATGCCACACCCGCTTGAAGATCCGCTCCCTCTCCCACTCATACACCCGCCCATCGCTGAACACCCACGCCGGCAAAACCCCCCTCTCCAACTCCCGCTCAAGGTCTTGAAAGGAAACATCGTTCCTCATCGCCCACCTCCTATGCCGTGATCTCGTCAACCTCGGCGATCACACGGCGCAAGGTCTCGCGCTGCTCATCGGAAAGCGCAGCAGCAGGCCATCGCGGATACATCTGAATCGGGAGCCCGCGCAGCTTGAGCACCTCCTGATAGACGGTCCGCCCAACTTGAGCCGTGAGGCTCAAAATGGCGAACTCAGCTCTATTCAAAATGGCCTGCCATCGAACAGCCTGGGCATAATCTGCCCGCTCCAAGGCCTCCCAGAGGGCACAATACTGACGCGGGAAGAACGTCGAAAGTGGATCAACGCTCCCACTCACGCCCAGAGGGACAGTCGCCGCCAGATAGTAATTGAACCCGGCCAGAACAACGAAGTCAGAGGGAAGGGTGTAGAGGTAGTCGAGAACCGCGCTCATCCGGTCCTCTGTCAGCTTCACTCCGGCGATTGTCGGAACGTGCTCTCGAAGTCGAGAGGCCAGAGAGGCTGTGATATTCGTCCCGCTGAAGGCCGGATTGTTGTAAAGGAAGATGGGAAGTGACGTGACTTCGGCGATGGCCCGATAGTGCGCGATCAGTTCGTACGGAGTATGGGGGTAATAATAAGGCGGGATCACCGCGAGGCCCGCAACGCCCAGCTCCGCCGCATGCTGCGCTAACTCGACCGTCGTCTGGGTATCGGCTGTCCCCACATGAACGAGGACAGGAACCCTCCCTCGGGCTTGATCAACGATGACCTCCGCCACGCGCCGCCGCTGATCGGTCCTCATCACCGGTCCCATCCCCACAGACCCCAGGGGGAAGAGGACGTGAACCCGATGCTCGATGAGATACTCGACCAGATCCCGCAGCGCAGGCTCATCCACCTCGCCCCTTCGATCGAAGGGGGTGATCACCGGAGCGAAAATCCCCCGCCAGATCGTCATCGCTCCTCCTCACGTTCGCTCCCATTGGAATTCGGGACGTTCGGGCCGGCCATACAGGGTGAGGGCGCCACGAGGCCCGACGGCGTTGGGGCGCTGAAAGATCCAGTTCTGCCACGCCGAGAGCCGACCGAAGATCTTCGTCTCCAACGTCTCAGGTCCGGCAAAACGGAGATTGGCCTCCATGCCCGTCAGAGCATCGGGCGAGAGGCTGGCCCGCTCCTCAATGGCCACGCGGACATCGTCCTCCCAATCCAGCTCATCCAGAGCGACCGTCACCAAACCACAGGCCTCCGCTTCCCGAGCCGAGAGCGGTTCCCGAATCTGCTGAATCTCCACCCCACGGGCCGGATCCCGCAACCAGCGCACGGCCAGCCGGCTCAGTCCATTCCCCATTGGCAACAGCCCCGCATTGAGCTCGCTCAGCGCCACCACTACCCCTTCGCGCTCCAGCATATAAGCCCGATCCGCTCCCAGAGCCAGCTCCAACAGGCTCCCGGCAAAGCAAGACCCCTCCTCAATGAGGGCGAAGAAGCTCTTGGCCGTCTGATCCAACCGCTTGAGCACCCGCCGCAGCAATAGCAGCACCTCCCGCACGTACCAGTGTTGCCGATGGGCCGCCAACTGCTGATCCAACTCTCGTACCTTCCGCCAATCTCCTTGGGTGCGGATGAGCACCAGCGTGATCTCCGGATGGTTGAACCGCAGCCGGAGCAAGGCATCGTCCAGCTCGCGGAAGCAGCGCAGAGGATACCACTCACTCCCCAAGCGGCTGGGGTCCTCAGGCAAGGGAGGGACCTCCCTCGGTCCCTCGATCAGAAGCTCCGCCACGCGCGGCTGCACATGGAGCCGAAGTCGGACATGACGATAGCGAATCTCCTGCTCGCTCACCTCCGGCGCCAAGGGCTCCAGCCGAATCCCTCGGTAGGGACGAGGCGGACCCGCCACCTCCTTCGCGCGCTGCCACACAGCCTCCCGAAAAGTGGAAGGAGGGAAGACCCCATCCACCAGTCCCCATTCCACCGCTCGCTGTCCGCGCACTCCCTCAGCCAGCGTCACGAAGATGTCGGCCAGATCCCGCCGCACGCGCCGCTTGTCCACCAGGCGCGTCAATCCCCCCGTCCCGGGAAGAACGGCCAGATAGGGGATCTCGGGCAAGGAGACGGCCGAGCGCCGATCATCCACCAAGTAGATCTCCTCACACGCCATGGCCAGCTCATATCCCCCCCCACTGGCCGTCCCATTGAGCGCCGCGATGTAGACCTGCCCGCTCTCAGCACTGGCCTCCTCAATGGCCAGCCGCGTCTCGTTCGTATACTTGCAGAAGTTCACCTTGAAGGCGTGCGTCGCCTGCGCCAACATGAAGATATTGGCTCCCGCCGAGAAGATCCCATCCCGCGCACTGGTCAGAATCACCGCCCCCACCTCCGGATGCTCGAACCGCAGGCGCTGCACGGCATCGGCCAATTCGATGTCCACCCCCAAATCGTACGAGTTCATCTTCAGCGCATATCCCGGATGCAGCCCCCCATCCTCCTTCACATCCAAAAGCAGGCGCGCCACATTCCCCTCGACCTCCAACCGAAGATGCCGATACCGATCCGGCTCGGTCTCGAAGCTGGGGACAAGGGCCACCGATGTCTTCACTTCAGCCATAGCACCTCCCTCCTCTCACGCGAGTGATGGCCGCCGGGGATCATCTCCCAAGGCGGGAAAGAGCACGCTCTCCTCCGAACGAATATGCTCGAGCACGCGAGCGATCATCTGCTCCCCCATGCGCAGCAGGTCCAGAAGGTCCTTGGAGAGGATCGCCTCATGGGACGCTCGACGCGAGAGGGCCTTCCTCAACCGCCGATACTCCCGGTGCAAGGAGCGATCCTCGAACAGCAGCTCCTGGAGCTGCCGCGCGCTGACGCCCATCTCCCCCAGGGCGACGGAGAAGACCTCCTTCTCTCGCGCACAATGGGGCAGCACATGCTCCTGAAGGAGCACGCGCAGGCGCTCGAGGATGTCCAGAGCATGAGCCGGCTTGGATTCGGATGCGATCAGCACCGTGATGGCGTGATCCAACTGGCGCAGCTCCCGCACCAGCTCCTGATGCTCGCGCCGGAAGCGCTCAATATGCCGCGCGATGCTCCCCATGGGCTCCCTTGATGAGGACGGATGTTTCATCACTCCCCCCAGTGGACCCACACGCTTTTGACCTGCGTGTAGTGCTCCAGAGCGTGAGCACCCAGTTCCCGGCCAAACCCGCTCATCTTATACCCCCCGAAGGGAGAAGCGGGATCGTAGATGTTGTAGGTGTTGATCCACACGGTCCCCGCCTTCAGCGCACGGGCCAGCCGATGAGCCTTCTTCACATCCCGGGTCCAGATGCCCGCGGCCAAGCCATAGCGCGTCCCATTGGCGATCTCAATGGCCTGGTCCACATCCCGGAAGGGGATGACGGCGAGGACGGGACCGAAGATCTCCTCCTGCCCGATCGTCATGTGCGGCTGGACGCCATCGAAGATCGTGGGGTTGAAATAATACCCTCTCTCCCCCGGCGGACGATCCCCCCCGAGGATCAGGCGCGCCCCCTCGCGAAGCCCCACCTCCACGTAGTGCTCCACCTTGCGCAACTGAGCCTCAGAGGCGAGGGGGCCTAGGCGCGTCTTCGGATCGAGAGGATCGCCAGGAGCCGCCTTTCGGGCGCGCTGAAGCAGCTGCTCCAGAACCGTCTCGTGAATGGCCTCCTCCACGAGCAATCGGGATCCGGCGGCGCACACCTGGCCGTTGTTGTAAAAGATCCCAAGGAAGGCCCCCCGCACGGCCTGATCCAAATCCGCGTCCGCCAGGATGATATTCGGGGACTTCCCCCCAAGCTCCAGCGTCACCTTCTTCAGCGTCCCGGCCGCTTCCCGCATGATGGTCTGTCCCGTAGCCGTAGAACCGGTGAACGCGATCTTGTCCACACCGGGATGCCGGACGAGCGCCGCGCCGACGTCACCCGGCCCAGTGAGGACATTGAGCGCTCCAGGCGGCAGACCCGCCTCTTGCGTGAGCTCAGCCAACCGCAGCA
This sequence comes from bacterium HR10, assembly GCA_002923315.1. Classification (GTDB taxonomy): domain Bacteria; phylum Acidobacteriota; class Blastocatellia; order HR10; family HR10; genus HR10. The sequence goes on from BEHM01000029.1 coordinate 17,519, forward strand.
GACTCAGAGGCGTGTACTCGGAGGGCTTCACGATGATGGTATTTCCAGCCGCCAGAGCAGGAGCGATCTTCCAACAGGCCAGAAGCAGAGGGAAATTCCACGGCGTGATCGCTGCCACAACTCCCACGGGTTCCCTCAAGGTGTAGTTGAGGAAAGGTCCGCGCACGGGGATCGTCTCACCGTGGATCTTCGTCGCCCATCCGGCGTAGTAGAAGAACAGCTCGGCGACCATGGGAATGTCAATCTGCCGGGACTCGATGATGGGCTTCCCCGCGTCGAGCGTCTCAAGCCGTGCCAACTCGTCCGCATGCTGCAGAACCAGCTCGCCGATCCGCCACAGAAGCTTGCCGCGATCGGCAGCCGACAGCCGACTCCATTCCCCCGACTCGAACGCCTGACGCGCCGCGCGCACGGCCGCATCCACGTCCTCCTCTCCGGCCCGCGCGACCGTGGTGAGTACCTCCCCAGTAGCGGGATTGATCGTCGGGAACGTCTCCCCACGAGCGGCATCACGCCATTCCCCGCCGATGTAGAGCCGTCCGGGCTTCAGCGTCATACCTATTCCTCCAGGATCGAAGCGTCGCGCACCGCTTCAGCGATGCACGAGGAAAGGAGAAGGGATCTCCAGAGCGTGAGTGACACGAATGGCGTCCACGTGGCAATCGAGCGCGCACAGGCGACAGCTATGGCAATCATTGGGATAGACGATGACAGCCTTCCACGTCCTGGGTTCCACCACCCAGGGCTTCCCCGCCTCCATCAGGCGCAAGACGTCGGTGGGACAGCTCTCGATGCAGACGCCACATCCGTCGCAGAGCGAGAGATCAATGGACTCGATCATGCCCCCCTCCTCTCCATGGAGCGTTCAGAAGCCGCCTCGGGAGCGACACGATACTCCTCCGGGATGGGAAACGTGAGGGGAACCTTCCCCCGCTTTGGAGGAATAGGGTACCGGTCATAGGGCAGATCCCAGAAGGAGAGCGAGAGTCCTTCCCCCTCACCCTGACGACGGACGATGATCCACCGGAGCCAATCATCATTATCTTGGTACGGATAGTCCGCTCGAATGAGCTCGCCCCGGCTCTCCTTCCGCGCGAGCATGGCCTCGCACGCGACCTCAGCCATCTGGAGGTAGTTCGCCACCTCGTTGGCCTTGACCAGCTCGTGAACGTCCGGGGCCGTCACCCGAGGCAGCAGCATGTGACGGATCTCCCTCAAGCGGTCACGCGTTCGAGCGATCCGAGCCTCGTTCTTGAAGAGGGCGAATCCCGCCTCCGCCGTCACCTCCCCAATGGCCATCCAGATGTCACACGGACGCGTCTGCCCGCGCCGAGAGAGGGGCGCGCAGAATCCGGCGATCAACTCCTTCACCTGCTGAGGGTCATGAGGCGGATGGTGAGCCATCTGGCGCGCTATCTCCGCCGCTTTCTCCCCGGCCCGATACCCGCCGACATTGGAGAACGTCGAGAGCGAGCTGCCGGAGATGCCGGTCATCATGATGGGCAAATGCGTGCACGTCCCGACGGCGAAGAGCCCGGGAAGACTGGCACGCGACCAGAGGTCCACGCGGACACCGCTGCTGCTGCCCGTGCCAATCAAGATGAAGGGATCAACCCGCAACAGGTCCTTCTTGGGGTCAATGTCGAACTCCTTGAAGGCGCGCTCCAACGTGGGGACGACTTTATAGAGGACGGCCAGATCCTCATCCGAGCAATGGCGCATATCCACGAAGCACGGGCCTCGCCCCTCCAGATTCTCGGTCGCAATCGCTCGCGCCACCTGGAAGAGGCCGGAGAAATTCCCCCAGATGGGATCATACCGGGGCATGAACTCCTCGCCCAAGGCATTCACGAAACGTGCGCCGATGCCCTGGATCTTCGCCTGCCCGGGGGTGAAGAACTGGCGATTGAAGTAGCTCCAAGCCGCATACTGGGCGAACTCCATCCCCGCCAGCTCCGCACCGGCGCGAAACGCCATGGCATGGCCTTCCCCCGTGCAGTGATCCACATAGGCGTAGTGGATCTTCGGATAAAACGGACCGGTATTGAGGATGACCGCCTTCGCGAGAAAGAGATAGGGCTCCCCGGTCCGCACGTGAAAGCCCACCGCTCCGCAGATGCGGTCTCGCGTGGGATGGCGCCCATCGGTCGTCAGCAGATCATTCACCATGACCTTCTCGATGAGCCGAACGCGACGACGCGTGAGCTCCCGCCGCAACACCTCCATCGTCGCCCGACCATCGGCGCCCAACGTCGTCCCAACCTTATGCCCTCGCACCAGACTGTATTTGAGCCTCCCCTGCTCATCGCGCACATAGGGCACCCCCATGTGCACGAGCTCCTGAACGCGGAAATAGGCCTCCCGGAGATAGACCTCCAGCCACTCCTGATCGGCCAAGTAGTTAGCTCCAACGACGAACTCCTCCATCCACTGTCGCAGCTCGTCACCCTCCAGGAGCTTATAGGGAGCGAACTGGCTGTGCACATAGGTCATGGGGCCAGCCCGTGAGATCACCGCCTTCTCGACCACCGTCACATCGGCCCCTAACTCCTGCGCCCGCAGAGCCGCTCTGACTCCTCCCAGTCCACCACCAACGACGAGCACATCCGTGCGAATCACTGTGGGATCAGGAAGCTTCATACTTCCCCTCTACCGCTTCACGCAGTACCAAGCGCTCGATCCAAGAAGGCATGCCCCTCTCGCCCCATGGTGTTGAAATAGCTCCAGAACATCCGGAGCCCCAGACGGAAAGCGCGCACGACGCTCTCCTCTCGCCCCGGAGGGGTGTGCTCCACAAGTGCCCTCAGCACATAGACCGCATGTTTGACCTCCGTCCCCCGGGTCCGATCTACGGGCTTCCCTTCCAGCTCATCCAGCAGCGTCCAGTCGTGAGCGAAGAGGAACGCGACATCCTCCTTCCGAAGCGCTCCGGCCAAGATGAGCTTCTTCAGAATCATCCACATCAGCGCCGCCCCGGCGCTTCGGGTCTCCCCCAGCTCGAGCTGATCCGGATAGATCTTCGGAAGATCCCGCACATTCGTCAGCTCCGAGGACATAATGGCCGCCACCCCCTCTTGCCAGGGATAGGTGCGGGCGAACTCATAGAAGCTGTGCACGACGCTCAAGATCTCGGGCGGATAGCTGTCCCAATCCTCCATCTCCTCATCGCTCACGCCGAGCGCATGCAATAACCGTCGGTGCAATCCGACATGCCCGTCTCTGGCGAGGGGATGTGGGTCCTTCTTATCTTCGTCCTCCATATCCTCCAGGATCAGACGGCGCACCTCCGGATCAGGACAATTCCCATAGATGTGGCCCAACCATCGAGGAAAGCTCACCACCCAGGGACGAAAGTTCAAGAGGATACAGCGCGAGAATCCCTTCAAGATCTCCACATCATCCGTCTGCAGCGCCCGCTCGTAGGCTGAGACCAGGGCAGGTGGATTTTCATGAAATCGCCGAATCTCCTGGATCAACCGGTTGTAGAACTTCTCTGGCATACGATATCCTCCTACAGTGTCCTCAGAAACTCCGCTCCGCCTCACGCGGGAGCACATGGCGCAGCATCTCCCAGACAGACAGTACGTGGTCGCGCATCAAGCGCGCGGCGCGTGCGGCATCGCGGTCACAGAGAGCCGCGTAGATCTGCTCATGCTCGGCGACGATCCTCGAGCTCGCCCCCTCCGGGAGCCGCTGCTCGGAGAGACGATCCCGCATGAGGTCGAGGACGACTCCGATCACGACTTCCAGAATGGGATTCCGCGTCGCTCGTGCGATAGCATGATGGAAGGAGAGGTTCGTGGGATGAGCGAATCGAGAGGAGGCGACCACCGCCTGCTGTTCCCTCAGGACGTGGCGCAGCGCGCTCAGCTCCGCTTCTCCAGCTCGAAGCGCGGCGAGCCGGGCCACTTCCGGCTCGTAGATGAGGCGGGCCTCGAAGAGCTCCGCGAGGGAGATCTCCCCGATCCGAAGCGTCATGGAGAGGGAGCGATTGAGCACGCTCGTATCGCTTCGCGTGACGAAGGCCCCCCCTTTGTATCCGCGCCTGACGAGGATCACGCCCAGCTGTTCCAGACCTCGCAGGGCCTCGCGCACGACGGATCGGCTCACGCCGAAAGTCCGAGCGAGCGAGAGCTCAGAGGGGAGTCGCTCCCCGGGCTTGAACGTCCCGGAGAAGATCCATTCGCGAATGCGCTCGGCCACCTCATCAGCGGCCAGAGAACGCGAGATGTCCTGAAAGCCCATATCGAGCGGCTCGTCTCGGAGATGAGACAGGCGCCGATAGGAGGAGGCTCTGAGGGGGTTGAGGCAAAGGGAAAGAGGAGAGGGAGATCCGCTCCTTCCTCCTATCGGTCACCTGACTCGGGGAGATCATGAGAACCCCTCCATCCTCACGCCTTTCACGGGCGGTTGAGCACCTCTCCACCGATCGAAGAGATCCACGGGCAACTCGATGCCCAGCAGATCGCAGACGCGATTCACCGTCTGATTGATGATGTCATCGAGAGTGCGCGGCCGATGATAGAAAGCCGGCACGGGCGGCATAATGATGGCGCCAATTTCAGCCGCCTGGACCATCAGGCGAAGGTGCCCCAAATGCAGCGGCGTCTCCCGCGGGACGAGCACCAGCGGTCGCCGTTCCTTGAGCGTCACATCGGCAGCCCGCAGCAGCAGATTATCGCTGAAGGAGAGGGCGATCCCCGCCAGCGTCTTCATCGAGCAGGGGATGACGACCATGCCGCTGGTGCGAAAGGAGCCCGAGGAGATAGAGGCGGCGATGTCCCGAAAAGGATGCACCTCATCGGCCAACGCCTCGACGTCCTTCGGAGTATACTCGGTCTCCAAGACCATGGTCCGCGCCGCCGCCGGCGTCAGGATGAGATGCGTGCGTATGCCCGGAATCTCGCGGAGAATCTCCAACAGACGAATGCCATAGATGGTCCCCGTGCTCCCCGAGATCCCCACAATATAGTGGCGATCGGCCATAGGCCCTACGTCCGCTCCACCAACAGGGCGATCCCCTGCCCACCAGAGATGCAGAGCGTGGCCAGGCCCAATCGCCCGTTATATCGTTCGAGCGCATGCAGGAGCGTGACGACAATGCGCGCGCCCGTGCATCCGATAGGATGCCCGAGGGCGATCGCCCCTCCATGCACGTTCAACCGATCGTGATCCAGATGTAACTCCCGATCGCAGGCGAGCACCTGCGCCGCGAACGCCTCGTTGAGTTCGATCAGATCAATGTCCGAGAGTGTCAACTTGTGTCGGGCCAACAGCTCTCGCACGGCGGGGACGGGAGCGATGCCCATAATCGAAGGATCCACGCCCGCGACCGCCCAATCCAAGAGACGAGCCTGCGGACGCACGCCCGACTCCCGCACGACATCTTCCGAGAGGACGCACACGGCAGCCGCGCCATCGGTGATGCCGGAGGAGTTGCCCGCGGTCACCGTCCCCCCAGGGCGGAAGACGGGAGGAAGCTCAGCTAAGCGCTCCAGCGTCGTCTCCGGACGAACGTGCTCATCACGATCGAATCGCCGCGGCGCGGCCCCTGAAGGCGAGAGCTCCAGAGGGAGGATCTCCGCATCGAAAGCCCCCTCAGCCTGAGCCCGAGCGGCGCGAACGTGCGAGCGGAGCGCATACTGGTCCTGCTCCTGCCGAGAGATGCCATACAGATCGGCCAGTTTCTCGGCCGTCTCCCCCATGACCATCTGGGAGAGCGGGCAGAGGAATCCATCCCGATACATGGCGTCCACAAGAGGAGCGTGACCCGCGCGATGCCCCCACCGGACGGCATCCAGCAAATAAGGGACGCGACTCATCGCCTCCGTCCCCCCGGCCACGAGGACGCGCGCACGTCCAGCGAGGATCTGACAGGCGGCATCCAGGATCGCCTGCAGGCCCGATCCGCAGGCGCGGTTCACCGTATAAGCGGGGACGCGCTCCCCCAACCCCGCCCGATAGGCGATTTGCCGAGCGACGTTCGGGCCGACGCCCGCTTGACGGGCGCATCCGATGATCACTTCATCCACAGCCTCAGCCGTGAGACCCGCTCGTCGCACGGCCTCGCGCACCACGGGGACGGCCAGGTCGGCCGCCGTCCATTCCCGCAACGCCCCGCCGAACTTCCCAATAGGCGTCCGAACGGCTCCAGCCAGATAGATGGCGCGCGCCATCCTCACTCTCTCTCAGATTCGATGAGTCTCTCCCCGACATCGGGGAACTGCTCGCGATGCAGGCGAACGAGCCGATCTTGAACCCCCCTCACGTGCTCGGCCATCAGGCGCGCCGCGCGATCCGGATCGTGATCGGCCAAAGCCATGTAGAGCTGACGATGGAAGTCCACAATATGACGCTCACTCTCCAGATCCAGTCGCATGCGCCGGACCTCCGGCAGGAGGATGCTCACGACAGCCTCCATCACGAGGATGAGCACGGGATTCCGCGTCGCTCTCGCGATGAGCTGGTGGAACCGGAGATTGAACTCCTCCTGCTGCCCACGGTGAAGAGCCTGCTCCTGCCGCTGGACGATCTCCGAGAGATCTCGCAGCTCCGCCTCCGTGATGCGGAGGGCAGCCAGGCGCGCGATCTCCGGCTCGTAGATCAATCGAACCTCAGTCAGGTCCGACATGGAGATCTGCCGGGTCCGAAGCAGCGTCAAGAGCACCTCTTGGATCGGACGACTGTCGGGATGCGCGATGAAGATCCCCCCACCGTATCCGCGGCGAACCGTGATGAACCCTTGCTGCCGCAAAATGCGCAGCGCCTCCCTCACGACCAGAGAGCTCACGCCGAACGCTCGGCTCAGCTCCCGCTCGGTCGGCAACCGATCTCCGGGCTTCAGCTCCCCGCGCAAGATCGCAGCCGCCAGCTCGTCCGCGATCCTCTGGAAAGCCCCCTCAGAGGAGCGTCTCCTTTGCGTGGGCACAATCGCGAGCATAGCGCACAGCGTCAGCGTCCGTCAACATGCCCCCGGCCCCCTCACACGATGCCGAGCGCCGCCAGGTATTGCAGGTCCGCCTCGCTCACGCCGATCTCGGCGAAGACCTCGGCATTGTGCTCCCCACAGCGCGGCGCCGGGCGCCGCAGAGGAAGCCGCTCGCCATTGATGACGGCAAATCCCCCAGGATACCGAAGAGAACGTCCGGTCGTGGGGTCTCGAACTTCCTGCCAAAAGCCCCGAGCCTCCAACTGAGGATCGCTCGCGATGTCGGCCACCGTCGAGACGGGATAGCCGAGCATCTGTCGGCGAATGGCCTCTTGCAGGAACTCCTGCTTGGTGATGGTGAGGAAGAACTCGGCGATGGGCGCCTCCAGCCGATCAACCTCCTCTTGCGTGAGCTGAGTCACCTCGAACCGACTCCAATCAATCTCCGTGAGCCAAGATGGCGCCATCCCCCGCTCGCGCATCCAGGCGACCAGCTGCTGATTCGTGTGGCGGCCCGCCGCCCCTCCATAGATGATGAAATTGATCCAGCCATCCCGACAGCGCCAGAGGGCCCGCATCTTCGCCCCCGTGACACTTCGCCCCGTGACGAAGATCCCCGCTCGCAGGGGATTGACGCGATTGAGGTCCCAATGAGCAGGAGCCATGGCCAGAGGAGCCATGGCGGCGACCTGAGCGGAGACATCCACATGCTGACCACGCCCGCTCACCGCTCGAAAGGCCAGGGCCGTCAATCCCCCCATGACAGCCTCCACACCCGCCCAGAAGAAGGCCTGAGGGACGCTCACGCGCATCGGCTCCCCATCTTCCTCCCCGGCCAGAGAGAGCGTCCCGCTCAAGGCCATCACCTCCAGATCGGAGCCGAGGAAGTCCCGATAGGGCCCCTCTTGACCGAAGGGGGTGATGGAGATCAGAATCAGCCGGGGATTCACCCGATGCAGCGTCTCCCACCCGAGCCCGCTCCGCTGAAGGGTCCCCGGAGGAAGGCTCTCAATCACGAAGTCAACCCGCTCAATGAGCCTGAGCAGAAGCTCACGCCCCGTTGGGGTCTCCCACGCCAGCGTGATCCCCCGCTTGTTCACATTGAGGGCCAGCCAGAAGAGACTGATGGGGGTCCCATCGCGCGCCGCCGTCAGCGGAGGACGACGCCGAGCCGGATCCCCACGCGGAGGCTCCACCTTGATGACATCCGCGCCGAGGTCGGCGAAAATCTTCCCCGCGAGCGCTCCCTTCTCGTCGGCGATCTCAATGACGCGATAGGCCCCGAGCAACATCGTCGTTCACCGTCCCGTCCGAGAGAGCAATTCCACCCACCCCTTCATCTCACGGCGCGCCCGCTCGATGTCGGTGGAGGAGAAGAAGCGCGTGAGATCCACCTTATAGACCGGATAGACGGGACGCTCGAAGTCCTTCTCATACCCGAAGGGCACCGTGGCATCAATCCCCATCCCGCCTTCGAAGCGCGTGTTGGAGGCCTTCCACTCCCGATCCCCCGCCGTCAATCGCTCCTCGGGCTGGAAGGTCTGCCCGATGCCACCGGGCACGGGATTGATGATGTCCGTATGCGGATTGACACGCGTCGTGAGCGACCAGATGATCTCATCCATGTTGTAGATGTCCACATCGGGGCTGACCGCAATGGCCAATCGCATCCCCTGATTGCAGGCCAGAATGGCGGCCAGGAAGTTGCGCTGCCACCCCTCTTCGACGCGATTGCGCTTGCGAACCTGGATGATGACCCCTCCCCAATCGGTCATGCAGTAGGGGATGTGGACGTCCTGGATGATCCCCGGCTGCAAGCGCTCGCACAGCTCGAAGATGGCAGCCTCCCGCACCGTGGTGTCAATGTTGCTATCATCAGCCGTATGCACACCGAGGGGATAGATGATGGGACGAGACTCCCGTCTGCGCATGGTGATGGCCGTCACATGGAAGGTGGGCGCTTTGTAGGCCTTCCCCATATAGCCGGCCCACTCGGGATGGAAGGGGAACTTCCCCTGAACGCCCGCCTTCTCAGCCTCGGCCGTCTCATAGCGCCGATCGCGCGGATAGAGGTACCCTTCCAACACATACTCGGAATCCGCAATGGCATAGGCATCAACCGTGCGCGCCTTGACGATCCGAATGGGACTCCCCTGCAGCGCCCCCGCCACGCCCAGCTCATCGCACCCCTTGGGGAGAATCACATAGTCGAAGCCAGCTCCAGCCATGAGCGTGCACGCCGGCGGCACGCCGAAGCAGACCGTCAGCGGAATGGGCTTCTCGTCATAGTAGTGCTCGGTCGAGACCTGCCACATGTGCGATCCGGGAGAGATCTGGAACGTCCCCACATTCCCCCACCGGAAGTTCATGCGGTTGTAGCCGATATGACTGCCGCCGTTGAAGTATTCCCCGACGACGCAGCTGATCCCACTGCCGATCGTGCGCTCGCTCTCCAACTCCGTGTGCCGAATCGCCACGATGTACTTGTTCACATCGAGATCGTCCGTGATCACCTCCTCCTGACACGGAGCCTGATCCTGAGGGATCTCCACCGGCTTGATGGGGTGATTGATCGCATAGGCGATCTTCCGCTTGCGATCCTGCGGGCTCTCGAACCCGAACATCTTGTCCACGATCCTCATGTTCGCGAAGAGATTGGTGATCGCCCGCGCATGGGGATACCCCTTGACTTTGTTGAAGAGGATGGGGATGCTCCCATCCAGCGACTTCTGAATCCCCGTGATCTCCAGATCCGGATCCACCTCCGTGTCCGTCACCAGGAGATCACCCTCGGCGTCGAGCCATTCGAGCGTGTTCCTCAAGGTCGAGATGTCCTTCTCGATCTTCCTCATTACGGTGACCATAACGCCTCCTTCACGTTCGAATTCAAAAGGTTCATTCGAAGACCCCTTTCTCCTGCAAGTCCTCGAACTCCCGCTCGGAGAGGCCCAGCATCTCAATGAAGACCGTCCGGGTATCCTGCCCCAGGCACGGAGCTCCCCGTCGGATGAATCCCGGCGTCTCACTCAGTTGATAGGAGACCATGCGATAACACACCCGCCCCATCTCCGGATGCTCGTGCTCTTGCCAGACGCGGCGGAAGAGAAGTTGCGGATCACTGAAGAGGTCCTTCATCGTATTGACGCACGCCGCATGCACCCCGTGTCGCTGCAAATGCCACATGACGTCGCGCGCCTCGCGCTCCTTCGTCCATTCCGCGAGCCGCCGGTGCAGCTCCGCCTCGTGCCGCTTCCGCTCGGGAGCCGTCCGGAACCGCGGATCCTCACACCATTCGGGGTGCCCTACCGCATGCGCCAAACGCTCCCACTCCTGATCGTCCCAACAGCTGATCGCGCACCACTGCCCATCCCGGCAGGGGAAACACCCATGGGGGACGGCCACCGGATCGCGATTCCCCTCCCGATGCGCGATCCGACCGGAGACCTCGTAATCCAGAAGAGCCGGGCTGATGAAGTGCACCCCCGCCTCGTATTGCGAGAGATCAATATAGACCGCCTGACCCGTACGGCGACTGTAATCGAGGGCGGCCAGCACAGCCACTCCACCAAATCCCACGGCGACATAATCCACATAGGGGCCGTAGATGAGCTGCGGGGGCCCATCAGGCTCGCCCACCAAATTGGTGAATCCACTGTAGGAGGAGAGCTGAGAGCCGAATCCAGGATGGAGCGCCCACGGCCCAGTCTGCCCCATATTGCTGGTGCTGAGCATCACCAGACGAGGATTCACCCGGCAGAGCGTCTGAAAGTCCAATCCCAGGCGGGCCATCACCCCCGGACGCATGTTCTCAATGACAATGTCCGCCCATTGAACGAGGCGATAGGCGAGCCGCTTCCCCTCCGGATGCTTGAGATTCAGCGTGATCCCATACTTGGAATCATTGTGGATGGTGAAGCATCCGGAGCGGTTGATCCCGATCCGATCATCCTTGAACGGAGGATATTGCAAGCGGAATCCATCGGGACGTTCCTTCGACTCGACATGGACGACAGTCGCGCCGAAGTTCGCGAGATACTTGCCGATGAAGGGACCAGCGGCATATCCCCCGAACTCGACGACCTTCACCCCCTCAAGCGCGTCTCTCCGTCCGGTCTCCATGATAGGATCGCAATTCCCGAAAGATGCGCTCACCGCGAGATCTCCACGCGCGCGGATCGAGCGCGCGGTACGTGATCGGTGCCGTGATCACCGCCGGGGACTCCCCCTCCCGGCTCCGATCCGCGAGCACGTGCTCCACCCGCACGCAGAACACGGCATCTTCAGGCGAGGCCTCCATCCGGGGCGCGATCTCGCGCGCCCTCCCCTTGATGTAGTAGACCACCTCAGCATCCACGACGATGAGCGTGAGCCGCTCGCGCTCCCGGAGATTGCGGGCCGTCCGACTCCGATTCCCAATCGCCAGATGCAGCGTACGAGCGTCGTGAGCGACAACCTCGAAGTAGCTGAGCAACGCCGGATGGGGCCACCCCTCTTCATCCACAGAGACCAGAAGGATGACCTTCTCCACATGCGCATCAAGATCCTCCCCCGACAATCTCCGCAGCAGATCGAGCGGCAGCAGGGATCCCACGCTCACCGACATCCGCGCCCCTTCAGCGAGCCGAAGCACAACCGGATCACGCACCCGAACGGCGGTGGAACCTCACATACTCGAAGTCCAACGGCTTGCCGTTCACTCCGCGCGCAGGCGGAGCGATCCAATTGGCGAACTTCCCGCGTTCGTACACGGGCACCATCAGCGATTGCACATACGCCCGATCCTTCTCCGAAGGAAGAAATTCATCGCGACGCGCCTGCCACTGCGCCTCATCGAGCAGCTCACCGCTCGGCGAGAAGCGATAGCCGGCATAGAAGCCCACGCTGCGGTTGAACCGCTGCGAGGGTAATCGGAGCCGCGCAGCGATGCCCTCCCGCTCCAAGACCTTGTTCCACCGGGCGAGGGCTCGCTCGCAATCGGCCACAAACGCATCGCGCAGCAGCTGATTCATCGCCCGACGCATCGGGATCTCGACCGTCCGCATCTGCCCGGAGGGCTCCGGTACCTCTAAGACGTAGCTTCCCTGAAGGGCGACGTGATCCTCCCAAAGGTCCTCCTCTCGGAACCGCCCCTTCAAGCCCGCGGCGAAATACATCGCCGCATTCGAGGAATCCTCGCTCCCGAATAGATCCAGCGCCGCCGAGAACCATTCGTTGATGTACTTCTGGATGATGTCCAACGGGATCCCCCCACAATTCGTGACATCTTCATTCGGATCCTGACGCATCAATTGAGCCGTCCGCTTCACAACCCGCTCGATCCCCGTCTCCCCGACAAAGAGATGATGAGCCTCCTCGGTCAACATGAACTGAGTCGTTCGTGAGAGCGGATCGAAACCGCTCTCGGCCAAGGCCGCCAATTGGTACTTCCCATCTCGGTCCATGAACATCGTGAAGCAGAAGAAATCCAGCCAATCCCGGACGGGTTTGTTGAAGGAGTTCAGAATACGAGGATTATCCGGGTGTCCGGAACGACGCACCAGGAGGTCTTCGGCTTCCTCGCGTCCGTCCCGGCCGAAGTATTTGTGCAGCAAATAGACCATGGCCCAGAGGTGTCGCCCCTCCTCGACATTCACCTGGAAGAGATTTCGCAGGTCGTACAAACTGGGAGCTGTATGTCCGAGCAGACGCTGCTGCTCGACCGATGCCGGCTCCGTATCCGCCTGAACGACGATGATCCGGCGCAACTCCTTGCGAAATTCCCCCGGAACCTCATTCCATACCGGTCGTCCTCGGTGGTCCCCAAATCCGATCCGCCGGTCGGGTTTCGGCGGGACGAGGAAAATCCCCCACCGATATTCGGGCATCCTCACGTAATCATAAACGGCCCATCCTTCGGGATCCACGCTGACGGCCGTCCGAAGATAGATCTCATCCTCCTGAAAGCCATCGGGCCCGACCTCCTTCCACCATTTCAGAAAGTTCGGTTGCCATTGCTCCAAGGCCCGCTGGAGCTGACGATCCTCATGGAGATTCACATTATTGGGAATCCGATCATAGGTGATGCTCATAAGTACCCTCCCTCAGTCAAACAAGCTACCGCCTCCTGGGCCAAGAGCCCACTTTTCCTCAACTTCGCCGCTCCCACCTCGCACACCTACTGCGGGAGTCCCCGGCTCGCCAAATCCGAGGATACCCCAAAGAGTGAAGTCTAAGTTTAGACATTAACTCGTCCTTTGTCAATCTCCAATTTTTCCGGGAGGGGTGCCAGAAGCTGCCATTCGTCCCGTATGGGGCTCCGATCGTGCTCCATACACGGCACTTCCCAGCTTCCGCCCCAATAGCTCCCTACTGGCGCTGTCCCGGTGAAACGACTCAACACAAACGGCGCCCCATGCATGGGCTGGCGGCAGCCGCACGGATTGGTCCCCCCTTGGTGCCCCCCTGACTGCCCACTTCCCCAGTATAGCCTTGGACTCGCGCACCCGACTGACCGAGCCATCGGTCGGTGAGGCCACACTGGCCGCCGGCTCGCGGACATTGGCCGGTGGTTCAAGAAGGTGAAGGATTTTTCGCATTGACTGAAACACGAAATCACATATAATAACGCATCGAAACGCTTTTCGAGGGAGTTCTGAAGATGGTGGCAAAAGTCGAGGTTCTTCCCATCGGCGAGGCGGCCGAGTACTTGGGCGTCTCGCGGCGCAAAATTTGGCAGTTGGTGAAACGGGGGGAGCTCCCCAGCCGACCCGATCCCCTTGATCGGAGGCGGAAGCTCGTGCGGGTGGAGGATTTAGACAAACTCCGGGAGGGATCCTATGTTCGCTACGATCGGCATCGCCAATCAGAAAGGAGGCGTCGGCAAGACAACAACGGCCGTTAATCTCTCGGCCTGTCTGGCCCGAATGGGACGACGGGTGCTGCTGGTGGACCTGGATGCGCAGGCGAACGCGACAAACCATGTGGGCGTGGATCCTCCACAGGACGAGATGCTGAGCTCATACGCCCTGCTGGTGGATAAGTCGCCCAATGTGCGAGCGATTCTCACCGCTGTCTCTCCCAACCTCCAGCTCGTCCCGGGACATATCGCCCTGGCCGAAGTGGATATCAAACTCTTCTCGACGATCAACCGGGAGACGCGGCTGCAGCGGGCTCTGGCGCGGCTTCGAGAGGATTTCGATTACATCGTGCTCGATTGTCCGCCATCGCTGGGCATCGCCACAATCAACGCCTTTTGCGCGGCGACGCACCTGATCATCTGCATCCAGACGAACTGGTTCGCCTACGAGGCCTTGAAACGGTTGATGTCCATCGTCGAAGACGTCATGGAGGAGACCAATCCCAATCTGGTGGTCTACGCGCTGGCGACCCTGCACCGGCCGAACGTGAACATCCATCGGGATGTGCTCGTGAAGATCCAGGAGACCTTCGAACACTTCGCCCTCTCGTCGGTCATCCGGCATACGGCCACATTGGCCGAAGCTTCGGCAGCTCGACAGACGATCGTCGAGTATGCGCATGGGAGCCGAGGCCATATGGACTATCAAAATCTCGCCGAGGAGATCATCAACCGTGTCGAACGAAAAGCTCTCAAGATCGCGCAAGCACTATGAGATCCCAGACCTGCGGATCTCAGACGAGGAATCGGCGGCCATCAAGCAGATCATGCGGCGGTTGAGGGGGAAGCCCGAAGACGTCTCAAGCCCCCAAGCGGGAACTCCCCATGCGACTCCTCCCCCGCCCCAGGAACCGCAACCAGAAGCTGGCTCAAAACGAGCCAGCTCAAAAAGAGCTGGCTCAAAACGAGCCAGCTCAATGAGCCAGCTCAAAACGAGCCAGCTCAATTTGAGCCAGCTCGAATTGAGCCAGCTCACAGAGAGCCAGCTCACAGAGAGCCAGCTCTCGATGAGCCAGCTTGACGAAAATATTGCTCTGAATTGGCGAACGATCGAGCACACGCGGATCCCTCAGGTGGTCTTCGACGAGATCCTGCCGACACTGCCGGTGGCCGCGCAAGGGATCTATCTGCAACTTCTGCGGCTGACGCTGGGGTTCCATCGGCCGGTGTGCCACATCAGCCTTGAAGCCCTCAAGTCACGATGTAACCAGAGCTTAGCGAGCGTGAAGCGCCACCTGGAGCTTCTGATCCGGCGCGGCCTAGTCCGTAAAGTGGGCGTGAGATTCGGCGGATCCGACCGCGGGAGTTATCTCATGCCGGTCATCCCCGGAGTGTTCAACGAAGAACCGACAAGCCAGCTCAAAATGAGCCAGCTCAATTTGAGCCAGCTCACAGAGAGCCAGCTCTCGATGAGCCAGCTCACAGAGAGCCAGGTCAATTCGAGCCAGCTCTCGATGAGCCAGCTCAATTTGAGCCACAAGAAATATGATGATGATGACTTTGAAATAAAAAGTCATCATCAGACTGAAAAGGCGGACGACGACGATTCACCTCATCTGAAGAGGGTCAAAGAGATCTACGCCCGGCTGACGGGGAACACGTGGACGGCTTCGGATACGCGGGCCTACCGGGAACACGGGATCGGGCAGTACGGACTGGAACACGTGGAAGCCGTCATGCACGCCGTGGCCGAACGAGCCCCCGAACGCATCAACAGCTTCAACTACTTCGTGCGCGAGATCGTCGCCGCCGCTCGGCCCGAGAGTCGAGGCGCCCGCCGCCGCCGCCTGGAGCAAATCGTCCGACGCCTCCAACACTTGCACGCTGGAGCCGCCCACTACAGCATCGCCGACCTGGCCGAAGACGTCAAACGCGCCTGCGCCCGCGAAGGCATCCCCTTCGACCCCGACCTCTTCAACGAAATCATCGGCTTGGGATAGGGGGGTAATCGGCAACCCCCGACGATCGCCGGACGCTTCAGCAGCAAGGACAGATTGGCGGTGACCTGGCAAATTCGCACACTGTCAGACGCCCCAATTTCCGACGACAGGGCCCGACCCCTCGCGGGCATCGCCAAGGCCATCCTCGAAAACCGGTGGGAGGGAGACCGGCCATGACTCCGCAGCGCCTGCGTCAGCTTATTGAGCAGGGCGAAAGCCTCGATGTGGAATTCAAGGGCGAGCCGCGCAGCCCGCTCTCCGACGATGAGATCGTCAAAGCCGTCGTGTGCATGGCCAACCGCCCCAGCTCCGAGAGCGCCTGGATCCTCATCGGTATCGAGGACGATGAGCGTCTGACCGGCACTCAGCCTCGTCATGGCGAGCGAACCGATCCCCTGCGCCTGCAGGCGATGATCGCCAACCGCATTACCCCCTCCCTTCCCGTGCGGGTCTTTGCGGTGCCCATGGAGCCGGAAGGTGTGGAGGTGATCGCCATCGAGGTTCCACCCGCGCGGGGACCTATCGGCACCACCGACGGCGTCTATTTACGGCGCGCCATCGGCGGACGCGGCGAACCGATCTGCCTGCCGATGCACCCGGCCGACTTCCAGTCCCTGCAAAGCTCCCGTGGACTTCTGGACTACACCAGCCTGGTGGTGGAAGGTGCCACGTGGGAAGACCTCGACCCCCTGGAGTTTGAGCGCTTTCGACG
Source organism: bacterium HR10 (assembly GCA_002923315.1). GTDB lineage: Bacteria > Acidobacteriota > Blastocatellia > HR10 > HR10 > HR10. The sequence goes on from BEHM01000029.1 coordinate 33,994, forward strand.
CTTGGTACGGGAAAACCCGGGACGGGGCGATGCGGCCCTGCTTGAGCTTCCCGATGGAGAGCTGGCCAAAGCCCTCGGCGCCGTGGAGGCCAATCACCAGGTCACCCGTATTCGTGTGCTGAGCCTTCTGCTCTTCGGAAAAGAGGCATCGCTGCGGCGCTTCCTGCCCATCCATGAGGTGGCATTCCAAGTGCTTCGGGGGCAGGATGTCGAAGTCAACGAGTTTTTCCGCGCCCCGCTCCTTCAGGTGATGGAGGAGGTGTTGCAACGCTTCCGCGCCCGTTATCGGGAAGATGAACTGATGATGGGGCTTCTGCGCGTGGGCGTGCCCGAATATTCAGAGCGTGCCTTCCGCGAAGCGGTGGCCAACGCCCTGATCCATCGGGACTACACCCGCCTGGGCGCGGTGCACATTCAATGGTATGATGACCACCTGGTGATCTCCAACCCCGGCGGCTTCCCCGAAGGGGTGAGCCTGGACAACATCCTGGTCACGCCGCCCAAGCCGCGAAATCCGCTCCTGGCCGATGCCTTCAAGCGGGCCGGGATCGTCGAGCGCACCGGACGGGGCATTGATATCATTTTCACCGAGCAACTCCGCACGGGGCGCCCGGCACCCTCCTATGGGCGGAGCACGCCGACGGATGTGGTGCTCGTCCTCTATGGGGGGAAGGCGAACCTGGAATTCGTGCGGCTGGTGGGGGAAGAGCAACGGGCTGGGCGCCTGCTGGGGTTGGACGATCTCCTCATCCTGAACACCCTCTGGCGGGAGCGGAGCCTGACCACCCCTCAGGCTGCCACGCTTTTGCAGAAGCCCGAACCCGATGCCCGCGCAGTGCTCGCGCGCCTCGTGGAAAGCGGTCTTCTGGAAGCGCGGGGCGAGCGCAAGGGGCGCACCTATCACCTCTCCGCCGCCACCTACAGGCGCCTGGGTGTCCCCTCGGCCTATGTGCGCCGCCGCGGTTTTGAGCCGATTCAACAGGAGCAGATGATCCTGCAATACATTGATCGCTTCGGTTCGATAAGCCGCAGGGAGGTAGCCGAATTATGCCAGTTGAACTCTATGCAGGCTTACCGCCTGCTCAAGCGGCTGGAAAAGGAGGGCAAAATACAGAGGCTCGGCGGCTCTACCAAAGGGGTGCGATATGCGCGACCGCGTAAATAATCGCTCGCGTGCAATTGAGAATCGCTCGCGTGCAAATAATTGCTACGCGCGCGATAGCGATAACAGGTGCCCCCTACGAATGGACGCGTCCAAAACAGAATGGGACGAGTCCACAAAATCCGCGCAGTACCCAAAAAACAGAGGTGCATGAACCATGCCCCCCAACCGCTTCCTCATCGAAGCCCTGCTCCCCCTCAAGGAACTCTCCAAAGAGGCCCGGCGCGAAAAGGCCATCCGCCACGGGCATATCTCCACCCTGCACGTCTGGTGGGCGCGGCGGCCCCTGGTAGTGGCCCGCGCTGCAGTGCTGGGGGCCCTGCTCACCGAGGAGGACGGCCTGGACGAGAAGTTCATCGCCAACCTCTGCCGCTGGGAGGTCCACGACGGCGACCCCGGCGGGCGCTACCTCCTGGAGCAGGCCCGCACCCGTATCCGCAACCGCTACGGCAGGCCGCCCCGGGTGCTGGATTCCTTCGCTGGCGGCGGCTCCATCCCCCTGGAGGCCCTGCGCCTGGGTGCCGAGGCCTACGCCGTGGAATACAACCCCGTGGCCTACCTCGTCCTCAAGGCCACCCTGGAATACCCCCAGCGCTACGGCCACAGGCTGGTGCAGGCCGTGAAGACCTGGGGCGAGTGGGTGCTGGACCGAGCCCGGGAGGAACTGGCTGCCTTTTATCCCGAGGCCGACGGCGAAACCCCCATCGCCTACATCTGGAGCCGCACGATTCGCTGCCCCAACCCGGCCTGCGGCGCCGAAATCCCCCTCTTCCGCCAGTTCTGGCTCGCCCGCAAGGCCAACAAGCGCGTGGCCTTGAAGCCCCTGCCGGACCCTGTAACCAGACGGGTGGACTTCGCCATCGTGGAAGGGCGCCACATGGATTTCGACCCCGCCCAGGGCACCGTCTCCCGCGGCAACGCCGTGTGCCTGGTCTGCAACACGAGCGTCAGGGCCGACTACGTGAAGGCCGAGGCCCAGGCCGGCCGCATGGGGCACCGCCTGGTGGCCGTGGTGACCACCCGCGGCAAAGGGCAAGGCCGCAACTACCCCAGCAGCCACCTACTCGGAAATCGTCCGTCGGGGGCTTGCGGGGGAAACGCTCGCAGGTGAATGGAACGAGTGGCTCGAAACCCTCAGAGACTACGTTCGCTCAGTCCACGCAAAGAGCAACCATTGCCCAGAACGGGTCGTCATCACGAATGGTGACTGGCTCATCCTGTTTCTGGACCCCCAGGATGCTTTCCTAGACGGGGGGAGCTGTGACCCTGCGCGCATTCTCGTGTTCGAGAACCGTGCCGCAATCGAGAAGAGGTTCAGCGAGGTTTTCCTCAACTTGGAACATCAGCACGTCTCAGGAACGGCCCCTGCTCTTACTCCCGGCGAGCTGCCTCTCTACATAGCAGGTTCTGAGGTGGATCGAATGTCGCACAGAGGTTTCGTCAAGAGGTGTGTAAAAATTCGCATCAGGCGGCAGCCTCCTCCCGCGTCACCTCGATCCCGTCCTTGTACTGAACCCCCGCATAGACCTTTGCCAGGAGCTCAGG
>BEHM01000030.1 GCA_002923315.1 bacterium HR10
CAGACGACGAGATTGGCGATCTTGCCCACCTCGATGCTCCCCAGCCGATCGGCGACGCCGAAGATCTCCGCCGGATAGATGGTCAACGCCTTCAGCGCCTCCTCGCGCGGCAAGCCGAAGGCGACGGCCATCGCTGCATGATACGGCAGGTTGCGCGCGTTCGCCGCATCATTGGTCAGGAAGGCGAACTTCACCCCCGCTTCGTGCAGCTGCTTCGCCGCGGTGAACGTGCTGTCATAGGGATCGTCTTCATTTCGCGGGAGACTGAGGACGGGACCGAGCAATACGGGGATGTTCTTCTCCTTGAGCAGTTGGGCGACCTTCGGCGCTTCAAGCCCGCCGCTCACGATGATCTTGACCTTTTGCTCGTCGGCGAACTCGACGGCGGCTTTGATGTCCCGATCGTCATTGGCGGCCACGATCAGCGGTAGCGTCCCCTCGACGACCGGAACGAGCGACTCCAGGACAGGATTGACCAGGAAGGGGTGCCGATCCCCATCACCGGCGGCGTTCCCCTGAGGCACGCCCATCTCCGCCGCTCTCTTCGCCTTCGCATAGGCGCGCGCATCCTCCAGAAGCCGCTTCACGCGCTGCAGGCGTTCGTCGCGCTGGCGGCGGGCTTCTTCAAAACTGCGCTCGCGGGGCTGGAACGTCTCCGGATCGAAGAAGCGACCCGACGCGATGGAGGGGAAGTTGAAATAGATCCCCACGGGGGCTTTGACGAGCATCTCCTCCCACGTCCAGCCGTCGAGGTTGATGAGCGCCGCCTGCCCAGCGAGGATGCCGCCGCGCGGCGTCGTGAGCACGGTCGTGATGCCATTGACGCGCGTCACCGGGATGATCTCGCTCGCGGGGTGAACGGCGACGATCGCTTTCAAGTGGGGATTGAAGTCGCCGATCTCATTGACGTCCACCGTGGCGGCGACCTGACCGATCTCGGTCAATCCGATGGTCGTCCCCGAATCAATGAATCCGGGATAGACCCACATCCCTTGCGCATTGATGACGCGCGCGCCCGCCGGGATCGAGACGTTCCGCCCGACGGCGGCGATCTTCCCGTCGCGGATGACCACCGTGCCGCGCTCGATCACCGGTCCGGTGATCGTGACGATGCGCGCGTTCGTGATGGCGTACGTCTCCCCGCGCTGCGCCCACGCGTCTGGCCGCGAGAGCGCGTGCACAAGTCCAAAGGCGACGATGAGCGGAAGTATTCTCCTCTTCATGGCAGGACCTCCCAAAGCAGTGCTTCCGGCAGATGCCGTCCATCCCTCACGGTTGTTCCGGCGGGCGTCCACGAGGCCCGCTGCGACGCTCGCTGCTTCGCTCGCGCGCCTTGAGCGCTTCTTTCTCCTTCTGAATCTCCGCGCGCCGGGCCAGGTCGGCCTCGCGATCGAAATAGAGCTGGCCGTCAATGAACACCTTCTCGACGATCGAATAGACGCTCAAGGGGTGCCCGCTGTAGATCACCAGATCGGCGTCTTTGCCGACCTCGATAGAGCCGACCCGATGATCAATACGCAATTGTTTGGCCGGATTGATGGTGATGAGCGCCAGGGCTTCGTCTTCGCTCAGGCCGCCATACTTCATGGCCTTGGCCGCTTCCAAGTTCAAGCGGCGAGCCAACTCGGCGCTGTCGGAGTTGAAGGAGACCACGACGCCTTTGCGCGCCATGATCGCCCCGTTGTAGGGGATGGCATCGTAGGCTTCGACCTTGTACGCCCACCAGTCGGAGAACGTGGAGGCGCCCGCGCCGTGAGCGGCGATCTCCCGGGCGACCTTATACCCCTCCAGCACGTGTTGGAAAGTCGCAACCTTGAAGCCGAACTCCTCGGCCAGGCGGATGAGCATCAGGATCTCGTCGGCGCGATACGCGTGCGCGTGAACCAGCCGCTTTCCCTGCAGGACCTCGACCAGGGGTTCCAGTTTCAGATCGCGGCGCGGTGGGACGACATTCTCCCCGGCCTGCCGACGGCGCTCGTACTCCTCCCACTGACGCATGTAATTGCGCGCCTGCGTGAACGCCTCGCGGATCACGGACTCGACGCCCAGGCGCGTGGCCGGATAGCGGCGGGGCGTTCCCGGCGGTGGGGTGAAATTCGAGCGCTTCGGATTCTCCCCGAGGGCGAACTTGATGCCCGGCATCGCCCCCTCAAAGAGCATCTCGCGCGCCGTCTTCCCCCACCGGAGCTTGATCACGGCGTTCAGGCCACCGATGGGGTTCGCACTCCCGTGCAGGATATTGGCCGTCGTCACCCCTCCGGCCAGATCGCGATAGATGTTGATGTCGGTCGGATTGAGCACGTCCTCGATGCGCACCATGGAGGTGACCGCGAGCGTGCCCTCGTTCACCCCGCCGTCTATGGCGATGTGCGAGTGACAATCAATGATGCCGGGCATGATGTACTTGCCCGTCGCGTCAATGACCTTCGCCCCAGGCGGCGCCTGGAGATTCCGACCGACAGCGGCGATCTTCCCTCCGCGGATGAGGATCGAGCCGTTCTCGATTCGCCCTCGCGTGACGGTCAGGATCGTGGCACCGCGAATGAGCGTCACATCGTCCCGAGCGCCACTCTGCGGCGCCTGCGCCGACCCCACTCCCGGGAAGAAGAAGCCGAACCAGAGGAGGCTCGCGATGAGCCCCCAGGCCTGTGCGGCGGTGAATGCTCGAACGGTCCTCATAGCTCCCTCCTGCTTCATCCTCGAGGTCGCGTTCCGGAAAAGGGGAAGGATCCCATTCCTTCGACGGTCACCATCCCGCTCATGCGGTCCCCTTCGACGCGGCCGGCGAAGGTGACCAGCATGGGCGTTCCCTGAATCTCCACCGAGAGCGTGAACCGCACCTCACGGCCGGAGATGGACCCGCTGGAGATATTCGACTGCCCGAAGGGGCTGGTCACGGTGCCCGAGAGCACGTCCCCCTCCTGTCGCAGATCGGCCGTGACCGGAACCATCCCTTGCGGGGATTCGACCGTGAGATTCCATGCGCCCGTCACCGAGACAGGGGGCGTCGAAGCGGAAGGAGATGCGGACGGGCGCTCGGGCTCGCTGGGCCTCAGCTGGATCTCGCGCCCATCAATGAAGAGGTGCCGGATCCGCGTGCGCTCGGCGAAGAGATCGCCATCGGTGATGATGAGATTGGCGATCTTCCCCACCTCGATGCTCCCCAGCTGCTCGGCCACGCCGAGGATCTCCGCGGCATGAAGGGTGAGGGCGCGCAGCGCGACCTCTTCGGGCAATCCCGCTTGGATGGCTCGCGCCACGTTCCGAAGGTAATCTCTCGGGTTGGACAAGCCTCCGGAATGGAACGCGAATTTCACACCGGCTTGGTGCAGTCGCGCGGGATTCTGCGGAGCTTCCGCCCGCAGGCGCAGGATGCGCAAGGGCTCGTCGGCTTCGGGATCCGCATCGCGCGGTCGCTCGGGGAAATTCACGCTGACCAGCAGCGGGATGCGCTTCTCGCGGAGCACGTCCACGGCTTTATACGCCTCGATCGCCCCGCTCAGGATGAACCTCACGTTGAATTCCTCGGCCAGGCGAATGGCTCGCCGAATCTCCGATTCGGAATTGACGTGGAAGATGACGGGCAGCTCACCGCGCAAGACCGGCTGCAGCGCCTCCAGGGATTCGTTGTACTCAGGGCGTTGCAGGCCGCGCGGATTCCGCCGGTACAGCTCCCAATGCTGCCCATACTGCTGGGCATCGAGCAACGTCTGACGAATGTGCGCGAACACGCCCATGAGCGAGCCGGGGAATCGCCCCCCCAGGCCGCCCCCCATCGGCGTGAAGCCGATGTGCACGGCGACGGGCGACTTCACCACGGCGCGCTGGGGGGTATCGCCGGCGGTGTTGATGAGCGCACTCTGGCCGATGAAGATCCCGCGGGATGGGATGACGAGCGCATTGGTGATCCCCGCGCTGCGCACGTTCTCGAACCGCTGTCCGCCGATCTGAAGATGTCGAGCAGCCAGCCATTCCGGCTGCGCGTGCGGAGGAGGCGGCGGTTGAGCCTGAGCTTGAGCCTGCGGTGCCGCAGCCGGAACCCCAGGACGCGCTCCGGTCGCCGGTGGCGCCGTCGGCAATCCCAGGTCCGTCTGCGTGTCGAAGAGCCCCGGATACACGGTCAGGCCGCTCCCGTCAATCACGCGCGCCTCGGGGGGAATGGGAACGTTCTCCCCCACCGCTGTGATGATCCCGTCTCGAAAGACGACCGTGCCTTTCGGGATCACCGGCCCACTCACCGTCACAATGCGCGCATCCTTGATGGCATATACGGCCGGCGTTTGACCAAAGCCGGGTCTTCCTATGAGCGCGCAGAGCAGCATTGCGATCCCCCAAACGCCCCACGCGCCTTTGCTCCGAACAGACGGGTTCTCCCTCCGTGGGCTGATGCTTCGTCTCATAGTCTCCCTCTCCCGTGAATGTCCTCCCCACGTCATGCGCCCGTAATCTATCAGGACAGCGGCCCACTTGGCAATATCGAAGCCTCAATCACCACTGGAGGGGGCCTGCCTCTTCGCTCGCTTCCGGTACCCTCCGTTTTCACGTGCGGCCGGGGGCCGATGGTGAATTCGGCAGGTCGAGGGACCGTTCGATCTTTTCCGCTTGACCGTGCACGGGATGAGGGGTAGAATGCGGGCCGGTTTCAGTTGGTGAGACGAGTGGCGGTGAGGAGAAGCGTATGACACGCACACCGAGACGCTATGTCCTGGTCGTGAGCGTTCTTCTTGGTCTGGTCCTCGCCTCCGGTTTCGGCGCCTGGAGCGCGACTTTGACATCGCAAGGGGCGGCGCATCTGCCGGAGGAGACGCTCGATGATCAGTTGGCCCGTATTGCCGAACAGGTTCCGGGATTTGGTGGGCTCTTTCTGGACGAGGACGGACGGATCGCCGTCTCCCTGGTCCAGGGCGAAGTGACGACGCTCTCGAAGCGGGAGATCGGGACGGCGATCGCGCGGGCGCTCGCGTGGGACGAACCGCGACTGCGCACGGGCGCGATTCGGCTGCTCCCGGCGCGGTACAGCTTTCTCCAGCTCAAGGAGTGGCACGATCGGCTTTCTCCTCAAGTGTTCGAGATCGAGGGGGTGACGCTGACCGATATTGACGAGGCGCGGAACCAGCTGCGGATTGGAGTGGAGGACGAGGAGGCGGGCCAGCGCGTTCTGGCAGCGCTCGCCGCCGCAGGCATTCCGCGCGAAGCGGTGGTGGTGGAGCGGGTCGAACCCATCCTCCCTATGACGACGCTGCGGGATAAAGTGCGGCCCCTCATTGGCGGACTTCAGATCAACTTCCCCGGCTATCTGTGCACCTATGGGTTCAACGCCGTGCGTTCGGGGATCGCGGGGTTTGTGACGGCCTCGCACTGCACGGATGTGCAAGGCGGGGTCGAGAATACGCCCTATTGGCAGCCGCTGGAAGCCACGGATACGTTCATCGGGACGGAGATCGCCGATCCGCTTTATACCCGGCGGCTCAATTGCCCGCGGGGCCGGGTCTGTCGCTACAGCGACAGCGCGTTCGTGCAGCTCGCTCTAGGTGTGAGCGCGAGTCTTGGCTATCTGGCTCGAACCGAGAGCCTGGGGTCGCTCGTCATCGCGGGGAGCTTTCGGATCACGGCCGAGGCCACGCGGCGAATCACCGGAGAGACGCTCAACAAAGTCGGGCGCACGACGGGATGGTCTCAAGGGCCGATCACACAGACGTGCGTGAACGTGGGCGTCACCGGCACGCGCATTGTGCTCCTCTGTCAGGATTTCGTCCAAGCGACCGTCGCAGCCGGTGACAGTGGCTCGCCCGTTTTCAGGATCGGCACCAATGGGGACGTCACCCTCTATGGGCTGCTCTGGGGGGGGAATTCCTCCGGCACGAGCTTCGTCTACAGCCCGATCGGGAATATCCAGCGCAGTGATGAGCTGGGTTCGCTGCGCACCTGCGCCACCGGAAGCTGCTGAGCCGCACGAAGGCCGTGGCATGAGCGGAAGCCAGGCGCTTCTGCTAGCACTCGTGATGGGAAGCCTCCAGGAGGCCGGCGCGAGGCCAAGTCCCGAGACGCTCTCTGCGCGCATCGAGGTGAAGGAGCAAACGGCTCGCGCGATCCGCTTGGAGCTGAGGGTCAGAAACGACAGTGGGCACCGCCTCACGCTCGCTCTCGGTGGACGTCCGGCGTATAACGTCCTCGTGAAGCGCCCGGATGGGACGCTCGTCTGGGAATGGCAGCGAGGGCAGATCGTGCAGCAAATCCTCGAATATCGGAGCCTCGATCCCGGAGAGGAGCTGCGTTTCGAAGTGACTTGGAAGCTGGTGGATGCGCGCGGCCGTCGGGTGCCTGCTGGGGAATACCTCGTGCACGGTGTCTTGAACCTTGAGCCCCCGGAGACGCTCGTCACGGACCCGCTCCGCATCCGCATCGCTTCCGCGAAGAGAAGGCGCTCCGCGAAGTGAGTTCGGCGAGCGCCATCCGCTGTGAGGAGAGCTCCCACTTCCGCACCTGGATCGAAAGGCGACCCCTCGGCCCCAGCATTCGCGGGCGCTCCGGCGATCTGGGATTCACCCCGGAACGAGGTCTGCTTCACCTGGAGTGGCGACTACGGAGGAGGATGAGTCCTCGTCCTCCCGCCCTCTCCGATCCCGGTGTCGCCCTGCGCGCGATCGGTTCGTTCACGCCCGTTCTTTGGGCAGGACATCCATGATCCAGGTGATCGCGGCGAAGGCGCCAGACCATCCGATCGTCGTGATGGCCAGCAGCCCGACGTGGATCAGCTCTTCGGGCGTGATCCCGGCCTTCAGCGCACGACGGGCGTGCGAGTGCACGGCGCCCTCGCGACCAGCCCCGATGGCGATGGCCAGCTTCACCAGCCGCTGCGTCCTCTCATCAAGCGGTCCGGCCTGAGCCGTCGCCTCCCCCAACCGATTGTAGGCCTCCCAGACCTGCGGATATTTCGTCGCGAACTCTTGCAGAACCTCGGGCAGCTCCTTATTCGCCATACTGTGTCATCCCCTTCGTCCACGTTGACCCTGACGGGACGCGAGCTGCAGGCCCGCGCTCTGGTGATTGTGCGCGATCGGACGGTGAAGTCAAGGGAGCGAGTGCCTCGGGAACTTTCGCGGGGGAGGATTCGTTCTCGCCTGTGGAATCCTTGATCGAGGGGTTTCGACGCGACTATGATGTGCGAGGTGATATGCGGGTGATGGAAGCCATCAAGGTGGCCCTGGATGCCATCTGGGCGCATAAGCTGCGGAGTTTCTTGACGCTGCTTGGAGTCATCATCGGCGTGGCTACGGTCATCCTCGTCGTGATGGGGATCGAGGGGTTCAACGCCTACTTCAATGATCGCATCGCGGACCTGGGGGCCAATGCCTTCGCCGTGCGCAAGTTCGGGTTCATCACCAGTTGGGAGGACTTCATCAAGCAGAACAAGCGGAACAAGGACATCACCTTCGACGACCTGCGGGCCATCCTGGAGAACCCGCGGCGGCACTACGTACGGGATGCGGCGGCTGAGGTGACGACCATCGGGCAGGTCAAGTACGGCGCGCAAACGCTACAGGACGTGCGCATCACGGGGGTCTCCTTCAACATGGGGGAGATTGATCGGCTGGGGATCGCCGAGGGCCGATACCTCACCCGGGAGGAGGAGGAGCGCAGTCGCGCCGTCTGCATCGTCGGGGCGGACATCGTCAAGGAGTTCTTCCCGAGCGTGGACCCGCTCGGTCGGGAGATTCGCATCGCCGGTCTCCCGTTCCGCATCGTCGGCGTGGCCGAGGAACAGGGGACGATCTTCGGCCAGCCGCAGGATAATTTCGTCATCATTCCCATCTCGACCTTCCGCAAGGTCTTCAGCACGCGCCGCTCGATCGGGATTCGCGTGGCGGCCACCAGCGCCGACGATATCCCGCGCGCCGTGGACGAAGTCCGCATGGTCCTGCGGGCGCGCCGCCACTTGAAGTACGACGAGGAGGACAACTTCGGCATCATCACGGCCGAGGCCATCAACAGCTTCCGCGAGAAGATGCTCGGCACCATTCAGATGGCGACGATCGGCCTGGCCTCCATCTCCCTCCTGGTCGGTGGCATCGTCATCATGAACATCATGCTCGTGTCGGTGACCGAGCGCACGCGCGAGATCGGGATTCGGAAATCGGTCGGAGCGCGCCGTCACGATATCCTCCTGCAATTCCTCTCGGAATCGGTCACGCTGGCGATGATCGGTGGGGCGATCGGCATTCTGCTCGCCTACGGCTTGGGAAAGCTCGCTGCGGCGCTCTTCGAAGTTCGGATGGAGCTGCCCGTGGATTGGACGGTGCTGGCCGTGGCCATTGCCGGGAGCGTGGGGTTGATCTCGGGCGTCTATCCAGCGTATAAGGCGGCGCGTCTCGATCCGGTCGAAGCCCTGAGGGCGGAATGACGCGACAGGAGCTACAGGAGAGCTTCAAGATGGCCATGGCGACGCTGCGGGCGCACACGCTGCGCTCGTCGCTCACGATTTTGGGCGTCGTCATTGGCGTCACCACCGTCATGGTGATCGCCTCCTTCATCGCGGGCATCCGCATGCAGTTCGAGGAGCTGATTGACAGCTTCGGCACGCGCACGCTCTTCATCTTCCGCTTCGAGCCGGGGATTCGCCTGGGGCGCGTCAGTCCGGAGGAACGGCAGCGTCCGCCGCTCACCTACGAGGATGCCCTCGCCATCGCTCAGTATTGCCCCTCGGTCGAGATCGCCGTGCCCATCATCTGGCCGCCGCCGATGAATCGCCCTCCGGTCCGGTATCGCGATCAGGAGCTGTACACGGTCGAGATCAATGGAACGTTGCCGCAGCTTGAACGGATCGCGACCATTCACATCGCGCAGGGACGATTCTTCACCGATTGGGAGAACGCGCATCGGCAACCGGTGTGCGTCATCGGTTCGGCTATCGCCGACAAATTCTTCCCCTATACGAACCCCATCGGGAAGACGATCTACATCGGCGGCAAGGAGTTCACGGTCATCGGCGTCTTGGAGAAACGGGAGAACATCTTCGCTGGGAGCGATTCCGGAGAGAACAGCCGCATCTACATCCCCTATGAGACGCTGAAGAAGATGTACCCGCAGCTGGAGGACCACCTCATCATGGCGCAGGCGGCTCCGGGGCGCATGGATCAGGCCATTGACGAGATCACCGAGTTGCTGCGCCGACGGCGCAATGTCCCTTACGATCAGCCCAATAATTTCGGCATCTCCACGCCCGACGTCATCCGCCGACAATTCGATCAGATCACCTTCGCCATCGTCGTCTTGATGTTCGCCATCTCGAGCGTGGGGCTGTTGGTGGGGGGCATCGGGGTCATGAACATCATGCTCGTGTCAGTGACCGAGCGCACGCGCGAGATCGGAATTCGCAAAGCCATCGGGGCGCGCCGCCGCGACATCGCCTGGCAGTTCTTGATCGAGGCCATGGTCCTCACGGGGATCGGCGGCATCTTGGGCGTCCTCGTCGGATGGGGCTTGAGCGAGGTCGTGCGCGCCTTCCTGCCGACGACGATGCCGCTCTGGGCGCCGGTGGCTGGATTCACCGTCTCTGTGGGCGTCGGTCTCTTCTTCGGCCTCTGGCCCGCGATGAAGGCCGCGCGGTTGGATCCCGTCGAGGCGCTGCGGTACGAATAGGGTCGCAATGTCGCAATCCTCTTTAAAGCGAGTCCTGGTTTCCGACGGCTCGTTCAGTTCTCTCTCCGTTCTGTGATCGTGAAGGTGGCCACCGGCTCGATCGTCCGCTGCGCCACCTGATCGGTGATGCAGACTTTCAATGTGTACGTGCCGGCGGGAAGCGTCTCCGTCGCGAGCGTGCGCGCGAGCACGATCTGCTGGGTCGTGAAGCGCGTGAGGCCATTCTGGCCATCCTCCTTGAAGCGCATCACTTCGCGCCCGTCGCGCAGCAGCACGTATTCGACGTCCACGGCCGGCCGCAGCGTCGTCTGATCAATGCCCGGGTTGTAAATCTGGAGGTAGATGCCGACGGGATCGCCGCGACGGAAAATGGCATTGACGTTGGGACGCACCTTCAGATTCCCGAGGACGAAGGGGCCGGCCGCGACGCGCCCGTGCAGCGGTTCGATCCGCTCGGCCAGAATGAGCGAGCTGGTCGAGAGCTGCCCCTCGGCATATTTCGGAACCTGAATGCCGTGATGGACGACGCCGGTGCGGCCGCTGTTGACGTCCCGGATGACGAGATCAATGACATAGTGGCCGGGCGGGAGCGTCACTTGCCGTTGGTAGATGGACTTCTGCTTCACCCCTTGATCGAACACGTCGTCCGTGTACCGCTGCGTGACGACGTCCTCGAAGATCTGGGGGCGGCGACCCGTCACCGGGCGAATGCGCCCGTGGATGTTGACGGTGGCCTCGTTATACCCCCCGTTGTTCTTGAAGCTCAGGTCCTGATTCTCCATGAGCACGGTGATGAGCGTGAGGATCGAGCTGTCGGTGATGCGCACGAAATCCACCCGCATTTGGAAGGGGAGGACGTCGAATTCGACCTCGAGCTTGGCGTCAGCCAGCGTCGCCAGATCGTTGAACTTGACCCGAGGCGGCCGCTGCAGGTTGGCCAGAAGTTGCAAGCGTTCGAACGGTTGATCCTGCACGCGCTGGTGCATGAGCGGATACCGCTCGCGATTGCCCGGAGAGAAGAAGGGGCGATCGGCCTTGGAGGCGAGTCCCAGTTGCTCGGCCAGCGTCAATCCGGCGCCAGGGACAAACAGCAACGCGTCCTTCTCATCTGGGCTGCGCGCGATGCGATACTCACCCGTCATCGTGGGGTCCACGAACTCGATCTCGATCCCACTGCCCACCCCCTCGATGTAGCGATAGAACCAGACCTCGAACGGATAGGTGCTCGTCGTCCCGCCCCCCTCCCAGATCGGCCGATCGTAGGTGCCTCCAGCCGGATGGCTCTCAATACTATCGGGCGGGCCGAACATGATGTAGATGCGCCCGCGATCGGTCTTCCATCCGGGGATTCCGGAGGAGAAGTGCTCGTTGGCGTAGGCGATCCGCCGATAATGCTCCTCGCGATACTCGTTCTCCTCCGTATCGGGATTCGGATCACGTCGCAGCCAGAATTGCTCGATGAATTGCTCGCGCTCCTCATCGGTCTCCAGTTTCAAGAAGGCCGCGCGCTCCTCCTCAGTGATGATCCAGCGCACGTCCTCTTCGAGCCATTTCTTATAGACCTCGCTCAGCTCCGTCTTGCGCTTCTTCTGCCGCTCCTTGTCGTCCTTCTTCTTCTCTTGTCGCGGCTTGGTCTCCGGGGCGGAGTAGCTCAGCAGTCCGCCCATCGGTGCGAGCATGAGCGCGAGCGCGACAAGGCCCAGACTCACAGGCCCGCGCGCGGTCCGAAGGAGGCGAGCGATCGCCCGCCTCGCGCGCCATGATGGAAGGGGAAGGCTGGGTCGCGTGATTCCTATTCTATCCTTCATCGCTCGCCCTCCTGGCCGTGTGATCGTTCGCCGGTTAAGTATAATGAAGCCGCCGAAGGCGTTCAAGACGCCTTGCGCGCAGCGGGTCGCCCGACGATCCACGCGATGCCGATCGAGAGGAAGTAGAGCGCGATCATCGGCAGGGCGAAGACCAACAGATTCGGGATATCGCCCGTGGGCGAGATGACGGCGGCCAGCACGAAGATCCCCAGGATCGCATAGCGCCAGGGACGCCAGAGCATCTGCGGGGTGACCACGCCGATGCGCGCCAGAAAGAGCGTGATCGTCGGGATTTGAAAGACGGCGCCCAGCCCGAGCATGATGACGAGGATGAGATCGAAATAGTCGCTCGCCCGCAACAGCGGGCGGAAGTCACTCCCCAATTGCAACAGCCAGTCGGCGGCGCGGGGGAAGGCGATATAGTAGCCGAAGGCCGCGCCGAGCACGAAGAAGGCCGAGCCCATGATGAGGAAGGGCAGCACGTATCGCCGCTCGTGCCGATAGAGCCCCGGCGAGACGAAGGCCCAGAGCTGATAGAGCAAAAAGGGCATGGCCAGGAAGACCGCCGCATAGAAGGCGACGCGGATGTAGAGGCTGAAGGCCTCCTGCACCGTCGTGACGATCAACTTCTCGCCGGTGGGATTGAGCGAGGCGCGGCGCGGATCGGGCAAGCGCGTGCCGGCGGAGATCAATCCCTGGTCGGTCATCCACGGCTCGGCCAGGACGATCACGAGCTCTTCGCCGCGCTGCTCGACGCGCGCGGGGACGGGGGTGCCAGCCGGGATGACGCGCCATCCGACGCGCACCTCTTCCGGGAGCGAATACTGGAAGCGATCACCCGGACGCAGCGCGTAGGGTTGGGGGTGGAGCGCCGTGCGAACACCCGCTGCTTCCGCTCGCGCCAGCGCCTGACGAACCGGCGTCTCCAGGAACTGGAAGATCGGCTCGCGGAAGAACCAGCAACCCACCAGCAGAATGAGGATCGCCAGCACGCACCGCAGCAGTCGCTGCCGCAGCTCTTCCAGATGCTCCAGCAGCGACATCTCCGTCCCGGCCAACTCGTCCTCAACTCGTGATTCCAGGTCCTCCGTCTTCAGACTCACGGTTGTCTTTCAACTCTCGATTCAATTCGGACGGGGAAGATGGGGGCGTCCACGGTGAGGCGTTCAGCCGCTTCTCCTCCATGAGGATCTCCTCTTCCCAGGAGCGCTTGAACTCTTCCGAAGCGCGGCGGAATTGGGCGAGGCTCTGGCCGATGGAGCGCCCCAGCTCAGGCAGCTTGCGCGGCCCGAACAGGATCAGGGCGATCACCAGAATGACGAGCACCTCGGTCATGGACAGGCCGCCGAACATCGTCGCCGCTCCCTCCGGTGTCACGCTTATACTATGGGCCGAGGGGAGTCACTCGTCAAGCGCGCCCTCCGGCCTCGGGCATTCGGGGCCATGGCCTTGATGACCTCCAGGAACTTCTGCGCGGCGTGCGAATGGACCTTGTCGCGGAGATAGATCACGCGCAGCACGCGCCGATGTCGGAACCCCTGAATGGGGACCGTCGCGAGCTTCCCCTGCGCCAGCTCCTCCTCGATGCACATCCGCGGGACGAAGGCCAATCCGAGCCCCATCTTCACGAACTCCTTGATCGTCTCGATGCTCGTCAGCTCAATGGCGATGTTCAGTGGGACGCGCGCGCGACGGAAGGCCTGAATCACCCGCTCGCGCGCCGGCGAGCGCACGTTGTGCGCGATGAAGGGTTCACCGCCCAAATCCTTCAGCGTGATCTGCCGCCGCGCCGCCAGCGGATGTCCGGGAGGCAGAATCAAGACCAACTCATCCTCCAGGATCGGGAATGAGGCCAACTCGCTGTCGTTCGGATCGAAGGAGACGATCCCGAAATCGAGATTGCGCTCCTTGATCTCGCGCGGCAAGCGCTCGGAGAAGGACCGATAGACCTCGATCTTGATCGTCGGATGCTGCTCGCGAAAGGCGAGGATGATGCGCGGCAGCAGATAGAGGCTCGTGCTCTCATTGGCCCCGATGGTGACGCGCCCGGTGTGCAACTGCCGCAGCTCCTCGATCGTCCCCAGGGCCTCGCGGCGGAGGTTGAGGATCTTCTGCGCATACTCGAACAGAATCTGGCCGACCTCCGTCAGCGTGACCTCCTTCTGGGACCGATCGAAGACCAGGGCGCCGATCTCCTCCTCCAACTTCCGGATGGCGATGCTCAGCGCAGGCTGCGTGCGCGCCAATTGCTCGGCCGCGCGCGAGAAGCTGCGCGCCCGCGCGATGGCCACCAGCGCTTCCAATTGCGCGAATTCCATCGTCCGACCCCTCCAGATGGGCGTGACCGTCCTCCAGTGTAGCATAACGGCCGTTAATTGTCAGCGAAAAAGAATAAATTTTACAAACCGCCCGGAAGCGGCTACACTACACCCTCGCGTCAGTCCTCGAGAGCAAGGAGGGAGGGCGAGATGAGCGAACGCATCATCATCTTCGATACGACGTTGCGCGATGGGGAGCAATCGCCCGGCTGCAGCATGAACGTCGAGGAGAAGCTGCGCATGGCGCATCAACTGGACGCGCTCGGTGTGGATGTCATCGAGGCGGGATTCCCCATCTCCTCGGACGAGGATTTCGAGGCCGTCAAACGGATCGCGCAGGAGATCCGCCGCCCCGTCATCGCGGCGCTCGCGCGCGCGGTTCGGGAGGACATCGAGCGCGCGTGGGAGGCGCTCTGTTATGCCGAGCGGCCGCGCATTCATACGTTCATCGCCACCTCGGACATCCATCTGCAGTACAAACTCCGGAAGACGCGCGAGCAGGTCCTGGAGGAAGCCTGTCGCGCCGTACGTCTGGCCAAGAGTCTGTGCGATGATGTCGAGTTCTCGGCAGAGGATGCCACGCGCACCGATTTGGACTACCTCTGTCAGGTCGTCGAGGCCGTCATCGCCGAGGGCGCCACAACGATCAATATCCCGGACACGGTCGGCTACACGATCCCGAGCGAATTCACGACGATCATCCGCACGCTCCGCGAGCGCGTGCCCAACATTGATCGCGTCACCTTGAGCGTTCACTGCCACAATGACCTGGGGCTGGCCGTGGCGAATTCCCTGGCGGCCATCCAGGCGGGAGCCCGTCAGGTCGAATGCACGGTCAACGGGATCGGGGAGCGCGCCGGAAACGCGGCGCTGGAGGAGATCGTCATGGCGCTCAAGGTTCGGCACGATCTGCTCCCGTACACGACGGGCATTCACACGGAGCAGATCTACAAGACGAGCCAGCTCTTGAGCAACATCACGGGCGTCCTCGTGCAGCCGAACAAGGCGATCGTGGGGCGGAACGCCTTCGCTCATGAATCGGGCATCCATCAGGATGGGGTGCTCAAGCACAAGCTCACGTATGAGATCATGACGCCGGAGTCGGTCGGGATCAAACAGAGCACGCTCGTTCTGGGGAAACACTCGGGACGTCACGCCTTGCAGAAGAAGTTCGAGGATATGGGCTATCGCCTGAGCCGCGCGGAGCTGGATAAGGCCTACAAGCTCTTCATAAAACTCGCCGAGCGGAAGAAGGAGGTGTATGAGGAGGACCTGCTCGCCATCTTGCAGGATGGGCTTCGGGATATTCCCGAGACGTACACGCTGCGGCTCGTTCAATCCCTAGCGGGGAATCCGAAGGCGGCGACGGCGACCGTCGTCCTGGAGCGTGGCGGGCAGACCTTCATCCAATCGGCGACGGGCGATGGGCCGGTGGCGGCCGCCTACGCCGCCATTGATCAGATCACGGGGATGAAGGGGCAATTGGTGGATTACTCGATCCGCTCCATCGGGCGGGGGGCCGAAGCGCTCGGCGAGGTCTTCGTCCACGTGGATTTCGAGGGCAAGGTCTTCACCGGTCGGGCGGCGAGCACCGACATTGTGGATGCGAGCGCGCGCGCGTATCTGCATGCCGTCAATAAAGCGCTCCATGCGCGCGAGCGGCTCGCGCATCTTCACGCCGAGGAACGCCAACAGTCTTCGGAGGAGATCTCCACGTCGGCCTGAACGCGCGGGGGGATCGTCCCCCCGTCGCTTCGAGGGGGCGATCGCCTCTCTGCTGGAAGAGGGGGGAACCGAATGAGTGGGAGCGTGGGAGCATCGCGAGGGCGCTCGTTTCGCATCGCCGTGCTGCCTGGAGATGGCATCGGTCCGGAGGTGGTCGCGCAGGCCATCAAGGTCCTGCGCGCGATCGAGGAGCTGTTCGGACATCGGTTCGAGTTGGCGTATTTCCCCATCGGCGGAGTCGCCCTTCGGGAGACGGGCGTGCCCTTCCCCGACCAGACGCGGGAGGGGTGTCTTCAGAGCGATGCCGTGCTCCTTGGCGCCGTCGGCGCTCCGGAATTCGATGCCAATCCGCCGCCGCTCAAGCCCGAGGCGGGGCTGCTGGAATTGCGGCGGAGTCTGGGTGTCTTCGCCAATCTCCGTCCCGCCGTCTTGCATGATCCCCTCATCGCCGCCTCACCGCTCCGCCCCGACGTCGTTCGCGGTACTGATCTGCTCATCGTGCGCGAGCTGACCGGAGGCCTCTACTTCGGCACTCCGCGCGGCATCGAGCGAGATGCCGAGGGGAATGAGGTCGCCGTCAACACGCTCCGCTACAGCCGCGCGGAGATCGAGCGGGTCGCGCGCGTCGCCTTTGACGCCGCCCGACGCCGACGGCGCAAGGTCACGTCCGTGGATAAGGCCAACGTGTTGGAGACGTCGCAGCTCTGGCGCCGCGTCGTCACGGAGGTGGCGGCCGAATTCCCCGATGTCGAGCTGGAGCATGTCTACGTGGATGCGTGCGCGATGTACCTCATCGCCCATCCGCGCCGCTTCGATGTCATCGTGACCGAGAACATGTTCGGCGACATCTTGAGCGACGAGGCGGCCATGCTCACCGGATCCATCGGCATGCTCCCTTCGGCCTCGATCGGCGGTCGCATCGGGCTCTACGAACCGGTGCATGGCTCGGCGCCGGATATCGCGGGCAAGGGGGTGGCCAATCCACTGGCTACGATCGCCTCCGTGGCGATGATGCTCCGCCATTCGTTCGATCTGACACAGGAGGCGGCGGCCATCGAGCAGGCGATCGCGCGCGTCCTGGAGCAGGGCTATCGCACAGCGGACATTTATCGGGGCGACGGACAACTGGTGGGCACCGAGGCGATGGGGGATCAGGTCGTCGCTCAACTGCGGGAGATCGTCGCGATGGGCTGACGGCGTCGCGCTGAGGTCTCCCAACAGGCGCTCAGAATAGGAGTGACCTCGGCGAAGATCGCCAAAATGGCTTCCAGGACCTCGCGCCCCTCCATCGCGCGAATCTCCGCTTCGCTCAATGCGTAGAAGAGCTGGAAGCCGCACCACTGGTCAGAGGGCGCGCGCGCGATCACCCGACGGAGCGCCGACAGGCCGGTGAAATTCGCGGCCGTGAACTCTCGTCCCCCCTCCCAGCTTCCGATGAAGAGGCGAAATCCGTCCTGCTTCACCAGTTGAGCCAACGCTCGCTCCATCTCCCGGCTGTGCACAAGGAGCGCGACCAAGCGGTGCCAGTCCCAATTCGCCCGGAGCCGACACTCCGGGAACTCCGACGGCGGGTTCACATACCCGCGCTCCACCTGCATCCCCGCGTGAACGGCGCGCTCCTCTCGATCCAGGGAGACGAAGTACTTCGCGCATCCGAAGCTCGCCTTTGTGCGGCGATCGGCGTGCGGGAAGAATCCGATCCACTGCCAATAGAGACCGCGTCCCCATCGCACGGTGACGAAGGGCTCGCCGAAGGCCGATTCCAGCGCGAATTTCAGAAGGCGCGTCAGGCGGTGCTCGGGCTCGAGCCGACCGATGCGAATCCCGCGCTCGAAGTCGAGGTAGTCGCTGCGGAAAGCCGCCATCGGAGGGATGGGGAAGTGAGGGCGAGGGGCGTCCCAGTCGAGGGCGGGCGTTGGTGAGCGCTTCGTCCGCCTCATGGCCGTCGGGACTCCGATCGAGAGGTGCTCTCCAGGTGCAGACCGAGCGCGGACCAGAGATCAGCCGCGCGGATCGCTTCGGGCAGCTCTCTCACCGTCGTGAGCACGAAGCCTTCGGTTTGCGCCCGACGCAGGTTCCCATGCGTCGCGCGCAAGATGGCGAAGAGGTCCAGGATATCGCTCCCATCGTAGTAGCCGTCCTCAAGGCTCACCAGCACGCTGGCCGGATGCCGGACGTATCCGGTGAGGCTCTCCCAGAGGCGGCGCAGCGCATCCGGGTACTCGTGGGCGTGCGTGGCGGCGAAGAGATCGGCATCGGCGACGAAGCCGGCCTCGTCCATGCGCCCTTCGGCGCGCAATCGTTCCAGAATCGGAGCGAGTCCGAGCGGATCCCCGGTGAACGTGAGATAGCGATACCGGTTGCCGCGCCGCTCAATGCGCGCGCGTCCGCGCGGGCCGACGACGTAGACCATCCCGTTTCGGTGATAGGCGACCAGATCCACGCCGGGAGCGACAGCGAGGACTTCGGCCACGCGCGGCTCTTGCGCGTCCGCGACATAAAAGACTGCGCATCCGACCAATCCGTATCGGGGTTGAACGACGCTGCGTTCCCCCTGCAGCCGCCCGCCCATGCGGAAGCCATCGGCCCGCAGCGCTTCCTGCAATTCGGCCCGTCGGTAGCGCGCGAAGAGATTCCCATGATCGGAGAAGACCGTGATGTGAATGCGTCCCTCGGCTTCGAGGAAGAGCTGCTCCAACTTCCGATCCAGCGTGGCGAGGAACTGCCGCAGTAGGCCCTCTCCCCCCAAATGCGCCAGCGGATCGGTCGCGCTCACGTAAGCGATGAAGACCTCGTCCGAAGTGCGCCGGAATTTCCCCACAGCCCTTCGCAGTGAGAGCTGCGCATCGAGCCACGCGCTCAGCGGGGGCGCCGCATATTCGAGCGTCATCACGAGCCCCGAGGGATGGTAATCGAACAGCTCCCGAAACGTCCCCTCGATGAACGTGCGCCGACGGAAGCGATGCCAGAATCCCCCGCGCATCGCGTTGGCGAGGGGATCGTAGTAGTAGTCCTCATATCCGGCCGAAGGGGGAGCGCCGAGCGGTCTCAAGATCTCGATGAACGACGGGTTGGTGAGCGTGGGGAAAGGGGCGATCAAGCGCGCGGGCCGATGAAAGATGGCGAAGTGCCCGTGGCGCACCATCTCCTCCACCAGCGCATACCCGACGCCGTCCAGGGAGAGGATGAGGTGGCGGACAGGCGCGCGCTCCGGGCCGGACGCCGCGCCATCACTGAGCTCCTGTTCTGCCACAAGTCCATGCCCGATCATCATGATCCCCAGCACCAGTGCGCCGAGTCGCAACATCGCGAAGGGAGCCTCGGTCGGGGCGACGAGCGTGATCTCATGGCGCGGACTCTCCGGCCGCATCGGACGCGGTCGAGACGGCCGCGAGCATCTCCGCGACGACGCGATATGCAGCCTCCAGTGCTTCGGGCAATCGCTCCAGGTCGCGCCCGCCGGCTTCGGCCAGGTCAGGGCGTCCACCGCCGCGCCCTCCGATAATGGCCGCCAGCTCGCGCACGATCTTCCCGGCATCCAGCGCCGACACGAGATCGCGCGAGACGCGCACCAGGAGGGCGGCCTTCTCATTCCGCGCCTGACCGAGGACGATGACGCCGGAAGCGAGCTTCGCGAGCAGCCGATCGGCGAGTTCCCGGAGACCAGAAGGATCGAGTCCTTCGACGCGCTCGGCCAGGACCTTCACCCCATGCACCTCGCGCGCGCGCTGTACCATGTCGGCGACCGCGTGCGCCGCCAGGCGCAGGCGCAAGACCTCGACCTCTCGCTCCAGGCGCTTGAGCTCAGCTTGCAACCGTTCGACCTGCGCCGGCAGCTCGGCCGGCGTCGTGCGCAGCCTTTCCGCCAATTCGGCCAGCCGCGCCTCGTCCTCCTGGAAGCGTTCCAGCGCCGCACGCCCGCACACGGCTTCGATCCGCCGGACGCCGGCTCCGATGGATTCCTCCCGCACGATCTTGAAGAGCCCGATGTCGCCCGTTCGCGCGACGTGCGTCCCCCCGCACAGCTCTTTGGAGAAGCCGGGGACTTCGACGACGCGCACCCGGGAGCCATACTTCTCGCCGAAGAAGGCGAGCGCTCCCGACTGCAGCGCGCGCTCCAGCTCCATCTCGACCTTGGTGACCTCGACGTTTCGGAGGATCTGCTCGTTGACCAAATCCTCGATGGCCTTGATCTCCTCGGGCGTGAGCGGCGCAAAATGCGTAAAGTCGAAGCGCAACCGATCCGGCGCCACCAAACTCCCCGCCTGCTTGACGTGCGGGCCGAGCACCTCGCGCAACGCGGCGTGCAGCAGATGCGTCGCCGTGTGATGCGGGCGGATGCGCTCTCGTCGCTCGACGTCAATGCGCGCGCGGACGCGATCGCCAACGCGGAGCACCCCGGCTTCGATGTGCGCCACGTGCGCGTGCTTGACCACAGTCGCCGTCCCGTCGTTCACGAACGTCTTGGACACCGTATCCACGACCAGCGCGCGCGCGCCTTCGCTCTCGATCACCCCCGTATCGCCCACTTGTCCCCCCGATTCGGCGTAGAACGGCGTCTGATCGAGCACGATGTCCACCTGCTGTCCGGCGCGCGCCTGGTCCACCGGCTGTCCGTTCACGAAGAGGGCGATCACCTGGGCCGCGCACTCAGTCTGTTCATAGCCGAGGAAGCGCGTCTCCAGCTCGCGCGTGCTCGTCACCGCCTCCAGGCCCGCGACCTTCTCCTGCACCGTCTTCCTCCACGCCGCGAGCGCGCGCTGTCGCTGCTCCTCAAGCGCCGCCTGGAAGCCCTCCCAATCCACCGCATACCCGCGCTGTGCGGCGATGTACTCGATCAGATCCTCGCGCAGCCCATAGGTATCGTAGAGCACGAACGCATCCGTTCCGGCGATCCGGCGGCTCGGCGTGCGTTCCAGAATCTCATCGAATTTCCGCAGGCCGGCCGAGAGTGTGGAAGTGAACAGATGCTCCTCCCGCCGCACGACGCGCTCAATGGTCGCCCGCGCGTCCAGGAGTTCGGGATATGCGGAGGCCATCATCTCGACCACCGCATCGGTCACCTTGTGGAAGAACGGCGATGGGAGGCCAAGTTTCCGCCCGTGCCAGAGCGCGCGCCGCATGATCTTGCGCAGCACATACGCCCGCTGCTCATTGCCGGGGAAGACGCCATCGGCCACCAGAAAAGCCGTCGCGCGCGCGTGATCGGCGATGACGCGCATGGACATCCCCTCATCGCTCTCACTCACGTAGGGGCGATCGGCCAGCTCAGCGATACGCTCCAGCAGGGGGCGAATCAGGTCCGTGTCATAGTTCGACTTCACCCCCTGCAGCACGGCGGCGATGCGCTCCAAACCCATACCCGTATCCACCGAGGGCTTCGGCAGTGGCGTCAGCGCTCCGCTCTCGTCCCGGTTGAATTGCATGAAGACGAGATTCCAGATCTCAATGATGTGATCGCCGGGGCCATTCACGTACTCGGCGCGATTGAAGGCCCGATCGTCCCCGATGAAGACGTGCACTTCGCTGCAGGGTCCGCAAGGACCGGTCTCTCCCATCGCCCAGAAGTTCTCCTCGACACCGAAGCGCAAGATGCGCTCGGGCGCTGCGCCCATCTTCCGCCACAACGCCGCCGCCTCATCGTCCTCCTCATAGACGGTGAACCAGAGGCGTTCGATCGGAAGCTGCCACTGGTTCACCAGAAGGTCCCAGGCGAACCAGATGGCTTCCTCTTTGAAGTAATCGCCGAAGCTGAAGTTCCCCAGCATCTCGAAGAACGTGTGATGACGGGCTGTCTTCCCCACCTGTTCGAGATCATTGTGCTTGCCTCCGGCCCGCACACACTTTTGCGCCGAAGCCGCGCGCGTGTACTCTCGCTCTTCGAGGCCGAGGAAGACGTTCTTGAACTGATTCATCCCGGCATTGGCGAAAAGCAGCGTCGGGTCCTGCGGCAAAACAAGCGGCGAGCTTTTCACAATCCGGTGGCCCTGCCGCTCAAAGTATTCCAAAAACGCGCGACGGATCTCATGCCCGCTGGCTCTCCACATGGCGCCTGTAGCTCCCCCGGCGTGAACAACTCGCTCACGCCTCGTAGTTTGAGACCACAAAGGATACCGCAAAATCCATCCCTCGACAACGCGAGGGGCACGCCTTGCGGTGAAGCGCGGTCCGTAGGGCTGGCCTTCCCGAGATCCCATGTGTAACCAGCAGGGTGAGATGGGCGTCTTATGGGAACGAGCACACTCGGAGAGGGGGTTATGGGCATTTCGCGACGAGAATTTCTACGCTCCTGCGGGAGGACGACGGTCACCCTGATGGCCGTCGAGGGAGCCCTGGTGCTGCGGGATTGGCCGCTCGGTCCGGTGGCCGAAGCATCGGCCCGGACGCTGCTGGTGACGGATTGGAAGGAGTTGGCGGACATCGCCCTGGAGACGGCGCGGCGGCTCGGAGCCAGCTACGCCGACATCCGCATCATTCGCTCACGACGGGAGACGATCGCCGTCGGCCCCGGTGGAGGCGGTGGATTCAGCATGGGACCGGCTCTGGAAGAAGAACGGCGCGACCGGCGACCGGTGCGCGTCACCCGGTCGGAGAGCTTCGGCTTCGGCGTGCGCGTCCTCTACAACGGGACCTGGGGGTTTTCGGCCAGTCCCCTGGTGACTCCCGATGAGATCCGGCGCATCGCCACCGAAGCCGTGGCGATCGCCCGCGCCAATGCCGCGATCAATACAGCGCGCGTGCGCCTGGCTCCAGTGAAGGCCTATCGCGATACCTGGCAGACGCCGATGGCGAAGAACCCCTTTGAGGTCAACCTGCAAGAGAAGGTCGCCCTCCTGACGAGAGTGGAAGAGCTCGGACGCAAGGTCAGGGGCGTCGCCCGTGTGAACGCCTCACTCGCCTTCGTCCACGAGCACAAGCGCTTCGCTTCGACCGAGGGCTCCTACATTGAGCAGCACATCTATCACACCCTGCCCAATCTCACGGTCACGGCTCTGCGGCGTGAGGCGAGCGCGCGTCCCGAGATCGCCACCCGCAATGCGTTCATCCCCCCGCAGAGCATCGGATACGAGTACGTGGAGCAATTGAAGTGGGCGGAGATCGTCGAACAGATCGCCCATGAGGCCGTCGAGATGCTCTCGGCTCGGGAAGTGGAGCCCGGACGGTATACGCTGCTCATCGCGCCCTCGAATCTCTATCTCACGATCCACGAGACGATCGGGCATTCGACGGAGCTGGATCGCGTGCTCGGCTATGAGGCGAACTTCGCCGGGACGAGCTTCCTCACGCTGGACAAGCTGGGGAAGTATCGAGTCGGATCGCGGATCGTCAACTTCGTCGCCGATCGCACGACGCCGGGCGGGTTGGCGACGGTCGGCTATGACGATGATGGCGTGCCCGCGCAGCGCTGGCACCTGATCCGCGAGGGGGTTCTGGTGGGCTATCAGACGACGCGTGAGCTGGCGCACGCCATTCGCGAGACCTTCTCGCGGGGATGCAGTCATGCCGATAGCTGGAGCTCCATACCGATCCCGCGCATGCCGAACGTCTGGCTCGAACCTGGGAAGGAACGGCTCAGCCCCGAGGATCTCATCGCCGATACGAAAGCGGGCATCCTCATCGAGGGGCGCGGCAGTTACTCGATTGATCAGCAGCGACTCAATTTCCAGTTCGGCGGCAACGCCTTCTGGGAGATCAAGAACGGCAAGAAGGTCGGCATGCTCCGCAATGTCATCTATCAATCGTACACGCCGGAATTCTGGAGCTCCTGCGACGCCATCTGCAGCCAGGAGTATTGGGTCAATCAGGGCACGCCTGGAGACGGCAAGGGCGAGCCGCAGCAAACCAACAGCGTCAGCCATGGTTGCGCCATGGCGCGATTCCATAACATCACCGTCTTGAATTCAGGGAGCGTGTGATGGCCAGCAAGAGACTGACACGACGCGCCGTTCTCGGTGTGGGAGGGCCCCAGGATCGCGGGCCGTCCCCAGGGGCAGCACCTTCGCGCGGGCTCTCGGACTTCCTGCTCGATCGCGAGCAGGTTCGTCGCCTGACCGAGATGCTCCTCTCGCTCTCACCGTCGAAGGAGACGGTCGTCCTGCTCCGCCGGACGTATGCGACGCACCTGCGCGCGGCCTTCAATGCGGTCACCACGAGTGGTTCCACGTACACAACCTCGGTGACCGTGGGGCTGGTCTTGGGGAATCGGCTCGGCGTCGCGACGGCCGACGATGTGAGCGAGGCGGCCTTGCGTCAGGTCGTGAGAGAAGCCGAGGAGAACGCGCGCTCCGAATGGTTCGGGATGCCGCTGGGCGAAGAGCGCGATCCGCTTCCGGGACCGCAGGAGTATCTCCCGATCCGCGCCTTTTTCGAGAGCACGGCACGAGCCACGCCCGAAGCGCGCGCCGATGCTCTGCGACGCGTCCTGGCGGTCGCGCAAGCGAAGAACCTCGTGGCCGCCGCTTTCATGACGACCAGCGCCGGCATCGTCGCCGTCGCCAATAGCGCAGGTCTGTTCGCCTACCATGCGTCCACCGATGCGCAAATCTCCATGACCTTTCGGACCCGAGACGGGAGCGGCTCCGGTTGGGCAGCCACGAGTGCGCGCGACTTCGAGGAGCTGGATGTCGAGAAAGCCGCTCGGATCGCGGCCGAGAAGGCGATCCGCTCGGTGAATCCCCGCGAGTTGCCCCCGGGCGATTACACGGTCATTCTGGAGCCGGATGCCTTCGCCGACATGGGACCGAACGTGACCGCGCTGTTGACGGGACGGCGGGGGGGAGGCGGGGGCATCTTCGGGCCGGATCTGTCGCTGCTGCCGGCCGAACGGGTCGAGGTGGGCAAGCCCATCACGAATCCCCTCTACACGCTGCGCAGTGATCCGACTCATCCCAAGTTGCTCGGCATGCCCTTCACGCTCGCCGGCGGTGGATTCGGCTTTGGCGGCGGGGGATTGGGCGGCGGAGCGGCTCTGCTTCAGGCTGGGCGTCCCACGCGGAAGATCACCTGGATCGAAAAGGGGATCGTTCGAAATCTCCTCCTCTCGCCGGCGCAAGCCCGGCGTTCCGGCGGTGAGCCGACACCTGCCCCGACGAGCCTCATCATCGAAGGCGGCGAGGGGACCCTCGAGGATCTGATCCGAAAGACCGACCGAGCGCTTCTGGTCACGCGCTTTTGGTACATCCGCGCCCTCAATCCGATCTTGGGGACGAGCACAGGGCTGACGCGCGACGGCCTATTCCTGGTCGAGAACGGGGAGATCAAATATCCGGTCAAGAACTTCCGATTCAACGAGAGCTGGCGCACGGTGGTGGAGAACACTGAGGCCATGACGGCGCCTTACAAGCGCGTTCGGGATGCCCTCTATCCGGCCGTGCGCACGCGCGCCTTCACGTTCAGCAGCGGCTCCGACGCCATCGAGTAGGCGCCCCGCGTCCCCATTGAGCCGTCATCACGCCCGTGGGGATCGGAATGGAGCCGAGAAAAAAGACAGGGAGAGGGGAACGATGCGACATCGTCTGTTGAGCTTGTCGTCTCGAAGGGGACATCACCGCTCCCCTTTTCAATCCTGGAGCCGCCCTCTGGCCGCGCTCTTGGTGATCGGCGCTTTGAGCTGGCCGGGCCTCGCTCAAGACGTCCCATCGCGCCCTTTGGAGCTGCGCGGGATCGTCGTGGATCCGAGCGGGGCGATCATCATCGGTGCCGAAGTCGTGCTGCGGGACCCGCAAGGGCAAGAACATCGGCATGTCACGGATGCGAGCGGAGAATTTCGCTTCGGCCCGTTGGCGCCGGGGACCTATCATCTGCGCGTCACGGCCGAAGGGTTCACGCCTTATGAAGAACCTGCCCTCGTGGTGGAGCCTGGTCCAGCCGGGACGACGCGCGTCCGGCGGGAGGGGACGCCGCTGCCGCATCCGCTCACGATCACACTGGAGATCTTGATCACCGAGCGCATGGAGGTGACCGAGGAGGCGCGCATCTCGGTCGAACCGGATACGAATCTCTCGGCCATCGTGATCCGTGGTGAGGAGCTGGAAGCGCTGCCGGAGGATCCGGAGGAGTTGCTGGAGGTTCTGCGCCAGATGGCCGGGCCCTCGGTCGGCGCCGGCGATGTGCAGGTCTTCGTGGATGGATTTCGCGAGCGCGGACGCATCCCCCCGCGCGGCGCCATCCGTGAGATTCGGATCAACAGCAACCCCTTCTCCGCCGAGTTCCGCGAGCCCGGGCGTGGGCGCATTGAGATCCTCACGCGGCCGGGCACAGACCTGTTCCGCGTGAACGGGTTCTTCGATTTCAATGACGAAGCGCTCAATGCGCGCAACGCCTTCGCGCCCGTGCGCGCGCCCTTGCAGGTCCGGCGCTATGGAGGCTTCCTGAGTGGCCCGATCCTGCGCAACCGGGCGTCGTTCTTCGCCGAGTTGCAACGTCGCGAGCTGGATGAGAACGAGACGGTCCGGGCGACGATCCTGGATCCAATGACCCTTCAGCCCGTGCCGTTTGCGACCGTCGTCCCGACGCCGCAGCGGGGGACGGAGTTCTCCCTGCGCAGCGAATGGCAGCCGGGGCGAGATCACACGTTCGGCTTCGGGTATCGCCTCTTTGAGAGCAGCAACCGCAATCAAGGCGTCGGGGGCTTCAATCTCCCCGAGCGCGCGGCGACCAGTGAGAGTCGGCAGCAGACGCTGCGCTTCTCCCTCACCTCGCTCATTCAGCGGCGGATGACCAACGAACTGCGCCTGCAGCTTGATCGCCGCGAATCTGGCAGCGAGGCCCTCTCGGATCGGCCCGCCCTCATCGTCTTGGACGCCTTCAGTGCCGGAGGCAATCAGAATGCGCTCTTCAGTCGGCGGACCAGTGACGAGCTGGAGTTCAGCAATACCTTCTCGCTCCCCTGGCAGCGTCATCTGCTGAAGATGGGCGTGCGGGCGGAGGCCGAACGCCTGGAGGATGTGAACCGATCGAATTTCGGCGGCACGTTCACCTTCTCCAGTCTCGAGCAATATCGCGATGTGCTGCTCGGCGTTCCGGGCGTGCGACCCACGCAGTTCACGATCAATCGTGGGGATCCGCGGGCGGCCGTCACCCTCTGGGAGTTCGCCTGGTTCATCCAGGATGATTGGCGCGTGCGCCCG
This sequence comes from bacterium HR10, assembly GCA_002923315.1. Taxonomy (GTDB): domain Bacteria; phylum Acidobacteriota; class Blastocatellia; order HR10; family HR10; genus HR10. The sequence continues at coordinate 26,620 of BEHM01000030.1, forward strand.
AATCTCACGCTCTCCCTCGGACTGCGCCATGAGTTTCAAACGCATCTCCGAGATCGGATCAATTTCGCGCCACGGTTTGGTGTGGCCTGGTCACCGCGCGGGAGCCGACAGATGGTCATTCGAGGCGGCGCCGGCCTCTTCTACGATGCGCTGGAGGCCAATCTCGTGCTCAATACGATTCGGTTCGATGGGCGGCGGCAACAGCAGATCATCATCCGCGCGCCGGGCTTCCCTGATCCGTTCTCTGAAGGCGAGGTGAGCATTCGTCCGACGAGCGTGCGTGTTCTGGCACCCGATCTGGTCGCGCCCTATACCTTCCAGGCGACCATGGAGATGGAGCGACAGCTGCCGCGCGGCTTCTTCGTGAGTGTGGGGTATTCGCGCATTCGCGGCGTGCATCTCTTCCGCTCGCGGAACATTAATGCGCCGCTGCCCGGCACGCTGCTGCCGCCGCGACCAGAGCAGGGACCGATCTTCCAGATCGAGTCCACGGCCTACTCGCTTCGGAACGAGTTGCGACTGGGCGTTCGTCGTCAGTTCAACCGCACGTTCACGCTCTTCGGCGCCTACGTGCTCTCCTCGACCAAGAACGATTCCGATGGGGCCTTCTCCACGCCGGTCAACCAGTACGGCGCCCGCAGCGAGTGGGGGCGAGCCGGCTTCGATGCCCGACATCAGGTCTTCGTGGGCGGGATGATCACTCTGCCGTGGAAGATCCGGCTGGCGCCATTTGTGAATATTCGTTCGAGTCGTCCGTTCAACATCACGACGGGGCGGGACAACAATCTCGATACGATCATCAACGATCGGCCTTCATTCGCCGATCCTTCCCTGCCAGGCGCCGTTCGAACGCCCTTTGGGACGTTCAATCCGAATCCGCGTCCCGATGAGCCATTCATTCCGCGGAACTTCGGCATCGGACCCGCTTACCGGAGCGTGGACCTGACGCTCACGCGCACCTTCGGATTCGGGCAGCCTCGCGCGCGCGGCGGTTGGCCTCAGCTCGGACAGCAGGAAGGAGGGCCTGAGGGTGCGGCGATGCCCGGACCGCGCGGAAGCAGGAGTTTTGGAGGGAGACCTGGTCCTGGAGGGGGCGGTGGTGGAGGGCGTGGTCCCGGCGGTGGGGGCTTCGGTCCAGGAAGAGGTGGTGGGTTCCCGGGATTTGGCGCTGGAGAGTATCGCTATAGCTTCACGCTCGTGGTGCGCGCGACGAACCTCTTGAACACGGTCAATTTCACCAACTATAGCGGCGTACTCACTTCGCCTTTCTTCGGGCGCGCGAATTCGGCCCTGCCCGCCCGTCGCGTCGAGCTGCAGTTGCGCTTCACCTTCTGAATGAAAGCACGGTCGGATCGGTGGGACGTCCCGCGGGATGTGCCTCTCACGGTCCTTTCACAAAGGGCCGGTAGCTGCGAGTGGCGCGAAGCGTGACGTCTGCGCGGGAGACGCGCACCTGAATCGTATGCTCTCGCTTCGGGTTCGGCGGATGCGAAGACACATATCCCAAGACGTAATGCGAGCGAAGGAGGCGGGCCAGCTCGACCAGGTTTCGATCGAGATCCGCACCGGTACGATAGAGCTCGCCGCCGGTTGTCGCCGCCAGCCATTCGAGGTAGTCGCTCTTGGCCGAAGCACGCGGGGTGACATAAATGGGATAGATGGTGACGAAGCTGCGGCGGGCCAGCTGGAGCGTCTCATCGCGTCGCGCCTCCGTGCTGCCGCGATCCCGGCCATCGCTCACAAGAAGTAGGGCCGTGCGCGCCTCCGTCTGTTCTTGGAGGCGTTCGAGCGCGATGGCTACGGCGTCGTAGAGCTTGGTTGCGTCGGTCGGGTCGCGCATCGGCTCCAGACGCCGAAGCACTTCGCGCAGTCGGTCCACGTTGAACGTGAAATCGGATTCGAGCGCCACGCGGCTGCTGAAGGAGATCACGGAGACCTCATCATATGGGCCGAGGTGGAGGAGGAATTCCAGTACGGCATCGAGCACCTGTGGAAGCCCGAAAGCCACGCTCGGGCTTCGATCCACGAGCAGGATGATCCGCAGCGGAGCGCGCGGTGGGAGAAATCGTTCGATGCGTTGCTCTTCTCCAAGCTCGAGGATGGTGAACTCCTCCTGACGCATGTCGGTGACCGGTCGCCCTGCGCCATCGAAGACGGCGACGTTGACGCGGACCATGGGCTCTCGCCCCTGCGGGGGAGATGTGGGGGAAAGCGCCTGGCTCCAGGCGAGTCCCAACAGAAGCGCTGCGCCGAAGGCCGATCCGCGCATAGATTCAGCGGAGGCTGAGGGTCATCAGGAGCGGCTCACGCTCCCGGACGATGCGGAGCGTCACAGCGTCGCCCGAGAGTGCGCGAAGCGCGCGCAGTAGGTCCGATCGGGTGCGGATGGGCGAGGAGCCGACCCCCACGATCACGTCTCCGGCGCGCGCGCCCGCTCGAGCGGCCGGCCCATCGGGCATCACCTCCAAAATGAGGACACCTCTCTGCACGCCGAAGAAGTCCGCCAGTTGCTCGGTCAAATCCATCACGCGCAGCCCCCATCGGGTCAATACCCCTTGTGCCGTCAGCTCGTGCCTGTTCTCCGGCGAGAGCGTCGGGAATAGGGGAGGAGGTGGGGGCTCCAGGATCATGCCGCTTGGGCGCGCCTCGATGGAGATGAGCAGTTGCCGTATCTCGCCCTCGCGCCAAATCCTCACCGGAACCGAAGCGCCCACAGGGGTTTGAGCGATCATGTCCGCCAGCGCCTCGACCGACGTGACGGCTTGGTCGCGATATTGAAGGATGACATCGCCCGCGCGCATCCCGGCGCGTTCGGCTGGCCCTCCGGCGATCACTTCGGTCGCGATCACAGCCGCCCCTGGCACTGAGGCGAGTGCCGCGCGCTCGGCATCTCTCAGATCAGCGAGATTCGCCGCACGGATGCCGATCCATCCGCGCGTGGGGACAACGCTCGTCGCTCGAGCTGTGGCTCGTGGGGCCTCGGCCGGTGCCCTCTCCTGGGCCTTCGCTGCCGGTGCTCGAGCTCTTGTGAGAAGCCGCGAGGTCAAGGCGCGCAGGCTCTCGGTCGAGCGCACAATGTAAGCTCCGGGCGCCTGCTCTTCCGCCACTCCGAGTACTTCGCCTTTCTCCGTGACAATGACCCCTCCGTCCGCCGACCAATTCGCCTGGGGTAATTCCAGAAGGAGCATCGGTCGGTCCGCAGCCGACTCCGCATGAGTATCCGTGCGATCGCGGAGGCTGGCCGAGAGCGCAGCTGCGATCTTCAGGCGCGCCGCCTCCAGCTTGAATCTCATCGGCAACAGGTGGCGCCACGAAGGGAGTTCGCTGCCGCCCATCGGAGTCGCCTGAGCGCGTTCCGAAGGTCGCCTCGCCGTCCCATGGGCACCGCTCGCAGGGGCGATCTCAGGGACCTGAGCGAAGACCTTCACTGGAGCGTCCGGCGACCAGCTCGTCCCCTCTCGCACGAAAGGCGGAGGAGCGATGCCCAGCGCGGGGACCTCCAAAACGGCATATCCGGTGGCCTCGTCATATTCCACGAGCGTCGGTCGCAAAGCCCGACCATCGCGCGTCAGCACGGTCACGTCGGTCTCTCGCGAGCCGGAGATCGCACTCATCAAACGCGCCAGGACGCGGCCGCGCTCATCCACGACCAGACCTGTCGTGATGTTCGTGATCTGCTGCGATCGGGTCAGGCCGTCGAGCGCCGAAGCTTGGATCCCCTGGCGCCGCAGATTCTCCAGCAGATCGCGCACGCTGATCCGATGGATGACCGTCACCAGCCAGGGAGGAGGCAGCGACTCTGGAGCGGGTTCCCCTCGCTGCGCCACGGTCGCCGAAGGTTCACGTTTGAGGGCATGGGGGGAGGGCGCCTGGGCGAACGCAAGGCTCCCGCTGAGGGCGAGCCCCACGACGATTCTCAAGCTGAGTCTTGAGTTCTTGGGTCGCCGCTGAAGGGCGCCCTGTCGGTGCGTCATCGCCGTTCCCCCTTTTCGGATCATGTCGCGTGCATTCACAGGATTCTCCGCCTCTCCCCTGGTGTGGGAGACGCGGGCCGCAGAGGGAGCAGTCGCGAGCCGAAGACGACCGGCGGAATCGCCAGGATGCTCTCCTCTTGCGTCTCCTCATTTCGCAGGAGGAGAATCACCCCGTCGTGCGAGAGAGGCGCATCGGAGGGGTCGGCCTCGCGGCTCACGAAGGCTTCGCTCAGGACCGCCTCATAGTCACGAGCCGATGTGCGATTGGGGCCGACTGATGCAGGTGTGGTCATCCGGGAAATTTGATCCCCCTTGGAGCGCGCGGGTGGAGCCACACGGGGGCGCTTCCCAAGAGCCGCAGTCTCCGGGGCCTCGCGCGAAGTCGCATGCGGCGCCATCTCACGCGGCGCGATTTCGGCGGATGAAGGGCTGGCGACGAAGGCGCGCGGCCCCTCCGGCGGCGATGAGCGTTCTCGCTCCAGGGTGAAGAGCAACGCGACGGCGATCGCGCCCAGCGCCGCCACGGCGAGCGCGCGCGGCCAGAGCGCCGGCGGGCGCGCGACCAAAGCGCGCGCGCGCACGCGATGGGTGAAATCTTCGGGCACCGGCACTTCCGCGAGCGCCGCCAGCGCGCGACGCAATCGGCTCAGCTCCTCCACGTGGGCGCGACAAGCGGTGCACTCGGCCACATGCGCGCGCGCCCAGCTCGGGATCGGCCCATCCGGCTCCCACTCTCGTCGCAGACGTCCGCACGTCATCGCCATTTGCTCCTCACTCCGAGAGATACCCCCGCAACTTCTCGCGCAGGAAATTCCGCGCGCGATTGATGCGGGATTTCACCGTGCCCAGGGGAAGACCCAAGACCTCTGCGATCTGCTCGTACTCCAGTCCCTGGATGTCACGGAGGACGATCGCCACGCGATATTTCTCCGGCAACGAGGCGACGGCGCGCGCGATGATCCGCCGCCGCTCCTCGTGCAGGATCTGTGCGTCCGGCAGCGGCTGCGGATCCGGGAGGTCGAACGGGCGTTCATCCCCCTCGCCATCTCTCGCGGCGAAGAAGGAGACGAGCGAGAACATATTCCACCGCTTCCGACGCCGCAGCTCGCTGATGGCGAGGTTCGTCGCGATCTTGTAGAGGTACGTCGAGAAATTGTGATTCGCACGATACCGATGCGCGTTTCGGTACAGACGCACGAACGTCTCCTGCGCCAGGTCCAGGGCCGTCTCGTAATCGTTCAGCAGGCGATAGAGGTAACCGGTCATCGGCGATTGGTATCGTCGGACCAGCTCATCGAAGGCTCCGTCATCCCCCTCCCGCACCGCCGCCATCAGGTCATGATCGCTCCAGCATGCATATCCCGACATCGGCCACGTCGGCTCCTGAGAGGAGGCGTGAGAGGGCCTATCCCCTTCGGCCCTGTTGGCGATTACCTCCACCTGTGCGATCGTCGGCCCCATCATGCGCTCGTTGCCAACACTTGTTGACACGATCGACCGTCCCGAAGAGTTCCAAAAAAGCACCTCCTGGTCGCCCTCAGTGAACCCGATCCCCAATGGGCGGCACAAGAGGGAATCGCCGCGCTTCCTCTTCCGAGAGGAGGCCGACGGGCAGGGGTTGCTCGTGAAAGAGCGCCGAGTTCACCAGCGTTTGGACGACGTAGGTCCCTGTGACAGGGAACGTCACGTTGGCGAAGATGGTCACATTATCCGCATAGCCGCCGGGCGGGATGGAGAAACTGGCCGGATGCGATGCGGCGATGGCTTGTTTTCGATCCGGGGAGAGGATGCGGACTTCCGAGAGATATGTCCCCTCGCCGCGCCAGTGATGAACAATGGCGAACTTCAGGATCGTAGCCGGGAGGTGAGGAACGAAGATCGCCGAGAAGACGCCGACGAAGGTCAACTTATTCCCCACCTCCAGGCGGACATCGTCGCACAGGATCGAATAGACCAGTTCGATCGGCAGTGGAGTCTGTGTCATGCCATCGAACCCCCCGGCGGGCGACTCAGCGCCAGAGCCGTCGGGCCTTGAAGTCGTGCTCTTCGCGCGTCCCATCGGCTCGGGTGATTGTCATCTTCCCGACCAACTCCTGTTCGGTCATGCGCCCGGTGAAGCGCAGGGTCATCCCCTTGGCGCCGACGGTGAAGGAGATGCGCCCATCGTGGGCCGTCCCTCTGAGGCGATATGATGTCCCCTCCATATTCCCATCGAAGAGGACATACGTGCCGCTCAATTGATCCCCCCGCCGCGTGATGACGATATTGGCGCCCACGAGCGTCTGTCGTTCAGCGCTCCACTTCACGTTCGAGTAGCGACGCGTGACCGCCGGCTCCTGAGCGCCTTCTGCCGAGGTCGGCGCCTGGGCTGAGATCATGAGGCCGTTCAGAACGAAGATCCCTCCCACCACGCCTGAGACAAGATACCGTCCCTTCATTCTGTGCTCCTCCTTACTCATCGTTCTCAACCCCCTTGATGGAAAGCTTCTTTATCATAGCACACGACAACGCGGTTCGCAGCCGGCCGCGCGCGGTCCCCGACGGGGCCTGGGCTCTCGGGAAATTTTCGATAGGGCCTTGTGACGACTTGCGCTTGCCGGAAATTTTGTTATCATTTTGGTTTTGTCCGAGGCCAGATGGGGAGGTCCGTCGCTGATGACGTCGGGATCGCTCCATCGGGGAAGCCGGTGTAGCTCAGTTGGTAGAGCGGCTGACTTGTAATCAGCAGGTCGTGGGTTCGAATCCCGCCACCGGCTCCACAGGTCTTTGAAAAATGGTGAAGCGGTGCAGGGGTGGCAGAGTGGCCAAATGCACCGGGCTGTAAACCCGGCGGGCTCAGTGCCCTTCGGAGGTTCGAATCCTTCCCCCTGCACCAGCTCCTGTTCGTGGGCCAGGCGGAGGCATCGAGCGGGCGTGGCGCAAACGGTAGCGCACGAGCCTTCCAAGCTCGGTGTTGCGGGTTCGAGTCCCGTCGCCCGCTCCAGGCTTTTTCTTTATGGCCGAACCGAGTAAGATTAGCCAGAGCCCACGTGGCGCAGTCGGTAGCGCACGTCCTTGGTAAGGACGGGGTCGCCGGTTCGAGTCCGGTCGTGGGCTCCAGTAGAGAGATCACTTCGAGTAAGGAGATGTCTATGGCCAAGGAGCGGTTTGAGCGGACGAAGCCGCATGTGAATGTGGGGACGATCGGGCACATTGATCATGGGAAGACGACGTTGACGAGTGCGATCAC
>BEHM01000031.1 GCA_002923315.1 bacterium HR10
AGCGCGTTCTCCGGCGATGGCCACATTCGCCCATCCGAAGAAGGTGAGCAGAGCGGATTTCTCCAACCAATGGCACGCCGGGAGCACATAATCGGCGAGTTCGGCTGTGGGGGTCATGAAGAGCTCATGAACGACCACAAGCTCCAAGTTCTCGCTCGTGAGTGCATCGTACACAATCCGTCCATTGGAGCAGGCCCCCAACGGGTTATGATATTGGATGAGAAGCGCCTTGATGGGGTAAGGCTCGCCGCTGAGGATCGCCCGCCATAGCAGCGGGGAGGGGACATCGGCCGCCCATAGTTGGCTGAGCATCCGTCTCTTCCCCCACACGCGCTCCATCGCGTGGCTGAGCATCTCGTACCCTTCTCCATGCAATCGGAAGCGATCAGCCCCTAACTTCTTCTGCCGCTGCTCCCGAGGCAAGGCATCATACATCTCCAGATCGGGCATGATAAGCGCCTGAGAAGGCGGTCCGATCAAGAGCGTCCCACCAGGTCGGTCGAGGCTTCCCGTGATCGCCCTGAGAATAGCCTTAGCCCGCTCAGTCTGCAACGCGTTGCGGCCGATCTGCGCATTGGCGACTCCCCAGTTCAGGATCGCCGGCTGGTGAGTGGCGTACAATCGGGCAGCTTCGATGATGCGTTCGGCTGGGATCCACGTGACTTCCGCCACGCGCTCCGGAGGATACGCCCGGACTCGTTCTCGGAGGGCATCAAACCCGAATCCCCACTGCTGGACAAACGCACGATCGTAGAGCTCCTCCTCGATGATCACATAGAGCCAGCCCAGAGCCAACGCCCCGTCGCTCCCCGGCCGGATTTGGAGCCAGAGATCCGCGCGCTCGGCTTCTTCGGTGCGAATGGGATCCACGACAATGAGTTTCGCTCCAGCATCCTGACAGGCCAAGATCGCCTGCCATACAGGGGGTTGAGAGGCCGAAGGACGACTCCCCCAGATGACGATACATCGCGTCGTTCCCGGGATCGGGGGCGAGATATAGGTGGGGCCGAAGCCGTACGTGAGACTCTCAGCCTCCAGGGCGGGGCCAGCGCACGGAATGCCCATCCCGCTGGAATTCGGGCTCCCGAAGAGGTTGAGGAACCGGAGACCAATGCCGCATTCCGGACCATGAAAGGTGCCATGGGCCAGAGCCACAGATTCCGGACCATAGCGATCACGCAGATGCTGGAGCTTCGCCGCGATCTCATCCATGGCCTGGTCCCAAGAGATGCGCTCCCACCGCCCTTCTCCGCGACGTCCCACTCGCTTCAAGGGGAAATCAAGCCGCCCGGGATGTCCATGGTACTCGTGCGCGCGCTCCCCCTTGATGCAGATGAACCCTCGACTGAGGGGATGCTGAGGATCGCCCGTCAGGCCGATGACCCGATTGCCTTCGACGTGAGCCAGCAGGCCACATGCCATCGGACAGTGGCAACAAATCACACGCTTCAGCGCGCGTCCACTCATCACTCATCCCCCAAGCTTGTCATCGAGCATCCGAAAATCGAAGACCTGTGAGATGGGAATCGCAGCCAGCCCCGTGACCTCACTCGCCAAAGCGATCCAAAGGCGTTGGACCTCCTCGGAGATCACCCCCGTTGGATTGAGCCGCGCTACGGTCTCACGCACGGCCCCCTCAGCCCATTGGGACGGGACCTGGAGCTCCCTCACCGCGATCTCGACCCCTTCGTCCCATCTCTCCTGCAAGAGATGAACGCTGTGGGAGACCGCTCGCACGACTCTCCGATCTAGATCCTCTTGGCGCGTTTCGGCGAGCGCCACAACGCCAAATGTGGGCATCTCCTCAGCGACTTCGAAGAGCTGCCGCAAACCCAGATCGCGAGCTTCCACCGTCATCGGAGCGAGCAACAGGGCCGCCTCCGCGCGCCCCTGCAGGACATCGCGCGCTGAAGCGACGCCTTCGTGCCCGTGTATGGCGGAGACATCCACCCCCTCTTGAGAGAGTCTTCGCTCCACGTACCTCCAAACCAGAGGAGAGCCCCGCCCGACGCGTTTCCCCTCAAGCTGCTTTGGCTGCGCGACGGTCGGGTGCGCCCACATCTGCCATCCTCTGTTCTGATAGGTCATCAGCACCCGGACCGGGATGCCAGCGAGAGCAGCCATGAGAGGGCCGGCCATGACGTTGGTATACTCCGCCTCATGGCACTGCAGGCTCTGGACAATGGCTGGGCCTGCTCCCAGGGTGACAAGCCGAACGCGAAGCCCCTCCTCTTCGAAGGCCTCTCGGATCATCCACACGAGGTTCCCCGTCAGACCTCGATGGGGAGTGGCCACGCGGATCTCACGGAGCATCTGTCGGCCTCCTAGAAGATCTCCAGGACTCCGGGAATGATGCCGGAGTCGAGAATGGCCGTGAACTCCCGGAGGCGCCAGCAGTCATCCTCCTTCTCCCAGAGCGTAGAACACTTGGCGCATCCGACGAGCTCGGTCAGATGACCATCCTTCGTCCGATAGAGCATCATGTAGAAGCGCACGCGAGCCCGTATGGGTCCCTCGGCCTCCACCAGGGGATTGGCGATGACACGGCTCGTCACAGCGGGATCAATCCACCACAGGCGCTGCCACTCCGCAAGGCGCTCTCGCAAAGTCTCCTTGCTCTCCCGAATGGGGGCGAACGCATAGCCACACCGGACGTTCTCCTCCGTCGTCACGACATAGGAGGCGCCTTCGGCGAATAGCTCGATCCACCTGTCGAACTGCTTCTCGTCCAAGAACCAGGCGTATCGATAGACCTGCTGGAGAAGGCGTTCTCTCTCCTCTCCGTTCATGGCCCTCACTCACCCCATCCCATATGGCGTCTCCACTCGCGGTAGAATCCCCGCAAGGTGTATTCGTTGATAATGGCCCCTCGCTTCTCCTCGCTCGCCCCACGGGCCATGAGAAAATGAGGAGCGGAGGCGAAGGAAGCCCCGATCTGACACCGCTCGGCAACCGCGATGTCATCAATTCCAGCCCGCCCCCCGGGCCCCCAGATCGTCGATTGCCGAAGTCGGAAGGCGCGAAACTCCTCGGAATCTCGAGGATCCCCGAGAATCGCGATCTCCAGGAGCGTGCGATCCGGGCCAAGGGGGATTACACGGTGAATGGACGTGACAGCCACGATGTCAGGGATGATCGTATTGGGGAAGAGACTCAGGACCGTATCCTCGCCTTTCGGATAGGGATTGAAGATCCCACTCGTCCACATGACCTCCGGAGAGAGCGGGAGACCAAGAGCCGCGCTGAGCCGCGAGAGGTCCAGATGTTCGGGCTTCGGGGGATCATAGATCAGGAGCATGTGCCCGTTCCCCAGATCCACGGCCTCGCCATTGACGTGATAGGATGAGAGGTAAGCAGGTCCCATCGCCTGGTGCAGGAAGGGGGGATGATACCCGTCCCCGAAGTTCTCCTGGTAGAACTTCCAATTGCCTCGAAACAGCGACTTGTTGTACCCGATCACCTCCAGGCCCTGGACGCTCCGCTCCACATAGGGAGCCGCTTCCCCGAGATATTCCATAAGCGAAGGAGCCTCAGCATCTAGGCAGGCGAAGACCATTCCACAAAAGGTCTCCACGCGAATGGAGGGGAGCCCATAGTCCTCGCGCGGGAGCCCCCCCTCGTAGCCATCAGGCAGTGGGACGCCGATGAGCCGTCCCTGCAGATCATAAGTCCAGGCGTGATAAGGACAGCGAAAGGCCGAGGCCTGTCCCCGCGTCCCACGCGCGAGGGTCGCCCCGCGATGGCGACAGGCATTGGCGAAGACGCGAATCCCCCCCTCGCGATCCCGGCAGACGAGATATGATTCGCCGGCGATGGTCGCTACCTTATAATCTCCTGGCTGTCGGAGTTCGCTCTCATGGGCCACATATTGCCACGTCCGTCGAAAGATTCGGTCCTGCTCCTGTCGAAAGACCTCGGGATCAGTATAGACGCGACGCTCGATATACTGATCGGCAGTGAAGCGCGCCATGGTCATCCCCCCCTGCCGCACCAATGGATCCCCCTCCCAACTCACAGGAAGGGGATCCCGCTCGGTGATCCAGTGAGCACCCTCCCGTAGCCCTCCATGGCCGTATCGAAGTTAAGCGCCACATGTTGAGCAGCAGCGTGGACGTCGCGCCAGATCCGCTGAAGCGGATGCGCGGAGAAAATGGCGTGACCGCCTGCGGCATGGAACAAGTCATCCACAATGGTGATCGCCTCCCGCACCAAGAGGGCGCGCCAGGCGAAGAAGCGCACTCGCTCTCCCTCGCTCACAGGATGATCGGCACAGCGCATGACCTCCTCCGCATACCGCTCGGATTCCCTCTCGAGGATCTCCACTCGGAGAGCGGCTTGGGCCAAGAGCATTTGGGCGCTCACCATCTCCTTCTGCGGAGCCGTGCGAAAGGCGGGCACGCGAGTCTCCACCCATTTATGGAATTCCTCGACGGCCGCGCGCGTGGCCCCGACAATGGGCGCGATTAACGCCGTGCAGATGGCGGGGACGAACGGCACGCGATACAGGGGACTTGAGTGAAGCTGATGCCCTGGGGCCTGTCCCGTCTCGGCAACGCGCCCCAAGAGGAAAACCCGATAGAGGGGGATGAAGGCCTCTTGAACGATCACACTATTGCTCGCCGTCCCCCGAAGTCCCACCACGTCCCATTCATCCACGACCCGATAGAGGGTTCGAGGGAGGAAGAACATCATGTACTCGGGTTGACCATGATCCGGGGCAGGGGCTATAGCACCCACGGCGATGAACTCACTCCACTCGACACCGCTCAGGAATTTCCAGTGTCCACTCAGCAGGTATCCCCCTGATGTCGGTCGAGCCTCTCCAACCGGGGGAAAGGCGTCGGCGAACACAACCTCCTCCCCGGCGCCCCAGATCTCGTCCTGTAAGCGAGGATCGGCCAGGGCAAGCCACCAATTATGGATCCCCAGGATCGCATAGACCCATCCCGCCGAAGCATCACCCCGCGCGATCTCTCGCGCGATTCGCAGGAACGTGAGCAGATCGCTCTCCCACCCTCCGTACCGAGCGGGCTTGAGCACGTCCAATAACCGCGATTGTTTCAGAGCCTGTACGACCTCACCGTGAAGACGTCGCTGGCGATCCGCCTCGTGGGCCCAACGGGCGGCTTGCGCGGCCACGGCGCGAGCGGCCTTCAAGTAGTCAAAGTGCGATCCCATGGGTCAGTCCTCTACGCTAGAGCATTCTCCTCACCCCCACAGGACCCCCATGCGTAGAGTGCCCTACTAGGCCTCACCGCCCTATTTCCGTCCTGGCCAGGACCAGGACCCCGAGGGTCCCCGAGGGCGAGGGATCACAACTCCGGTATTAAGAGTGGTCTCCCGGCTGCCGGAGTTCGCTCTCATGGGCCACATAATTGCCACGTGCGTTGGAAGATCCGCCGTCGCTTCTCCCGAAAGATCTCAGATCAGTGTAGACTCGGCGTTCAATTACTGGATCGGAGGTCCGGTATACCACTCCCCCTTAACGCGCTCACCACACGAATCCTTCGGCCCTCTCATCCTGGGCCAATGCGCGCCACCTCCCGCATCAATACCAAGGAAATTCGGGAGCAGGAGGGATAGCTTCTCGGCCCCAGGACTGGAGGTAGGCGCGGGCGATCCTCAGAGGTTCGCGCCGGAAGAAGAAGTACTGCTTATCTCCGTATCCATCAGCGTAGAGATCCAGGGCTCCAATACCCACCCCATCCAGCTCGTCAAAGGGATCAACCCGATCCATCTGCACCGTCAAGGGGGGTAGTCCTTCCGGGGCATACGGCCACGGCCAGGCCGTGGCCAACATCCCGTGAAAATGGATCGTCCCGATCCGATGTGTCACCACCTGATGCGTGTGTCCGTGCAGCACAGTCACGGCCCGATAGGGCGCCAAAAGTGCCTGCACCTGCTCAGCGTCCTCGATCCAGAAGTTCCACCGCCGATAGTACTTGTACAGAGGCGCATGCGTCAGCACCACGACCGGCTGCTCACGGGGCACCTTCGCTAAATCCTCGGCGAGCCACTGCCTCCCGTGCTCCCCCACTTCGAACCGACTCGTCTCCGGATGGTCCAGCTGCCCCACAGCTCGCATCCGCTCGTGCGGCGTCATCCTCCGCTCTGTCCAGAAATCCCGCATCCTCACGCTCATGAGCACAACGAAATGAACGCCTCGGTGGTCGAACGAGTAATTGGGCGATCCGAACATCTGCTGCCAGGCCTCCCCCAAATCCAGATACCAGTCGTGCTCTCCGACGACCATCTTCACCGGGGCTTTCACCTGCTTCAAGATCTCTCGTCCCAACTCCAACTCCGCCCGCTCCCCCCCATGTGCCAAATCCCCTCCCATAACCACGAAGTCCGGAGGTGGGTCCAAGCGATTCAGATCCTCCACGGCCCGAAGTGCAGCCCGCAAGAAGCGCTCATTCATCTGGGGACGAAAGAGGTGCGTATCCGTGATGTAGGCGAGGCGAAATCTCGGCCGCCGCTTTCCCACCACGATGTCCACGAGCTGAAAAGTGTGCCACCACGCCCCCTGTGCTGCCGCCCAGGCGCCCACCTCCCCCATGACCCTCAGGAATTCTCGCCGGCTCAAATGCCTCAGCGCGTGAAAAAACCCCTCCCGCTCCCGCCGATATGCCCGCTCCCGCCATCGCCACCGCAAGATTCTCATCGTCCCCGATTCCTCTGGATTGCCTCCAGGTACTTCGCCAACGCGTAAATCTCCAGCTGCTTGAGTGCCTCTCCCTCCGCGCGCCGAAAGACCTTCCCCCAGATCGGCATCTCTCGCGTCCCGTGGGCTGGAACGACTCGCTCCCCATCAATGAACGTCATCACGCGATAGAGGGGGAACTCCTCTCCCGCCTTCTGGATCACCGTCAGGTCCGCCGGCTTTTTCCGTAAGGCTGCGGCCGCCGGCCCTGATCCCCGTCCATCAACCCCATGACATGCAGCGCAATGACGGACATACAACTCCCGCCCTCGCTCAACATACCCCCTCTCCTCTTGACCATTCTCTTGCCCCATAGCGCCCTTCAACAGAAGGACACCGCACATCATCATCACGGCTACGACATTCTGTCTCATAAGACACCTCCTGATCGAGATCGTTAACTCTTTCACCGTCAATGGAAGAGCACCGGATCCCGCTCCCGCTCTCACCCTATCCTCCGTTCTGGGAGAAGAGGCACTTCAGGAGCAGGCTTCATCTGCAATGAGTTCTCGGGTTCCTCATAATAGAGCCCGAGCCCTTGCAACAAGGGGATATCGTGGACAGAGAAGAGGATCGCTTCCTCAGTCTTCGACCGATTGACATGCTGATGCCACGCCCAGTTGGGCACACAGAACGCGTCATGCTGACTCCAGAGAAGCTCCTGCTCCCCGACGATCGTCTTCCCCTCGCCCCGGACGACGAAGTAGACAGCGCTTGAGGTGTGCCGATGCCGCTTGGTCTCCTCCCCGGGTCGGAGCATTTGGATCCAGCAGCTCAGGGTCGGCAATGTGGGTCCTCCAGTCACAGGATTGACGTACTCCAGAGCAAGGCCATCGTAAGGGCTCCCCGGCAAGGAGCGCATCTTCCGGAGTTGTGCCTCCGTCTCCGCCCATGGGTATCGCAACGGGAGGTGCTCACGCCTAGGTTGTTCCCAGGTCGGGCGCAGGGCGCCGGCGCGCGCCTGGATGTATTCAGCTTCACTGGAGCGCCGGAGCTGCTGGCGATCTCCAGGATACGTCTCGTAGAAGGGGAGGTTCAGACCAATCACTAATGGCAGATCCAGCACATCGAGCCAGATGGCCGGCTCGTCCGACTCGTTGTGATGGTCGTGCCAGCTCCAGCGAGGAGTCAGGATCAGGTCATAGGGCTCCATCGGACACACCTCCCCGTCAACCACGGTGAAGACGCGCGCATTCCCCTGGATGACAAAACGAAGAGCCGCGATGGTGTGACGGTGAGCCCAGGCGAGCTCCCCCGGCTTGATCATCTGCATCCCCATCAGGAGCGTATGGGTCGTCCCGCCGCGTTCCAATCCCGGGTTCAGGAAGGAGAAGTTCCGGCGCGCGGTGAAGCTCTCCGGGATCACCTCACAGGCCTCGACGAGTTTGGGATAGACCTCATCCCACTTCCACACGTAGGGGATACCGGCCGGCTTCGGGCCTCCGATGACTTGCGTGAGGAGATGATCATACTTCCATTGGCCGCGCATGTGGAGCGCTTCTAGCTCCACATCGAACTCCTCAAGGGTTTTCACTCGGCGCTCTTGGGCGACCATGGCTCTCCCTCCTCAAAAGAGTCTCGTGGACCCCTCACGGTCCACTCTGATTGTGGATGCACCAGACAGATCACTCGCCGGGCCGTCCATCCTGCCTCTCCCCTCGCCCCACGGAAGAGAGGAGCCCTCGAGCGGACACCCCCTCCCTAGAGGAGCGCAGCCGCCACGCCAATGCCCGTGATCCACGGATGGACGGGTTCATAGGCTAAGACCTCGAACTTGACGCCCGGAATAGCGCCCATGACGGCGAGCCAGTTTCGAATCTCATAAGCCCCGTTGCCCGCCGCGGTGACCTCCTCGTCAGAGAGACGCGCGATCTCCTCCCCCTTCCCCTGAGAGACCAAATCGAGGATCTTCTGATCGAACGCCGTATTGATCTGCCCCATCTCCGGCGTGCCCACCCAGTGCGAGATCCCGCCGGTCCCCAACAGAGCGACGCGTTGAGCTGCCGTCTGCTTCTCAATCGCCCGACGCAATACGGCCCCAAACTGGTAACAGCGCTGGAGCGAGGGCAAGGGCGGCTCCGCAGCATTGATGAGGATCAGGACAAGGGGGATCTCCTTCTCGGGAGTCAGGAAGTGAAGCGGTCCGGCGAAGTTATCGTCGAAGACCAACTCTCCGGAGAAGGCCGGATCGAAGCCCGATTCGAAGGCTTCGCGCAAGATCGCACGTCCGAGCTCCACATGGCCGGGGAACCGACGCATCTTCACCCCCGTGATTGGCTCGAACTCCGGAGGAGGACCAGGATAGACATCGGCGATGCCGATGCAAAAGGCCGGCATATTGTTCAGGAAGAAGTTCGTCATATGGTCGTTGCTGATGCCGACGATGACATCAGGACGCGCCGCTTCCAACCTCCGGCGGAGCTCCCCGAAGGCCCGATAGACGTTCTCCCGTTGCCGAGAATCGGCCAACTGGGGAAGTCCCGTCATGCCAGGGGCGTGCGATGTGGCGAAGGCAGCGACAATCTCTCCCATAGCTCCCTCCCGATACGTCAAAGACCTCAAATGCCCTCACTCGGGTTGATTCATGCGCTGAGGATACTCCTGGACGCTCACACCGAGGGCCAGAGCCCCTTTGAGCAAGATATAGGGATTGACCCCCCACTCGTAGAGCGTCCGCAAGCGCCGGTTTCGAATGGCCTCGGCTTCCTCAGCCGAGAGCCCATACTCGCGAAAGACTTCGTCGGGATCGGTCGCCAGACGTTCGGCCAAGCGACGATCCTGGCTGACTTCGTGCAAGAGCTTGTTCACTCGATAGACGGACATCGGTGCTACCTCCTTGTACCAGGATGGGGTCATCAGGCGTCGCCCGGATCGCGCACCCCGACGACGCAGATGACCTCGTTGGAGAACCGGACGAATCCGCGCTCATCCTGATAGGCGCGAGCCCGCTGAGCGATCTCCTCCCACAAGAGCGTTTGCCGCTCAGCGGGAAGACGCTCCACATGCTGACGCTCCGGGAGCAGCGCGCGGATAGCCTCCACATATTCGGCAACGCTGGAGAAGATGATCTCGACCTGAAGATGCTCCACGCGCGGCAGAGCGAAACCGGCCTCCCGCAGGGCCTGCAGAAGCAGAGGCGCATCGGCGAGTCGAAAGGGCCCAGGCTCCCCCAGAGTCGGTGCAGGCATACGCAGGGCTTCATGAACAGGACCAAGAGCCACAGCGAGCAGCGGGACATGTTCAGGAGGCCCCCAAACGGCGGCGGCGAATCGCCCGCCCGGAACCAGCAAGCTGCGGATCATCTCAAGAGCGCCCCTCACGTCATGCAGGAACATGAGTCCAAACCGGCAGAAGACAGCATGGAAGGTCAGCGGGAGAAAACCCAGACGCTCGGCATCCATTTGAAGAAAAGTGACATTGGAGAGGCCGAGCGCGCCCATGCGCCGATGGGCGGCCCTGAGCATCTGCGGGGAGCGATCAATAGCGATGATCCGCCCTCCCCCTCCCATGTATTGGGCGACGGCGAGAGCAGGCTCACCAATGCCCGTGGCGATGTCCAAGACGCGACCTGCAGGGGGGATGCAGCACAAGGCGATCAAACGGTCGCTGATGACCCGCATCCCCTGTTCGAGCACCGTCGCCCAGCGAATCCACCCTTCGACGGTGGTCTCCCAATTTCGAGAGGGTTCGCTCATCACCATCGGAGCTTCAGAGCGAACTGAATCTGGCGCGCGGGGGCGGCATCAGCCGGACTCCCGAAGTTCGGATTTGGCCCTCGCACGCCGTCTCTGAAGCGTCGTGGGAGGGGACCGACGAGATCGGGAGCCCCATAGACCGTATCTACGGCCGTGACGTTCGCGGTGTTGAAGAGATTGAACGCTTCGGCAATGACCTCGACGCGCACGCGCTCGGAGAGACCGATCTCGCGCGCCAAGCGCAGATCCACGCTCTTGAAGCTATCCATCTTGTAGGTATTTCGTCCGAGCCGGCCGACCCGATCGGGCCCCGTCTGGAGATCGCCATTGGCATCGAATCCGACCAGGACGCTTCGATAGCGCGGACTCTCAAGCGTGGTCAGGATGCCGAGTTTGAAATTCCGCAGCAGTCCACGAGCCGGCGCTTCCGCCAGCACGCTCAAGACGAAACGATGCGCGATGTGTTGATTCGAGAGCCCTCGCTCAGCTCGGAGATTGCCGGGATCTTCCGGCGCATCCAGGAAGCTGAGGCCGGAGAGCAGATCAATCGCCTTCGACCAGGTATAGTGCACATCGAAAGAGACGTTCCGACGGAACCCCTTGGAGAGGGCGAAGGTCCCCCCGTGATAGACCGACGTACTTCCGGGGAAGCGCAGGAAGTAGATCCCGAAGTTCGGGTTCTTCGGAGCATAGCGAGGCTTCCCGGTCGGCAGCACGCCCGTCTGAGCGGCATTCAACTGATTGAGCATCGTCATCTTCAGCCCATGCACCCACAGCCATCCCACGGAGAGGCGCATCTGCGCCGGCAACTCGTGCTCGATCTGGATATGAGCATGTTCCGCGTACGGATTCGGACTCTCATGGGCTTGTTGAGCGGCGAAGAATCGGATGAGCGGCGGAGACGGATATTCCCCGCGCGTCACGTAGGCGAAGAAGGCAGGGGCGACGACCGAGGGAATAGGGATCGGCGCCAGAGAGACCCCCCGAGACCCCGCCGTTCCCACCATCGAAGCCAGCGCGGGATCGAAGTCCCGGGCGTCTTCCCCGTTCCCACCAAAGTACGTGAAATCGCCGAGCAGGTTCCCCCACTCCCAGAGTCCGTGAAAGAGTCCGACCCCACCGCGCACGACCCCACGGTTGCCGTTGAACGCATAGGCGAATCCCAGACGCGGCTGAAAGTTATTATGATCCCCCGCGATCCAGTTGCGGAAGGGGACCGTCTCGATGAAATAGCGGAGCCCATAGGTGAGCGTCAGATTGCGGGTGGGTCGCCATTGATCCTGCACAAACCATTCCACCGTCTCGTGCTGATAGGCAATGCGCGCGGCCTCCTCGAACTCAGGCCCGGGAAAGAGATGTCGCCAGTCGGTGGGGCGCGCAGGAATCGGCCTCCCCACCAGAGATCGAGGCAGACCAATGATCATGAAGACGGGAGCTGGAGGAGCGGCGAAGAAGGATTCAGGGGTGAAGATGCCCACGCCATGGACGGTCACCGGCCAGATGAGCCAGTCCCGCAGATGATTGACATTGATCCCCATCTTCACCGTATGAGCCCTTCGGGACCACGTCACCTGTCCGGCGATCTGCAACCGGGTCTCCCGGTAGAACTCGACCGTCCCCATATCTCGCCCCATTTGCAGGAGATCCGGCAAAAGCAGAAGAGGCTCATTCCGCGGAGCCCCCAAGTCGAAACTCCGCCGGGAGTACTGGAAGAGGGTCTCGCTTACCAAAGAGGGCGAGAAGATCTGCGTATAGGCGTAAAGGAGGGACTGATCGCGAATGGGATTGTTCCGGAAGCTCGAAGGCGCCCCCACGTTGCCAGGAGCCCCCGGAATATTATCGTTGCGCTCGTCAACGAAGCTGTATCGCACCGTATGCTGCTGACGATCGCGCGTGTGATCAGCGCGCACGAGGAACCGATCATGATCCCGCACGCGCAGGACATTGGGCCGTTCCTCCGAGAGGTTATAGTACCGCTTCACGCGGTTGATTGTCTCCAGATTGCGCAGGAAGAAGGAGGAGTAGACAGGAGATTCCGCGCGTCGCTGCCCCTCATAGTTCCCAAAGAAGAACGTGCGATCCCTCTGAAGCGGCCCTCCGGCAGAGACGCCGAACTGGTTCTGGCGCAGGATATTGAAGCCTGGAGCGGCGAGGATGGAGCTGGCATCGAGCTTGTTGTTGCGGAAGAAGTTATAGACGACACCGTGCCAGGCATTGCCACCGGAGCGCGTGATGACATTGACGATCCCTCCTCGCCCGGGTCCAAACTCGGCTCCGTAATTGCCAGTGAGCACGCGAAACTCCCGCACGGCCTCCTGCGAGGGCATGGCGTGCTGCAGCCCGGAGAGGGTGATCGTATGATCGGCGCCGTCCAGCAGGTAGAGGTTCGTCCAATCTTCTCGAAGCCCGCCGAAAGAGAGGCGGGTCCCAGGCTCCTGCATCGGCCCTTGGGCTCCGAACGTGATGCTCCTGCCGATCACAACGTTGGGAGCGAGGAGGGCGAAATCAATGAACTGGCGCCCACTGATGGGAAGGTCCGCGACCTTCCTCTCGCCAATGACCTCGCTCCGTTCGATCTTACCGGGATCCACCCCGGTCTCGGCCACCACGGAGACCTCCTCGGTGATCGCCCCCACGCGCAACCGCACCTCAAGGACTTCCCGCGCACCGACAGTCAGCTCGACGATCCTCTTGTAGGGCTGGAACCCTTCCCGCTCCACCACGATCTCATACGAGGAAGGAGGAAGAGCGGCGATCTGGAAGTACCCGTCCTCGTCGGTCTGGACCACGCGCGCGACGTTGGTCGCCATGTTCCGCACGGTGACACGAGCACCAGGGATGACCGCTCCCGTTTCATCGAGCACACGCCCGGCCAGCGTAGCGTTGGCGGCAACCTGGCCCGCACGAGCAGACACAAGGGCCAGAGACAGAAGCGCGAGGCCTAGCAGCAGTTTTTCCCTCATTCGAGAATCCCTCCTTATCCCTACACTTGCGAATGCCGATGAGACAAACGGCAGCTGTCCCACCTGACACGATCAATGCATCATCCATCCCCCATCCACGCAGATGGTCTGTCCGGTGATGAAGTCCGAATCATCGGAAGCCAGGAACGCCACCGTCCCCACCAGATCCTCCGGTTGCTCCTGCCGCTTGAAGCACTGGAAGGGGACGAGGAAGTCAGCACCTTCAGGAAAGAGCTCCCGAATTCGCTCGGTCTCAGTGAGACCGGGAGCAACAGCGTTCACGCAAATATTGTACTCGCCCAGCTCTCGAGCCAGACTCCGCGTCAAGCCAATGACCGCCGCTTTAGAAACCGCATAGGGGAGACAATACGGTTGACCATGAAAGAAGACAGCCGAAGCGATATTGATGATCTTCCCCTTCCCCTGCTGCCTCATGTACGGAACGACGGCCTTGATGCAGTAATACAGGCCCTTGACGTTGACCGAGAAGATCGCATCCCATTCCTCCGAAGTCCACTGGTCCCAGGGTTTGACATCCATGATCGCCGCATTATTGACGAGGATATCAATGCGACCCAAGCGTTCGACAGTCTGCTCCGCCATCCGGCGCACACTCTCCCAATCGGCGACATCCGTGTGGAGGGCAAGGGCCTGGCCCCCAGCAGCAACGATCTCCTCAGCCACCCGTTGAGCATTGGCGAATTGAATCTCCGCGATGACGACCTGAGCCCCTTCGGCGGCCAGGCGTCGTGCGTAAGCACGACCGATCCCCCGACCCCCCCCCGTGACGATAGCAACGCGACCAGAGAGACGACTCATAGGCTCCTCCCCTCAAAATGAGATCCAAACGGTTGCAAATACGCCAAAGCCCCACCATTGATCGGCAAGACCTGGCCCGTGATACAGCGAGCCCGCTCCGACGCCAAGAAAACGACAGCTTCGGCGATGTCCTCCGGCTCGGCGAAGCGACGCAAAGGAATCTGCCGGGCGAACCCCTCGTCTTCCAAAAGGCGATCAAGGAATTCCGCAAGCGACGGGGTCCGCGTCCCCCCGGGAGCGATCGCGTTCACGGTGATATTGTACGGCCCCACCTCGAAGGCCATGACGCGCGTCAAGTGAATGAGCGCAGCTTTGGACGCGTGGTAGTGAAGCCCTTGGCCCTCCGTGTAGAAGAGGCCAGCCTGTGACGCGATGTGAATGATCCGCCCCCAGCGCTGAGGGATCATGGTGCGGGCCGCCTCCAGCGAGAGAAAGAAGGGGCCCTTCAGGTTCACCCGCATGACCTCATCCCAATGCTCTTCGCTCGTTTCCAGAAAGCGCTCTCGATACCACACGGCCGCATTGTTGACGACGATGTCGAGCCGTCCGCGCTGATGCCGAACATCGGCCACCAGGCGGCGCAGCGAAGAGGTCTCCCCGACATCCACAGGAAAGAAGAGGGCATCAGCTCCCGCAGCCCGCATCTCCGCGGCGATCTGTTCGCCCCGTGCGCGCTCGCGATCGGCGAGGACAACGCACGCGCCCTCTCGAGCGAGGGCCCAAGCAATGCGAGATCCAATGCCTCCCGCCCCTCCGGTGACGATGGCGACTCTGCCCTGCAGCTCCATGCGCGGACACCCCCAAGGGGGCCATCAGGCCGGAAGGGGGATTCCCCGGCGAGAAGCGCGAATAGCCTCCACAATGCTCTCGTTGCGCATTCGATAGGCCTGGATCGCGAACCCCGCGACTTCCACGATCTCATTGAGCAAGTGGGGATGCTGCTCCATATAGGCGTCCAGAAGCCGCTCCATCCCCTCCCCAGCGTGTTCCTCATCGGCCGGTCCGTGAACCCAGAAGAACATCAGTTGCTCGCGGCTCAGGCCAAAGCGGTGCTGCCACCACTGAATGGTCGTCTCAGCCGAAGCCGGCTTGGTCAGGTGTTCGACGGCTACCAGAGCCTGGAGGCCAACGAGCCAATGGCGCGTCCGAGTGAGCTGATCGAACGTGCAGAGAACCAAGAAGACCTGAGGCAGCGGGCGCGTGGCTTCGATCTGCTCCCGAGTCGCCCCTAAGGCCTCCAGAACCCGGCAGAGCAGCAGATAGTGAGGCGTCTGCCCCAGAGCATCCCCGATCTCCTCATCGTACATATCGCGAATGAGTTTCTGACGCACCTCGAGGACCGGACAGCGCTGCATGACGTTGGCGCACCAGCGAGGGAAGTTCCGCGCCCAGAGGCTCACCTGACGCAGGGTGAAGATGGCCTCCTCGCGCGTCTGCAGCTCTTGAAAGAGCACGCGGCTCGGGGAAGCGGGATCCTCCAGATAGGCCCGCTGCATGCGACGGATCATCTCCCGCGCCTCGCCTACCGAGGCGACCGACGCGGGGAGGACGTAACCGAAGAAATCGTATGTCATGCGCCCCTCCTCAAGATGCTTGACGGGGACGATACTTCTCCACCAGGCTCAACCAGTTCTGAACATAACGTCGGGTCGCTTCGTCAATATGCTTGGGGACATGCACAAAGGGAGGGCGCACGGGACCGGCCTTTCCGTATCCGGCCAAATCCACGCCGAGCTTGAACCAGTAGGTCTGATACTGCTGAAACTCCTCCATGGTGAGCCCCATCTCAGCGAAGCCGCGCTGCATCTCCCCGGCAATGCGCGCCGCCTCCTCCCAGTTCCCGTGGCGACATTCTTCATAGAGGCGGAGGCTCGGCCACGGGCCCATGCAGACGTCTGAAGACCATCCCCCCTTGGCCCCCAAGAGCATGCCCGGGTACATGAGGTGATCGAGCACGAGAATGCTCACCCGATCCCCGGCTGCCCGAATCGAGGGGATGAGATTGAAGAGATCCGTAGATCCCTGCTTCGCGGCGATCACATTGGGAATCTTCACCAACTCGCGCCAGAGCGCGGGCGTGAGCGTCACGCGAAAGGCATGCGGGTTGTGATAGATCATGATGGCCGCCTGAGGGACCGCTTCCGCGAGATCCCGATAGTATTGGACGATGTCGGCCGGAGCCAGCGGAAGATACATGGGCGTCCCATTCATGACACCATCGGCGCCGACCTCCACAGCGTAGCGCGTCTTGCGGATCGTCTCCCGAGTATTCAAGCTCGTGGTCCCGACGAAGACGGGGACACGACGATTGACGACCTCCACAGCCGTTTGAATGAGCTTCTGATGCTCCTCCCACAGCAGCGTATGCGACTCTCCCACGCTTCCGGTCAGCAGGATCCCATGTACACCATCCGTGATCAGCTTATCAATCAACCGGGCGAGCGCATCGGTATCCACGGTATCGGTCGCTCGCCAGGAGTTCGCATCAGGTGTGGCACAGGCGGGAACCAGAGCATAGACCCCGCGGATGTCATCGGCAGTCAATCGCGGTCGGCTCATAGGTGCTCCTCCTTCCTCCTCAAGATGTTATGCCGCAGAAGGCCTGAGGTAGGCGTCGTACTCGAAGAGTCCGCGCAACCCATAGCGCAACAGCAGATAGTGCCCTCCTTTGGAGATCGCCGGAAGGCCATCGACGATCTTCGTCCACGTCTCCCCTTCATCCTCGCTCATGTAGATCTCCCCATCAGTGTTCCCAAGATAGAGGGCTGCGCCCGTCCCCCATGTTTCGAGACTCATCGCTTCGAAGCTGGGCTTGAGGGGCTCAGGAAGCCCACGACCAACGAACTCCCACGTCTCCCCCCCATCCCGACTCCGGGCGATCCGGGAAAGGGCCGCCCCCGATTGAGCCCACATGGGGGGGATGTTCGCCGCCCCGGCCAGGAACATGAGGCGATCGTCATGGGGATGATAGACGAAGAGATCGGGATAGCCGATCCCGCGAATCCTCTCGGAGATGTCCACCCAGGTTCGGCCTCCATCGCCGCTGTGGTAGAGTCCAAATCCCGTGGGAATGAACATCTGATTCGGATCCGACGGGCGAATCACCAACCGGTGACAGTCATCGTTGAATCCCCGACCGGTGAGGTCCTCCCACGTCTCCCCCCCATCGAAGCTTCGGAGCAATCCCCCCTGCTCGATGCACACGTAGACGATCCTGGGGTCCCTCGGATCAAAGGTGATGAATTTCACATGGGCCAGGTTAGGAGGAGCGGGGAACCGCCACTCCGGAGCGCTGGGCGCTTGACGAAGGGTCGTCAGCTCTCTCCAGCTCCGCCCAAGGTCCTCGCTCACAAAAAGATGCACCGGCTCGGTCCCGGCGTAGAGGAAGAGTTGGCCATCCCGGCGGCAGAGGCGCACGGCGTAGATGTTCTGAACGGTGAGCCCCTGATTCCGAAACGCCCATGTCTCCCCAGCATCCTCACTCACAGCGATCCCCCCATTGTGCATCCCGATCACGATGACCCGCCCCTCGAGGTCAATAGCACTGACGTGTCGCCCTTCGAAAAGTCGTCGAGCGACCGCCCACGGAGCGCCAGGGGCAGAGCGCGTCAGCAAATACAACCCATCAGCAGTGGCCACCCACAAGTCCCGAGAGGGGGCCTCCGCCGTGAACATCGTTCGCCCTCCATGCGATAAACTCACGGTCATAGGCACCTCCCAATCTCCACGAAGTTCAGCCTCCCCAGGGCGTGCTGTACCCAGGGGGCCAGCGGCGTCTCCCTCGACCACGTGTGCAGAAGCTCGGGTTCAACGAGCTCGAATCCATAAGCGAACTCCTCACGCGGCGTCGGGAGGTGACGAATCCACGCCCCATAGATGGTACACCACTCGTGTTCGACGAACCCGCGCCCATCCGCAGCGCGGTAGCAGAACGTCCCCAAGGGGACAAGAGCCTCACGATCGAGATCAAGATCCCACTCCCGGCGCAGGCACTGCCGAGCAGCTTCCCGCTCATCTTGAGGCCCTTCCCCCAACCAGAGCGGATGTCCCGAAGCCGTGAGATCCATAACGCCATCAAAGACGCGATGTCTCCTCCATTGCAAGAGCACCTTCCTCTGATAGAACACGGCCACGGAGAAGCCCAAATGCAAGAGCCCCTCCCGGTGCACCTTCCACCGTTCTTCTCCCCCCGTGATTCTCCCAGAGGGATCGGCCAGGACAATCCACTCGCTCATATTGCTCACGCGACGGGATAGAGCGAAGATTCGGAGAGCTCCTCCTCCCGCGCTTCGGCCCGCGGAAGGAACAAAGCGGCGAGGAGCGCGAGCACGGCGACGACGACGCCCACACTGAAGGCTTCCCGAAGCGCTCGTCCAAGGAGCAGCCGCAATTCCGCTATAGTTTCCGGAGGAAGGGCGGCGACCGAAGCGGCTCGCCAGGAGAGCATCAGCTCAAGCGATCGAACGTCCACAGCAGACATCTCCCCCTGAGCGCGCAACCGCCAATTGGTGATGGCTCCCAGCAAGGAGGCCCCCAGAGCGCCACCGAGCGATCTCAGAAAGATCACCGACGCCGTCGCTCTCCCCAAACGCTCTGCGGGGACGGAATACTGCACCAGCAGGAGAATCGTCACGTTGCTCAGGCCCATTCCTACCCCAATGAGTATCAGGGCCGCGAAGGCCTTGAGCAGAGAGGGTGCCCCTCCAAGAGGGGTCAACATCGCAAATCCAGCGATCAGCGCGACCGCTGCCAGGAGAATAATCGAGCGGAATCCGACGCGCAGCGTCAAGCGGCTGGCGATGATCGAGGAAACGACCCAACTCAAGAAGAGGGGCAAGAGGGACTTGCCAGCCACCGCGGGACTCTCCCCCAGGGCGCCCTGGACGAAGAGGGGGAAGAAACCGATCGAACCCAGAAAGGCCATCCCCGTCAGCCAACTCACCAAGAGCGAGAGGCTGATCGCACGCTCACTGAGGAAGTCCATGGGGAGAAAAGGCTCCGGATCCCCGCGCTCCATCCTCAGAAAGAGCACCAGCATCGCAATGAATGCCCCAAGCAGCATCCCCTTGCGGAGATTCAATGCCCCTCCCTCCACCAAGAGGAGCAAACTGAGGCTCGCCCCCATGAGCATCACAGTGCTCCCAATATGCACCTGCGCGGCGACGGCCGATCGCTGCTGCGAAGGTAAAGCCCTCCCCACCAGCAGAGCAGCCGCGAGCCCGAAGGGGATGCCCAGATAGAAGACCCACCGCCAGGAGAAATGCTCCGTGATATAGCCCCCCACGATCGGCCCCAAGATGCTCGCGATTCCCCATGCGCTGCTGAAGAGAGCTTGCTTTCGCGCTCTCTCCTCGAAGGAGAGGATCTCTCCGGCGATCGCCAATCCCAAGGGGATCAGCGCACCAGCACCCAGACCTTGCACGGTGCGAAAAGCGATCAACTGCCCCATGGTGCGGGCTTGGCCTGAAAGGGCCGAGCCGAGCAGAAAAAGCCCCAGGCCCAAGAGATAAAATCGCTTGCGCCCATAAAGATCAGCGAGCTTCCCCCATACCGGCAAGGTGACGGTCGAAGCCAGAAGGAACGCCGAGAAGACCCAACTGTAGTGGGACAGCCCTCCCAACTCGGCGATGACCGTCGGCATAGCAGTCGCGACAACCGTCATCTCCAGGGCGGAGACGAAGATACCCAATGTCAGCCCCAACGTCACGCGCTCCCGCACCTGTTCCGTGAGGGCTTCCAGTGGCATCTCACAAGATCCCGCTCCCCTCCCCATCCTCCCCGACAAGCGGCGCCGAATTCGAAGACAATGCGGGGTGGGTCACCAGCGCGCGATCCAACACCAAGAGAGGTCGGAGGGACACGAGCCATCCAATGGCCACCAGAGCGAAAGCATTCACCGCTGCAGTGAGAAGGAGCGCAGATCCCCACCGGCCTGTCCGCGCGACCAGCAGTCCAGTGACGGCAGGAGCTAGGATGGCGCCGAATGATCCCATGAAAGACATAATCCCAGTGACGGCCCCGACATTCTTGGGGGCGATGTCAGTCGCGAGGATCCAGAGTGTAGCGATATTCCCGCCGACCAAGCCGAGGGCCAGAGAGAGGGCGACGACAGCCCACAGAGGAGAAGGAGTGAAGCCCGCCCACAGGAGCAAGATAGCCGCTCCCGTCGAACCAAAGGACACGATGCTCTTCCGCGTCATCGAGGGCGACCACCCCAGAGATTGCAACCCATGATTGACCCATCCTGCCCCCGCTTCGAAAAGGAAGGCGCACAGGAAAGGGAGCGCAGTATAGAGTCCGGACTCCCAAAGGTTGAATCCTCGAGCTTGGATCAAATACGTGGGCATCCAGTTAGCGATGAAGTACCAGGTGTAGGTCTGGGACAGATATGCGAGTCCCAATCCCCACACGGGAGTGAGACGGATCAGCCCCGTGAATGGGACGTTTCGCACGGCGCCTTCCTCAGCGATGGCCCCTTTGGGGACCCTCCAGAGAAAACGGGCGTAGAGAACAATCAATCCGGCCCAGAAAAGCCCTGCGCTCCCGAAGAGGAGGAAAGGGGCCCGCCATCCATAGGCGACAGTGAGCGACGTCGCTGCGGGAAGAGCAAGCAGCGGTCCCAGAGCCGTTGCGGAGATGCAAAAGCTGAGAGCGCGTCCGATTTGATGTGAGGGGAAGGAGCGCGTGACGGTGGCAGCGAGCGCCGGCCCGTAGGCCGATTCGAAAACGCCGAGAACTCCGCGAACCAAGGCCATGAACGCGGGTGTGCGAGGGACAATGGTCAACAGCGTTGCCACCGACCATCCGGTCAGGGCCGTGACGAGCGTTCGCACCCCGCCCCACCGGTCGCATAACCACCCGGTCCACAACTGGGCGAGCAGATACCCCCATCCGAAGGCAGAGAGAACCCACCCCATCACGGCGGCATCCCATCCGAATTCCCGCATGAGGATGGGAGCCGCGACCGAGAGGTTCACCCGATCGGCCCAGGCAATAAGCCCGGAGACGAAGAGCAAGACAATCAGCAACAGGGGCGGCCTGAGGCTCTTCGCCATCACCACGAGAGGCGCAGGGCGAACTGGATCTGTCGCCCCGGAGTCGTCGTCGAGGTGATCACCCCAGCGCTTCCCAAAGGCACTTCCCTCGGTTCCGCTCCGGCGAACACAATGCGCTGCGGGAGATTGAAATTCGCGCGATTCAAAAGATTGAAGAATTCGAACCGCAGCTGCAAGCCCCCAGACTCCCCGAGCTGTGGAATTGGGACACACTTCACCATGGACCAATCCACTGTGGCCATCCCCGGTCCGATCAACACATTTCGCCCCATGTTCCCATATGTTCCCGGCTCGGGGAGTTCAAAGCCATTCGGATCGAAGTATCTCTCCGGCCTTCCGAGAATGATCCGCTCCGCCGTAAAGCCCGGTCTCAAATTCGGGCGATCGATTCCCGGCCGACGGTTAAGGTTTCGCGACCAGTTATTCTGAATCCCCACCGTGAAAGGATTCCCCGACTGAAGGATCACTATGCTCCGCATCCCCCACCCCCCCAGCAGAGCGCCCACTAGTCCCTTACGCTCTCGGAAAAACGGAAGATCCCAAACCATCCCGCACGAGCACCCGCGCTCGGGCAATCACAGCTCCGGTGGGATCGGTCACCACCCCGAGGATGTCGCCTCCGAGAACTTGCCCCCAGAGACCCACCGCCAACATACAGGCACCCAGCATTCCTCGCATAAAGTCCCTCCTTTGCTCTTGGAGAGCGAACCTCGTCCCTAACGAGGAGACAGCAACAGTCAAGGCACGACTTCGACGACCGGCTGATACCCCTCCTTGAGCTCCTCTTCCAAGAGAATGCGCAAGCCCATCATGAGGGGGAGGTCGAAGACCCCCAGGAGAATGGCCGGCTCCGCGGGATCCGCGTTGACGTTCTCATGAAAGCTCCAGGGAGGCAGGGCGAGTACATCCCCCTCCTTCCATTCGATCTTCTTCCCATCCACAATGGTATATCCCCGACCGCGGACGACGTAGTAGATCCCCGCGAACGTATGCTTGTGGGCTTGACCATGCTCCCCAGGCTCGATCCACTGGAATCCGGCGAGGATGCTCGGCGTCGTCCCCAGCAGATTCCCCGTCGAGGGGTTGTAAAGGGAGACAATCGTCCCAGCACGAGGGTCTTTCTTGGGGTGTTGTCGCAACCGCTCAAGCTCCGCATAAATCTCCTCCCGAGTCCACTTCATGGGTTGGATCCGAGAGGGGGGAGTCATCGCATCAAGGTAGGTGATGAACTTACGGGCTTCCGTCATGGCTGCTCTCCTCCTTCAGAGGATGAACAAGCTCTCTAGGCTCGGCACCGTATGATCGAGCAAAATCAGCCGCCGGGCTAGCCGAAGGCCCTCCGGGGTGAGACGAAGAATATCCTGGCGCTCGGCAGAGAGGATGCCGAGATCGGGACTATCACCCCGACTGCGGAGGAACAGAAGGCTGCTCGTGACTTCCAGCTCATGATCGCGATCTCCCCTGTGCACAAGGACGCCTCCGATGAAGCGGCGAGTGCGGGGCGGAGGATTCTCCCCCCAGGCAAATTGGGTCTGCAAGCGTTTGATGCGCAAGGTGAGGGAGGATTTGTTCTCCTCGAAGTGATAGAGCCCTGGAAGAAATCCCCCCGATCCGATCCCCTCCTCGGTGATGCGCACCGGCATGAGGTAGCAGGCATCCTCCGTCAGCAAAGAGAGCCACTCCTCTAACTTCCAATGATCCAGGAGATAGGCCTCCCGATACAAGAACGTCACCACCTGCAGATAGATCTCGTCGGAGAGAGTCGCCGAGACGCTCATCCTCCGTCCTCCGCCATGAGATGGCGCCATTGCGCCCAAAACGTGCGTTGATTCGCCTCGCAATAGTCTCCCCAATACGCATCCCCAGGCCCAGGCCACTCCGCCTTGGGACGCGGTTGGCGATGGAGCCCCATCTCGTAGTTGAAGACGTGATACTTTCGAGCGAAGGCCCCGCGATTCGCTCGGGTGAGCGAAACCCAAATATCGGCGTCATCCTCTTCAAACGTGCCCGTCAACCCGAAAGTGCGCTCATAGTTCTTTCGCGAGGCCTCTTTGTACCACTCAGGCCCCTCCTTCTCGACGAGAAACCAGGAGAGGATCTCCATGCGATGGGGTCCTAAAGGGATCCACACCCGGAGGGTCAAGAAGGGAACGCGGGGCACGCCTTCCTCCGTGGTGATGGTCGTCGTATTGAGAAGCGAGAGATTTGGGAAAACGGTCCCATGAATCGTCGCCGTGCGCTCCAATACGCGACGTTGGACATCGGTGAGGGCGCGCTCAAGAAGAGGCCACAGTTCTTGGGGGAGCCCCAAATAAGGGGGAAGAGGGATGCGCTCAGGAGCCCCGACCATGGCGACTCCATGGCCACGCCCGATGCTGATGTGCCATCCGAACCATCCAATGAGCGGATCGTTGGGCAGAACGCCCAACTCGATGGCATAGCGATGGGTCATGAACGTGTGAAGGCCATCGCCGATGAAATTATCCGCCCCCGTCTTCCAATTCGCCTCGATAATCCACCGGTGAGGAGCGCCAACGACCTCCACGCCACCCGCCGTTCGCCTGAGCAGCAGATCGAGATACCAGCGCATATCGCCGAGATATTCCTCCAGAGGAGGAGCCGAGGCATCCCACGTGGCGAAGATGAGCCCTCCATACGTTCCCACCCGCGCCCGATGAAGCGTGAAGGCTTTCCGATCGAACCGCTGGTCGTAGGCCCATTCATGCGCGGGAGCGCTCGCCAGCTCCCCATCGAGATGGAATCGGTATCCGTGATAGGGACAGACGAATTCCCGCGTGTTCCCTCGCGAGGCTCGGCAAATCTCCGCCCCTCGGTGCGTGCAGCTGTTCAAGAGGACGTGAATCTGTCCCGCCCTATCGCGCACGACAATCACAGGATCCTCCCCCATCCGACGCGTCACATAATCTCCAGGATGAGGGATCTCCGACTCATGGGCGACGGCCAGCCAACACCGAAGAAAGATACGTTCGAGCTCGAGCTGGTAGATCTCGGGATCGGTGAAGACACGGGCCGCAATACGCCCCTCCTCCACCCGGACCAGCTCCTTCAGAGGAGTCCCGTCGGAGAGGCGAAGCCCGGAACGTGTTCGCGCGGCCATCACACACCTCCGCTCAGAAGCTGATCCTCAAGGCGAACTGAACTTGCCGAGCAGGACCGGTGCCCGCCGGCCTCCCGAAGCTCGGCAGCGCCCCGGCCACACCGTCCTTGTAACGACGTGGGACCGGCCCCACGAAATCAGCGGCCCCATAGACCGTATCCACCTGCGTCACATTCGGACGATTGAAGAGGTTGAAGAATTCCAAGAGCGGTTCGATCCCAACCCGCTCCCCCCAGCGAATCTTTCGGGCCAATCGCAGGTCCACTTGTATGAAGCGATCGCCCTGATACGTGTTCCGCCCGGTGAGGCCGACGCGGTCGGTGCCGAATTCCAAATCACCATTGACATCGAATCCGACGAAGAGGGTGGCGAAGCGTCCGCTCTCGAGCGTGGTGATCAGACTCACTGTGAACCCTCGCGTCAGTCCCCATCGCTTCGGCCCCTCGCCGATGAACGTCGCGGTGAACCGGTGCCCCACATGCTGGTTCGACAACCCCCAATCCCGACGGATGTGAAGGGGATCCTCAAAGACGTCGCGGAAGGTATAGCCGGTCGGTAGATCGAGCGTCTTCGAGAAGGTGTAGTGAACATTCACCCCCCACCCATCGCTCAGGCGCTTGTTGAGCGTGAGGACCCCCCCGTGATATGTGGAATCGGTCCCCGGAAAAGCCATCTGGACGATCCCAAAGCGCGGATCATTCTGATACCGCGTCTTCCCGTTGGGCAGTCGCCCGACCGGCGTAGCATTCAGTTGAATACCGGCATTGGGGACTTTCAATCCGCGGACCCCCAGATAGCCGACACTCGCGCTCAGCTCATCCGCAATCTGATACTCGATCTGCAGACTCCACTGCTCAGCATATGGGTTCGGGAAGTCGCGAACGATGTGACCGAAGGCGTTGATGGCGAGTGGGCCGGAAGGGAACTCTCCTCGAATGAAACGCGCGAAGGCCGAGCCAGATGTGAACGGCCCGGGAATGACGTTGAGCGTCACGCAAGGTGAGGCCGTCGGGCTGAAGGCGGCCGCGCGTCTGGGATCGAGCAGAGCGAGATTCTCCGGGCCACTGCCGGCGCAGGTCAGATGACCCACCAACCGAGACCAGAAGTGAGGAGCGACGAACAGGCCCACACCGGCACGCACCACGCCTCTGCCCTCCGCAAATCCATAGGAGATCCCCAACCTGGGCTGGAGGTTATTCTTATCGGTCTGAATGCCGAAGGCAGAGGGAATCCTCTCCAGGAAGTACCGCACGCCGTAATTCACCGTCAGCCGCTGAGGGCGCCAGCGATCCTGGACGAAGAATTCGTATGTCTCATGAGTGAAGGCGGTGCGAGCAGCAGCCGCGAATCGGTCATCAGGGAAAAGCCGGTCCAGGCTCCGTCGCGGCAGCGGCTGACCGAGCAGCGACCGCGGGAGGGCGAAAGCGAAGAAGAGCGGGACCGTTCGCCCGAAAGGAGGCAAGCCCAAGAAGCTCTCAGGCGTGAAGATCGCGAATCCGGCCATCGTTGTGGAGTAAAGGAGCTGGTCGCGAATATGATGGATGTCCGCGCCCACCTTGAATTCATGACGGCGCCAGAGCCGGGTCAGATCGGCGCTGAACTGGAATCGGTTCTCGCGATAGAAGTCAGCAGGGCTGATGTGCTTGCCAAAAGTCGCGACATTGACGATCTCAAGATTCGGCTCGAAACTGATCGGGATGTTGGTGAACGATTTCCGGGAGAACTGGACGAATCCCTGAAAGACCGTTCCCGAGCCGAGCACAGAAGTCAATCCGGCAATCGCCGACTGGCTCCGAACATCGTTCTGCCGAAAGGTAGAGGGAGCACCCAACCCACCGGGGACAGCGGGGAATTGGCATTGCGCTGATCGGCCAATGAATATCGCGCGAATACAGCATGCGCGGCAGTGAGCTGCAGGTCCACCCGCCCAAGGACATAATCGTGGTTCTTCGCCTGCAACTGGTTCAACCTCTCCTCGCTCAATCCCAAGGAGCGCTTGGTGCGATTGATGGCCGCGAGATTCTCGAGGATGAAGCTCGTGTACTGAGGAGATTCCCCGCGCCGCTGCCCTTCGTAATTTCCAAAATAGAACGCCCGATCCCGCACAAGAGCCCCCCCGGCCGAGGCTCCGAATTGATGCTGGCGCAACACATCGAAGCCAGGAGCACTGAGGATATTACGGGCATCCAGAGCATCGTTGCGAAGATAGTAATAGACCGCCCCATGAAGATCATTGCTCCCACTGCGGGTGATGATGTTGACGATCCCCCCCATGACACGCCCATATTCCACCGAGTATGTGCTGTTGAGCACGCGGAACTCTTTCACAGCATCCTGCGAGGGCCCGATGTGCTGAAGTCCATTGAAGAGCACCGTGTGGTCCCCCCCATCCAGGGTGATGAGATTCGTGTGCTGCTCGAAGAGTCCGCCGAAGGAGAGGCGCGGCACGTCTTCGGCCAGAAGCGCCGTGGCTCCAAAGGAAAAGCCCCGACCGACGGCTGTGCTGGGGTTCAACAGGGCGAAGTCAATGAACTGTCGCCCGCTGATAGGAAGCTCCCTGATGCGCGTCTCATCAATGACGGCGCTGACTTCGGTCTTAGCCGGATCCACCATGGCCACCCCCCCACTCCGCACCTCCACCTCTTCCCTGACCCGCTCGACCGTGAGGACGATATCCAACGTCCCCTTCTGCCCGACGGTCAACTCCACCCCCCGAATCACCGCGGGTTGGAAACCCATAGCCCCGGCTTCCACCTCATAGCGCCCGGGCGGCAACGGTCTCAGCGAATACCGGCCATCAAGATTGGTCGTCGTCTGCCACTGCTGATTGGTCGCCACATTCCGCGCTCTCACCACCGCCCCCGCGATCACCGCTCCCGCAGGATCGCGCACGAGGCCGCTCAGCTCGGCCTCGCGCACCTGCCCCCGGACGCTCCCCCCAACCAGCAGGAGAATGATCATCCATAGGGCTCGCATTTCGGAACCTCCGATCACAACAAACCCGCCACTTTGGTCAACCCGCGCACGCCCAATCCCCCATCGGAGTGGAGGATTGTCCCGGTCACCGTGCGAGCGCGCTCATTGGATGCCAAATAGACATAAGCCCACGCGTGGTCCTCCGGTCGGCAAACGACCTGTAAGGGATTCGTCGTGCGGATCAACTCCTCCAGATTGGGGACGGAAGAGAGGGAGAGATTTTCTTGTTCGAGAGCCCGCAAGCCCCTCAAGTCGGTCGGCGTCCCCCCGGGCGCTACACCATTGACCCGAATCTTCGGCGCCAACTCATAGGCCAGCTGAAGGACGAGACCTCGCACGGCGAACTTGGACGCCGTGTACAACGGCCCCCCTCCAGCCGGATAGAACCCGGCATTCGAGATGGTGAAGATGATGTTCCCCTCGCTCTTGAGCAGCTCCGGCAGAGCGGCCTTGGCGCTCAGCAGATAACTCTTCACGTTGACGGCGAAGAGCTCATCGAAGCTCTCGCCGAGCTTCTCCTTGGGAAGATCGCGCAGCGAGGTGAAATAATCGAAGATCCCCACGCAACACACGAGGATGTCCAAGCGGCCGAAGGCTCGAACGGTCTCAGAGACAGCCCGCTCATTATCTTCCAAGGAGGTGGCGTCCCCAAAAATGGGGAGGACTTCGGGACCGAGGCGCTGAAGATCGCGCACCTTGTCAGCGCTCCGCTCCAGGACGCCGACACGAGCGCCCTCATGGCGGAAAGCTTCCACGACCCCCCGGCCGATCCCCGATCCCCCTCCAGTGACCAAAGCGACCTTATTCTCCAACCATCCCATAAGATCCCTCCTTTCGTGGGCGGGGCTCCGTCAGCCCGCGTCAGAGGATGAAGCGTACGAGTCCACCATCGACTTGGATCGCAGCCCCCGTGATGTAGCTCGCCCGCGGAGAGGCGAGAAAGGCGACCACATCGGCGACTTCCTCAGGACGCCCGTAGCGTCCCAAGGGGACGAGCTGCCCGATGGCCTTCACCACCTCTTCCGGCGTCCGATTCGAACGCCGCGCCTCCTCCTGAACCAACCGCTCACTCCGCTGCGTCCAAATGGGCCCGGGCAGGACGCTGGTCACAAGGATCCCCTCACAGGCCAGCTCATCCGCAAGACATTTCGCCAAAGCAATGGCCCCCGTCCTCAAGACATTCGACAAGAGGAGATTCTCCATGGGCTGCTTCACCGAGCGGGAGGACAGGAAGATGATGCGTCCATACCCGGTCCCCCTCATCAGAGGGAGAGCAGCGCGAATGAGCCGGATAGGCGCCAGCAGGATCTGCTCGTATCCGAGCTGCCAGTCCTGATCCGAGAGATCCGCAAACCGTCCCGCGCGAGGAGCCGGAACATTGATGACGAGAACGTGAAGGTGTCCCCACTGGGTGCGAACGGCCTCGAGGAAGCGGACGATATCGTCGGCACGAGTCAGATCCGCCACATGGGCGAAGACAGGACTCCCCGTCTGCCGGTGAATCTGCTCAGCCGTCTGCCGCAGACGCTGCTCATCCCGAGCGCAAATCGCCACACAAGCCCCCTCCCGCGCCAGAGCCTCGGCGACCGCTCGCCCGATCCCCTGACTGGCGGCTGTGACAACGGCGACCTTCTCACGCAGCTGCAGATCCACCGGATGTCCCCAAGAACTCCCCCGATTTATCGGCCAAGGTATAGGGCAAGATTCGCGCCGCGAGATCGAGCATTCGTCGCTGTCTCGCTTCTCCCTCAGCAGCCAACAGCTCAGCAGCCATTCGCCCCACCCCACGCACGTGAAAGACCTCATCGGGAACGATCTTCTCCAAGGCCTGCCGGAACTCCGGATGCACGCCGGGATGCTCCTTCAGCCGAGAGAACAGATGCAGCGGGAAGCGCTCGTCCACGAACTGACAACTGAAGATCTGCTCCCGCACATCCTCAGAGCATTCCGAATCGCAATAGGCGAACATCCGATACAAAGAGCCGGCCTTCTCCTGAGGCGATGTCTCCAACACCGGCTGCCCCCCCATGCGCACAGCCGCGGCATCATAGAGCTTGAAGTGACGCATCTCATCCTCCATCTGCCGGACGACGACATGCTTCAGGTCGGGATACCGAGCACCGAGACGAATGACCTGCTGAGCGAAGGTATCAACAGACCGGATCTCCCCCCAGGCGTTGAAGTAACAGATGTTCAACTGCACTTGGAGATCCCCCACGGGCAGGGCTTCGAGAATGCGGCTCACGCCTTCGCTCATAATGGCGTCCAGCCGCTCCTCCAATCGCGCGAGGAAGCGATCCGCAGGGACACCAACGGGGAGATCATCGAAGATGCGTCGCAGCTCTCCCCGTTGAAGAGCAGCAAGGGCCTGATCCCACCATGAAGCGCCTCTCATACTCGCTCCTCCATGAGGATTCTTCGGAGAATAGGCGAAGAGACCCCCTGATGGGGTTGAAAGGGTTTCGGAAGAGGGACGAATTGGGAGACGGTGATGGCATTGACGTGACAATCCTGAACGCAGAGCTTACACCCGTGGCAATCCTGAGGATAGGCGATGATCGCCTTCCATCCGGTAGTCTCCCAAGCCTCCCCCACTTGAGCCATGCGGAGGACGTCAGCCGGGCAGCTCTCCACGCATACCCAGCATCCGTCGCAGAGATCGAAATCAATGCGTTCGATCGCCATAACCCCCTCAAGATCCTGGAATGGGGAATGGGCTGGGAATACGCTCCCTCCTCTCCGGACGAATAGGATACCGGTCGAAGGGAACCGAAGGGGTCGAAACCATGACCTCTCCGTCGGCCCCCTTCCGCAAGACGACCCAGCGCAACCACTGAACGTCGTCGCGATACGGGAAGTCCGCGCGGAAGTGCTCGCCTCGGCTCTCCTGCCGGACGTCATAGGCGAGACAGCATAACTCGACCATCTCCACGTAGCTTCGGGCCTCCAGAGCCTTGGTGAGCTCGTGAGGATCGGGAGCGCTCACGCGCCGCAAGAGCTGTTCGCCAATGGCCCGGACGGCCCGCCGCGTCTGCTCGATTCGCTTCGCATCTTTGAGCAGAGCGAAGGACGTCTCGCACGTGACCTCTCCCACGGCGGCCCACACGTCGGAAGGCCGAATGGGACCCCGCCGCGTGAGCGGAGCGAAGGTCTCGGCCAGAATGTCCCGAAGCTGAGCGGACACAGGCTTCGGCATGTGCCTGATCCGCTTCGCCCATCGGGCGGCGTCCTCCCCCGCTCGATAGCCCCCGACATTTGAGAACGTGGAATGGCCGCTTCCGGAATTCCCTGACATGATGACGGGTAAGCACGTGACGGTTCCGACGGCATAGAGACCAGGGACGGTCGTCCGCGACCACGTATCAACGCGCACCCCCCCACTCGTCCCCATGCCGATGGCCATGAAGGGCGTCGTCTTGAGCGGCCGGGTTCGAATATCAATATCGAACTCCTTCAAAGCCAGGGCGAGGGTGGGAACAACCCGCAGCAGCATTTCAATGTCCTCCTCCGCACAATGGCGGAAGTCAACGTAGCAGGGTCCCCGACCCTCCATGTTCTCGGTGATGATCCCGCGCGCCACACGATAGAGGCTGGAGAGATTTCCCCACTCGGGATCGTACCGCCACATGAACTCCTCGCCCTGGGCGTTGATGAATCTAGCACCGATCCCCTGGATCTTCGCCTGCCCCGGCGTGGAGAATTTGTCCTCCCAGTAACTCCACGATGCATACTGGGTGAACTCCATGCCCGCCAGCTCGGCCCCCACGTGGAAGGCCATGCGATGCCCTTCGCCCGTGACCCCATCCACATAAGAGAAGTGAATCTTCGGATAAAGAGGCCCCGTGTTGAGGATCACGGCTTTCGCCCGAATGACGAGTGGTTCCCCCGTGCGAATGTGGAAGCCCACCGCTCCGATGACCTCCCCACCGGTGGGATACCGACCATCGGAGGTCAGCAGATCGGTCATCATGACCTTCTCCAGCAGCGTCACCCCCTGACGCCGAAGCTCGCGGCGCAAGATCTCCATGACGATCTTGCCATCCACATTGATCGTCTTGCCGACCTTATGCCCCCGGCTTGTCGTGTATTTGAGCCGTCCCTCGGCATCTCGCTCGTAGGGGACACCTAATTGGACCAACTCCTCGATGCGATCCGGCGCTTCG
Organism: bacterium HR10; assembly: GCA_002923315.1. Lineage (GTDB taxonomy): Bacteria > Acidobacteriota > Blastocatellia > HR10 > HR10 > HR10. The sequence continues at coordinate 31,493 of BEHM01000031.1, forward strand.
GTCAGAAGAACATCGAGCCACTCTTGATCGGCCAGATAGTTGGACGCCTCGACGAACTCCCGCATCCAGAGCAGCTTCTCATCGTCGGTCAGACGCCAAGGGGCGAACTGACTGTGGACGAAGGTCATGGGGCCGGCTCGCCCGATCACGGCCTTCTCCGCCAGGAGGACGTCGCAGCCCTTCTCGAGGGCTCGTAAAGCGGCGCGGCAGCCACCAATTCCGCCCCCGATGACCAGAACATCGGTCTTCAACTCCGTCGGTTGCATGACTGCACCTTCAGAAGGTGATGCGCAAAGCAACCTGTACCTGCCGAGCAGGGCCCGTGACGGCTGGCTCGCCGAAGCTGGGAACCGCCCCCCTCACCCCATCCCGGAACCGCCGAGGCACGGGGCCGACGAACTCCGCGGCTCCGTAGACGGTGTTCACCTCGGTCACATTCACCCGGTTGAAGAGGTTGAAGAACTCAATCAGCGGCTCCACCACCACCCGCTCCGTCACCGCCACCCGCCGCGACAGCCGCACATCCACCTGCGCAAACCGATCCCCCCGATACGTGTTCCGCCCAATCGCCCCCACCCGATCCGGCCCCCACTCCAAATCCCCATTCACATCAAACCCCGTGAAAATCGATACATACCGCGGACTCTGCACCGTCGCAATCACCCCCAGCTTGAACTCCCGCGTCAGCCACCACCGCCGCGGCCCCTCCCCCAACACGCTCACCACCAACCGCTGCCCCACATGCTGATTGGACAGCCCCCAATCGAGGCGGGCGTTCTGTGGGTCCTGGAAGAGATCGCGGAATGTATACCCGGTCGGGTAATCCAGCGTCTTTGAGAACGTGTAGTTGAGATTGAAGCTGATGTTATGGCTCATCCGTTTGGCCACGGTGAGGAACCCACCGTGGTAGGAAGAGTCCACCCCCGGGAAAGATAGATGAACAATCCCCACAAGAGGGGATTTCGGCTGATAGAGGACTTTCCCGTACGGCGTCGTCCCCACACGCTGCGCATTGAGCTGAATCCCCGAGCTGGGGACCTTGAGCCCGCGGACCCCTAGATACCCAATGCCCGCACTCATCCCACCCGGAAGCTCATACTGAACCTGCATGCTCCATTGAACGGCGTACGGATTCACCATATCCCTCACCAGATTCGTGAACGCATTATAAGCGAGCGGCCCCGTGGGGAACTGGTTCTGTTGGACGAAGCGCTGGAAGGCAGGACCTGAGGTGAATGGTCCGGGGATGACGTTGGCGGTCACGCATGGGGTGGAGGCGGAGCTGAAGAAACTCGCCCTCGGAGCATCAAAGAGGGCGATGATATCCGCCCCCCCACCGACGCACGTGAGCTGATTCACAAGGCGAGACCACATGTGCGGCCCTACGAAGACACCGGCCCCCGCGCGAATCACCCCCTTGCCATTGGCGAAGCCATAGGCGAGACCCACACGAGGCTGAATGTTGTTCTTATCCGTCGTAATCCCGAAATCGGCCACCGTCTCCAAGTAGTATCGGAAGCCGTAGGTGAGCGTCAGTTGCTGACGCTTCCACTGATCCTGGACGAAGAACTCGTAGATCTGATGGTTGTATTTGGTCCGCGCGTTCTCCTCGTAGATCCGATTGGGAAAGAGTCGGTTGGGATCGCGCGTCGGCAGTGGTTGCCCTCGAACGATCCCCACCGCGAAGAAGACCGGCACAGGACGACCGAAGGGGGGGAGTCCGAAGAAGCTCTCCGGCGTGAAGATCGCCAGCCCCGGGATGGTCAACGACCAGAGCAGGTCATTCCGAATATGATCCACCACTGCCCCCACCTTCAATTCATGCCCGGAGAACACGCGGCTCGCCGTATTGCTCCATTGGAATCGCTCCTCCCGGTAGAAATCAGCCGGACCTATATGCTTTCCGAAGTCGGCCAGATTGGGGAGCTCCAGATTGGGCTCGAACGAGAGGGGAGTGTTTGTGAAGGACTTCCGCGAATACTGGAAGAAGGCCTGATTGACGAAGGAAGCCCCACCAATCGAAGTCACATTGGCCATGAGCGACTGGCTCCGCACCAGATTCTCCCGAAACGTGGACGGCCCCCCAATCCCTCCGGGCGTGCTGGGGAAGTTCCCATTGCGCTGATCCGCGAAGCTGTAGCGCGCAAAGACCGTGTGCTTCTCCCTCACCTGCGCATCCCCCCGCACCAGGAAATAATCGTGATCCCGCGTCTGCAACTGCTCCAACACCTCCTCCGATAACCCCAAC
>BEHM01000032.1 GCA_002923315.1 bacterium HR10
CACCCGAGGGCGACGGATGGTGATGGTGCCAATGCCCAGGGTCAGCCTGCGAGGTTTCCCATAGCCGTTCCTGTAACCCTGGACTCCGTCCACCGCGGCCCGCCGCTGGTAGCGGCACCGGCCCAACAACTCGGTCACCTCCTGCTCCAGGAGATCCTGGATGAACTCCTGGATCTTGCCCCGAACCCACTCCTCCAACCCCTCCCATGTGGGGCTTGATACCAGGGATCCTCCCGTGGTACGCTTGTTCATGGCGGTGTACCTCCTCCTTTCTCTTCGTTAACGTTTTCTCTCTTAAGAAGGGAGGATACACCGCCTTCAGCAGAATTTCCACACCCTTTGATTTTACCTCAGCTTCCGGTGGAGCTGCTGAACGACTTCTTCGCGACGGCTTCGCTCCAGCTCCTTCGCCAGACAGCTTCCTATGAGCTCAAGCAGCGCGCATTCGGTTCGGGTGAATTCCCGGGGCTCAGCAGCATAAACGGCCACGATGCCGAGGACTTCGCCACTGACGTGATCTTTGAGCGGCACGCCCAGATAGCACTCCGCCCTCCAGGTTCGAAGCGCCTCATCTTGCGGGAAGAGTCTCCATGCATTTCGATCACATGCGTAGGGATGCCCCTGGTCGAGGATCCGCTCGATCGGGGTTCCCTGAATGGAGAACGTTCCATGATGCTCGATGAATCCACTGCGATACCAGCTCAAAACCTGAAGCGTTCGCGCCTCTCCTTCATACCGGCCCAGGAGGACGCAGGGGGCCCCAAGCAGCTCGGCCACGACAGTCACAATGCCATCAAAGAACGCCTGCCCCGGGCCGCAGCTCAATATCCCGTGGATGCGCTCGATTATTCTCGCAACCCCAGCGTGTTCGCTCATACATTCGAACGTTTTGTCCATACACCCGCTGTGATTACTAATCTCACGATGGACGCATCTCTCACGCGCTCGGTGATTTCGCCCACTAATATGGTCGTGTTGACCTGATTTCTGCGATTCAACAGCGAGCCTCACGCCTTCGAGGTGAGGATTTCAGCGAGATGCACTGGAGCGATATTCCCCCCGCTCAGGAGGGCGACAGTTGGACCGTGCGGAGTCACTCGCCCTGAGCGGAGTGCGGCAATACCGATGGCTCCCGAAGGTTCGACGACGAGCTTCTCCTCGTGCGCGAGCCAGGCGACGGCCTCTGCGACGGCTTCGTCGGTGACCAGGACGATGTCGTCCACGTATCGTTGAATGAGTGAGAACATGAGCGTTCCCGGGCGCGTGGCCGTCAGCGCATCGCAGATGGTGTGGGTCTCGGGGATCGAGACAATCGTCCCGGCCTTGAAGGAGAGATAGGTGGCATTAGAACCCTCCGGTTGAACACCGATGACCGAGGCTCGAGGGTTTCGTTCCTTCACGGCGAGCGCGATGCCGGCGATCAATCCTCCGGTGCTGATGGGCACGAGAATGGTCGGCGTCTCCGGGAGCTGTTCCAGGATCTCGGCTCCGATCGTGCCATGTCCGATGACGACGTTGGGGTCCTCCAGATGGTTGATCGCGATGAGCCCGCGTTCGGTCTCCAATCGCCGCAGCGTCTCAAAGCGAGCTTCGAAGCGGTCTTCGCACCAGACGATCTCTCCGCCGAAGCGAGCCGTGCGCTCGGCTTTGAAGGGGGACGTCTTGCGCATCATCACCAGAACCGTGGGGATGCCAAGCCGCCGGCCCATGTAGGCGAAGGCCGTGGCGAAGTTGCCCGAGGAGGTGAGGGCGACGCCACGCCGTCGCGCGTCCTCGCCCAAGCGATGGAGCAGGGTGAAAGCCGCGCGCGCCTTGTAACTCCCTGTGATCTGCAGGTTCTCGCATTTCAACCAGATCGGATGGCCGAGTGTGGCCGACAGCTCTTCGCTTCGAAGAAGCGGCGTGCGCCGGATATAGGGTGGAAGCTCCGCGCGCGCTCGCTCGATGTCAGCCCCGCTGACTTCGCTCATGCTCTACCCTCCTGACGAGGCCGATTATACCACACCAGGTCGAAATCGTGGGGAACTTGCCATCCCCATCCCGCGTTGATATGCTTGGTGCGCACACCATGAACGGGGGCTTCCATGGGGCGAACAGCGGGGCGATATTCGCCGGGCCTGGTCTCGCCTTCGGGAGGCGCCCGATCGGGAGGAGGACCGATGAACGTCCGAAAAAATCTTCGCACCCTTGTCGTGATCGTCGCTTTGGCAGCCTCTGCAGGGGCTCAGAGGCCGAAGGCCGTTAAGATCACATTCACGGACGTGCGCCTGGAAAACGGCCTGCGGGTGATCTTGGTCGAGGATCGTAGCGCGCCGGTCGTCTCGCTCTGCGTCACGTACAATGTGGGATCGCGCAACGAGCGTCCGGGACGCACGGGATTCGCCCACTTGTTCGAGCACATGATGTTTCAAGGTTCAGAGAACGTGGGCAAGGGCGAGCATTTCTACCTCATCTTCAACAACGGTGGGACGATGAACGGAACGACCAACGAAGAGCGGACGAATTATTTCCAGACGGTGCCGGCCAATCAGCTCGATCTGGTGCTCTTTCTGGAGGCGGATCGCATGCGAAGCCTCGACGTGAGCCAGCAGAATCTCGACAATCAGCGGCAGGTGGTACAGGAGGAGCGGCGGCTCGGCTTGGACAATCAGCCCTATGGACGAAGTCGAGAGAAGTTGCAGGAGTTGCTCTACGACAACTTCGCCTACAAGCATTCGGTCATCGGTTCGATGGAGGATCTCGATGCGGCGACGCTCGAGGACGTTCGGGAATTCTTCCGCATCTACTACGCGCCGAATAATGCTGTGTTGACGCTCGTGGGGGATTTCAAGACGGAGGAGGCGCTGGCGAAGATCCGGCAGTATTTCGGGAAGATCCCTCGGCAGCCCAATCCTCCGCCGGTGGATGTGACCGAGCCCAAGTTGACGGCGGAACGGCGGGCGACGGTCGAGGATCCGCTGGCGCGGCTCCCGCGCCTGGACATCGCCTTCAAGACGGTGCCAGGGAATACGCCGGACTTCTACGCGCTTCAGATTCTGGCGAATGTCCTGCATGGTGGGCAGAGCTCGCGGCTCTATCAGAAGCTCGTGCGGGAGAAGGAGCTGGTGACGCAAGTCGGAGGATTCATGGACGAGAAGCGCGGCCCGGGAGGGTTCTACATCACGGCGACGCTCCGGCCGGGCAAGCGCGTGGAGGACGTCGAGGCGGTGATCGCCGAAGAGATCGAGCGCGTGCGACGCGAACCCATCGCCGATTGGGAGCTGGCGAAGGCCAAGAATACGGCCCGTCGCGCCTTCATCAACGCGATCGCCAGTTCGCTCTCGCGCGCCATCTTGCTCGGCCAATATGCCGTCTATTATGGCGATCCCAACCTGATCAACACCCGGCTTGATCGGCTCATGGCTGTCACCAAAGGGGACGTGCGGCGCGTGGCGGAGCGCTATTTGCGCCCGGACAATCGCGTCGTCGTCATCACCATACCCAAGGCCGCGCCGCTGCCTACATCCGGTCACGAGGAGGGGGGACGATGAACACTCGACTGCGGAGCCTTTTGCTGGGCGTGGCGCTTGTGCTCTCCGGCTCGTGGGTGAGAGCGCAGGTGCCGAGTGGACCCCAACTGCCGGGTCCGACGGCTCAATCTTTGAAGGGCGTGGTCCTGAAGCGGAAGGCGCCGATCAATCGCGAGATCCTGCGCGTGCGCTTGCCGCGGCCGCAAGAGGCGCGGCTCAAGAACGGCCTGGAGGTCCTGCTTCTTGAGGACCATCGTATTCCGACGTTCTCGATGCAGATGGTGATCCTCAGCGGAGGATTGGCCGATCCGCCCGATCATCGGGGACTGGCGCAGTTCACAGCGGCACTCTTGCGCGAGGGGACGAAGCGCCGCACGAGCCGCGAGATCGCGGAGCAATTGGAAGCGCTTGGAGCGAGCCTCACGGCGGCCAGCGGTCTCTCGTCATTGACGAGCGTGGTGAGCGTCTCCGGGCTTGTCGAGAGCATGGACGAGGTGCTCGATCTCTTCGCCGACATCATTCGGAATCCCACGTTCCCGCCCGAAGAGGTCGAGCGGTATAAGACGCGCACGCTCGCGCAGCTTCAGCTTCAGCGGACGCTCCCACAGCTTCTCGCTCAGGAACGCTTCAATCGCGCGCTCTATGGGGAGCATCCGGCCGGATGGACAATCCCTCCGGTGGATTCGATCCGGCGGCTCACCTCGGATGCGCTCGCTCGCTTTCACGCCGCGCACTATCGCCCGAACAACGCCTTCCTGGCCGTTGTCGGTGATGTGACGCTTCGCGAGTTGCTCCCTAAGCTCGAGCGGTTCTTCGGGGATTGGGAGCCCGCTGAGGTTCCCCCGGTGACGATCCCCTCGGTCACTCCGCCCTCGGTGCGAAAGGTCTATCTCATTCACCGGCCGGGGTCGGTGCAGACCGTCCTGCAATTGGGCGTGTTGGGGATCACGCGCACGGATCCGGATTATTTCGCCGTGCTCGTCGCCGATCGCATCTTCGGGGGCGGGCCGGCGGCGCGCCTCTTTCTGAATCTGCGTGAGGACAAGGGATATACGTACGGAGCCTACAGCACCTTCACCAGCTCGAAGTTCCCCGGTGTTTGGGGGGCGGGCGCTGCCGTCCGAACCGAAGTGACCGAGGGCGCGATGCGAGAGTTCCTCTATGAGCTGCGGCGTCTGCGCGAGGAGCCCGTCTCGGCCGAGGAGCTGGAGAATGCCAAGCGGGCGCTCGTCGGCAGCTTCGCCCTCTCGCTCGAGCGTCCGGAGGAGCTGTTGCAGAACATCATCACCCAGAAGATCTACAATCTGCCCGCCGATTATTGGGACACATATCCGCAGAAGGTCTTCGCCGTCACGGCTGAGGATGTGCAGCGGGTCGCGCGGAAGTACTTCGATCTGGAGCGCATGCAGATTGTCGCCGTCGGCGACGCGCGGCGCATTCGTGAAGTCCTGGCTCAGTATGGACCGCTCGAGGTCTTGGATGCGGAAGGGCGTCCCCTCTCTGCGCTCAACTGAGGGAGGGGGCTATCGGCCGAGAGCGCGTGATCTGCCGAGGCTGGAGCCAGAATAGGCGAGACGCACTCGATGAGAGACGGTCTCATGCATCTCCGCGTGGAGGAGCGGTGCGGATACTGGGTCGTCGTTCTGGATTGCGCGCGCGGCTCCGCGCCTGGGGCGCCGAACGTACTCAGCCTCGCCGTGCTCGCCGACCTGCAGGCTCTTGTCGAGGAGGTCGAGCGACGGAGAGATGTCGCGGCAGTGATCCTCACGGGAACGGAAGCTGGAGGATTTGCCGCGGGTGCTGATCTCCATGAACTGCATCGTCTGGCGCCTCAAGAGGCGTTCGCTTTCTCTCGACGGGGTCAGCTCCTGTTTCGTCGCCTCGAACGTGCGCGGTCGCTCTTCATTGCTGCCATTGATGGGTACTGCATAGGCGGCGGGCTGGATCTGGCGCTCGCGTGCGACCTGCGGTACGCGACGATACGCTCCGTCTTCGCCCATCCGGGCGCGCGCCTGGGCCTCTTGACGGGATGGGGAGGGACAGCTCGCTTGCCGCGCGTCCTCGGGCGGGCCGAAGCCTTGCGTCTCTTCCTCACGGCGGAGCCCATCCCGGCCGCTGAAGCGTTGCGTCTGGGGCTCATCCATCAGATGACGGATGGAGACGTCCTCGCGCTCGCTCGTCAGAGGGCGGAGGCAGCCGTCCGCCTTGGTCCTCACGCGACCTCCCGCGTGAAGGAGGTCCTCGAGGCGGCCACGGAATATCGCTGAAGGCATAGGCTTCGATGTGAAACGAGTGCTCAGGGGGGAACACTCTCTCAGTTTGGCTCTGCTTCGTGGCTCGCGATATACTTAAGGCGCGACGCGCTCTGGGAGGAAACCGGGATGCCTACAGTCTTGGAGTTGTATGAGAAGTTGAAACCCAAGTTGGGAGAGGAGGAAACGCGCGCTCTCCTTGAGTTCGTGGAGACCTCGATTGAGCGCAGGGCGGCGACCAAAGAAGACCTGCGGCAAACGGAAGCTGCGCTTCGAGAGGACATTCGGAAGACAGAAGCCGCGCTCAAGGAAGACCTGCGGCAAACGGGGGCTGCGCTTCGGGAAGAAATCCGAAAGACAGAAGCTGCCTTGAAGGAAGACCTTCGCCAGGTCGAGGTGGAACTTCGGGAAGAAATTCAGCGGTTGGGGGGAGAGCTGCGGCAGACGGAGGCGGGGCTCAAGGAGGACATCCATCAAGTGGAGGCAGGGCTACGGGAGGAATTGCGGCAGACAGAAGCGGGGCTGCGGGAGGAGATTCAGCGGTTGGAGGGGGAGTTGCGGAAGACGGAGGCAGGGCTCAAGGAGGACATCCATCAAGTGGAGGCGGGATTGCGGGAGGAGTTGCGGCAGACGGAAGCAGGGCTGCGGGAGGAGATTCAGCGGTTGGAGGGGGGGGTGCGGAAGCTGGAAGGGGAGTTGCGAAAAGTAGAAATGGGATTGCGGGACGAGATCCACCGGCTGGAGGGGGAACTGCAGAGGGTGGAGACGGCACTTCGAGGAGAGATTCATCGGTTGGATCAGAAAATTGACGGGGCGAAGGTGGAGTTGCTCAAGTGGACATTTGGCTTTTGGGTCGGGAATATCGCCGTCCTCTCCGGGATCATGTTCGCCTTGTTTCGCGCCTTCATCGGAACATAGTCGCTTCGTCTCCGAATCGAGACCGTCCCCCGTATGGGCGAGGCGTGGACCCTGGCGTTCGCGTGGGGAGTGCACAGCTCAGCAACTTGTAGGATGTCATCCGACGTGGCTCAGCGGTTGCGCCTGTTGGTATTCTCACGAGCAGGGAGCTGAGGTGAGCACCGGCGCAGGAAGTCCGCAGTGGCTGGTGCTCTTTGTCACCGAGAGGGAGGTGAAGAATGGCGCGGCGTCATGAGAGCCTGATCCTGCTCTCGCATGGGCACCATCACGGATTGGTCCTGAGCCTTCGTGTGAGGCGCGCATTCGCTCGTGGCTCGCCCGACGCCGATGAGCTCCGGGAGTTGGCGCGCGCGGTCGTCGTCTTCTTCGAGAGCGATCTCGTGCGACACTTCGCCGCTGAGGAGGAGGGACTCTTCCCCATTATGGAGGCGAACCTTGGACGTCTCTCGCTCATCGAGGAATTGCGCGAGGAACACAGCCGCTTCCGCGCCTGGGTCGAGGAGTTGCGTCGCTTGATGAAGACCGATGCTTCGGCGGAGACGCTTCAGGCCTTCGGTGCGCTTCTTCACGATCATATTCGGAAGGAGGAGCGGGTCTTGTTCCCGATCTTCGAACAGCGAATGCCACCGGAAGAGGCCCGACGGGCGGGCGAGGCGATCGCGAGGCGGTTGGCCGTCCTCTCTCCACGCGATGGGGGGTGACGTCTGGCCACCACTCGATGTATAATGACGGCGTCTATGCCGAGGCCGACGCAGGGACGCGATGTGCTCGTCGCCATCATGAACAATCGGCGCGACTTGGAGATCGCGCGTCTGCAGCATTGGTACCGCGTTCCCGTTCGGAGCGCGCCCAAGAACATCGAGGAGGCTCAGTGGCTCGCCTTCTATCAAACGGCGGCGTTCGGCGAGGAGCGCTGGGCCATTCGGTATTACGCGCCGATCCTCGGACGCTCGATCGTGAAACGGCGCGAGTTGTTCCCCGATCAGCCGGATCATCCCCGGGCGGAGCAGGAGTATTACAAGCTGGAGCTTGGAGAGCTTCGATGCCTGGAGCGCCCGATCATCAGTCGGCGCGGACGCCGCATCGTCTTCATCCCGACGACGTGGGAGAAGTTCTGCCGTGCCGAGGAGATCAATGATCTTTTTCACGAGAGCCCGCTCGAAGACGCGCTCTATGCGGCGCTGAAGCGGCATCGGATCGAGAGCGAGCGTCAGTTCTTCGTCCGCATCGGGGACGTGCGCTACTGCCTGGACTTCGCCATCTTCTGCCGTCGGGGGAACATTGACGTCGAGTGCGATGGCGACGCGTGGCACTTGGATCCGAAGGTCCTTCGTCGAGATCGGCAGCGCAATAATGTGCTGACGAGCGCCGGATGGGCGGTCCTGCGCTTCGGGAGTCGCGAGCTGAGCGTCCAGATGAGGGCCTGCCTTCACCTGATCCGTGCGACGATTCGCGCGCAAGGAGGGCTTCTGCGCGCCGAGGGAGCGCTCGCTGCCCGCACATCGCGGCGCTCTGCTTGACCTCACCGACGCTCAGGCTCCTCGGGCTTCGATGTCTCTTCCCGCAACGTGTCCAGCAGGACCTTCCAATCGAGCCACGGTTCTTTCCCCTTGATCCACTTCTCGAACCACTGGAACTCGGCGACCATCTTCACCAATTGATACCGCGGGTTCGTCAGCGCGTGCGGCATGCCCGGATAGATGATGAATTCCGTCGACACGCCCAGCTTCTTCAGCGCCATGTGCAGTTCTTCACTCTGAGGGCGCGGCACGCGCGGATCCGCTTCTCCCACATGGATCAGCGTCGGCGTCTTTGCGCGCGTGATGTACCGGATGGGCGAGACCGCGACGTAGTGATCCCAGTTCTCGTACGGTCGCCCTTTGAAGTAGAACTCGCGGGGGACTTGCACGTCCGTCTGGGCGTACATGGAGATCCAATTCACGGCTCCAGCTCCTGTGGAGATCGCCTTGAAGCGATCGGTCTGCACGAGCGTCCAATTGGAGAAATGGCCGCCGGCGCTCCATCCCATCATGCCGAGCTTCTCCGGATCGGCGATGCCCCGCGCGATCAGCTCATCCACGCCGGTCATGATGTCCTCATATCCCTGCCGGAAATAGTCGCCCGCGATCTGCATCTTGAACCGCTCGCCGTAGTTCGATGAGCCACGATAGTTGGGTTGAAAGACGGCGTAGCCATTGGCCGCGAAGACGTGCACGTATGTGCCGTAGCTTCCCGAGAACGAATTCATGTAAGCGGCTGCCGGCCCACCGTGCAGCTGGACGATGAGGGGATACCGCCGTCCGGGCTCATATCCGACCGGCTTGATGAGAAGACCCTCGACCATCTGCCCGTCGGTGCTCCTCCAGCGAATGGTTTCGTATTCCCCCAGGGCGATCTCCTCGATCTGCGGATTCGCGCGCGTCAGGCGCGTCCATTGGGATCGCTGCCCCACCTTGTCGAGCGTGGTGATGTAGAAGTCGGGCGGATTCTCTGGATCGGTGAAGGTCAGAAGCACCCATCCGGTATCCTCATCGAACGTGGCCGAGAGAACGCCCCTCTCACGGGTGAGCTGCGTGACGCGCCCCGTCTCCACGGAGATGGCGAAGAGATGCGCGTTCACGCCGACGCCTTCGGTGAAGTAGATCATTTTGCCGTCCCGGCTCCAGAAGCCCAGGGAGACATCACCATCGAAGTCGGTCTCCACCTCGCGCACCGATCCTCCGCGCGCCGGCGCGAGATAGATGCGGAGATTGCGCATGTAGGTGAAATCATCGGGGGCTGTGAAGGCCAGCCATGCGCCGTCCGGGGAGAAGCTCATGGTCCCCTCGCTCACCCCGTTTCGCGTGAGCCGCTCAATGGCACCGGTCGCCAGATCGAGCCGGTAGACCTCGGCCTCCTCGCCCGTCGCATATCGGGAGGTCGAAGCCCCGCGGAAAGCGATGGCGCGATGATCCTTGGAGATCACGAAAGCGGCGACGCTATATTCCGAACCCGAGGTCCAGCGCTTCACGGCCTTTGTCTCTATATCCACGGCCCACAGGTGAGCCGGGGGCTTCGGCTGATCCACGATGCGCACGTCGAACTTCTTCTCCCGCCGCTCTCGATCGAGCTTGTCCAGGGAGTCGGGCGAGGTGAAATAGATGAGTCGGCTGTCCGGGCTCCACTCCCATCGAAGGACGCCCGTCTCATGCGTGGTGAGCGGAATGGGCCTCTCCGCATCGAAGCGAGCGGGCAAAAGCCACAACTGTCGTTCGCCCTCCTTCCCGGCCGTGAAGGCCAGCCAGCGGCCATCGCGGCTGAAGGCGAAACGCTCCACGCCATCCTTGTGGTCCGTCACCCGGCGCGCTTCGCCGCCATCCGGGCGCATGACGTAAAGCTGTGTGCTCCCCTCGCGGTCCGAGAGGAAGGCGAAGAACGTCCCATCGCGAGACCACGCGGGACTATGCTCGTCCTTGTTCGTCGTGAAGGTCAGTTGGCGCGAGGGTCCGCCGGCGGTCGAGACGAGGAAGAGATCGCGGAAGCGCTTCCCCTCCTTCCAATTGAGCGTCGTCACCGTATAGAGCAGCCACCTCCCATCTGGGGAGAGCGCCGGATCACCGACTGTGCGCAGCTCCAGAACGTCCATGAACGTCATCCCGCGCTTGGGACGCTGGGCCGCTGTGGCATGATTCATCGCCACAAGCGGCATGCACCAAGCGAGAACCCAGGCGATTACCCGACGATACTGCCCCATAGGCCGTTCCCTCCCATGAATCGAACTCCCCTGCGTTCCGCCAAACCATAGAGCATCGCGGCGGGGCTTGTCAAAAAGCAAAACCGCTGCGTATAATCCCGCCGCATCTCGCAAGGAGGCGACCGATGTCGAGCCCACATCCGGCGCAACAGGAGGGGATTCGCGGAGTTTGCCTGATGCGGAAGTATGGCCACCGTAATGCGCCGCTCTGCAGCTGGTATCATCGCTGGTTCTCACGGGACAAAAGTGCGGGGTGAAGTGAGGACATGGCCTCTTATCGAATCCCGTTCAACAAACCCTCGCTCCTCGGGAACGAGCTGAACTATATGGCGGAGGCCGCCCGATTGCATCATATCTCCGGCGATGGGCACTATACGAAACGGTGTCAGGCTCTTCTCGAAGAGGCACTTCAAGTGCCGAAAGTTCTCCTCACGCCGTCGGGGACGCACGCCTTGGAGTTGATCGCTCTGTTGCTGGATGTTCGGGAAGGGGATGAGGTGATCGTTCCGTCCTTCACCTTCGTCTCCACGGCCAATGCGTTCGTCCTGCGGGGGGCGCGGCCCGTCTTCGCCGATATTCGCCCGGACACGCTCAATCTGGATGAGACCCACCTTGAACGGCTCATCACGCCGCGCACGCGGGCCATCGTCGTCGTGCACTACGCGGGGGTGGGGTGCGAGATGGAGGCCATTCTGGAGATCGCCGGGCGTCGCGGCGTGGCTGTGGTCGAGGACAACGCGCACGGGTTGCTCGGCGCCTACAAGGGGAAGCCGCTCGGCACGTTCGGGTGTCTGGCCGCCTTGAGCTTCCACGAGACGAAGAACATCACCTGTGGCGAGGGCGGAGCGCTCATCATCAATGATCCGCAGTACATCGAGCGCGCGGAGATCATCCGGGAAAAAGGGACCGACCGCGCGCGCTTCTTCCGGGGCGAAGTGGACAAGTACACCTGGGTTGATGTGGGATCGAGCTATCTCTTGTCGGACCTCTTGGCGGCGTTCCTCTACGCTCAGCTCGAAGTCCGCGAGCAGATTCAGGCCAAACGTCGTCGCATCTGGGAGTACTATGCCGAGCATTTGAGGGAGTGGGCCGAGGCGCACGGCGTTCGGCTCCCCTATGTCCCGCCGCATTGTCAGCAATCGTATCACCTGTTCTATCTGCTCATGCCGTCGCCGGAGGAGCGTCAGGCGCTGATCGCGCACCTGAAGGCGCGCGGCATCCTGAGCGTCTTTCACTATCAACCCCTGCATCTGTCGGAGATGGGCCGGCGCTTCGGAGGGCACCCCGGTCAATGCCCTGTCACGGAAGACGTCAGCGAGCGGCTGCTTCGCCTGCCGTTCTATAACTCCATGACGGAGGAGGAGCTTGCTGCTGTCGTGTCAGCTCTCAAAGAATTCGATGGGTGGGTGAGGAGGACGAGTTGACCTGCCCGAGGTCCCTGATCTCGCGCGCCCGTGGAGGTGGCCTCTCCTTCATCCTGGCGGTGACTCTTCCCCTTGGGGATGGCTCCTTCTTCGCGGGGTCATCGGAACGGTCTATTTCCAGTGCGAGTCCGTGAGGGGCATTTCGCTCCCCTCAGCTGTTCAGGGTGGAGAGACGAGCACCACCGGGATTTGAATCATATTGTTGTCTTCGTCCGTCTCCGCAACGCTTCGCTCCGAGTCGGCGGTAATGCGGATCGCGGCGGGTCCTGGAGGAACGGGGATGGGCAGCGGGAGGCCGGGGAGTTGAACGACCGGCGGGATAGAGAGCGTGACGAGGAAGGGGACGAAGCGACCACGGCCCAGGCGCGGTGTCTCCACGGTTCGAAGAGGAGCGTGGAGTTGAAGGGGGAAGGGGCCGATGGTGATCGTGAACACCAGGCTGATCTCATGCGTCGCTGGATCGGCCGTGCCTTCGCCCCGATTGGCGATGAGGAAGAAGAGCGCCGTCGGTGCGCCGATCACGAGCGTCGGGGGATCGCCCGGAGCGAGGAAGCGCGCGGCTTCTACGACCAAATCGGGGAGCGGCGTCTTGAGCTGAATCGGGAGTTCCACGATGTTGTCCGCCTCGTTCGACTCGCGCACATCGCCGCGCGGGCGTTCATCGGTCGGCGGGTCCACTTCCAGGCGCAGGAGCGCAGGGCCTTCCTCGGCTTGTGCGGGCACGCGCAGCGCGAAATCTCCAGGGGGGAATTCGGATCGTCCCGCCTCCATCGGACGGCGCGTTTGAAACTCCGCCTGTGCGAGTTGTCGTCCGTTCTGGATCAGTTCAGCACGCACGCGCACACCGGCCGGAGCGGGGGCGCGATCGTGAGGATGATCCCGCACATTCGCAATGCGGAACCGGGGGTTCACGCTTTGACCGAGCAGTACCTCCTGAGGGACGGAGACCTCGAGCAAACGCAGGTTCGGCAGGTCTATGTGGAAACTCGCGCGCGGGGGCTCTTCATCCGTGTCCGTCGTCGCTTCTTCAGAAGTCCGCTCGACGTTGAACTGCACGATCGCTTCACCCTCCTCGACGTCCGGGGGAATGAAAAGCTGCGGCGTCGGAAGAGTCGAGGGCACCTCAGATGCTTCTTGAGCAGCGCCGATGCGAAGGCTTCCTCCGCAAGGGGCGAGCGCGACGTTCGGCAGTCGGATCGTGTCGGGCTCCACGCGCAACGGCGTCTCACCGGCGCGCGCGCTCAGGCGCACTTCGAGCATCGGGCTCGTCCCCTGTTGATTCCCGCGATTGACGAGGGTGAAACCGAGGGTGGCCGTCTCTCCGGGGAGGACGGGATCCCCCGACGCTCGATCCGGTGGGACGATGCTTATGTCTTCCACCTTCACATCGGCGCCCGCGCCGATCACGAGGAAGCGGCGTTCGGCGAGCGCTTCCGGCTGCAGGAGGAAGTCGAGGACCAGGCGTCGTCCGGGGATGAGCGCGGGCGTCGGGACTTCCACAGCCTCCATCGAGCGGATGCGTCGCCGTTCTCCGGCGGCGAGACGACCGAGTCGCAGGCGCCCGCTCGCCAGGAGGGTCTGGGACTCGCGCTCCCGCAGCTCATAGAGGAGTTGCGCATCGTCCACTGGATTGAAAGTCACGTTCTGAATTTCCAGCTCGAACCCGATGGCGGTCGCCCCCTGGCAGTCGGGGAGCACTGTGGGGAAGACCGTGAGATTGTGCATGCGGAGCCGAGCGACGGTGACCTCTTGTGCCGGTGAGAGGGGAAGGAAGATCCCGTGAGTGGAGCGCACATGAGCCAGTACGGCGAGACGCCGACGACCAACGGACGGCGCGCGCGAAGTGGCCACTCGGAAAGAGCGCGTCAGGAGGCGTTGCCCGCGAGGGGCGATCACTTCGGGCGCGATCCCCGAGGGCGCGTGCGCTTCCGGGGAGAGGGTTTCAAGAACGGTCTCCGCATCGGGGCTGAGGACGAGGAGGTGAAGAGCTTCGACCTGGACGGCTTCGTCTCGATCGTTCTGCAGCAGCACGCGCGCGGTCACCAGATCGCCAGGAGCGAGAATCCGGGGATGCAGGTCACGAAGGTGCACGCGAAGTCCGATCGGAGCCGATTCGCCGAAGGTGACGACCGGTTCGTGCGTCGCGCTCACCGGGGGCGCGGTGGCGTTCAATAGGAGCGCCCAGAAAATGGCCAGGCGACCCAATGATCGTGCCGCTTGATCTCGCATGCGGGGAAACCTAGCGAGTTTCGCGCGCGCGCGCAAGGCGCGTCAGGGGAGATGGAATCCGCGGGCGCGTGATGCGGGGAATAACGTGGATCCCTCGGCCATGAGCATCATCGCCGAGGGATCACCGCTCACGACAGGGCGTTCGTGACATCCCGGACTATCGGGGAGGCCCGGGGAGCCTATTGGCCCGAGCGCCCGGAAGGCCCCATCGGGGTCCACGCAGCGGTGGGCGCGTCTGCCGCCATTCGCTCAGCTTCTGCTTCTGCTCCGGCGTGAGCACGGCCTCGATGTCCGCGCGCAACTTCTGATTCTTCTCTCGCAGTTGCCGTTGCAGCGCGCGACGTTCCAAGAGGAGCTGTCCGACGGTTGTGGCGTCGGGGTTCGGGGCCTCCAGAGCATTGCGCAGCTCATGTGTCTTCGCCCGCAGCTCCTGTTGCAGCGGGAAGACGTCGTTGCGGTGCGTCCTGATCAGCTCTTGAATCCGGGCGACTTGCTCGGGCGTGAGTCCGAGGCGCTCCCTCAAGCGCAGCACTTCGGCCGGGCGCTGTGCCCATGCGACCCCTCCTCCCCAGATCATGCCCAGGAGCACGAGCCCTGAGATCGCCATCAGTTTTCCTCGCATCATCCCTTCCTCCTTATCTCCGCGCCTTTCGAATTCATGGTGAGCCGGTCGCGCACTCTCTCGCGACCGTTTCCATCTTTTAGGATGGTGCTGTGGCCGAAAAAGTTTGAAAATCCCTTGTGCCCGGAGCGAGGGGGCCGCGATGGTGTCATTGGAGGTCATGGGGGAGCGGAGCTATACTCTCTGCTTTAGGCCCATTGTGTCGGATGGGGCGTGGGGAGGGGGACCGATGGATGCGGTGATCTTCGGAGGGATGGCCGCGCTCGCCAATATCGTGGGCGGATTCTGGGTGACGTGGCCGCGTCTGATCGCGCGCCGCTCGCTGCTCTTGTACCCTCTGGCTTTGGGTGCCGGATTCCTCTTGGCCGCCGTCTTCCTGAAGGTGCTGCCGACTAGCTTGGATCTGGACCTCTGGCGGGGGCATTCGGCTCCCCCGCTGGTCCTGGTCCTGGCCGGATACTTGCTCATCCAACTGTTCGAGCACACGGTGGCGCCGCATTTTCATTTCGGGGAGGAGACGCATGTGGAGGCGCTCTCGGGGCGGCACGTCGTCTGGGCCGCCGTCGGCGGCGTGGCGCTTCATGCATTCTTTGACGGCGTCGCCATCGCCGCCGGATTTCATGTGGAGCATCGGTTGGGCGTGCTCCTCTTCATCGCCATCCTCCTGCACAAATTACCGGAGGGGTTCACCGTCGCTTCGATCGTCCTGGCTTCGGGGCGCTCGCGCCGCGCCGCGCGATGGGCGAGCGCCGCCGTGGCGGTGGCCACGCTCGTGGGCGTGCTCTTGGTCGGCGTCGCGCGCGAAGTGATCCCGTATGCCCTGCCCCTCTCGGCCGGCGTGACGCTCTATGTCGCGGCCTCTGACCTGATCCCGGAGATCAATCGGGAGCCACGCAGCGCGTCCTCGCTCGTTGTCTTCCTCGGCGTCGCGCTCTATTATATGACCGAGAAGATGCTCGAGGCGTTCGGCCTATGACGCTTGTGGAGAAGGTCCGGCGGCTTCCCGAGGCGCCCGGGTGTTATCTCTATCGCGACAGCAGCGGGGCGATCATCTACATCGGGAAGGCCAAGAACCTGCGCCATCGCGTGCGCCAGTATTTTCATGCCTCGCGCTGGCGAGATGTGAAGACCTCAGAGCTGGTGGCTCAGATCGCGGACCTCGACTACATCGTCACCGACACGGAGATGGAGGCGCTCATTCTGGAGAGCCATCTCATCAAGCAGCATCAGCCGCGGTTCAACGCGCTGCTGAAGGACGACAAGCACTATCCGCACCTGAAGCTGACCATCAACGAGCCATTCCCGCGCGTGCTGAAGGTGCGGAAGATCGAGCGCGATGGGGCGCTCTACTTCGGCCCCTACTTGCCCGCTTCGCTCGCCGATCAACTGCTCGATCTCATTCAGCGGGAGTTTCGGCTGCGCCCCTGTTCGGACGAGGTCTTCCACACCTACCGGCGGAAGGGGCGGCCATGCCTGCAGTATCAGATCAAGCGCTGTTTGGGGCCGTGCGTGGAAGGGCTCTTCGGTCGCGAGCAATATTGGGAGGCCGTGCGTGATGTGCGCATGTTCCTGGAGGGGAAGAATCGGGATCTCGCGCAGAGCCTGCGCGAGCGCATGGAGCGGGCCGCCGAGGAGTTGCGGTTCGAGGCGGCCGCCCGGTATCGCGATCTCCTGCGCGTTGTGGAACGACTTGGTGAGGAGCAGAAGATGGCGCTCACGACTGAGGTGGATGCGGACATCTTCGGTCTGCACACGGACGGGCGGCGCCTGGCCCTCTGCCTCTTCACCATGCGCGCGGGGAAGATCATCGGCAAGCGCGATTTCTATTGGGAGGAGTTGCCGCCCGGGGATCTCGGGCGCTTCCTCGCGCAGGTGCTCGTGCAGTATTACGCCGCGGGCGAGTACGTCCCGGGAGAGATCGTTCTGCCCATTCCCGTCGAAGATCACTCCTTGATCGAAAAATGGCTGAGCCAGAGGAAGGGACGGCGCGTGCGCGTGTATGAGCCGAAGCGAGGAACGAGGCGGGAGCTGGTCGCGCTCGCTGCGCAGAATGCGAAGCTCGCCTTCGAGGAGCGCTTCCGCGTGCTCCGCCCGGAGACGTCGCGCGTCCTGGAGGAGATGGCGCGCGCCCTGGACTTGCCGCGGCTGCCGGAGCGGATCGAAGCGTTCGATGTTTCGCATCTGCAGGGGACGGAGATGGTCGCCTCGCTCGTGGTCTGTGAGAGCGGGACGATGCGCAAGAGCGAGTATCGCCAGTACATCGTGAGGACGGCGCGCGAGGGGGATGACTATGCCGCGCTACGCGAGGTCGTCCATCGGCGATATGCGCGCCTGCTTCGCGAGGCGCGCCCGCTTCCTGATCTCGTGCTCATTGATGGGGGAAAGGGACAACTGCGCGCCGCGGTGGAAGCGCTTGAGGCGTTGGGCCTGGGGGAGTTGCCGGTCGCGGCGATCGCCAAGCGGGAAGAGGTCCTCTACGTCAAGGGGTGGACGGATCCGCTCGTCCTCGATCGCCATTCGCCCGCGCTCCACCTGATCCAGATGATTCGCGATGAGGCGCATCGGTTCGCCGTGACCTTCCATCGGCGACGTCGGCGGCAGCGCGATTTCGCTTCGGAATTGCTGGCGATCCCTGGGATCGGAGAGAAACGGAAAGAACTTCTGCTGCGGAATTTCGGGAGCGTGTCGCGCATTCGACGGGCGACGATCCAGGAGCTGCGCCCCTTCGTGGGAGAACAGCTCGCGCGCCGCATCGTCGAGCATTTTGCCGCGTCCGAGCGGTCTGCTGCGGAGGAGACGGGAGTTCTGAGGATCGGACCGTCGAGTGGGTGAGACTTCTCGTGTCAGCTCGACGTCTGCGTCCCCGAGGATGGCCAGAGGGGCTCCGAGGGCCATGATCGCACGCCGAAGATATCTCGATACGCGACGGCCATGGCGCAGATGATCCACGGCGCCGTGATGAACACGCCGACGAGGCATCCGAGCAAACCCGCCGTCAGCAGCAGCATGAGGACGACGCCCAGGACCCAGAACATCACCCACTGGCGCGAGACGACGATCCTCCAGGCCTCGTTCAACGCCGAGGCGATATCCATCTTGCGGTCCAGGATCAAGGGGTAGACGAAGGCGAAGAGGGCGAAGGCCAGGGGAGAGAACGCGAGTGAGATGAGCCCCATCACGGGAGCGCGTTCTGTGAGTCCTCCGAGGGAGGAGTGGATGAAGACCTCGATGAGCCAGGCCAGAAAGGCGAGCCCGAACTGTTCGAACCCCTTGAAGAGATCGCCGAGTTGAATCCTCTCACCCCGCATGGCCTGAAAGGCCATGAAATAGAGGCCCAGCAAGAAGGGGCCCGTCGCGATGGTGAGCGTCACCAGCGAGAGGAAGAAAGCGACGAGCGTGGCCAGGGTGAACGTCGGCCACTGCTGCGCGAAGATCGCCCATCCCTCCGAGAGCCATCGCCCCACATCCACGCGAACCTCCGATGACGGAGGCGAGCCAGAGGGGATCGCGGGGGGAACATAGGCCGGTCCAGTCGGTCGCGGCTCCAGGGGGGAGGTGGGCGGAGCTTCCAGGACTCGCGTGGGGATGTCCTCGGAGGGGGACTCCGACAGGCGCGCTCCGCACCGACGGCAGAAGCGCGCCTCTGCCGGTGATTCCGCCCCGCACTGTGGACAGATGCTCATCTTCACTCTCGCTCTCGGCGCGCGAGAGGGCGCGACATCACCTCGACAGCCGCTGAGGGAGAGGCATCGGTTCGTCTCCTCTCGCTCACGGGCGTCAGCTCTTCTTCGAGGTCACGGCATAGAAGGCCGCCGGCTGTTGCTCGACCTTCCGGCTCCCGCACTTGGGGCACTTCACCTTCTTCTTCTCATACTCGGCGATGCTCATCGTCACGGTGAACTTCCGATTGCATTGCGTGCAGCGGTACTCGTACACCGGCATAGCGTCACCTCCTCATGTTCGGTTTGATGTCCCCATCCGGCGTTCTCGTGGCCGCTTCGCCTTCGGCTCCCATCTGGAGTGAAGTCAAGCGGCCATTATCATCATAGCACATCCGAGCCTTCAGTAAAGGAGGCGGCGCCGGCTGGAGCGAGCGACGCCGAAGCGATGAGGAGGTTCGCCACAGGGGGTTTTGATTCGCAGAGGGTTTCACTATAATACGCTTGGCGAGACGCTCAACTATGGAGATCGTCAAAAGCACCGCGCGCATGCAGGCAGTTGCTCGGAAGTGCCGGGCTGAGGGACGGACGATCGGCCTGATTCCGACAGCTGGGCATTTGCATGAGGGGCATTTGAGCCTCATCCGTCGCGCGCACGAGTTGGCGGAGGTCATCGTCGTCTCGATCGCCCCCCCATCGCTGGGGGGTGAAGAGAAGCCCGGGGAGGAGCGCAAGGAGGGGGGGGAGAAACGCGTGCGGTATCTCTCAGATGATGTCGAGGTGCTCTCCCCCTTGGGCGTGCATTACGTCTTCGCTCCGGAGCGGGTGGAGCTGTTCGGCGAGGAGACGCGCACGGAGGTGGTCGTCCGGGGGTTGAGCGAACGCTTCTACGGGGCGACCCATCCGGAGCATTACGTCCGGCTGGCGACCTATTTGATGATCCTCTTCAACGTCATTCATCCGCACTTCGTCATCTTCGGGTGGAAGGATGCGCAGCAAGTCGCGATCGTACGCCGCATGGTCCGGGATCTCCATGTGGATGTCGAGATCGTCGTCTGCCCGATCGTGCGCGAGGCCGATGGACTGGCGGTCGCGCCTGAAAACGCTCGGCTCACTGAGCGCGAGCGGCAGATGGCGCGCGTGCTCCCCCAAGCGCTGGAGAAAGCGCAGGTGCTCGTGGCCGCCGGAGAGCGAAACACGGCGAACATCCTCCGCGCGATGCGCGAGATGATCGAAGCGCATCCCGCGATCCGCATCGAGTATCTCGCCATTGTGGACAGCGAGACGCTGGAGCCGATCGCCCTTCTGGAGGAACGCCCCGCCCTGGTGATGCTGGCGGCACTGATCGGGAAGGTGCGGCTGAGCGATAATGTCCTCTTGAACGTTTGAGAGCCGTCTTGCTATCGTCGGCATCGGGCAATAAAGTTATAGAGGCGTTCGGAGGTGACCTCGAAGCGATCGCGCGTCAGATGTGCACGCGCGTTCGATTTCTCCTCGCCGTCCACCGGGAGGCGAGGGAGGTGGAGGAGGGAGGGCGTATGAGGAGAAAGGCGATCATGGACGCCGCTTTGTGGATCGTCACCGCGGTGTGCTTGATCCTCTCGATGGTATACTTCTTCAAATGGAAGGCTGCGCCGAACCCCACCGATGAGGGGCATGTGAGCCAGTGGGTGTGGATCACGTTGGTCATCATCGCCATGGTGTGCATCCTCATCTGGTTCTTCACCCGAGGTAAGGAGGAGGAGATCAGCATCACGCGAGGGTGAGCCGTCGTTTCTGAAGAGCGTCCTGGGCGATCGCGCGAGAGATCCATAGGGGTCCGCCCTCGAGCCATCGTGGTGGGAGAGGTGCAGGAGGTTCACGAAAACCACGACGTTTCGAGGGAGGCGCTCTCCAAAGGGTCGGGATTGCAGCGATCATCGGTCATGGACGGGCAGCGAATCGTTCGCCCGGAGAGCAGGGCTCCCCATGCGCGTGAGTTTCGGGTGTCGTGGGGGAGGAGCGTCCGGTATGGGCAATTCATGGGTGAGTGCGGTGCTGTGGGGAGGCTCCATGGGGCTCGCCGTTCAAGCCTCGCGAATCGCGGAGAAGTTGAATATCTGGGATTTGATCTCGACGGCGACATACGGGCTCTTGGGGATCGCCCTCTCGGTCGTCGGATATTTGATCTTCGACCTGATCACACCCTTCTCCCTGGGGAAGGAACTGGTCGAGGATAAGAATATCGCTGTGGGGATCGTCGTCGCCGGGATCATCATCGGGATCTCGATCATCATCGCGGCTGCCGTCTCGTGAGTCATGGCGCGATTTTGCCCGGAGTGCGGTATCCCGCTTCCCGATGAGGCATCGTTCTGCCCGAGTTGCGGAGCTTCCACACTCGATCAATGGTTGGCCTCGCGGGGGAGCATTCCGGTGGTAGAACCTCCGCCGGAGACAGCGGAACCAGTCCCGGAGCTGCGGGATGAAGAGGAAACGCTGCAGGAGCCTCCGCCAGAAGCGGGGAGGGTGGAGCCTGTGCCCGGTGAGGTGGAGGCCGCGGAAGATCAGACCGCTCAGGCCGTGAGAGCCGGACCAGCTCCCACGATCGCGCTCATCGAGCTGATCCGCGCTTTGCGCTCCCTCTTCGACCGTCAGCGGATGCTCTGGTATGGATCGGGCGCGATGCTCGGGTGGATGCTTCTGGCCGTCTTTCACCTGCTCGCTTATGTGGCGGGCGAAGAGTCGCCGAAACTGGCCCTAGGGTGGCGCCTCAGTGGATGGGGGATTGCTCTTGCGACGCTCGCTGTGACGTCGGCGATCCTGGCGGCGTCGTTGATCGCTGATGTCGGACCACGATGGCAACTCTCCTGGAGACCTTCCTCGCGAATCCTGCAGCGAACGCCCGCGATTGTCGGGCCCGTCTTTCTCTTCCTCGGGATCGCTGGAGCGAGCGTCCTGCTGCTGGTGATCCTCGGAATGCTCGCACGTCATGGCGCGGTCGGGCGCGTCCTGTGGGCGCTCCTCTGGATCCCACAGTTCCTCGCCGCGCTTGTGGTCGTTCTGGCGGGGATCGGGCTGCTTGCGGCGCTCGTCTATGGACCGGCTTTGGCGGTGACCGATGGGGGGACGTTCTCGCAAACGCTCTATCGGCTCGCTCTCCTCTTCACGCGCGAGGGCGCGCGTGCCCTGGGTTATCTTCTCCTCGGGTTCGGTGGAAGCAGTGTGCTATGGGTCCTGAGTGAGGGGGGAATCGGAGTGATGATCTCCGGGATCGAGTGGATCGCCATGTGGGCGAGTCAAGGGCAGGTCGCGCCAATTCTGGTCGTCGGGAGAGAGCTGGTTTCGGCGTGCGTGCCCGGAAGCTCCTGGTTTCTTATCGGCGCGTCCGCTCCGATCCCCTCAGTGCTCGATCCCGATGTTCGTCTGGCGGGCTTCCTCTGGGCGATTTCGGTCGTCGTCCTTACCGGAGTGGGGGTGGTGATCCCGCTCTTTCTCCTGAGCGGCTTTGGGGCGGTCGCGGCGTGGGCGCTGCTTGGACGCTTGGCCCGAGCGCCATCCTGAATAGAAGCAGCGTGCGTCGCCACCGCATCACTGGAGGGAGGATGGCCGGACAGATGCGCTTCCGATCGAGCGGACGCCGAGCCGGCCAGTGTCAGGGATTTCGCCGCCTCAGCGTGGGCTTCTCCGAGGAAGCTGGGGGCTTTTCTGAAGACTCCGCCCCAGTCTTCTCCTCCCCCGAGGATTCTGCTGGCGGTTGATCCTGTCCCTGTGGGCGGCGCTTCAGCGTGGGTCGGCCGCGTTCCTCTGGAGCGCTCGTGGGGGCTCGCTTCTCATCCAATCGCCGGTGCAGACCCTGCAGTCGAATGAGTCGCTCCTTGATCTTGTTGAACTCGGACGTGGTGATGATGTACTCCTCCCGCTCAGGGAAGCGCGCGATCAGGTCCTTCACGACTTCGATCCGATCGGGCGTGGGCGGATGCGACATGAAGAGTTTGGAGATGCCCCCGGGGCGCGTCTTCTGCATCGCGTTGATCTTCTCGAAGAAGGTCAACAGTCCGTTCGGATCATACCCGGCTGCCCAGAGATACTGCGCGCCCAGGATGTCGGCTTCCTTCTCCGCCCCACGGCTGAACTTGAAGAAAGCCGCGTAGATGCCCAGATCCGATCCCATCAGGATGAGTTGACCGAGGCCATAGTACCCCCCGCCAGTGAAGATGATCAGGGGAATCTGGAGGAAACTCAGCAGTTGCGTCTTCGTGAAGTTCTCCAGGGCGTGCCGCGCCGCGACGTGCGCGATCTCATGCGCCATCACGCCGGCCAGCTCCGATTCATTCTCGGCGGCCGCGATCAACCCCGTGTTCACGTAGAAGAACCCACCGGGCAGCGCGAACGCATTCACCTCATCCGAGACGATGACTTTGATCGTGAAGGGGACTTTCGCATCCGAATGCAGGACGAGATTTTGGCCGACGCGATTGATGTACTCGCTGATGATCGGGTCATCCAGAATCTGCATGTAGCGGTCAACTTCGGCGGCCAGTTGTCGTCCCAACTGCACCTCGCGCTCGAGGCTGTAGAAGTTCCATTGTCGCTTATTGATGTCGCGCTTGCCGATGAGGCGCGGGTCTTCCTTCTGGCTGAGCGGTTTGGTCGCCTTCTGGGAAGATTGGCTCCACGCCGAGGGGCCGACCAGAAGCCCCAGGGCGAGCGCCACGAGGCCGGCTTTTTTCAACCACCTGATGTTCATACTCGCGCTCCTTTTTCGGATCACGCTGCAAAAGCATTATACACCCAGTGAGCGGGCGCGCGGTATCTCCGGAATGATTAATTTTTCTTCATCTGCGCGAGGCGGCTCGGGACCGGTTTCGGCCTCGTGGGCGGAGGGGATATAATGTTCTCGGGTTCGGGGCGAATCGGGCGGTCGCCGGTGGTCGGCGTGACCGGCCATCGGAGGAAAGTCCGAACACCGCAGGGCAGCGGGCTGGGTAACGCCCAGGCAGGCCGCCCGCAAGGGCGTCCTGACGACAAGTGCAACAGAGAGCAGACCGGCCGATGGCCACCGTTCTCCGGTCGAGAGCGGTGGATCAGGCGATGGGTGAAACGGTGGGGTAAGAGCCCACCAGCGGGCGTGGTGACACGCCCGGCTAGGCAAACTCCCCGCGGTGCAAGACCAAATAGGAAGGCGCTCGAGGGTGGCCCGCCCGACGATCGCCGGCCGCATGGCCGCGCGATGGCGCCTTCGGGTAGGTCGCTTGAGCTGACGGGTAACCGTCAGCCCAGAGGAATGACCGCCATCCCGCTTCCATGCGGGAGACAGAATTCGGCTTACAGATTCGCCCCGAACCCGAGCCGCCGTCCAGCTGAGGTTCGCCCCAGGCTCCGGTGGCCTTCGATCGTCACGTGGATGGCGCGGGAGAGAAGCCCTTTCGACGAATTTGCTCCCACGCGGGCTCGCGGCCGAGCAGCAGATCCCACAGAACCCCCACTTGCCAGAGCGCGAGCAGTTGGCGATATCCGAGATGCGAGAGGATGGTGAACAACAGCAGCTTCAGCGTGTCCTTCGTGCTGTAGGTGAAGAGCGAATGGTATCCCGAGCGGTACGCGGCCTCTGACCAGATGCCGAAGAGGATCGCCGACGTGGAGACGAAGATTCCATAGAGAATCGCCGAGAGGAAGAAGAGGATCGCGTATTCGACACTCAGGAGGCCCAAGGGGATGCAGATGAGGAGGATCACATAGCCGCCGAGTTCGATCACGGGGCCGAGGATCTCGAAGAGCAATTGATAGGGCAGGGCCAGCCACCCCGTCCGCCCATAGCGCGGATTGAAGAGCATGTCGCGGTGAAAGATGAGGAGATTTTCGATGAGCCCTCGATACCAGCGCTTCCGCTGCCTCCGCAGGTCGGCGAGCGTCTCCGGCACTTCGGTCCATGCGATCGGATAGGGGAGGAAATCCACACGCCCCTCGATCCGCTTGTCATAGATGTAGCGGTAGAGCCGGAGGATGATCTCCAGATCTTCGGTGATCGTCCGCGAGGCGCGACGCGCGTACTCGCGTCCAAGCCGCGTGCGCATGTTCTCGGTGAGGAAGCCGCCGATGCGAATGAGCGCATCCCGGCGATAGAGGGCGAAGACGCCCGAGAGGATGAGCAGCGCATTCCACGCGGCCAACGCCGTTCGCCCCATGGTGAACGAGCGAAGGTATTCGACGAACTGAAGGAGCACAAGAGGGCGTCGAGGCAGTTGCCGCGGGCGCACGCGCCCGGACGCCGTCGTGCGTCCATTCGCGACGCTGACTTGTCCGCCGATGGCGAGGATCTTCTCCGGAGCCTTCTGCACAGCCGCGATGAGCTGGATGAGCGCTTCCTCATCAATGAGCGAGTCTGCATCCACCGTGCAGACGTACGGGGCGGACGCCACATTGATCCCCGCGTTGAGCGCATCGGCTTTGCCCCCCCTCTCCTTATCCACGAGGATGAAGCGCTGAACATGAGCCGGCCGTCCGTCGGTGGCTTCGTAAAGGCCTCTTATGGGGGCGGTCTTCAGCGGAGTCTCATACAGGAGATCCCGCCGCGTGAGACGAAAGGCTTCAATGAGGACATCTCGCGTGCGGTCCGTCGAACCGTCGTTGATCACGATGATCTCCAGACGCGGGTACTGCAGGCGCAGGAGGGCGCGCACGGATTCGACGATCGTCCGCTCCTCATTGTGGGCCGGTACAAGCAGCGAGATCGGAGGCGTATAGGGAGAGGCGTGGGCGGACTCCGGATCGAGCGCGAACCGTTCCCGCAGCAGGAGGCGGATGCGCCGGAAGGCGGTGAGCATCAGAAGGAGATTCACCGTGTTGTACAGCAGCGTGTAGCCGATGATGAAAAGCTGAGCAGCGATGATGGCCTCGCTGAGCATGAGTCACTCCCATCTCCTCCGCCCCGCCCTCCTGCAGGCGGGGTGAGTCGCGCGTCATCGGTAGAGAATCCAGAGGACCATGGCGCCATAGAGAAGGATCGTGATCAGCAGCGGGCGATCCGTCAGCAGCGCCGTCTCCGGATTCCCTCCCTCCTCTTTGCGATACACGAGATACAGATAGCGAAAGATGCCGTACAGGACAAGCGGGATCGTGTACTTCAGCGCATCGGTGTGGAGTCGGGCGATCGTTTCGCTGGAGAGCGTATAGAGCGCGTACGTGACGATGGTCGCGGACGTCACCATGGCGATCATCTGATCCAGGAGGAGCGTGTTGTACAGGGCCAGGCTCGCCCGATGCTCGACGGCCGATTCGTTGAGCGCGAGCAACTCATGCCGACGCTTGCTCAATCCCAGGAAGAGCGCCAGCAGCAAGGTGCAGATGAAGAACCAGGGCGAGAGGGGGACGGCGACGGCCTCTCCTCCAGCGACGGCGCGCAAGACGAATCCGGCGGCGATGGCGAAGACATCGAGGATCACGATCCGCTTCATCCAGAGGGAATAGGTGATGTGCAGCAACACATAGCTGAGCGCTGTGATCCCGAAGGCTGCACTGAGTCGGAACGAGAGCGCGAGCGCGACCAGCAGGACAAGTGCGCACACCCGTGCGGCGAGGCGCGGTGAGAGCGCTCCGGACGCCAGCGGTCGGTGCGCCTTTCGCGGATGAAGGCGATCCCGCTCGATGTCGCAGAGGTCGTTGAACACGTATATGCCTCCGGAGAGCAGGCAGAAGATCGCGAAGGCGGCCAAGGCTCGGAGTGCGCGCTCCACCTCCAGCAAATGCTGCGAGAAGACGAGGGGCGCGAAGAGGATGAGGTTCTTCGTCCAGTGGTGTGGACGGAACGAGAGCCAGAGCAGTCGCAGCGTCTCGCGCATCAGAAGAGCCATTGCCAGAAGATGAAGGCCCGCCACGTCCGTTGCGTGAGCGTATCCCGCCAGTAACGCGCGTCCACACCGAGGCGCGAACGGGTCCCTATCCACGAGGCGAGCCGAACGGCGGCTTCATGCGCCCAGTAGCGGGCCGTGGCCTCATCCGACAGCCAAGCGTAGCCATAGCGGAGCTCGTAGGACCATCGCGGACGGGCCTCTTGCTTGAGGGCGATGTAGGGCATCACGGTCCGAATCGTCAGCGTGTTGTATCGAAGTGCGTCGCGGGCGTACCAGTCTCGAAAGTACGATGTCCCGAGTTCCACCACACGAAGAGCGCGGGGCCGGTAGCTCATCAGGGCGCGCGCGGACCATTGCCAGTTTCGATCCTGATACCAGGCGCGCGCGAGGTCGGCACGGAGCGACCATTCCGGGTGTGGTTCCCAACGCGCCGCGAGGAAGGCCTGATGAACGCGCAGAAAGTCCAGCGTGTTCTCCGGTTTCAAGAAGCGCGCCTGGAGGGGGATCAGACGATAGCCCACGATCGCAGCTTTCCGGGCGTCCTCATAGCGCAGGAAGGCGTGGACGGCATGCGTGCGATTCCCATCCGAATATCGCGCGAACGCATATTCCGTTCCCGCCGAGAGCGTGGAGGAGAGACGCCGCTCATAGGCGGCGCCCATGCGGTTCTCGACGAAGATCCCGAATCGCACGTCGGCGGCGAAGCTCCGTCCCAGAAAAGGACCCCGACGAAAGTCAAGAGCGAAGCGGTGACTCGGAGCGTTCCAGAGGAGGTTTGCGGCGAGAGTGAGGGAACTCTCCTCCGGAACCGACCCCGTCGCGTTATTGTGAAAGAGGGAGGCCCCGATCTCACTGGTGAGCGACCAGCGCGGGGAGAGCTGGCCTTCCAGACCAAGAGCGGGCGTCCAGATGGTGAAGTCATAGATCTCGAAGCCGCCCGATCGGTTCACGACCTGATCTCGAGCGCCTCGGAAGCTCCCGCGAAGGGCCCACGCCTCGCTCACGGGGTAACGCGCGCGCACCGTGGCGTGTTCGAGGCGGTATCGAATACGTGTCACTGGGATCTCGAAGAGGCGATCGGCGCGTCCTTCCAGGACATCGGTCTCCTGGCGATCATAGGACAGCTCGAGTGTGGGGTGAAGGAGGGGCTGCAACCGCCAATATCCCGCCAAGGCCGTCTCCTCTTGGGGAGCGCGCTCGAGTGCGCGTTGATATTCCTGCAGGGCTTCGCGCCGCTGGCCGCGTCGCTCCAGCAGTTGGCCGCGAAGCGCCGCTACTTCCGGGGACGTGGGATCGAGCGCGCGCGCGCGATCGAGCCACTGTTCCGCCTGCGAGAGGTCTTCTCGCGCGAGGGCGATGCGGGCCAGACCGAGCAGAGCTTCCACATGTCGGGGCTGCAGGCGCAGGGCTCGCTGAAAAGCCTCTTCTGCGGCGCGCAGGTCTCCTCGCCATCGGCAGATCGTTCCGATCCAGAAGTGGGCCTCCGCATCTTGTGGCTGCTGATCCGCCACCTGCCGGTAGAGGTCCAGAGCGCGCTCCATCTTCCCCGAGCGGCGGTATGCATCGGCCAGAGCGCGAAGGACCGCTGCATCCTGAGGGGCGTGAACCAGCGCGCGCGTATAGGCCGCGATGGCGTCGCGCACGCGTCCCTGAGCCATGCGCAGATCCCCCAGCCAGCGATCGCGTCCGGGCACTTCCGGGTGCTCCCGGAGCCATACTTCGGCCTCCTGAAAGCGCCGGGTGCGCAGAAGCACCGACATCCAGAGTTCGATGGCCTCCTCACTCTGAGGAGCAGCAGCCAACGCGACGCGCACGTCGGCCTCGGCATCGGCCCATCGCTCCATGTGAAGGAAGACACGGGCACGTCCCAGGCGCGCGTCCACATGCTGCGGGGCTCGGGCGAGCACGCGGCCATAGGCGGCCAGCGCATCCTCCACGTCCCCCTTCCATCGGTGCAGCGTAGCGATCCAGAAAGTGGCTTCCAGGTCATCGGGAACGCGAGCCAACACGGCTTGGTAATGCGCGAGCGCTTCGTCCCATCGTCCCTGCCGGCGGGAGACCTCTCCCAGGAGGCGCCAAACATCCGGGTCTTGCGGATGCGCGGCCTTCAGCTCGTGCAAGCGTCGGGCTGCTTCCTCCAACTCCCCGCGCTCGATGAGCTGCCGGATGGGCTCCAGTGGAGCTTGCGATGCTCCGTGGGCGAACGCACCGCCACCGTTCATCGCTTGGCCCATGAGCAGAAGCATCAGCAGGGCGCCCCTCATGCTCCCCCCCTCACTAAACGAAAATCCCTCACAATGATCTCTCCCGTCCCAGTGCGCTCATCCGGGTCGTCATCAATGACCAGGTGAACCGTTCGGACATCGGCGAGGGTGAAGTCCTCAGTCTTCCACTCCGGTCGGGTGAGATCCACGCGCACCGTCTGCCAGCCGAGGGACAACGCCCGAAGGGAGAGCCGAAATCGGGCGTACTGCTTCGGATCGAGATTCTTCAGGTAGACGAAGAGCAGATCCGGTGCCCCCGAGGAGAAGAGGCGAAATTCCAGCCAGCGAGCCGTGGTCCAATCGGTGAGCTCGACACCGGCCAGAATCTCGCCATAGTCATTTTCACGCGTTGTGAATCGCCAGCTCATGCGGACGCCTCCTTCGGCCGGACCGCGCGTGAGCGAGCATCCGCTGACTTCGAGATACACCTGCCACGCCAGGGGATTGTTCAATTCGGGGAAGGCGTGCGTCGGCTCTCCGTCAGGCCATGCGGCGGGCGCGCCGGAGGCTTCCGCATGAAAGCGTGGGCGCAGAAGCGCCACTGTCGGTCCCCATGTCCGCACGACCTCGAAATCTTCGGGATGCGTGCGAATCCACTCGCGGACCGGATAGGGTGCGTCGTATGTCGGCGGATCGTAGAAGAAGACATAATCCACGCGCTGCTCGGTGAGCAATCGCCGCCACTGCGCATAGGTCGTCGCGCGCGGCAGATGGGCGAGCTTCACGAATTCCCAGGTCGGGATGTGAACGAGCCGGTTCGTATGGTCCCATCCGTAGAGCAACGCGGCGAAATCCGGCACAGTATACGCGATCGTGCGATGTCGAATGTGGTCGGCGATCCAGACCAGCGCATCCATCACGGGGCCGTAACCTCCAACGAGCGGATAGTTGACGATCGCTTCCTGTCCGCTTCGATGTGTGTGCAAGAGGCGGAGGATGGTCTGGCCGCATCCCCACGTCCTGTTCTCGACCAGATGTCCACCAGTCGCCAGGACGGCGAAGAGCGCGGCTGTGATCGCGAATGCGGTGACGGTCGCGCGGCCGGATCGGCTGAGCTCGTTCAGGAGGGCGAGCCACCCGAGGATGGCGATGCCGCAGACGGCCAGGATGTAGCGGGGCTCGCGATATGGGTTCAAGATCCACCAGAGCGCGATGCTGAGCGGCAGCGTCATGAGCGTCCAGAAGAGGAGCCGTTGGCGCCGTCGCCACGCGCGCGCGAGCATCAGGAGGGTGGCGATCCCCCCCATGGCGAATTGTGGGCCGAAGCCGTTCGACCAGCCGTAATGTACGGGGACGTCCGCTTCCGACGGATAAAATCGCGGATCGTCCACATACGCCTCACGAAATGGGTAGAGGAGCCATTGCCACCGCTGCCGGACGAATCGCCGTTCGTGCAGCTCCGAATGGCGCATGGAGATGGGGCCGTCCAGCACGACTCGCCCGCCGATCTCCACGCGCACGGGATAGACGGGGTTCCCGAAAGCGATCGCGTTGCGGATCATCCAGAATCCTCCGCCCAGCAGCACGCACAGAAGCAGCGTCCCAATTCGCGACCGCACCCAGCGCAGATGTTCTCCGAGAGGGAATTCCCAGCGGTCCACGCCAAAGAGGAAGACAAAGAGCAGCGGGAGCGAGAGGTAGAGGAACGTGAACTTGGTGCCGAGCAGCAGTCCGAAGGCGAGCGCGAACAGATGCAGCTCCAGCGCGCGTCGGGTCTGGAGATGCCGGACGAGGAAGACGAGCGCCGCCAGGAAGAAGGCGGCCGCGATCACATCCACCATCGTCGTCAGAGACTGCAGCATGACCAGTGGCGTGAGGACATAAAGCGGCAACGCCAGTGCGATCCCCTGCCGGAACCCGAACGCCTGCGCGAGACAGCGCACGGCCCATCCCCCCATGAAGGCGAAAGGGATTTGGACGGTATTCAGGTGCACGAAGATCGCTTTGTTCTCGCCTCCGAGGAGATAGATCCACAGCGTGAGCAGCTCCCCCGCCTTCGGGAAATACGGTTGAATCCACGCGAATGGGAAGGGATCGAGATTATGGTTCTGCGCGGAGGTGAGGACGTCGAGCAAATGATAGTTGAGTGAGTCCACATCGTGAGGCGGTACGGCGCGTTCGATGTAGAGGATGAAGCCATACACGGCAGCCATCAGCACGCCGAGCCCCCATCCCCGCAGAGAGGGTCGCGCGCCGACAGGAGAGGGAGCGATACGCGCCCTCGCGCGCAGCCAATAGCCGAGCCAAAGGACGGCGATGACGACCAGGTTAGTCGTGATGAGCGCTGAGGCTGTCAGATGATCGAGGGCCCCCAAAGCGATTTGTGAGACGACCATTTGGAGAGAAGTGAGCAGGGCCGCCGCCAGGACTCGATACGGACCCTCGAGGGGAAGCGCGCGAATCCACAACCAATGCGCGGCGAATATCAGCCCCATCAGGATCCAGGGCGTCAGAAGCGGCCATTCCGATGAGGTGAGCACCCTGTGAGCGAGCGCGCCCCCAATCAGCGCGGTGAGGCCGGAGAGAACATCTGTAGCCCGAATGAGCGGCTCGCGCCATCTCGTCTGCTCCGGCCTGGGAGCGCGCGCTTCTGAGGCCATGCCGCGCTGCAGTGATCCTCCCCCGCTCATCCCTTCATCCTCCCAGCCATTGGCGCAAGACGCCCAGCGTGTCCTTCGCCAGCGGCCAGTGCATGACGATGTACACGACGAGCGCTATACCGAGCACAAGAACGATCAGCCGTTCGCTCCACGGGGAGTGTGGCCTCATCCTCGCGCGCTCTCCTGCAGAAGGCGACGCACAGCTTCCTGAACCTCAGGGGCCGGGTCTCGTGCTAATGCCTGGAGCACCATGTGGGGGTCCACCGCCCACAACGTTCGCGCCGCATCAATTCGAAGTCGCGGATCCGGATCTCGCAGAGCTTCAAGAAGGACCTGCTGCGCTCTGGTCTCCTCCCGGCTTGCCAGCGCCGTGATCACCGCGCGCCGCACTTCGGCATCGGGATTCTGAATCGCTCGCTGGAAGACAGGGATCGCGTCCGAGGATCCAAGAAGCTCCAGCGCGCGGAGCAGGCCGAGCAAGACGGGCTTCTCTTCGGCGGTGAGCGCCAATGAGATTAACGGTCGCGGGTCCTTCTGATGAATCTTTGCGAGCGCGTGGGCGATGGCTTCTCGATAGGGAGCGTCGGCGATCTTGAGATGCTCCAGGAGCACAGGCGCGGCTTTCGCCTCACCGAGGTCGCCGAGGACCTGAGCGGCCTCGGCGCGAACGCGCTGGTCGGGATCGCGCAGCGCCTTCAGCGCGGCCGCGCTCACATCCGCGGGACGGCCGATCCGAGCCAGGACGCGCATCGCTTCCGCGCGCACCTGAGCATCAGGATCGCGGGTGAGCGTCTCCTGAACGAGCTCGAAATGCCGACCATCACCGGCGGCCTCGAGGCATCGCAGGGCATGCCGGCGGGCCTCGCCGTCCTGACTGTGACGGAGGGTGTGGACATAGTGTGCGATCATGCGATCAAAGTTGGGGAGCAGCAGGTCCCCCACGGCTTCCACGCGAAAGAACGTTTGGATGCGCCGGATCACCTCCTCCGATTCCTGCTCCAGCACGGCTCGAACGGCTGCCGACACGGCCGGTTCCCTGATTCGGGCGAGCGCCTGCGGCAGGTGGGCCGTGCTCGGTAGAAGGGCGAGGCCGATCACAGCCGCCGCTTGTACGGCAGGAGCGGAATCGTCCAAAAGCTCGGCCAGCCGCTGGCTTGCGCCGGGATCGCCCAGCTTACCCAGAGCCAGCGCCGCGCGTTGCCTGACTCGTTCACTCGGATCCCGCGTTGCCCTGAGAATCGCCGGAAGGGCTTTCGAGTCTCCAATACTGCCGAGGGCATCCAAGGCCGCCATGCGCACCGATTCCGCGGGATCATTCAGAGCTAGGAGCAATGCCTTCACGGCTCTGGGATCGCCTCGCCGATTCAAAGCGCGCGCAGCGGCTGCGCGAACGTGGGCGGAGGGGTCGTGCAGAAACGCGATGAGCGCCTCCAGAGCCGGCGCTTCCGTCCGGAGAGCGAGCACGCGCACGATCCCGCGGCGCGCTGTTTCGCCTTGAAGGTCGCGAAGCTCCTCAAGGAGCGTTCGCACATCTGTCGCCAGGTGGGCGAGCGCCTCCGCCGCCGCTTCTTGCAGGGCTTCGTCGGTCGTATCCAGAAGCTTCATCACAGGCGCCAAGGAACCCTGGTATCCAAGAGCTTTGAGACTGCGTACGGCAGCCTGGCGAACCGAAGAGTTCGGATCCTCCAGCGCCGCGAGCAGGGCCGGGATGACCGATGGGTCTCGGAGGGCGCCAAGTGACGCCGCCGCTTGAGCCCGCACATCGGCGATTGGATCGGTGAGCGCTTCCCGTAGCGACTCGAGAGCGCGTGGATCCGGGATGTGCTGCAGAATGGCGGCTGCCGCTCGGCGAATGAGAGCGTTCGGATCGCGCAAGAGCTCCAGGAGCTGGGGCAGGAAGGTCATCAGGTCAGCGACCTCCATATTCTCAATCGCCTCGGTGGCCGCCTCCCGTACGACGGCTTCTTCGTCCCCCAAGCCTTCGATGAGCTGCGGGAGAGCGTCCTTCGCCCGCAGCTTCCCTAACGCCGCGATCGCGTGCGCGCGAACGGACCATTCCCGATCCCTCGCGGCGGCCCGCAAGGCTTCGAGAATCCCCGGGGATCGTTCCCCGAGCTCCCCGAG
>BEHM01000033.1 GCA_002923315.1 bacterium HR10
GTTCCAGGTCGGCTTGAGCAATTTCTCCGCGGAGTTCGGGCGCGCGGCCGGAGGGACAGTCAATGCCGTGACCAGATCGGGGACGAACGAATTTCACGGCGAGGCGTTCTATTTCCTGCGCGATGATGCCATCATGGCGCGCGAGCCATTTCAGCCGTTGAAGCCGGAGGAGCGGCGGCAGCAATTCGGCTTCTCCTTGGGCGGCCCCTTCATCAAGGACAAGCTCTTTTACTTCGGGACTTACGATCAGCAGGTGCGCAACTTCCCGTACTTTGTGACTCCCTCCAGCCCCGCGTTTCTGGCCTCTCCGTGTACGGCTCCCGGATGCGCGGCGACGATCCAGTTCTTCCAGTCGCTCATGCGCTTCGTCCCACGAAAGGCGCACAACAACGTCGCCTTCTACAAGGTGGACTGGGTGATCTCGCCGCGACACACGTTCACGGGCCAGTACAACTGGCACCGATGGCGTTCGCCCAATGGCATTCGCACGGCACCGATTCAATTCGCCGCGGAATCGGATAACGGCTTCGATGGGGTGAAGACCGATGTCCTCCTGTTCCGCCTCTCTTCCGCACTGAGCAGCACGCTCGCCCAGGAATTGCGCTTCCAGTATGGGCGGGACTTCGAGTTTCAGCGCCCCAATGCGCCGGGACCGAGTACGACCGTCACCGGAGGGATCAGCTTCGGCATGCCCAACTTCCTCCCGCGACCGGCCTTCCCCAATGAGAAGCGCTTCCAGTGGGTGTACAATCTCTCCCTCATTCGCGGACGGCACAGCGTGAAGGCGGGGCTTGACATCAACTACGTGCGGGATCTGCAGATCAATCTGTTCCAAGGTGGTGGGGTCTACAGCTACGACGGTTTGAACCAGATCGCTCAGGATTGCCCCAAAGGCGCCGTTGGCTGCGTCCCCTTGGACGATGGTCCGCGCACGCGACGACATTATCGCTCCTACGTCCAGGCGTTCGACCTGCGAGGGCTCACGGGCGATCAAGCCGGGCGCGTCTTCTTCGCGACGACGGATTACAACGTCTACGTTCAGGACCGGTATCGCCTCCATTCTCATCTGACGCTCGATCTCGGCCTCCGATACGAGTTCCAGAAACTGCCGCAGCCGGAGATCGGGAATCCCGCCTTTCCGCAGACTGAGCGCTTCAATCAGGACACGAACAATCTCGGGCCGCGCGTGGGGATCGCCTGGGACATCGGCGGTCGGCATACGACCGTGCTGCGCGCCGGCTACGGCCTCTATTACGGTCGCACGAGCAACAGCGCCATCGCCAATGCGCTGACGAACAACGGCAAGATCCTCGCCTCGTTCTTCTTCACCCCGACGACGCCGGGAGCGCCGCAGTATCCCGATGTCTTCAGCGCACCGCCGGCCGGACCGGGCTCGGCGCCGGATATTCAGTTCTTCTCCTCGGACTACGTCCGACCGCTCGTGCACATGGTCGAGTTGTCCCTGGAGCGGGAGATCGTCCGCGATCTGAGCGTCTCCGCCTCGTATCTCTTCAGCCGAGGTCAACGCCTGCCCTCCTTCCGCGATCTCAACCTCAATCCGCCGCGAGAGCGCGTCGTCTTCATCTTGCCCGATGGCACGGTGACGCCGCCGTTCCCCTTCTTCACGGGGCCTCGCCCGGTGGCGGGCGTCGGTCGGATCATCATCAGCGAGAGCGTGGTGAATTCGAGCTACCATGCCTTCGTCCTGCAGGTGACGCAGCGGATGCGACACGGCGTGCAGTTCAATGCGAATCTCACCATCGCCAAGGCGATTGACGATGGGCAGACGTCGCAGACGTTCTTCGGCGGGAATCAGCTCTTCAACACCTTCGATCGGCGGAGCGAGCGCGCTCTCTCGAACTTCGACATCCGCAAGCGCTTCGTCACGAGCTTCGTCTGGGAGCCGCGCTGGCACGGTCTCCAGAGTCCGGCGGCGCGCGCCGTGCTCAACGGCTGGCGCTTCAGCGGCATCCTCACGGCCTCCGATGGCGTGCCCGTCACCGGCGTGATCTCCGGCAGCCTCTCGGCCGCTACCGGCGCGACGGTGACCGCGAGCCCAAACGGCAGCGGCGGCTCCACGCGCGTCCCCTTCCTCGCCCGCAATAGCTTTCGCGGATCGGGCTTCGCCAACGTGGACTTCCGCATCGCGCGTGATATCAAAGTCACCGAGGGGACGCGATTTGAGATCATCTGGGAAGCCTTCAATCTCTTCAATCGCGTCAACTTCACGAGCTTCTCGACCATCCAGTATCGTATCGCTTCCTCCGGCGTGGATCCGGCGGGTGTGCGGCAGGTGCGGCTCGTGAGCGATCCTGGCTTCCTCCAACCGCGCGCCGCGAGCACGACACTGTGGGGACCCCGCGAGTTTCAGCTCGCCATCAAGTTCCATTGGTGAACACGACGGCGTGAAGCCGGGGAAGGGGGCCTCTCCTCATTGGAGGACCTCCTTCCGCTGCACGCCATCCGGCTTGCGCCTCGCAGCCTTCAAATCCTCGGAAGCTTCCGAAATTTCGGATGAGATTTCCAAAAATCTGGAAATCCCGCATCGGCGTGCCGAAGAGAAGTCGCTGAATAACAGAGACTTAGCCGAAAAGCGAGCTGCGGCACATAATTTGCCTATCTCTAAAGCGGCACGGTTGGCGGTCGAAAAACCGAAGCTGAGGAGGGGAAGATTATGAGGCTATATCGGAGAAGGACCTGGAAAGTATGGGCATCACTGTGCCTGATTCTGGGGGCAGCCTTTCTGCCCTACATGACAACCCCGATTGCGGCTCAGACGACCACCGGAGGTCTTCGCGGCGCGGTCATGGACGTGACCGGGGCAGTTGTGCCGGGGGCCACCGTCATCGCCAAGAATGCGGCGACCGGGGTTGAATATAAGACTGTCGCCACCAGCGAAGGGATTTACACGATCTCTCGCATCCCGCCAGGCACGTACCACGTGAGAGCAGAAGCTCAAGGCTTCAAGACGGCGGAGGTGACCGGTGTTGAGGTCGGTGTTGGGAAAGATACGGTCGTGGATTTCCGTCTGGAGCCCGGGGCGATCACCGAGGTCGTGACGGTGACCGGTGGCGGCGAGGTGCTCATCGAGAAAGATACGGCGCAGATCTCGGCCACGATTCAATCGCGGAGGATTCAGGACCTCCCGATCAACGTGGCTGGCGGAGGCCTGGATCGGGTCGTGCTGCTGCTGCCTGGCGTCCGGACGGGCTTTGGCAATGTCAATGCCAACGGCGTGACGCTCTCGGTCAACGGCAACCGGGCGCGCTCGAACAACTTCACGATTGACGGCGTGGATAACAACGACCTCTCGATCGGTGGGCCGAACTATTTCGTCCAGAATCGCGATCTCGTGCAGGAGTACCAGGTGGTCACCAACAATTTCTCGGCCGAGTATGGGCGGAACCAGGGCGCCATCGTCAACATCGTCAGCAAGTCGGGGACGAACGAGTTCCACGGGACGCTGGCGTGGTATCACCGCGACCGCAAGCTCTTCGACTCGCTGACGAATCTGGAGAAGCGCGCCGGGCAGAAGGATCCGCTCCCCGATCTGGTCAACGTGTTCGACTACACCATCGGTGGGCCGATTGTGAAGAACAAGGTCTTCTTCTTCCATGCGGGCCACTTCATTCGGAATCCGCAAGTCGCTGACTTGCGCACGACCTCGCTGGCGCCGACGCCCGAGGGGATTCAGATGCTGAAGAGCGCGTTCCCGAACAATCCGGCGGTCCAGTATTATGCCGATTACTCGGCCTTCGCCCTGCCGATCGGCAATCCCACGATCCGTCCGGATGTCCCGACCTCGACGATCACCATTGGGAGCTTGAAAGTCCCGGTCGCTGCTGTGCGGCGCACGGTGCCGCTCTCGAACCGATTGGATGAGTTCAACGTGCGCGGCGATGTGCATCCGGGCGATCGGGATCGCATCTGGGGTCGGTACTTCATCCAGGACCGACCGGGGAAGGACTTCCTGGTGGATGTCCGCGGATGGACGGGCGACATCCCCTTCCGGACGCAACAGGCCGGTGGCGGATGGACGCGAAACATCTCGACCCGCTCGGTCAACGAGTTCCGCTTCAACTTCTCGCGGCTGTTCGTGATCTTCGGAGGTGGCGGCAGCGGCGGCAAAGGGAACATCCCGCATCCGGATCAGATTGACAAGGCGCTCGCGTTCCTCAACATCACGTTCCGCGCCGACAACGGCGCTCCGCTTCTGACCGTCGGCCCGGCGACGAACCTGCCGCAGGGGCGCACGGTCGAATCGTTCCAGTTCAACGACAACTTCACGCTCACGGTAGGGCGCCATCAGATGAAGATGGGGATTGACATTCGCCGGTTGCGCAACTCGGTGCCCTTCCTGCCCAACGTCAATGGGTTGTTCACCTTCTCGACGGCCCAGCGACTGGCCGATAACGCCCCCAACTTCCTGACGGTGGCGCTTGGTCCGGCGACGCTCAAGTATCACGAGACGGATCAATTCTACTACTTCCAGGATGACTGGCGGATTCGCCCCAACCTCACGCTCAATCTCGGGATCCGATATGAGAACACGGGGCAGCCGATGAATCTCCTCAATGAGATCACCGTCGCGCGGGAGCGCGATCCGCAGCGCGCCTTCTGGCGTCAGGACCTGCCGCTTGAGGCTCGCATCGTTCCCCGCGTTCCGACCGACAACAACAACTGGGCGCCGCGCTTTGGCTTCGTCTACACGCCGCGCTGGGGGCGATGGCTTTTTGGCGGGGATAAGACGGTCATTCGCGGCGGCTATGGGATCGCTTACGACCCAGCGTTCTACAACCTGATGCTCAACATCTCGACGTCGTCGCCGCTCGTCTTCCTGACGAGCGTGGCGAACTTCCCGGTTCCGGACCCCGTGCCGACCGGAGATAAGGTGCGCGACGCGGCCGTGCGAGCGGGTGTGATTCGCTTCAATACCTTCGACCCGCGGTTCTTCGCGCGCACGGTCCCGGCTCTGGACTTCCGCCAGCCGTACGTCCAGCAGTGGTCGTTCGGATTGCAGCGCGAGCTGTTCCGCGAGAACGTGCTGGAGATCCGCTACGTCGGCAACCATCAGGTCGGACAGTTCCAGACGGTCAACTTCAATCCGTTCATCGGGAACCTGGTCCGCGGGTTCGGAGGGGTTCGGTATGTGGATCCGGCGGACAATCAAGTGAAGACGCTCTCCTTCCCCGGATTCCCGCAGTTCTTGCCGCGCGGGGTCACGCCGCTCACGTGCACGGACAATCCGGCGACGGCGGACAATGAGGCCATCTGCGATGGACGGCTGTTCCCCTCCGGCGCTGCGCGCGTGCGCATCAATGGAGTCTCGGC
This sequence comes from bacterium HR10, assembly GCA_002923315.1. Lineage (GTDB taxonomy): Bacteria > Acidobacteriota > Blastocatellia > HR10 > HR10 > HR10. The sequence goes on from BEHM01000033.1 coordinate 5,332, forward strand.
CAGTTACAATGGGCTGCAAGTGCGATACGACGGGCGCATTCGGCAGCAATGGACCTACCTGATCAGCTACACCTGGAGCCACACGATTGACAACTCGAGTGAAGTGTTCAACTTCGACACGGGGAACTCCGTCACCGTGGCCCAGAATCCGCTCAACATCACGCGCGCTGAGCGCGGGAACTCCGGATTCGATGCGCGTCACCTGTTCGCCGCTTCCTGGATCTGGGACCTGCCGTTCCGGCGCGATCAGCGAGGCTTCCTCGGACGGCTCATCGGCGGCTGGCAGTTCAACGGCATCGTGCGGATTCAGAGCGGCCAGTGGTTCACGCCGGTGCAGCGGCAGCTCATCAACCCTTATGAGGATCAGCTCTTCGTCCAATCGTTCATCGGGCGATCCCACTTGCGCCCGTTCAACGGGAATCCGGCCGCTCCCATTGACCGGGTCGGCATCGCGGACGTAGACGCCTGCGTCTTCTACCGCCTGGCGATCTGCGGGACAAGCGGTGGCGTTCCCATCCTCCGGTCCAGCCCCACGGGCTTCTGGCTGCTGAACGACCTCAATCAAGGGAAGTTCACGCCGGTCACGCCCAACGACGTTCGGGTGATCGTCAACGGACCGGGAGCGGCGCAACGCTTCGGGACGCCCTTTGGGACGCTGGGACGGAACGTCTTCCAGGGCGATCGGTTCGAAGGCGTGGACCTGAGCATCTTCAAGAACACCCGCATTACCGAGCGCGTCTCGATCCAGTACCGGCTGAACCTCTTCAACGCGTTCAACCATCCCACCTTCGGCATTCCCAACAGCATCTTCGTGGAGGAGGCGGGACGCACCTACTTCAACTTCCAGGAGAACAGCGGCGGTCGCCGGACGATCGAGATGGCGCTGAAGCTCATCTTCTGATCGTGGGCGCAGAACCGAGGGGCGGGGTCCTCCCGCCCCTCAGCCTGAGCCGAGGGACTCCTCGGCTCAGGCTTTTTTCGGGAGGACTGTTGAAGACCGGAAAGCGCGAACGGATCAGAACCCGGCAAGGACTTCGCGGGTGACAGTGGTCAACTGTTCGGCCGCCAATCGAGACAGATCCACCCACGGTGGGGGATAGATGCCCACCAGCAGCACCATCACGGCGGCCACCACAAGCGCCGTGCGCATGAGCGGCGTCAGGGCCAACGGCGCGGGCTCAGTGACTGGCCCCATGAACATCGCCTTGATGAAGCGAGCGTAATAGTAGAGCGAGACAGCCGTGTTGATCACGGCGATGACGGCCAACGCAGCGAGCCACCGATTCCCCGTCTCGATGAGCCCAGCGAAGAGGAAATACTTGCCCAGGAATCCGGCCGTTGGTGGAATCCCCGCCAGACTGATGAGGAAGATCGTCATGAGGACAGCCATCAGGGGATTCGTGTGAATGAGGCCGTTGAAATCCTCCACGCGGTCTCCCGGGATGCCCTCGCGCCGCAAGGCGATGATCACCCCCCAGGCGCCAAGGTTCATGAAGACGTAGACGAAGAGGTAGATGACGAGGCCGATGTATCCGGTCTGATTCCCGGCGACGAGCCCCAGCAGCAAAAACCCCGCATGCGAGATCGAAGAATAGGCCATGAGGCGTTTGGCATTCGCCTGCGTGATGGCCGCCAGATTCCCCCAGGTCATGGTCAGGGCCGAGACGGCGCCGATCACGGCCATCCATCCCAAATTCTCCAGCGACGTCGTGCCGCGCAGCGCCGGCAACCCGTAGACGAAGATGCGCGCGAAGATCGCAAAGGCCGCCGCCTTGGACCCGACGGACATGAAGGCCGTCACCGAACTGGGCGCGCCTTCGTACGCGTCTGGCGCCCACATGTGGAAGGGAACGGCCGCGACTTTGAAGAAGAGGCCTGCGACGATGAAGACCATGGCCAGGATGGCCAGAAAGCCAGGCGTCTGCTCAGCCGCGAGCGCTGCGGCGATCTTCCGCAGATTCGTCTCCCCGGTGACGCCGTAAAGCAGCGAGACGCCATAGAGGAAGATGCCCGAGGAGAAGATCCCAAGCAGGAAGTACTTCAGCGCGCCTTCATTCGACTTCCGATCTCCCTTGAAATAGGCCACCAGCACGTAGATGGACAACGCCGCCAGCTCGAAGCTGATGAAGATGGCGAGCAGATCCAGGCCCGAGGCCATGAACATCATGCCGACGGTCGCGAAGAGAATGAGTGCGTAATACTCCCCACGCTGCTCCCGCTCGATGTCAAGGAACTTGACGGAGAGGGCGATGGCCAGCGCCGCCGTCAGGAGGAAGATCACTTTGAACACGATGGCGAACGAGTCCACGACGTACATCTCATAGAAGCCGACGGCCTCATGCCCGCGCAGATTGAGGTAGGTCTGTGCGAGCGCAGCTGCGCTGGCGCCGATGCCGCCCAGAGCCACATAGGCCGCCCATCGGCGCTCCGTCGCCCGCCACCCGATGTCGAGGACAAGCAGCATACAGGCGAAGACCGCGAGCACGATCTCCGGCATCAGGAACATCACGGCCTGCTCCACCAACCATCGCCAATCGAGTCCCTGGAAGAGAAGCCCCCTCATCGCTCCCCTCCACGATCGTCAGCAGCTTGTGCGCGCGTCGGGAGCACGTCGCTCTGTTCGGCTCGCTCCAAGAGTCTCTGGGAGTATCCCGGTCGGACCTGTTCCACCACCACGGCCACCGGCCTCTCGAAATAGCTCAAGAACGGCTTGGGATAGATGCCGATCCAGAAGGCCAGGATCACCAAGGGCAGGAAATATGCCCACTCGCGGGGATAGAGATCGGGCAGGTGCCGATTGTCCTCTTTCACCTCGCCATACATCGTGCGCTGATAGAGCCAGAGCATATATCCGGCCCCGAGCACGATGCCTGTCGCCGCGAAGGCCGCCCAGAGGCGATTCTCCTCGAAGACGCCGCGCAAGATGAGGAATTCGCCGATGAAGCCGTTCAACATGGGCAGCCCGATCGAAGACATCGTCATGATCATGAAGACGGCCGCGAAGCCCGGCATGACGTGGCTCAGGCCCCGATAGTCGTTGATCAGGCGCGTGTGATGCCGCTCGTAGACGACGCCGACGATCAGAAAGAGGGCGCTCGTCGAAATGCCGTGATTGATCATCTGCAGGACGGCCCCATTGAGGCTGCTCGGATTGAAGGCGAAGATGCCGAGCATGATCATCCCCATGTGGCTGATCGAGGAATACGCGACCAGCCGTTTCCAATCCCGCTGCGCCATGGCGACGAGCGCGCCGTAGACGATCCCCATGATGGCGAGAAATGCCATCACCTGCACGACGCGCGGATCGCGGCTGGCGTCGGGCAGGATCGGCAGATTGAAGCGGACGAACCCGTAGGTCCCCAGCTTCAGCAAGATGCCCGCCAGAATGACGGAGCCCGCCGTCGGCGCCTCCGTGTGGGCATCGGGGAGCCAGGTGTGGAAGGGGAACATCGGGACCTTGATGGCGAAGCTCAGGAAGAATCCGGCGAAGAGCCAGAGCTGGAGTGAGAGCGGGATGATGGGCTCACCCCCCATCCGCGCCGTCCCCAGCGCCTGCATCGCCATGATGTTGAACGTCCCTCGGCCCTGCGCCCCGAGCTGCACGGCCGACTCGATCATGCGGTACATCGGCGCGTTCTCCCCCGAGATGAAGCGCGCCGCTTGAAGGACAGCCTGCTGCACGTCGGGCTGCTTCAGATAGTCGGGGAAGATGAAGTAGAGCTTCAGGATCGCCAGCAGCATCACGACCGAGCCGAAGAGCGTGTAGATGAAGAACTTGATCGCCGCGTAGAGCCGATTCTCGCTCCCCCACACACCGATCAGGAAATACATCGGCACGAGCATCACTTCCCAGAAGACGTAGAAGAGGAACATGTCCATGGAGACGAAGACGCCGAGGATACCCGTCTGCAGCAGCAGCAGGACGACGTAGTACTCCTTCACCCGCTCCTGAATGAAGCCCCAGGAGCAGGCGACGGCGATCACGCCGATCAAGGTCGTCAGCAGCACGAGCACGACCGAGATACCGTCCACGCCCAACTGATACCGCGCGCCGATCTGCGGGATCCACTCCACGTCCTCGATGAATTGGATGCCCCCCAATCGGCGATCGTAGGTGAGCAACCACAGGGACGGCAGGAAGCTCAGGATCGCCCATGCGTTGGCGAAGATGCGGATCGCCTGCTTTCGCTCCCGATGGAAGAAGAAGATCAAGATGAGCGCGCCCAGAACCGGGAGCCACGTGATGATCGAGAGCAGGTGATACTCGGCGAGACGTTCCGGCGACATACCCTCCCCCCTACCAGGACAGGATCAGATACAACGCGGTGAGCAGAAAGAGCCCCGTCGTGATGACGAGCGCATAGTTCTGCGCGAATCCCGTTTGCGCCATGCGGAAGACGGTCGAGAAGAGTCTCATCATCGCGCCGATCGCGTTCACGATGAAATCCACCACGTAGAGATCGAACCATCCGGAGACCTTGCTCCAGAAGACGGTCATCCAGGCCGAACCGTTGACGCCACCGTCCACGCCGCGCGCATCCACGCGCCAGGAGAGCCGACTCAATCCGAGCGCGAGCCCGCGGACGAAGACGCCCTCATAGAACTCATCCACCCAATACTTGTTCGCGCTCGCGACATAGAGCGGGCGGATAGCCCGGACGATGGCCTCCAGGCGATCGCGCCGCCGGAGATAGAGGATCGCGCACCCGTACATGACTCCGGCCGCCAGGGCGATCGAGGCGAGCATGAGGACGTACTCCATCGCCGAATGCGCCTGCGCATGAGCCCCGGCGCTGACCAGCGCCCCCTGCTCCGGCGCGCGATGCCAGATCACCGGTTCCAACCACTTCTCGAACCGATTCGTCCCACCGAGCGATTCCGGCCATCCGATGAAGCCGCTGACTGTCGCCCCCACGGCCAGGACGATGAGCGGGATCGTCATGACGCGCGGCGATTCCCGCACCTCGTGACCGGGATGCGCCCCATGCTCATGCAAAGCTCCACTCCCACCGGCGACGACGAAGCGCGGCTCGCCCCAGAACGTCAAAGCGACGAGCCGCGTCATGTAGAACGCCGTCATGCCCGCTCCAAGAAACCCCAGCAGCCACAGCCATCGCCCGCCCGGGATGACCTCGGTCGAGAAGGTCCGCCACAAGATCTCATCCTTGCTGAAGAATCCGGAGAAGAGCGGGATACCGCAGATGGCCAGCCACCCCGCCAGAAAGGTTCGATAGGTGATCGGCATGACGCGCGCCAATCCGCCCATGCGCCGCATGTCCATCTCGTGATGCAAGGCGATGATGACCGATCCCGCCCCCAGGAACATCAAGGCCTTGAAGAAGGCGTGCGTGTAGAGGTGGAAGATGCCAGCCGCGAACGCCCCGACGCCGCACGCGAGGAACATGTACCCGAGCTGCGAGATCGTCGAATAGGCCAGGACCTTTTTGATGTCCGTCTGCGTGAAGCCCATCGAGGCCGCCCAGACGGCCGTCACCACGCCCACCAGCGCGATCACGAACATCATCGTCGGCGACTTCTGGAAGATCACGTTCGTGCGCGTGACCATATAGACGCCCGCGGTCACCATCGTCGCCGCATGGATGAAGGCGGAGACCGGCGTCGGCCCCGCCATCGCGTCCGGCAACCAGACGTAGAGAGGAATCTGCGCGCTCTTCCCCGTCGCCCCGATGAAGAGTCCGAGCGCGATCCAAGAGGCCAGGCCCCACATCCCGAACGCCTCCTGGGGCAGATAGGCATCGCTCTTGGCCAGCTCCATCACCTCGGTGAACTGCAACGTCCCAAATAGTGAGAAGATCGCGAACATCGCCAACAGGAATCCGAAATCCCCCACCCGATTCACGATGAACGCCTTCTTGCTCGCATAGGCCGCGTAGTTCCAGTGGAAGTAGTAGCCGATGAGCAGATACGAGCAGAGCCCCACGCCCTCCCAACCGACGAACATCATCAGGAAGTTCGAGCTCATCACGAGCACGAGCATCATGAACATGAACAGGTTCATCTGTGCGAAGAAGCGATAGAACCCCCCATCGCCGCGCATGTATCCGATCGAGAAGACGTGGATCCAAAAGCCCACGAACGTGACGACGAGGATCATCACGGCCGAGAGCTGATCGAGCTGGTACGACCACTCGATGCGAAGGGGAACAGTGGTGCCCGCTTCCGGTCCCCAGGTCAACCGCGCCTCGCCCCCAGGCACCCATGTGAACGCATGCGGAAACCCTCCGGCCTCGCGGGAGAGGTACGGCCGCCCGTGCGCCGGCCAATACGAGGTCGCGAATTCGTAGACCGCTCCGATCGAGAGCACCAGCGAGAGGAAGACCGAACCGCACGCGATCCACGAGATCGTCTTCTCCGAAAGCCTGAGCGTTCGACCGAAAATCCCAAGGACGATGGCGCTGAGCAGTGGAAGCGCCGGAATCAGCCAGATCAGTTTCAGCATAGCCCGTATCCCCGCCTCTCTTCGAACGTTCGAATCATCACATCAATCCAGCCCTCTTCAACGCCTCGGCCAATTCAGGGGCTTTGGCCGCATACTCGCGCAACGCCGCCTCCAACCGTCGCTCCCGCTCCTGCAACTCCTCAATCCGCCGCACCGCCGGCGCCAACGCCGTCCGCCGATCCCACAGCACAAACCCCACCAACGCGAATATCCCCGCAAACGTCACCCCAAACCCCCACAGCAGAAACTCCCGCACTTCGTCCAAGCGCTGTCCCAACTGCCTTTGCCCGTCCTCCAATCGTTTCTGCCCTTCCTCTAGCCGGGTCAGTCGCTCGACGATCTCTCGCCCTGTGATGACGATTTCACGCTCTTGAGCTTTTCCGCTCACCCAGATCGAGACGACGGCGACCATAAGGAGTAACAGCTTCGCCCCCCATCGCCATCCTATCTCACCGCATGAAGATGCTTTCGTTCTCGACAACACAGCCCTCATCCACTCACATCAATCCGGCCTTTCTCAAGGCCTCGGCCAATTCGGGGGCTTTGGCCGCATACTCCCGCAATGCCGCCTCCAGCCGTCGCTCCCGCTCCTGCAACTCCTCAATCCGCCGCACCGCCGGCGCCAACGCCGTCCGCCGATCCCACAACACAAACCCCACCAACGCGAATATCCCCGCAAACGTCACCCCAAACCCCCACAGCAGAAACTCCCGCACTTCGTCCAAGCGCTGTCCCAAGCGGGTCTCCACATCAGCGATGCGCTGCTCCAAGTGTTTCTGCCCTTCCTCCAGCCGAGTCAGCCGCTCGACGATCTCTCGCCCCGTGATCACTATCTCCTGAGCCTGCGCGTTCGCCTGCTCAGAGATGGCGAGCACGATCGCCATCAGGCTCACGCCGAAGAGCCCCACCCTCCAAGAGCTCTTCCTTCCGCGATCCCACAGCCTCAAGGTGATCAACCATCGCGCGTTCACGCCCGCTCACCATTTCAAGAGATTGATCTCGTCAATGGCCACCGTCTGGCGATTGCGATAGAGCGCGATGAGGATCCCCAGGCCGATGACGGCCTCGGCCGCCGCCACGACGATGATGAAGATCACGAAAATATGCCCCATGTTCTCCGAAATGCGCCCCATCGCCTGCCAGTGGCGCGTGAACGCAATGAAGTTCAGGTTCGCCGCATTCAGGATCAGCTCGATGGACATGAAGATGATGAGGACGTTGCGGCGAGAGAGCACGCCCAAGACGCCGACGGCGAAGAGCATGAAACTGAGCACAAGGAAATCCACGACTCCCTTCGGAGCCGTGAGCCCTTCCACGAACCGACTCACGAACGACGTCGTCTCTTGCACCGCCCATCCGACCATGGCGCCGTTCATCCTCCGCCCTTCAATCGAAGGTCTCCTCCTGTCGCCGCGTGCGGGCCAGGATCACCGATCCCACGATGGCCACCAGAAGCAGCAGCGAGGCGATCTCAAACGGCAAGGCCGCGCGCGTGTAGAGGGCGCTCCCCACCCGCTGCGTATCTTCCGAGAGGGCGAGCGCCGTCCCCTCCGGGGGGGCGACCGCCGGCGGCAGTAGATTCGCCTCGCGCCGCAGGGCGATGATCGTCGCCACGGTCATGGCGCCCACCAACACCCACGCTACGGCCTCCTGCCGCGTGAACAAGCGCGTCGTCTCGGTGATCTCCTCGCGCACGTTCACCAGCATGATGACGAAGATGAAGAGGACGACCACGCCGCCAACGTAGATGAGAATCTGCGCGCCCGCCACGAACTCCGCATGCAGGAGCAGGAACAACCCGGCGGTCCCGATCAGCGTGCCCATCAGATAGAGCGCCGCGTGCACGGCCGACCGCGCGCGGATGAGCGAGACGGCCATGATGAGCACGAAGAACGCCAGCGCGTAGTAGAAGAGAACCTGCGCGCCCTTCAACTCCATACCCCTCCTCCCTCACCGCGTATAGATCGGCTGCTCGATCCCCTTCTCCAACATCTCCCAGGACCAGACGAAATCCTTTCGCCGATAGATGGCCAGCTCGAACTCCTGCGTCAGCTCGATGGCGTAGGTCGGGCACACGTCCTGACAGTGGCCACAGAACATGCAGCGCGAGGTATCATAGGTGTAATCCACCAGCACGCGCTTCTTCTTCGTCTTCCCCTCGTGATCCACATATTCGCGCACGGCCTCGACGACCGTGATCAGATCCTCCGGGCAGGCGATGGCGCAGAGATTGCATGCGATGCAGAGGCTCTCGCCCGTCTCCGGATCCAGGTTCAGGCGCGGAGCACCGCGAAACCGCTCGGCGACCTTCGGGCGAACGAGCGGATATTGCTCGGTGTAGCAGTGCTTCGGCGCCTGATATTTGAACGTGACGAGCAACCCTTTGATCAGATCCAGAAGCAGGAACCGCGAGAGGACCTGCTTCCACGTGCGTCTCGGTTCCGCCATGATTGGGCCTCCTGACTCACACTTCGGCGAAGATCTCCTCCTCACCGCGCTCGGGCAGGCGAATCTGCCGCTGGACGCGCAGATTGAAATCGGCCGAGCGGCGATTGATCACCGCCAGCAGGATCCACACGATCGGCACACCGATCAGCAGCGAAGCCGCGATGAGGAAGAGCTTCCCCCACGGCCAGAGACTCACCAGCCGCTCTCCCGCCTCCGTGCGCACCGTCTCCACCAGACCGAGATGTTGGGCCAGAACGAGCACGGCGCCCGTCACCAGGATATTCGCCAGAGCGGCCGGGATGAGCCATTTCCACCCCAGGCTCATCAGTTGATCATACCGATAGCGGGGGAACGTCCATCGGAACCAGATGAAACAGTAGACGATGGCGAACACCTTCACGGCGAAGATGAGCACCGCCAGGAGCGCATAGAGTCCCGTCCCCGGCTCGGCCAGCCGCGTCAGTCCGGGGAAGTGCCATCCGCCGAGGAAGACCGTCGCCGCGATCGCCGCCGAGATGACGATATTCGTGTACTCGGCCACGAAATAGAGCGCCCAGCGGAAGCCGCTGTATTCGGTGTGATACCCGGCCACGATCTCCGACTCCGCCTCCGGCAGATCGAATGGCGCGCGATTGGTCTCCGCCAGCCCACCGACGAGGAAGATCAGAAAGGCGACCGGTTGATAGAGGACATACCATACGCCGTCGGTCATCTGCGCCTCGATGAGGCCGACCATCGAGAGCGTCTTGGCGAACATGAGGGGCCCCACCAGAGCGAGCGCAATGGCGACTTCATAGCTGACCATCTGCGCCGAAGACCGCAAGGCCCCCAAGAGGGGATATTTGCTGTTCGAGGCCCATCCCCCCAAGATGATCCCCAGGACGCCGACCGAAGAGACGGCCAGGATGAAGAGCACGCCGATGTTGACGTCGGTGATCGTCGCGCGTCCGGGACCAAAAGGAATCACGGCCAGGACGACGAGCGAGGCGACCACCGAGATCATCGGCGCGATGACGAAGATCGAGCGCTCAGCTCGCGCCGGGATGATGTCCTCCTTCGAGAGGAGCTTCAGGGCATCCGCCAGCGGTTGCAACAACCCATAGGGTCCAACGCGCATCGGCCCCAGCCGCGCCTGGATGAAGGCGCTGACCTTGCGCTCGGCATAGACCAGATAGGCCGCCACCGTGAGGATCACAAAGAGGACGATCACAATGGTCGGCAGCCGTCGCACGACGTACTCGGAGACGATCGGATGATTCCAGATGGTCCAGAATAGCTCCATGCGCTCCCCCTACCGGTCCACTTCTCCCAACACGATGTCAATCGAGCCGATCAAGGCGACGACATCGGCCACCAGATGCCCGATGGCCATCTTCTTGAGCGCTTGCAGATTGATGAGCGACGGTGGGCGAATGCGCAGCCGCTCCGGAAAGGCCGTCCCGTTGCTCACCAGGTAGATGCCCAGCTCCCCCTTCGGCGACTCGATGGAGTGATAGACCTCGCCGACCGGCGGGCGAATGACCTTTGGCACCTTGCCCAAGACCGGCCCCGGATGGAGCTTCTTCAGCTTGTCCAAGCACTGGAGGATGATCAAGCGGCTCTGGCGCATCTCCTCCATGCGCACGAGATAGCGATCGTAGGTGTCCCCATTCTCGCCGACCGGGATCTCGAACTCGACCTGATCGTAGACCTCATAGGGGAAGGCCTTGCGGATGTCCCATTTGACCCCGGAGGCGCGCAGCACGGGTCCGGTGACGCCCAGGTCCTTCGCCTCCTCGGCCGTGAGGATGCCAATCCCCACCGTGCGTTGCAACCAGATCCGGTTCTCGTTGAGGATGGTCTCGTACTCCTTGAGCCGCTCCGGGAGGATCCGGCAGAAGGCGCGCACCTGCTCCTCAAAGCCATCGTAGATGTCATACTGCAGACCGCCGATGCGAAACGCATTCGCCGTCAAGCGCGCGCCGAAGTAGTTCTCGAAGATCTTCAGGATCTCCTCGCGCTCTCGAAACGCGTAGAGGAAGATCGTGACCGCCCCGATGTCCATCGCATGCGTGCCGAGCCACAGCAAATGACTCGCGATCCGCTGCAGCTCGGTCAGGATCACGCGGATGTATTTCGCCTTCTCCGGGACTTCGATCCCCGCGATCTTCTCCACCGTCTCCACGTAGCAGAGGTCGTTGGAGACAGCCGCGACGTAATCGAGCCGATCGAAGTACGGCTCGATGTGCACATAAGTGCGGTTCTCGCAGATCTTCTCCACGCCGCGATGGAGATACCCGATGTCGCAATCCAGATCAATGACCGTCTCCCCATCGAGTTTCAGGATCACGCGCAGCACGCCGTGCGTCGAGGGATGTTGCGGTCCCATGTTGAGGACCATCTCGCGCGCGGCGAGCAGGCGTTCCCGGGTGATGGCGATCTCCGGCTTGTGCATTATTCGAATCTCCCGCTGTATTCGGTCCCCTCGCGGAAGGCGATCATATTCAGGTGCTTCTCGCACCAGCGGTTGTATCGGAATTCCAGCGGATAGTCCTTGCGCAGGGGATGCCCCTCCCAGTCCTCCGGCAGGAGCAGCCGCCGCAGATCGGGATGCCCCTCAAAGCGCACGCCCACCAGATCATAAGCCTCCCGCTCCATCCAGTTGGCCGCGCTCCAGACCGAGACCACGCTCGGACACGCCTCCCCCTCGGCCAGATTCACCTTCAGCCGCCAGCGCACGTTCCGCGGGAAAGAATAGAGGTGATAGATCACCTGAAAGGGCTTCTCCGCCTCGGGGATGTGCCGCGCCGTCAAATCCGTCAGAAAATCGAACTGCGCCTCCTCATCGTCCCGAAGGAAGCGACAGACGTCCACGATCTGCTCCCGCGCGATCGTGAGCGTGGGCATGCCGAGGACCGTCACGGCTTCCAGAACAGCCGTCGGAAATCGAGCCCGTAAGCGGTTGAGAATCGGATCACCCGTCAGTTCAACGATCGGAAGCGTCGGAGGCGCTTTCGTCGCAGAAGCCCCCTTGGGCGTTGGCTTGTCCTTCTTCTCCTCCATACGGCGCCTGGCGCTAGCCTGTGGTGAGTCCTCTCAAACAGCACGACGTTGTAACACAGACGCCCCTGTTTGTCAACGCGCGGCGAGCGGAAGGCTCGCCAGATGCGCGCCATTGGCAAATCGCGCCAAGGGGAATATAATCGCCTGTTTGCGCGAGATCGCATGGCGATGGAGGAGAACGATGGAGGTCGGCATTCCTCCTCATGGTGGACGGCTCGTGAACCGAATTCAAGATGAGCGAGCGCCCGAAGAGCACTGGATCAAGACCCTGCCCCGAATCGCTCTGGATGCGTGGACGATCGCAGACGTGGAGCTGATCGCCGTGGGCGCGTACAGTCCCCTCGAAGGCTTCATGGGGAAGGACGATTATGAATCCGTGCTCGAGCGCAAGCGCCTGGCCAATGGCTTGCCGTGGACGATCCCGATCACGCTCGCCGTGACGCCGACGGAGGCGGAGAAGCTCGGCCAGGGGGAGCCCGTCGTGCTCACGGATCAGCGCGGCCGCGTGCTCGGTCTGCTCGATCTCGAGCAGAAGTACCGCGTGGACAAAAAGCGCGAAGCGCGTCTGGTCTTCGCCACGACGGACGCGGCTCATCCAGGCGTGCGACGGCTGTACGAGACCGGGGACGTGTACCTCGCAGGGAAGATCCGTCTGTTCTATCGCCCGCAGCGTCCGGAATACGAGCCGTACTGGCTGAATCCGGCTGATGCGCGGCGCGTCTTCCAGCAACGCGGCTGGCGCACGATCGTGGGGTTTCAAACGCGCAACCCGATTCACCGCGCGCATGAGTACATCCAGAAGTGCGCGCTGGAGATCGTGGACGGACTCTTCCTGCACCCGCTCGTGGGCGAGACCAAGAGCGACGACATCCCCACCCCGGTGCGGATGCGCTGCTATGAGGTCCTGCTCCGACATTACTATCCCCTGGAGCGCGTTGTGCTCGGCGTCTATCCGGCGGCGATGCGCTACGCCGGACCGCGCGAAGCCGTCTTCCACGCCATCGTGCGGAAGAATTACGGGTGCACGCACTTCATCGTCGGCCGCGACCATGCGGGCGTCGGAAAATACTACGGGAGCTTCGACGCGCACCGCATCTTCGAGGAGTTCGACCCCAAGGAGCTAGAGATCACCCCCCTCTTCTTCGACAACGCCTTCTATTGCCGACGATGCGGGGGGATGGCTTCGGCCAAGACGTGTCCGCATGGCGGGAGCGACCGCCTCACCCTCTCGGGGACGGAGGTCCGACGACGATTGCGGGCGGGGGAGCCGCTCCCTCCAGAATTCACGCGTCCGGAAGTCGCGGAGGTCCTCGCCCAAGCCTTTCGCGAAGGAGGATGGGGATGACTGATTCCCGCGAGATCGGCTTCGCGCTCTGGTTCACGGGCTTGCCCAGTTCCGGCAAGACGACGATCGCTCGCCTCCTGGAAGGTCACCTGCGCGCGCGCGGCCTGAGGGTCGAAGTGCTCGACGGGGATGAAGTCCGACAGCAGCTCAGCCCGCAGCTCGGATTCAGCAAGGAGGAGCGAGATGTTCACATCCGGCGCATCGCCTATGTGGCCCAGCTGCTCGTGCGCAACGGTGTCATCGCCATCGTCGCCGCCATCTCCCCCTATCGCGAGACGCGGCAGTACGCCCGCCAGTTGATCGGCCGCTTCGTGGAGGTCTACGTGAAGTGCCCTCTGGAGGTCTGCATCGCGCGCGATGTGAAAGGACTCTACAAGAAGGCCCTGCGCGGAGAGATCCCGAATTTCACCGGCATCTCAGACCCCTACGAGGAGCCCTCGGCGCCGGAGCTCGTCCTCCACAGCCACGAGGAGACACCCGAAGAGAGCGCCCATCGCGTCATCGCGCGATTGATCGAGCTCGGCTACCTGCGCTCCTGAAGAGACGTCGCCTCATCCCTCCGAAGAGAGCTTCGCGCGCACGATCTCATGGACCCGGCGTCCCTCGACCCATTGTCCGGCCAGCTTCGCCATCACCGCCTTCATGACCGGTCCCACATCTTTCAGCGTCTTCGCCCCCAGTTCGGCGATCGTCTCCACGACCACGCGCTCGATCTCGGCATCGCTCAGCGGAGCGGGAAGATACCCCTCCAGGATCTCGATCTCCCGCGCCTCCTTCTCCGCGAGATCCGGACGCCCGCCCCGGCGATATTGCTCGATCGCCTCCCGCCGCTGCTTGATCAAGCTCCGGACGACCTCGACCACATCCGCATCGGTGAGCGCGCGCATCTCGGCGACCTGCCGATGCGTGAGCGCCGTCTTCACCATGCGGAGCGTGCTCACGCGCAGCTCCTCGCGCGCCTTCAGAGCCGCGACGAAATCCCGCTCGATGCGCTCTTGCAGGCTCATCGTTCATTCCCTCCTGCACATCCCACCGACGATCCTCCTCAAACGGGCGGCCGATGGCGTCATGGCTGTCTCCCCAAAGCGCTCCAGAGCTGATCCCGCTCCAGTTTTCGCACCAGCTCGAGCGCCTGAAGCAGATGCTCCTTCACGACGCTCCAGTCGGGATACGTCCCCGCCGCGATCCCCGCCTCGATCTCGGCGAGTATCGGATGCAAGAGTTCTCGAAGCCGCTCTAAATCTGCCTTCAATTCGGCCATCGCGCTCGCTCCTTCGTGAACCCTCGATCGCCTCAAATATACCACATCCCCGCCCGGAAAGAACGCGCGACCGGCGAGATCTTCCCCTCGACAGAGAGGCCGCCAATGGCTAAGATGATCTCCCTATGGCGACGAAAGTGAACATCGGCGATCTCGCTCCGGATTTCACCCTGCCGGATCAACAGGGGCGCCCGCATCGGCTCTCGGACTTTCGCGGGCGATGGGTCGTCCTCTATTTCTATCCGAGAGACAACACACCGGGGTGCACCAAGGAGGCCTGTGCCTTTCGCGATCTCTTCCCGACGTTCCGGCGGCGGGGAGTCGTCGTCCTCGGTGTCAGCACCGACTCCGTACGCAGCCATCAGAAGTTCGCTGAGAAGTACCAACTCCCCTTCCCGCTCCTGGCCGATGAAGGGAAGGAGGTCGTTTGCGCCTACGGCGTCTGGGGGAAGAAGAGCTTCATGGGACGCACGACGATGGGCACCCATCGCATCTCGTTCCTCATCAACCCGGAGGGGCGCGTCGCGAAGGTCTACGAGAAAGTGAAGCCGGAGGTGCACGCCGAAGAGGTGTTGCGCGATCTCGCCGAGTTGATGAAGGCGAGATGAAGTCAAGCGAAGTCCTAACGCCGAGACTCCGGATCGCTCGCACCGAAGGCGTCTTGGTGCGATCCCAGGGCTTCCGCTGAGAGCCGATGTGCGCCCTCCCGCCGGAAGAGCCAAATGGTGCCCAGAATCGTCGCCATTCCCGGCAGCAGCAGGAGCAGAAGCCCCCAATCCGGAGTCCATCGTCCACTGGCCGGATCGTACTGGAAGCACCGAAAGAGGACCTTGCGCGGGAGGGGATAAGCGGGGACGAATTCCCCCCGCAATTCCCGAATCACTTCGTTCAAGCGGACCGGAGCGATCGTCCCCCCGATGAGGAATCGCATAATGCGCCCATCGCGAATGCCGATGATCATGGCCGGATGATCGTACTGGCGCGAAGCCGCCTCCCACTCGAACCAAAATCCCGTCGCCCGAACGATCCGGGCGATGTCGTCAGCCGAGGCGACGCCGAA
Organism: bacterium HR10; assembly: GCA_002923315.1. Classification (GTDB taxonomy): domain Bacteria; phylum Acidobacteriota; class Blastocatellia; order HR10; family HR10; genus HR10. Next base: position 20,948 of record BEHM01000033.1, read on the forward strand.
GATCCAGGCCGGATCTCCCGCGACGCCCACATGGTCCGCAAGCTCGGCCATATCCGAGAGCGTATCCCGTGGGTCGAAACTCAAGACGAGAATCCTGTAGTCCCATCCGGCCCCCCCCACGGAAGCGACCGCGGCTTTGAGCGAGCGGAGCATAGGCGAACACACCCCCGCACATCGCGTGAAGACGAGCGTCAGAAGGAGTGGCCGTTCCCGCCACAACGCCGAGAGGGACGTCATCTCTGCTGGTCCTGACTGGATCGGAACATCCGGGACGGATCGGTAGAGGTACCGCCCTTCCGAAGGTGGACGATCACTCTTCTCCCCCACGACCTGAGCCCAAAGGGGAGAGGCGAACACCCCCACCAGGAGCACAAGTCCCGGGATGAGCGCGCGCTTCACGGCGATGCGCGAAAGGCCAAGAGACATCGTCGGCCCGTCTCCCAGAGATAGAGCACCACGCCGAGAAAGAGGAGGGTGATGAATCCCAGAGCGATCCGAGCGTAGTCAACTCCCTGTAAGACCTCCTGCGGATACACGGCATAGCGCCGAGGAACCGAATGAGCGCCACCGAGATAGAACATCAGCAGAAAGCCATACCCCCCGATGACAAAGAGCGCCGTAATGATCTTCGTGAGCCGACCGTTCTCGGACTGCTGGCTCACCTCCTGCCCGAAATGAGCCGCAAACCCCAGGAGCATGAGGACAACGCCCATCAGGTAATACGTGTGGAAATGCGCTGGCACCCAGAGCGTATTGTGGAACCGCAGATTCACAGCGATGGTCGAGTCAATGACCGCTGCGACCCCGCCGATCGCCCACCCCATGACGCCCAGATACATCAAGATCGAGCTGAGCGTCCAGCGCATGGATGCTCCGTAGACGAGCACAAGCGTGCTGAAGATGGTCACGACAGCCGCCGGGACGGAGATGAAGTAGGACGCCACCTGCCCCAGGACTTGCACCCACTGCGGCTGCACGAAGTCCATGTAGAGATGGTGGAAATAGGCGAACAGGACCAAGAAGAGCACCGTGTTCCAGGCGATGGCGACCATGCGATTGGTCTTCCACGGACGCGCACTGTACCGAGGGAGGACATCATAGACCAAAACCACGCCCAGATACATCGTGATGTTCACCAGGACGTGCCCGAAGAAGAAGATCAGGTTCTTCATGAGCAGCGCGTCATTGGTGAATCCCGTTCCCGCCCACTCCAGCACCGAGAGCACGAGAATGATTACGGCGGCCAGGAACCCGGCGAGAGCCGAGATGAGGCTGACGGTGGTGATCAGGACGGCGGGAGGAACCTCCGGCTCTGTCCTCCCACGGATGTAGTGCCACGCCAGCGCCACGCGCAGTGAATACGAGCGGGCGATCGCCCGCAACAGGTCCAGGGCCCACACCGTCCATCCCACGCCCAGAATCGCCAGGGAGATGAGGAACGTCCAGGTCGCCCAGTTGGGCCACACGCCCGCCGGGTAGAAGGGGAGCGGATACAGGAAGTACCATCCAACGCCGAATCGCCCGACCAGCGTCGTGATCAGAAGCAGCAGGACGCCCAGCACCGTCGCCACTAACGCTCCCCAGGAGATCGCTCGGCTGGGACGCACATATTGCGTGAGGACGTAGCTCACGGCGGCCATCGCCCCCACGAACCACGTCCCCACCATCCCCAATCCGTGCAAGGTCAGGACAGCATAGAACCACTCCGGAAGCAGCGTGGGCAGCCAGTTGGCCTGCACGATCCGCATGAACGCTCCAAGCAACAGGAGAACGGGGAACAAGAGCAACATCACGAGCATCCACGTCGCCGTCAGACGACGCCATTGGTGCTGCTCCACGCCTGACCACACCGGCGACACGACGACCTGGTCTGCCATACCCCCCCTCCCTTCATTCCACAAAGAAGACCCCGCGCATCCGATGATGCGCCGAGCCGCAGAATTCCAGACAGAGGACGGTATATCGCCCCGGTTCGTTCAGCCGCAGGCGCAGGCGATTGACATATCCGGGCATCGCCTGCGTCTGGGCCAGAAGCCGCCCCTGTGGGGAATAGACGCTGAACCCGTGATTCACATCGAAGCTCGTCACGCGGAACTCCACGAGACTCCCGACGGGGATCCGAACCGGAGGGGCGAACGACGAGACCTCCTCCCATTGCGCGTCCGTCTCGATCGGCGTCTCCGAGATCGCAAAGGCGAACTGCTTCCCCACGACGTGAACGACCCGATCGGGAATGACGCCCTCTCTCGGATAGGGCATGCGCGGCAGCGTGATCCCCAGAAAAGCTGTCAGAACGCCCGTGAGCGTGAAGAAGAAGACCTTTCGCGCCTGACCCGCCGCCTTGTAATCCACCTCCCGGACGCGCCGCGTGCTCCGCGCTACGAGCAAGAAGACCACAGCCACAACGATCGCAAGCCCCAAAAAGAGGCGAAACACGGCGACTGGCGACATGACCTCACCTCCTCGACCTCATCCGTCCTTCAGTGTAAGCCCATCGGCAGACGCGTCAAGTAGGCACTTTTTGGTAACCAGCCGTAGGCTCTCCCGTCGAGGCGCCGCCAGCCCGTTCTCAAAATGAGAACCTCAACGAGGCCGATACCTGACGCGGGAGCGCGAACTGCCCCGGCGTGAAAAGACTCTGGCGGGCCACGACGTAGACGTTATTGGCGATGTTCTCAATATCCCATCGAAGAGCGAGCGCGCGCCGAGAGCGCCGCCACAAGTCCATCCCCATCCCGAGATGGGCCACAAGGTGACCGGGGACTCGGCGCGGGGAAGATGCGGCCTGGGAGATCGCGTGAGCGTGAACGTGTCCCCCTCCGGCCTCGTGGATGGGCGTCCCACTCCCATACTCGAACCACGCCCCCACCCAAATGCCGCGACGCTGCCGCGCGAAGAGCACGCCCGCTGTCCCCGTGTGCGTTTGATCGAAGGGCGCGAGAAATCGCCCCTCATGCCCCCCATGCCCGACCGCCGTGAATCCTCCCCGCATCGGGGGGTAATAGTAGGCGCGCGAGACGGAGTAATTGAAGAAACCGGAGAGGCCGAGCCGCTTCAGCGGCAAGACCTCCACCGAGAGATCCGCTCCCATCACGCGCTCCCGGTCAAAGTTGACGTAAGGGAAGATCCACGCCTCCGGGAATTGGACCGTATGCGCCGGGCGATCGCCCAAGCGGGAGAACGCCAGAAGCTGGATGCGAAGGCTCTCCCCGACGGTCCGCGTGAGACCCGCGTGAAACTGATGCGCCGTTTCAGGAAGCAAGGGACGAGCCGGGACCGACGCATAGTCTCGGATGAATATCCCGGGAGCCGTGCTGGAGAGGAGGATCCCCTCCATCGGCGGCGGGATGAAGAGGCGATTGTAGCTCACCTGGAGCGTGGCTCCCATCCTCGGGATCAAAAAGGAGAGGCCCAGACGAGGGCTCCACACCACCGAGCGCGTGACCACGCGATGGGCATCCATACGAAGCCCCACCTCGACACTCATCCACGACCCCACGCGGAACCGATCCTGCCCGTAAGCGCTCGCATGCCATCCGTGCTCGCGAGCGCGCCAGCTCACGGCACGGAGATCGAGACAGAGGAGATCATACCGATCGCAATAGCGCTGATATGGGGTAGGGTCCAACAGCAGCTCCTCGCGCGGACGCAGCGAGACAAGATCGAAGCCGAGCTTCACGACGTGTCCAGAACGCGCGTGGCTGGCATCCGCCTTGACGCCCAGCGTATCCAGTCGGCGAGAGAACCGTGCCCAGACCGAGCGCGAATCCGCTGAGGGCAGGAGCTTCACCCGGCTGAACCGTTGATAGAGCGCCGCGTGTACGCTCGTGCGCGAGGAGACCACGCGATCCCACACAGCGATGAATGTCTGCTCACGCCCACGTTGCCGAAGATCGCGACCAAACTGCTCCTGCTCCGCCGTGTTCGGGATCTCGATGTTGAGCCCGTTCCCCATGAGCGTGAAGCGCAGCAGATCGCGCGCGTTCAGTTGAACATCGAACTGCGCGAAGGTGCGAAGCCCGCGCCCGACGTCATGGTGCGCCTCTGGCTCCGGAGGGCTCAAAAACCGCGCGGATTGGAAGCCGATACCACGAATGTAATAACCGAAGCGCCCGCGATGTCCCCCATACTCGATGGCGGTATGATGGCGGAGCGTCGTCCCCACGTTCACCTCCACAGCGCCTCCCGAAGGTCGCCCAAGGCCCGAGCGCGTGGCGATGTCCAAGACGCCTCCGAACCGATTCCCGTACTCCGCCGAGAACGGCCCCGTGACGACGTTCACCGCTTCGATGATCCCTGGGTCAAGCCCGGCCGAGAAGAGGGCATGCGGGTTCTCCCAGAAGAAGACGCCATTGAGCATGACGTTGAGCGCCAGCTCGCTCCCTCGCACGTGCACCAGATCATCGTGGCTGCGCGTGGCTCCGGGAACGAAGGTCGCGATGATCTCCGGCAGATGAATCCTCATGGGCCCGGGGAGCGCAGCGATTCGCGCCCCCTCGATGAAGGTTCCTCGGGGCTGAGCGTCAAGCTCGATGGGATGAGCCCCCTCAACGGTCACCGCTTCCCGCACGGGCTCCACGTTCAGAAGAATCTCCAGCGCGAGCACATCGCGGGGGGCCAGCCGTACAACTGTTCGCTCCGGCCGAAAGCCCTCGGGAGCGACCACCACCCGATACCATCCCGGCGTCAGACGCGGGAACCTGAAGCGTCCCTCCGCATCGGTGACGGTGGAGATCCGCTCGCCGGATTCCACATTCTCCACCTCCACAGAGACGTTCGCTAAGGGGCGACGATCGAGCCGGGTCATGACGCGTCCGGTGAGCGCCCCCCAGACCTGAGCCAGAGCCACCCCATGAGCGCCGAGCAGACCGAGCATGAGCAACACCGATGAAACTCTCATGGCCGATCCTCCCCGATGAGCGAAGGGGAGAGCGTCCCATCTTCCGCAACGCAGAAGCGCGCTCTCCCCATCAAGCGATTTCAGTGCGAATGCTCCAACCCAAGCGCGAAGGCGCGAAGCGGTCCCCGCGCTCGAATCGGCCCCACCATCGTCGCCCGCCCCGTCTTCAAATCCACGGAGAAGAGGGTACTCCATCGCTCTCCGGGTAAGACGGTGACGAGGTACGCCGTATCGTGACCGGCGATATCGAAGTGCGTCAATGGCCCCACATCAACCCCTAACGCGCCGACGACGCGCAGCATCCCGTCTCCAGGAGGGTCCAGAACGACCAGAGCGTCCCGCAGGGCATCAATACCATAGCAGGTCGTCATCCCAGAACGCGGCGACGGCTCGTGATTCATATCATGAGCGATGGCCACGATGTTCGCTTTGCCCCCATCCTCGTAGTGCAAACGACCATCCTGCCAGAGGCGCCCCGATCCCACATCCACGCGCCAATTCATATCGGCGTCGCTGATGATGCGGAGACGGTCCGAAGCTGGATTGAAGTCAATGCTGAAGACGTCACCGGGCAAGGGCCCTTCGAAGCGGACAGCTTCGACAGGCGTGCTCTCGCCGGTCTCCGGGGAGATCCAGTAGATCTGCGGCGTCTCCCCATCCGTGATCCCATAGAGCCGACCATTGGAGACGCGGAAATCGAGCCCCACAAAGGGAAGCGTCGGCCCGATCACGCGAACCTCCAACGTGTGCGTGTCGAACTCGATGAGATTCCCATCCCAATCTACAGCGTAAGCGCCGTGCGGAGATGGGACCGGAAGGGCAGAGATGTGGGATTTGACATTCACAAGCGTGGACGCGATCGAAAAGACGCACACAATGGCTATGAGCCGCGAGGCGAATGCGACCATACGCACCTCCTCCGAAAGAAGTGGTGGACACCTCCCCCGAGGAACGAGAGAGGAAGGCCAGTGAGTTTCGCCTTCTACGAGCCGGTATCTCTACAGCGCGATACCCTCGGCTCTGAATTCGAGAAGCCTCACAGGGGAACGGTGACCATCGGAGGAGAGCGCGTGATCGGGGAGAAGAGACGAAGGTTCTCACAAGCCGGGAGCGCACGGGCGCTGATGCGAAGCGCCGGGGGGAGAAGCAAAAGGCCCTGCGATGCGCTCAGGAGAGCGGGTCGGAGATCGCGCGCAGCGACGGGCGCGCCGACGCACGCGCGCGGGCACGAAGAGGTCACCCGACGCCGATGCCACGCCCCGCCGGATGACGACGCCGAATCCCCGCGCGAGGGACGACAACAGCAGGTCGCCATCCGCGCGCAACAGCTCATCCGACAGGTCGCCGCCGAAGAGGACACCCCGGCGGAGAGGCCCGCTTCGGAGAGGATCACAACAGTGAGCCAGAGAACAGCACACCCTCGAAGCCCTCCCGCCTTCACCCACGCGGACAGGGCGCGTCCCCAGAGGTGGCGCACGCGTCGGATCGGATGATCCATTCGCTGCCCGAATCCGAAGAACATTGAAGCTGACGAGGGAGGGCCCCTTTCGGGGGAAGCCCTCCCTTCCCGACGTCAATCACCGACGCCGACACCGACATTCGGCGTCTTGCTCCTCAGGCCCTTCAACTGGACCAGCGGCTCGACGGGCTCGTTGAGCACGAGCTGACGATAGAGGCGGGCCATCTGTTCGCTCTCCGCCTTGCTCAGACGGCGCCGCCAGAGCTTCTCCTCGCGGGCGTTCTTCGGGATGCCCAGTCGCTCCAGATCATGCTGCACGTCCGTGGTCACCAACTCCTCCCGCACCAGGAGCGAATGCTCCGTGCTGGAGAGGGGCACGCTCTTGCCACCCGCGAAGATCTCATGCCGCCCGTGCCGTTCATACCACTTCGAGAGGGTCGCCGTCATGTGCATCTTCTCGACGATCTTCCGCCAACCGATGCCCGTATTGTAGGCGCAGAAGGAGATCTCGCCCTCCTGCGTGGCATAGGGGATGATGCAGCGCTCGGTCCGCCGGAAGTCGTAGTTGAACAGGTCCTGGAACCACATGCCGGCGATGAAGAGGAAGTTCCAGCGATCGCGGCGTCGCCGCTCGATGTCCTCGCGCGTGCGATTGCCGCTCACATCGCCGTAGTTGCGGCCCGTGGCCCCGAAGGACTTATCGAACTTCACCAGCAGGTCCCAGAGCTTGAAGTGCTTGGGCGCCTTGAACGGATCGTAGTTCTTCATGAGCGCCAGGGCCATGCCCAGAATCGAGAGCCACTTGCCGCGCGCTGCGTCGTTGATCTTCATGACGTCCTTGGCCAATTGATCCCCGTTGAGGAAGGCCGTGACCGGGACGGCCTCGCGCGTCTCCTTGTCCACCATCACGGCCATGCCGACGCCGCAGTTGGGATGGCAGCCACATCCGACCTGCCCCCAATCCGCCTGCGGCCCATGCACGAGATCAGACCAGTCGCAGAACGTGCTCACGAACGAGAGCGGGAACCAATCGCGCGCGGGCTCACCCAACCCCAACTGGTTCTTGAGATCATGCGCGAGATGGCTGAGCGTGTACCGCTGCGCCATGCGCCGCTCATCGCTGATCTCCTCATCGCGCCCAGTGAAGGAGACCGGCTGGAAGGCGACGAAGGCGATCTTCTTCGGATTGTCCAGGGCGAACTGCACGATCCGCCCCACCTGCTCATTGTTGATCCCGTTGACGATCGTCGTCACCAGGATGATCTCCACACCGGCGTTGTGCAGATTCTCGATCGCCCGCAGCTTCACATCGAAGAGGTTGCCGACGCGCCGATGCGCGTTGGCCGCATTGCCGATGCCGTCAAACTGCAGATAAACGTACCGCAGGCCGGCTTCGGCCGCCGCGCGAGCGAACTCCGGGCTCTTGGCGAACTCGATGCCGTTGGTCGCCGCCTGTACACTGTTGTACCCCAACTTGCGCGCGTAGCGAATGGCATCCAGGAAATAGGGCGAGAGCGTCGGCTCCCCCCCGGAGAATTGCACCGAGAGCTGTCGCTTCGGCTTGAGCGTGATCGCGTCATCGAGCAGCTTCTTGATGTCCTCCCAACTCAATTCATGCACGAACCCCACCTGATTCGCGTCCATGAAGCAGGGATCGCACATCATGTTGCAGCGGTTGGTCAGATCAATGGTGAGAACCGCACCGCGCCCGTACTTGATCGTGCTCGAACCGTGATTGTGCAGGCGTTCGTCGTTGTGGGCGCGAATATCGCTGCCCGGATAGGCCTGCTCCAAATGGCGCGTGAACTCGGGATCGATCGAGATGAGGTCCTCGAAATGCCCATGCTTGGGGCAATCCTTCACCATCCAGATCTTGCCGTCCCGCTCGATGATCTGCGCCTTGATCTGCCCAACGGGCTCCTCCCGCAAGATGTCCACCGGCAACTTCCCATCCAGGATCTGCTGCCGGATCTCCGGCACGCACTTGGGACAGAGACTATCGGTCGTGCGCGGCCATCCGAGCGGTGGCTTCACCTTCTCATAGGACTTCAAGAGCGGCCGATCCGACCACTTCGGCGTGAATGATGGATTCGGCCGAATGCGATTCAACCGCTCGAAGACGAACCACGCCGCGCGCGCCACGTAGGTCAGCGCTTTCTCCACGTACTTGATCGGTTTGTGCATACCTCGTCCCCTCCTTCCGTGAAGACATCCCGAACCTCAGCGGCCGCCTTCATTCGGCGCGCCGCACCTCGTACACAGAAGAGACCGGCGTCCGCCAGACCTTGACCCCCAGCGTCTGCGGATCGCGCCAGTTGTCCAACTCCGCTACCTGCTGCACGCAGGAGATCGTACAATAGGGCGCACAGGCTTTCTCGGTCAAATACTCCCGCCGCATATCCTCCCGCGTGTAGGTCTCCAGCGGCACCCCCGGATACCCCCGCTGCTGCGAGCAGTAGTGCACCAACCCATCCTCGCAGACATAGAGATACCGAGCGCCTGCTCGACAGCGCCATCGGTTGGGCTTGCCCTCGACCAGATTCCGCTGGAATCGGTTCACCCGACTGTAGCTCCACTTCCCGAGCCTCTGCACGGCCAGGAAGATCTCCCGCTCACGCTCCGAGAGCGGTCGCAGCCGCCCCCACTCATCGTGAATCACCCCCACCGAACAGGAGAATCCCAGCTCCACCGCCCGCTGCGCGATCACCAGCGCATCCTCGGGATTTCGCACGCCACTGCCCAGGACCGTGTTGATATTCACCTTGAAGCGCGCCAGCTCCTTCAACCACACGAGCTTCTGATCAAGCACCTTCAGGCTCTTCTTCGACACCTCGTCCGGCTGCACGTTGTCAATGCTGATCTGCAAATATTCCAACCCCGCCTCATTCAACCGCCGAATCCGCTCGCGCGTGAGCAAATATCCGTTCGTGATCAATCCCGCGATGATCCCCCGCCGCCGAATGTGCCGGATGACCTCCTCCAACTCCGGATGCAAGAGCGGCTCTCCCCCACTGATCGTGATGATGCTCGCCCCCAACTCCGCCAGCTTGTCCACCCGCCGCCGCAAGACATCCACAGGCACCGGCGCCGAAACCCGATCGTACTCGTTGCAATAGCCGCAGGAGAGATTACAGCGCCGCGTCACGATCAAATGCGCCAACACGACATGATCCGTCCAGAGCAACCCCCTCACGATCATCCGCAGCTCGCGCCAGGACCGAATCGCTTCCCCGAAGATCCCCAGGACAAACGACGCCCCCTCCACCCACGCCCTCACGCGCTGATACACACCCTTCCATCCCGATGCTCCCATACGATCCATCCCTCTCGGCGTGCATGAATCTTTAAGCAAATCCCGTGCCTTGAAGCAGAGGTCCTGCGCTCACTTTTGATCCAAGTCAAGCTCTTCCTTGCAATTACCCTGACACCGCTCCCGACTCACGAAATATCCAAATGAGCATTTTTGACACATCGAACTCAGACGAGCCCTCAAATTTTAGGCCTGAAAGACACAAAAACTCTCCGTCATAGCGAAAGGAATTGGTCATTTTTGCCCAAAAGATGCATTTCGGACGTCCATACGCTCTCCCTTGGACTGCGCCACCATGGCATGGTATCATGCGCCGCTTGTGGCATATTGTCAAAGTGGGAGGTTGTCATGAAAGTTGATCTCATCGTCCCGCGAATACCACTTGAGGCGGTCCCAGCGCTGGCGCGACGTATGGAAGAACTGGGCTTCGATGGTCTGTGGTTTGGAGAAACGGGTGGAGACCCGTTTCTGGCGATCGCGCTGGCAGCCGAGCACACGGAGCGGATCACACTGGGGACGGCCGTCGCGATCGCCTTCCCGCGCAGCCCGATGGTCATGGCGTATATCGGCTGGGACCTTCAGCGTCTGGCGCGGGGGCGCATGATTCTGGGGCTTGGCAGCCAGGTGAAGGGACATATCGAGCGCCGATTCGGGCTCTCCTGGAAGGCTCCGGTGCCGTGGTTGCGCGACTATATTGCCGCCGTGCGGGCGATCTGGGCCTCATGGCGGGAGGGCACGCCATTGAATTTTCGCAGCGAGCACTATCACCTGACGTTGATGACGCCCTTTTTCACGCCCGAGCCGAATCCCTATCCCGATGCGCCCATCTACATCTCGGCCGTGAATCGGGCGATGCTGCGGCTCGCTGGTCGCGTGGCCGATGGCGTGCACGTGCATCCCCTTCATTCGGAGCGATACGTGCGCGAGCTGGTGTTGCCGGAGCTGGAAGCTGGATGGCGCGCAGCTGGCCGAGACCGCTCGGCGTTGGAGATCGTGGTGACGGTGATCATCGCCTCCGGTCGAGACCCCGAGGAATGGGCCGAGAGCCGGCATTTCGCCCGCTCGCAGATCGGCTTCTACGGTTCGACGCCCACGTATCGGGTGCTCTTGGAGCTGCACGGCTTCGCCGAGCATGCGGATCGGTTGCGCGCCCTGGCGGCTGCCGGACGATGGTCGGAGTTGGCCGACGCGATCCCCGAGGAGATGCTGCACACCTTTGCCATCGTGGCGCCTCCGGAGGAGATCGCCGAACGGCTTCGCGAGCGATACCGTGGGCTCGCAGACCGCATCGTCTTCTACGGGCTGCGTCCGCCGCGCCCGTTGGACGACGAGGCCTTCTGGAGAGAGATGATTCGGGCGTTGAAGGAGTGACCTCGCGCCGGACTGCGGACGCTCAGGCCAGGATACGATCCACAGCGCGTCCGGGCACGAGGATCATCTCCTCCCGTTCGGCGCCGGTCGAGATGAAGGAGATCTGGCAGCCGACCAATTGACTCACGCGCTCGATATAGCGTCGGGCAGGGAGTGGCAACTCCTCGTATCGAGTGAGTCCGCTTGTTGAAGTCTGCCATCCCGGAATTGTCTCATAGATTGGCTCGCATTCGCGCAGCTCCTCGCACGAAGCCGGATATTCGGTGAGGGTCCGCCGGTGACGGCGGTATCCTACGCAGATTTTGATCTCCGGCAATGGATCGAGCACGTCGAGTTTAGTGAGCGCCAGGGCCGTGCAGCCGTTGAGCATGACGGCGTAGGCGACAGCGAAGGCATCGAACCAGCCGCAGCGACGCGGGCGCCCGGTCGTCGCTCCGTATTCTCCCCCACCCTGCTGCAGGAGTTGTCCGACGTCATCCTGCAACTCCGTTGGGAAAGGCCCTTCGCCCACGCGTGTCGTATAGGCCTTGATGACTCCCAAGATGGCGGTGATGCGCGTGGGGGCGACGCCCGTGCCCACGGCGGCGCCGCCAGCCGAAGCGTGCGAGGAGGTCACGAAGGGATAGGTCCCGTGGTCCACGTCGAGCATCGTGCCCTGGGCGCCTTCGAAGAGGACGGTTCGTCCCTCGGCGATGGCGCGATTCAGGTAGTACGCCGTATCGGTCACAAAGGGGGCGATCTGCTCGCCCAGCTCTCGATACCGATCGCAGATCGGGCGTGGATCAAGAGGTTCGGCGCCCAAGACGCGGAGCATCCGGTTGACGTGCTCGGCGATCGCGGTGATCTTCTCCCGCGCGCGCTGAGGCTCGCAGAGGTCGCCGACGCGCAAGCCGCGCCGCCCATATTTGAATTCGTAGGCCGGCCCGATGCCGCGCATCGTCGTCCCCACGCGCTGTTCCCCAAGCTCTCGCTCCAGGGCAGCTTCCAAGGCTCGATGGTAGGGCAGGATG
>BEHM01000034.1 GCA_002923315.1 bacterium HR10
GGAGAGCGACGACCGCTCCCAGGCCGAATCCGATCAGAAAGTAAGTCAGGCGGCTCGCTCCGTTATTCTCCGCCATAATGCCCTCCTCACATGGTGCGCCTTCACCCGTTGAGTGTACATGGCGTGGCAGACGTCCGTCAATGAAGGGCCGGTTCTCGATCCGTCCCCTGAAGGTGGTGCGGTCTCCGACGGACCGTTCACTCCTCTTCCGATCGAGCGCGCAGGAGCACGACGGCGGCCAGGATGAAGGCGAAAGCCGGGAAGCCCGCTGCCTTCGAGAGATCGAGCGCGCCGCTCCAGGGTGCCATCACTTGCGCGATCAGCAGCAACAGCGCGCTCAGCAGAAAGAGATACCCCAGCAGCACTTCCAGCAGACTCCGACTCTTTTGGAAGAGGAATCCGTAGAGGGCGTAGGCGACGATGCTCGCGCGATTGACCAGTAGTCCGTGCATCAGGTGAAGATCGAGCAGGCGGCGCGCTTCCTGGAACAGTTCGCCTCGGGCCGTATATTCGGTCGTCGCGACGTAGCGGAGCGCCACGGCGATCAACTGGTGCCCGGAGATCTGGCGAAGGAGCAGAATCCCGCTCAGCAGAACTCCCGACAGCAGCGCCAGCAGCGAGAGGTATCGCGCTCGACGATGAAGATAGAGGTAGAAAGCGAGCATGAGCGAGATCATGAGCAGAGCGGGCAGATAGCTCACCAGCACGAGGACATGCGGGCCGCCTCCGGCGAGCTGACGCAACAGATGCTCGAGCTCCTCTTCCGAGAAGGAGTCGAGCGCGCGCTCGCTCAGCCAGCCGGCGCTCCAGAAGAAGTTCGCCGCCATGCCCAGGCAGAAGAGGCCGTTGATCCGGTAGAAAAGTCGCTCCGTGTCCACAACGCGTCTCAGCGCGAAGGCGATTCAGCGCGCACGCGCTCGGCCCATTCGAGGAATTGCCGAAGGCGCTCGCGCACGGAGGGGATCGGTCGCGGGAGGGGGAGCGTCGCGCCGATCTCGTAAATCGGGATCAGCTTATCCAGTTCCGGCCCCGAGGGGCGACCCGTGAGCGCGATCCGAATGGGGTGGAAGAGCGCGCGCCCTTTGCGTCCCGTTTGCTCGCGAACGCGAGCTGCGGCCTCGCGAAACGCCTCGGTTGTGATCGTGGGGACATCGGCCAGTTCCTGCTCCATCCGCCGAAGGACGTCCAATGCCCCCTCGTCCTCCAGGACCTCGCGCACCTCCGGATAGGTGAGCGCGGCCGAGAGATCGTACTCGAAGATGATGCGCGTCTCTTCGACGATTTGCGAGAGATGCTCCAGATGGGTGAGCACCGCTTCCACGACGCGCTGCAACCAGGCGCGCGTCGCCTCGTCCAGGGGGGTGGGCACGCGCCCCGCCTGTTGCAGATAGGGGGCGACGGCAGTCACCAGGTCCTCCAGCGGCTTGGCCCTCAGATACGCGCGGTTCATCCACTTGAGCTTCTGCAGGTCGAAGATGGCCGGAGCCTTGGAGACCTTCTCCAGGGCGAACAGTTCCAGCAGTTGCTCCCGTGAGAGCAGCTCTCCGACCTCTTGCGGAGGCGCCCAGCCGAGCAACGCGAGGAAGTTGAAGAGCGCTTCGGGCACATACCCCTGTTCGCGGAACTCGCGCAGCGCCGTGGCGCCGTGTCGCTTGGAGAGCTTCGTGCCATCGGCGCCGAGGATGGTCGAGAGGTGAGCGAAGACCGGAGGCGTCGCGCCCAGCGCTTCGTAGAGCAGAAGCTGCCGAGGGGTATTCGGCAGATGGCCATCGCCGCGAATGACGTGCGTGATGCGCATGAGCAGATCATCCACGACGACGGCGAAGTTATAGACGGGCCAGCCGTCGGACTTCAAGATGACGAAATCGCCGATGACCTCGGCCTCCCATCGGATGGAGCCGCGCACGACGTCCTCCCACACGATGGGCCCCGGCCGCACGCGGAATCGAAGCGTGTGCGGGAGTCCGGCCTTCACGCGTTCGCGCACTTCCGCCGCTGAGAGCTGCCGACACCGACCCGAGTAGCGATAAGGACGATCCTCGGCTCGGGCTTGCGCGCGCTCGCGCTCCAGCTCTTCTTCCGTGCAGAAGCAGCGATAGGCCCATCCGGCCTCCAGCAGCCGATTCGCATAGTCGCGATAAAGCGCCAGGCGCTCGCTCTGCCGATAGGGGCCGAAGTCGCCGCCGACATCCGGACCCTCATCCCAATCCAGGCCGAGCCATCGCAGATCGTCCAGAATCTGCGCTTCGTATTCACGGCGCGAGCGCTCCAGGTCTGTATCCTCAATGCGCAGGATAAACGCCCCGCGATGCTGCCGCGCGAAGAGCCAGTTGTAGAGCGCCGTCCGCACGTTCCCGACATGCAGGTGTCCCGTCGGACTCGGCGCGAATCGCACGCGCACGCTCATGATGTCGGTCCTCCGGTTCCGCCGACTTCGCGCATCGAGCCTATTATAGTCGGCCAGCCTCTTGAACCGAAGGGCGCATTGCGTTAGCATGGACGGCCAACGGGAGGAAGAGGCCGGGCGATCCTTGGGGACGGTGGGGCGTATGGAGCGGGAAGAGTCATGGTCGCAACAAGGGGCGCACGCGAAGCCGGAGCTCTACGTCCGCCGCTCGGATGAGCAAGTCGCGCGGTTTGATCCCCAGCGCATCGTGGACGCCCTGGTCCGCGAAGCGCATGTGGATGTGGAGCTGGCGACGAAGATCAGTGCGGAGGTCACCGAAGCGATCGCGCGCTCGGGCATTCGCGCGCTCAGCTCCGCGCTCATTCGCGAGTTGGTGAACGTGAAGCTGCTGGAGTACGGGTTGGAGGCAGCGCATCGCGCGCATTCGCGCTTGGGCGTGCCGCTCTATGACGCCGATCGCCTCATCCGGCAAAGCGCGCGCGAGCGCGAAGCGCCCCCGCATGGTCCGGAAGGCACCAGCCTCCTGCTCGCCGAAGCCATCAAGCGGGAGTATGCGATTCGCGAGGTCCTCTCCGAGGCCGTCGCGGAGGCGCATCTGACCGGAGGGATTCACATTCAAGACCTGGGGGCTGTGGATCGCCCGTACGCCATCACCAGCTCCCTGGATTACCTGAAGCGCTACGGCATCGCTTTGCCACACGGATTCGCCAGCGCGCGTCCGGCGCGGCATCCCGAGGTGCTGCTGGCGCACCTGGTGAAATTCTCGGCGGCCCTTCACGGATACTTGGCCGGACCGGTCGTCTGGGACAGTCTCAATGTGGCGCTCGCGCCGTATCTGCGAGGCGCAGAGGATCGCGATCTGCGACAGTTGGCGCAACTGCTCCTGTTCGAGCTGTCCGCACCGGCCGTGGCTCGCGGCGGGCAGGTCATCGCCTGCGAGGTCCATGTGGATTGGGAAGTGCCCGCGTATTTGGCCCATCGTCCGGCTCTCGGTCCTCATGGGGAGGAGACCGGAGAGACGTACGCCGCCTACGGCGAGATCGCGCGCCGTTTCCTCCTTCAGCTCCTGGATGTGTATCGAGAAGGCGATGGACAGGGGCGGCCTTTCCTCACCCCCCGCCTGGTGCTGCATTTGACCGAGCACTTCACGAGGATCGAGGGGTATCGCGAATTCCTGGACCTCTTATGCCACGTCCTGGCGGAGCGCGGAGGCGTGCGCCTGGTCTTCGATCGCGATCCGTCGGGGGGCTTCTTCTCGCGATTCAGCGTCCCGTTTGGGCCCAGTCATGAGCGAGCCCAGACGTGGCAATGGCGCACGGCCGCGCTCCAAGCCATCGCGGTGAATCTCCCGCGCCTGGGGTATCGCGCCGATGGAGATCTGCTCGCCTTCCTGCAGCAGCTCACCGAGGTGATGGAGCTGGTCGCCCAGGCTCATCTGGAGAAACGCATCTTCTTGGAGAAGCTGATGGCGCTCGGTGAAACCGGACCGCTGGCGCTTTTGGCCGTGCGCCATCCAGAGACGACGTTTCTGAAGCTCACCTGGACGACGCATCTCATCTGCCCCTTCGGGTTGGATGAGACGGTCTGGTTGCTCACGGGGCAGCATCTGCACGAGTCGGATCAGGCGGTGGAGATGGCATTGCGCATCGCCACGCATCTGGTGCGCGAGGCCGAACGCCTGAGCGACAAGCATAAGGTTCGATTTGTCGTGGCGGATTCGACCGACGAGGTAGCCGCGCACCGACTGGCCCGCTTGGATATGCGTTCACCCTTCGCCGCGCGCGCCGCCGAGACGGTCTCCGGAGACGTCGAGAAGGGGGAGGTGTATTATAGCCGCCCCTTCAAAGTCCTGCCGCACGCCAGCGTGCGCGCTCTGGAGCGCGTGCGCATCGAAGGGTTGCTGCACGATCTGGGGATTTTCGGCGTCACGACCCCCATCTGGTTGAGCGAGAGAGCGACGGCGATCGAGCCCCTAGTGGCCCTGATCTCACGCGGATTCTTTCAGACGCATTCGGCGGGCCTGCTGCCCGCGCCCGACTTCACCCTCTGCCTGGATTGCGGACGCTGCGTCCGTGGACTTCATCGGCAGTGCCCGCATTGTCACAGCTCGCGCCTGGACGGCCTGGCTCTCGGCGCGCAAGCCTTCGGTCGCCTCTCCACGTGGAATCACGGCCTTCTGGCCGAGTGGCGCCATCGTTATCGTGTAGATGAAGACCTCGGATGAACGTGCGCGCCCCGCGTGGGCCCTCAGTTATCGGGAGGAGCCCCATCCCCATCGGAGGACGCGCACCGTCACGCGGCGTACGCCGAAAGCTCGCGCCTCCTGCGGCGTCGGCATCCAGATATCGAGCATCCGCCCCCGGATCTTCAGCCCCGTATCGAGCACTGTGTAAACGCCCGAGTGCCGGCCCGCTGAGATGTGAATGATCGAGCCGATGGGCAAGACGTCCGGATCGGCGGCGACGATCCCCGCACGCACGTTCTCGCCCGAGGCCGTCTGTCCAGGAAGGGCATAGGCGGTGGCGAGGAACGTGAGCTTCGGCAGGCGCTCCAGGTCCTTCAGAAGCGCCTCTTCGGCGGACTCCGAGGATGCTGCGGATGTGGCGTCTGGCGTCGTCCCGACGCCTTCCTCCTTCAGCGCGCGAGCCGAGAAATAAACATGCGCGGAGACGAGCACCAGAAGCAGCCAGAGCAGCAGCGACGAGTGCGCGAGGCCGCGCGCCGACAGTCGCCGACGGCGCGCGCTCATACGCCGTTCTCCTTTCGCCCGCCGGTCATACGAACACCCCTCCCTTCAGCGTGCATCTTCCGCCGCCGTTCAATTCACGCCCCATCACTGTGCGAAGATCCCAGAGCCGAGAACGGGAGCGATGACCAGACTGACGACCGACATGAGCTTGATGAGGATGTTCATCGAGGGACCGGCCGTGTCCTTGAAGGGATCGCCGACCGTATCGCCGACGACAGCCGCCTTGTGCGCGTCACTCCCTTTCCCACCGAATTCCCCCTTCTCAATATGCTTCTTCGCGTTGTCCCACGCTCCTCCGGCATTGGCCATCAGCAGGGCCAGCATCACGCCGCTCACGGTCGCTCCCGCCAGCGTCCCTCCGAGCGCCTCCTTCCCGAAGATGAATCCCACGAGGACGGGCACGAGCACGGCCGTCACTCCCGGCACGATCATCTCTCGCAGGGCCGCGATCGTGGAGATGTCAATGCAGCGCGCCGTATCGGGTTTGGCCTTCCCCTCCATGAGCCCCTTGATCTCACGGAATTGGCGGCGCACTTCCTCCACCATCTTGAACGCGGCGCGTCCGACCGAGGCCATGGTCGAAGCGGCGATGAAGAAGGGCACAATACCTCCGATGAAGAGGCCGATGACGACATACGCATTCGTGAGATCAATCGTGGGGATCCGCGCGGCGCTCTTGTAGGCGGAGAAGAGGGCCAGCGCCGTCAGGGCCGCCGATCCGATGGCGAAGCCTTTGCCCACAGCCGCCGTGGTATTGCCCAGAGCATCCAGGCCATCGGTGATCCGGCGCACTTCGGCGCCCAAATGGCTCATTTCAGAAATTCCCCCTGCATTATCGGCGATCGGTCCGTAGGCATCCACAGACATCACCAGGCCGATCGTCGCCAGCATGCCGACGGCCGAGATGCCAATGCCATATAGTCCCGCCACCGTGTGCGACAGCAGGACGGCCAGGCAGATCCCCAGCACGGGCAGCACCGTGGACTTCATCCCCACGGCCAGACCCGTGATGATGTTTGTCGCGGCGCCCGTCGTCGCCGCTCGAGCGATTTCGAGAATCGGCTTCTTCGCCGTGTAATACTCGGTGATGTAGCCGATGAGCAGACCGACCAACGTCCCGCTGGCCAATGCCCAGAACGGGCCGTAGTAAACCGGACTCTCCGGCAGGTCCAGATCCAGCAGCACGATGGCTGCGAGCGAGCCCGCGAGCATCAAGAGCGCAGCCAGAGCCGTCGCCGTCCGGAGCACGGTCGCCGGATCGGCCTGCTTCAGCAGGCGGACAAGCAGGAGGCTGAGCAGCGAACTGGCCGTTCCGATGGCCGCCACAAGGAGCGGCAGAGCCATCCACGGCAGTCGCTCCCCGGGAAGCGGCGTCGTCGCTGCAATCGTGATCGTCGCGATGATCGAGCCGACATAGGATTCAAAGAGATCGGCTCCCATGCCCGCGACATCTCCCACGTTGTCCCCCACGTTGTCGGCGATCGTCGCCGGATTGCGCGGGTCATCTTCAGGGATACCCGCCTCGACCTTCCCCACGAGATCGGCCCCCACGTCGGCCGTCTTCGTGTAGATGCCTCCACCGACGCGAGCGAACAGGGCGATGGAGCTGGCGCCCATCGCGAAGCCACTGATGATCATCGCCGTCTTATCCGGAGGGAATCCCAGAAGCTGCGTGTACACATACAGCAGAACGCCCGTCCCGACCAATCCCAGGCTCGCCACGGACATGCCCATCACGGCGCCGCCGCTGAAGGCGACCATGAGCGCCGCCCGCTGTCCGGCGCGACGCGCCGCTTCTGCTGTGCGCACGTTTGCCCGCGTGGCCGCCTTCATACCGAAAAATCCCGCCAGCAGCGAACAGAGCGCGCCGAGGACGAACGAGAGCGCCGTCTTATCCCCCTCCGGAAGGCCGAAGAAGATGGCCACCGCCACCACGAGGATGAAGACCGAGAGGATCTTGTATTCCCGCTTCAGGAAGACCATCGCGCCCTCATGGATGGCATTGGAGATTTCGATCATGAGGCCCTCTCCGGCCGGTTGCCGAACGACTTGCACATACGTGAGGGCCGCAAATCCCAACCCCATCACGCCCAAAAGGGCCGCCAGCATCATGATGTTCGTCGGCTCGAACATACGATCGCCCAACCTCCTGTCTTGATAGGGCTTGAAAAGCTAGCATACCGGATCGCCCTTTTCAAGATGCGGCGTGGGAAGAGCGTTCGCGCTCCCCCCTCACGCAGTGCCGCATGAGGATGCATAAGTTCCCAGAGAGGTGCCGAACGGATGCCGAGCGGTTGACTTTTCCCGAGCTTTTGGCTAAGATTGCACCTGCTCGTAGCAGGGGGTGTTTGAAAAGAGCCGCACGACGAGCGGGCGTGGCGCAACGGTAGCGCATCAGCTTCCCAAGCTGAGTGTTGCGGGTTCGAATCCCGTCGCCCGCTCCATTTTTTTTCGCCGACCCGGTGACCCCCCGTCGAGAGCGCGTGTCCTCAAGGCAGTGACCTGACCGATCGAGGGATATCTTGGCCGGGCCGATCCCCTTTTCAGGAATCGGCCACGCGCATCACGCTGTGCCTCAGGGGTGTTCAGTAAGGAAAGCCTGGGGAGGAGACGATCTCCAGCGCAAGTCGCCCTATCTTCAAGGCATGGTGCCGGAGGTCGGAGTCGAACCGACACGGCCGTCCGAACGGCCACCAGATTTTGAGTCTGGCGCGTCTGCCAATTCCGCCACTCCGGCCACGCGAGAGAGCCATTCTAGCGGAGCCGCCTTCGCCCCGTCAACGCGCCTGACACGCGCAAGGATAGAGATGACCCGGCGGATCGCTTCACCGTTCACCCGTTGGACAAACGTGCTGGAGGCTTTCCCACTACAGGGCAGCCGATTCGCGATGTTCGCCGAAGACGCGACGGAGACAGTCGCTGATCTCGCCGAGCGTCGCGTAGGCCTCGACGGCGCGGATGATATAGGGCATCAGGTTCTCGGTCGAGCGCGCGGCTTCCTCCAGTTCGGCGAGCGTTCGACTGACGGCCGCCGCATCGCGCTCGGCTTTGATCCGGCGCAGGGCGTCCACCTGAGCCCGTTCGATCTCCGGGTCAATACGGAGCACGGGGATGGGACGCTCCTCGGGAACGACGAATCGGTTCACGCCGACGACGATCTGTTCGCCCGATTCCACAGCGCGTTGGTACTCATAGGCGGATTCGTGGATCTCCTTCTGCACCCATCCGATCTCAATGGCGCGCAGCATGCCGCCTATCGCCTCGATGCGCTCCAGGTACTCGAAGACGCGCCGCTCGATCTCGTTGGTCAAACTCTCGATGGCGTAGGCCCCCCCGAGGGGATCCACCGTATCGGCGACGCCTGACTCGTAAGCGATGACCTGTTGTGTGCGGAGCGCCAGAAGCGCCGCCTCTTCCGTCGGCAAACCCAGGGCCTCGTCGCGCGCATTACAGTGGAGCGATTGCGCGCCGCCGAGTACGGCCGCCAGGGCTTGGAGCGTCACGCGCACCACATTGACCTCGGGCTGTTGCGCCGTCAGCGTGGAACCCGCCGTCTGCGCGTGAAAGCGCAGCATCATCGAGCGCGGATCGCGCGCCCGGAATCGCTCGCGCATCAGGCGCGCCCAGATTCGCCGGGCCGCACGGAACTTCGCCACTTCTTCGAGGAAATGGTTGTGAACGTTGAAGAAGAAGCTGAGCCGTGGGGCGAACTCATCCACCGACAGCCCTCGAGCGAGGGCGGCCTGTACGTAGGTGATCGCATTGCCGAAGGTGAACGCCAGCTCCTGGACCGCCGTCGCCCCGGCCTCGCGAATGTGATAGCCCGAGATGGAGATGACGTTCCACTTGGGGACAAAACGCGAGCAGAATTCGAAGATGTCCGTGCACAGTCGCAGGCTGGGCCCCGGGGGGTAGATGTACGTCCCGCGGGCGATGTACTCCTTCAGGATGTCATTTTGAACGGTGCCGCTCACCTGGTCCCAGGAGACGCCCTGCTTCCGGGCGACGGCCAGATACATGGCCAGCAGAATGGGCGCCGTCGCGTTGATCGTCATCGAGGTCGAGACGCGATCCAGCGGAATCCCCTCAAAGAGCACCTCCATATCGGCGAGCGTGTCAATCGCCACGCCGACTTTCCCGACCTCGCCGTGCGCGAGCGGATGATCCGAATCGTACCCCATCTGCGTGGGCAGATCGAAGGCCACGCTCAGTCCCGTCTGCCCCTGTTCGAGCAGATACCGATAGCGGCGATTGGACTCGCGCGCCGTCGCATATCCGGCGTATTGGCGCATCGTCCACAGGCGTCCCCGATACATGTTCGGATAGACGCCGCGCGTGAAGGGATAGGCGCCGGGCTCGCCCAGATCGCGCTCCGGATCAAAGCCCGCGAGATCGCTGGCGCGATACACCGTCTTCAGCTCGATGTGCGAGGGCGTTTCGAACCGCGCCTTGCGCTCCGACGTCTTCGTGCTCGTCTGCTCCATCTCCGCCTCTCCTGGTGTCGTGAGGAGTCAATTTTACGGCACATCCACGTCTTTCAGGAATTGGAAATCGCCGGAGGCGGGGATGGCTGGGACGCGCACGCGCGGATGCATCAACGCGACATTGGCCGGGTACCAGAGGTAGATCCAGGGCACCTCTTCGGCCAGGAGCTCCTGAATGCGGGCGTAGAGGGCGCGCTGCTCGGCGCGATCGCGCGCGGCTTCGGCTCGTTCGATCAAGGCGTCCAATTGCGGATTCCGGTATCGCGCGCGGTTCAGAAAGCCCGTCCGTTCCGATTCCCGAATCGTGGGGTCGCCAGGGATCGAACGGGAGCCGAAGGCCGCTTTGAAGATGTCGGGGAATTGATTGGCGCCGACTTGCCGGAGGAAGAAGAGTTGGAAATTGCCCGTGTTGATGTCGTTCAGGAATGTCTGGAACTCGAAGGACTGGATGTGCAGCTCGATGCCGAGCGCGCGCCATTGGCTTTGAAGCGCCGTGGCGATCTTGCGCGGATGTTCGGCCGAGGAGGTCTTGAGCGTCAGGCGAAAGCGCGGCTGCGGGCCCTCCCCATCGGGATCGCGATATCCAGCCTCGTCCAGGAGGCGACGGGCGCGCGCCGGATCATAGTCGTAGGTCATCACCCCGTCATAGTACGCCCAGTGCGTCGGCGGGAGGACGCTCTTGGCCAACCGCGCTTGTCCGCGCAGCAATGTGGCGATGATCTCCTGGCGGTTGATCCCATACGCGAGGGCTTGCCGCACGCGACGATCGCGGAGAATGGGGTCGGTCGTATTGATCCCGATGTATTCGAGCGCAGCCCCGTCGGAGAGCACAACGCGAAGCTGTCGGCCCGCTTGTTGCTCGGCGATGAAGTCGGGGGAGAGCTGGGCGTTCAACGCCAGATGCACCGTCCCTCCGAGCAGCTCCAGCGCCAGTGTCGTCGGATCGCGCACGATCTTCACCCGCAGCCGCCGGACGCGCGGCGCGCCCTGAAAATGCTCCGGGAAGGCGAGCAAATCCACCTCCTGATTCTCCACGTAGCGCTCCAGTCGGAAGGGGCCGGTGCCGATCGGCCGCCGCGCGATCGTCTCTCCCGAACCCTCGGGGATGATGCCGATGGCGATCAGATCCACGAGCAAGCCTCGGTATGGCTCGCGACAGCGAAAGACGACCGTGTGCGCGTCCAGCGGCTCGACGCGATCGAGCTTGCTCAGGGCCGCCCGCTTCGGAGAATCGAACGTCGGCGCGAGAAGCGTGTTGAACGTGTACGCGACGTCCCGGGCCGTCAGTTCGCGTCCGTCATGGAACTTCACGCCCCGGCGGAGACGAAACGTGTAGACGGTGAAGTCGTCCGAGATCTCCCACCCCTCGGCCAGCTCCGGGATGATCTCGAACCGTTCGTTCTTCTGCGTGAGCGTGTTGAAGAGAAGCTGCTGCAGACGCGCCGTCACCGCGTTGGTCGGTCCCCGTGGATCGAACGTCAGCGGAGGGGCTTCAACCGCGATGACGAGCGTATGGGCCTCTTCCTGGCGCCGACATCCGGGCAGGGGGAGGAGTCCCAGCAGAAGGAGCAGCACGCTCGCTCCCCACCGCTTCCTCGGTCGCACATGGCGATCGCCTCTCATCCGCGTCTTCCCCGATCATCGCGCATCTTCGGTCAGCATCTGGGTGAAGAGCGCCAGCGCGCCAAACAGCGTCCGTTCCGGCGCGGCCGATCGAACCGAGAGGAGAGCATCCAGCAGGACGATCGAGCCCAGCGCCGATGTGAGGGTCCCCCTCCATCCCAGGGGATCGCTGAACCCGAACCCGGAGAAGAGCAGAGGGGGGAAGGCGCCGACGGCTTCCGTCCCTTCCACCGGGCGTCCTTCCGCGATCAAGGAGTGGAACCAGGGCAAGTGAAAGGCCGCGCGCGTCGCATACATGCCGAACGCGGCCTGCGGCGGTCGCCGACTCATCCACTGAACGAACCCCGGCGTGCGTCCGAAGACGCGACCCTGGTCGCGCTGATCCAGGAGCCACTTCACGCGCTCGATTCGGGCGAGAATGGCCTCGGATGGCGTGACGGCGACCGCGAGATCATCCGTGAGAGGATAGATCGTGTGGGCTCTGTGAACGATGGGACGCGCGCCCTGTCGCGCGATGACCTTCTCCAGGATGGCGCGCAGTTGATCGGGATTCCGCACGGCGAGGAAGAGATCGCGCTCCACGCGATCAGAGGTGATCTGCCAGGAGAGCGCGGCTTCCTGTCCGAGCGACGCCAAGAGCTCATCCTTGATGCGAAATCCGAGCTGCAGCTCCAGTAGCGCGATGGCCGATTCCGGCGATTGCCCGCCGAGCTGCGCCGAGATGAGCGGACCAAGCGTCGTCAGCGCCGCCGTATAGAGGCGGGCGAGATCGAGCCCAAAGAAGATCGCGAGCGCCACATCCTCGGGGATGGCTTGCGCTGTCGCGAACTCAATGGTCGGCGCTTCGATCAGGGCCGCGACCATCGCGCTCTGCTTTCGATCCACGATCACGTGTTGCTCTTCAAGAGCCGTATCCGCCTCAAATGTGAGCGTGAGGCCCGCGGCTTTGAAGGCGGAGAGGCCGAGGAATTGCAGCAGGGGGACCAGCAGCGAGATCGAGCCGCCGATCGGACGCGCCGTCACGCGCCCGATCACATACGGCGTGATCCGTTCCAGATTGAGGAAGGCGAAGACCGTTCCCCTGGCGCTCCGTTCCTGGAGCAGGCGGAAGTCGGGTCGCTCCGCGAGCTTCGGCGTCTTCGCGCGGTCCTCGATCAGGCGCTCGACGGCGGCGATCGGCCCGAAGATGAGGACGCGATCACGCTGCGCGAGCCCGAGGGACTCGCCATGAAAGGCCGGACTCGATTGCCAGATTTGGCGTCCCGCGAGCGCGCGCACCGGGCCATGACGTTCCAAGGCCGCGCGCACACGCTTGGTGGCGCGCGTCGCTTCCTCCGGCGAGGCAGCTTCCGCCAGCACAACGGCGCGGGGGGGATCCGCGGCTTCCAGCACGACGAGGGCATATCGCGCTCTCGCGCCGAGGCTCATCGCCCCGGAGAGATCGAGCCCCTCCACGATCCCGCGCAGATACCGACCGAGGGGAAGCGTCGTCTCCAGGACGGCGCGCGCCAGCGCGCTCTGACGCAGACCGTCTCGCAACGCCCTGAGATCGCGGATGAAGAGGACAGCCGCCGCATCCTGAGGGATGAGCGATTCCAGCGTCGCGCCCGCGAGCTTCGCCGAACGCGCGTTCTGACGGTTCTGCGAAGTGCCAGCCGATGCCTGGCGCGCGACGCTGAGCGTCGGCCCGAATACGAGGAGCCCGATCAGAAAGCCGATGCCGAGGATTCGCGCCTTCATGCTCTTCCTCTCCGCTGTCGGATTCACCCGGCGATTATATCACGCCGCTTCGCGGGCGCCCATTCGGGCGGGCGAAGGGGGAAGCATCAGGGGCGACGAATGCCGTAGCGTTTCATCTTCCGCCACAGGGTCGAGCGATCTATGCCGAGGAGTTCGGCGCAGCGTGTGATCTCCCAGTTGCAGGCTTCCAAGGCAGCACGCAATCGGACGGGCTCGCTCGTGACTTCGGCGGGCAGGAGCCCCTCCGAGGAGGATTCGTGAATACCGTGGGGGAGATCGGTCGCATGGATCGTCGTCCCTTCGCAGACGATGGCTGCGTATTCGAGCGCGTTCTTCAGCTCGCGCACATTGCCGGGCCATCGGTAGCGCATCATCACGCGCAGTGCATCGTGCCCCAGGCGAAGGTCGCGCCCCGTCGTCTGTCGCAATCGCTCCAGGAAATGCTCCGCCAGAAGCGGGAGATCCTCCAGGCGTTCCCGCAGCGGCGGCAGAAAGATCGGGACGACATTGAGCCGGAAGAAGAGGTCTTCGCGAAAGCGACGCTCGGCGACGGCCGCGCGCAGGTCCTTGTTGGTCGCGGCGATGATCCGAACCTGCACGCGGCGCGTTCGCGGATCGCCCAGGCGCTCGAACTCTCCCGTCTCCAAAACCCGCAAGAGCTTCGCCTGAGCGGACGGGCTGAGGTCCCCTACTTCGTCGAGAAAGAGCGTCCCCCCGTTGGCCAACTCGATCCGCCCCGGTTTATCGGAGACGGCATCGGTGAACGCGCCGCGCACATGCCCGAACAGTTCGTCTTCCACAAGGGGATCAGGGAGCGCGGCGCAATTCACCTTGATGAGAGGCCCTTCAGCGCGCGGACTGTTGAAATGAATGGCTTCGGCGACCAGCTCTTTGCCCGTGCCCGTCTCGCCATGAATGAGGACCGTGGCCGTCGAATCCCGAAGCAGCTCGATAAGCCGATAAACCTGTTGCATCGCCCGGCTTTTGCCAACCAGACGGCCGAAGCGCTCCGGCTCGCGCAGCCTCCGCTCTAACTCGCGGATCTCGGTCACATCGCGCAGGATGCGCAAGGCGCCGGTGATCGCTCCCGTCCCGTCCCGCAAGGCGACGGTGTGAATGCGGACGATGCGCGTCCGTCCGTCTTTCGTCCGAATCGTCGTCTCGAATTCCTCACACGGGCGCCCGGTCGTGAAGAGCGCCGTCACATCGCAGTCCTCTTTGCAATACCGACCGGCGCAGACTTCGAAGCAACGGGAGTTGAGCGCTTCTTCTTTCCGGTATCCGGTGATGCGGGCGGCCGCCTCGTTGAAGCCGATGATCCAGAAGTCCCGATCAATGATCATCACGCCATCCTCCATAGCGTCGAGGATGGCTTGCCAGTGGTCCTCTCCTCGTCGCCCGAGCATCCCGTCCCCCCTCCTCTGATC
This sequence comes from bacterium HR10, assembly GCA_002923315.1. Classification (GTDB taxonomy): domain Bacteria; phylum Acidobacteriota; class Blastocatellia; order HR10; family HR10; genus HR10. The sequence goes on from BEHM01000034.1 coordinate 14,431, forward strand.
GCGCCTGGTCAATTTTATGTCGGACGCATGAGGGGGGGCAAGGCGCATCTGAGATGCAGCATTCGCTGGAGCGGGTGGATCGCGTGCGAACCGCGCCGCCTGCGCAGGGGGTCGTCAACTGCCATTTGACGCGTCGCTCTCCTATAATGTCGCGGGTATCGTGTTGTCGGAGAAGGAGACGGCTATGTATGTCGCTGTGCTCTACGAGACGGTCGAAGATTTCTTGCAGCGGCGCGCGCCTCTGCGGGCGGAGCATCTGGCGCTGGTCGAGCAATGGCATCAAGAGGGGCGCCTCGTTTGGGCAGGAGCCTTCGAACCGGCCGATGGCGCGCTCTTGATCTTTCGGGTGAATGCAGTCTCGGAGGTCGAAGATTTCATCCGAAACGATCCCTATGTGCGTCACGGCCTCATTCCCGCCTATCGCGTGCGGAAGTGGAATGTCGTCGTCGGCGGAGCAGAAGCAGGTCCTTAATTCGACTTCTCTTCAGTGACGGAGCGGCTGCGCGCCGACCACAGCCGAGCGAGCAGAAGAATCTGTCCCACGTGATGCGCAGCATGCTCGACCAGATGATGCAAGATGACCGAGCGCCGAACCAGGACGCGACGGCGGCCGACGGGTCGCCGCTCATCTAGCGCTCCCTCATCCACGGCGCGGATTCTCGCGACGAGCTCTCCGAAGACGGCGCGCGCATCCTCGAGCAGATCCGCCTTCGAGCGATGACTCGGCACCCACTCTCGTTCAGACATCTGCGCCATGGCCTCGGGATCGTACTCCGCATCGAAGGCATAGGTCCCCAAGCGTCGGGACGCGCCCAGAAGATGCTGCATTCGCGCTCCGATCGAAGCCACCGTCGGCGCGGGCTCCCACCAGAGCGCCTCTTCGGGCAGATCGCGCAGGGCCGCTTCCAGGAGATAGAGCGCTTGCTCGATCCCCTTGATGAGATCGGCCTGACGCGCGGCCACTGCTTCTTCATCCGGCCTCAACCACGGCTCCATAGGCCACCTCCCTCAGTGAGAGTCGTCTCCTTCATTCGCGGTGATTCACCATGATACGCGCGCGGGCGATGTGCGGCAAGCAGTTGTCCTCCGGCCGGCCGAGTCGGACGGAAGTGTGGAAGCGACTGCTGTGACCTAAGTCATAGCTGGCGACGAGCGGCCCGTCGTATGCTGTGTCCTCGATAATAGAGGGAGCGCATGCTTGGGAGAGGAGGGAGCCATGATGGATGAAACTCGCTTATCGCCGTGGTGGCGACATGCCGTCATCCTGGTTCTGATCGGTGGATTCACGGTCCTGATCGCCCTGGCGGCGCGCGCCTACAAAGACGCGCCGCCAATTCCCGAACAGGTGGTGGACCCCAGCGGCCGCGTCCTCTTCACGCGCGAGGACATTCTGGGAGGACAAGAGGTCTTCCTGAAATACGGCCTGATGGAGAATGGGACGATCTGGGGGCACGGAGCGTATCTGGGACCGGACTTCTCGGCCGAGTACTTGCGCGCGCTCGGCGAGGATGCGGCGGCGTGGATCGCCCGCCAGCGCTTCGGGCGCGATCTCGCAGCGCTCACCGAATCGGAAGCAGCGGCCGTCCGAGCCGAAGTCCAGCGGCTCCTCAAGCAGAATCGCTACGATCCGGAGCGCCGCGTCCTGGTCTTCACCGAGCCGGAAGCGCGCTCCTATGAGCGGCAGATCGAGCGCTGGGCTGACTACTTCTCGCATCCGACGCGAAACCTGGGATTACCGGCCGCCTACATTCGCGATCGGGAAGAGCTGCGGCGCTTGACGGCCTTTTTCGCGTGGACGGCATGGGCTTCGGTCGCGCCGCGCCCCGGCCGGACGTATTCCTACACGAACAACTTCCCCTATGATCCGGCGGTAGGGAACACGCCGACGAGCGAAGCCGTGCTCTGGAGCGCGCTCAGCTTGATCGCGCTTCTGGGCGGATTGGCGGCCGCCCTCTTCGCCTTCGGCAAGTTCGATTATCTCGGATGGCGAGAGCGCCAGGGGCATGCGCATCCGCAGCTCATCCCGGGTCAGACGACGCCCGGCCAGCGCGCCGTGCTCAAATACTTCGTCATCGTCGCGCTCCTCTTCCTGGCGCAGGTCTTGGTCGGCGGCGCCGTCGCGCACTATCGCGCCGATCCCGCGAGTTTCTACGGCCTGGACCTCTCGCGGTGGCTTCCGAGTCACATCCTGCGGACGTGGCATCTGCAACTGGCCATCTTCTGGGTGGCGACGGCCTACATCGCCGGAGGCCTCTTCCTGGCTCCGGCCCTGAGCGGACATGAGCCGAGCCATCAGGTGCGCTGGATCAATATCCTGTTCGCCGCGCTCGTGCTCGTCGCCGTGGGGAGCTTGCTCGGGGAATTCCTCGGCGTTCATCGGCTCATCGGTCGGCTCTGGTTCTGGCTCGGACATCAAGGGTGGGAATATCTGGACCTCGGGCGCGCGTGGCAGGTGCTGCTGGCGGTGGGGCTGGTCATGTGGCTCGCGCTGCTCTTCCGAACGATCGCGCCGGCGCGATCGGATCCCGAGCGTCGCGAGATTCTGTCGCTCTTCCTCTATGCGGCCGTGGCCATCCCGCTCTTCTATTTGCCGGCGATGTTCTTCACCGGCCGAAGCCATTATTCGGTCGTGGATACGTGGCGCTTCTGGATCATCCACCTGTGGGTCGAGGGATTCTTCGAGCTGTTCGTCACGGTGATGGTCGCGGCGATCTTCTATCGGCTCGGATTGGTCTCGCACGTGACGGCGGCGCGCGTCGTCTACCTGGATGCGCTGTTGTACCTGGGGAGCGGGATCGTGGGGACGGGGCATCACTGGTACTGGACGGGGCAATCGCACATCACGATGGCGCTCGGCGCGACGTTCTCGGCGATGGAGGTGATCCCGCTGACGCTGCTCACGCTCGATGCGTGGGACTTCGTCAAACTGACGCGCCAGCGGTGCGACGTCTGCAATCAGCCGGTCTCGGTGCCGCATCGCTGGACGTTCTACTTCCTGATGGCCGTCGGCTTCTGGAACTTCGTCGGCGCCGGTATCTTCGGATTCCTGATCAATCTGCCCATCGTCAGCTACTTCGAGGTGGGGACGCTCCTGACGCCCAATCACGGACATGCGGCGATGATGGGCGTCTTCGGGATGCTGGCCGTGGCCCTCCTGGTCTTCGCGCTGCGGCAGGTCCTCACCGAAGAGCGATGGGCAACGGTCGAGCCGCTGGTTCGCGTCTCCTTCTGGGGCTTGAATGTCGGGCTGGCGCTCATGGTCGTGTTGAATCTCTTCCCCGGCGGCGTGCTGCAGCTCCTGGATGTGCTGCGAAACGGCTACGCGCACGCGCGCAGTCTGGAATTCCTCAACCAACCGTTCATGCGGCGGATCGAATGGTTGCGCTTGCCGGCCGATCTCATCTTCATCGGGCTGGGCGTCGTGCCGCTGGTGCTCGCCGCGCTGCGGACCTATCGCCTGGCGCGAGCGGAGGCGCCAGAACGCCTCCCGGAGGCCGTCCCGATCCGGCCCCTCGGATAGGCCGCACCTGTGACTTAAATCACCGCGCGGCCCGAGCAGCGTCGAGTATGCTCTGAACCTGATTTCAGGAAGATCATGCGGGCTTCGCGAATACAAACGGGGAGGCGAAGACGATGAAAATCGCGCTCATTGTTGGGCTCGCGATCATCGGGCTCATCATCGGCGGTGTGCTCTACGTCCGGCATAAGATCGCGGAGAAGTTCGGCGGCGCGGCGCTCAAAGAGAGCTTCGGCGATCTCGGTCGGAGCGTGGCCCTGCCCATGATGGATGATCAATGGTTGGGCGAACGACGGCCCGCTCCGATGCCGACCGAAGGCGCTCCCCGGATCGCCCGCGCAACGGACGAGCCGAAATAGTTCGCGTCGAAGTCCGCGGAACGCGAGGCGCGACAGGTAGACGCCCGCGCGGCCGCGGGCGAAAGGAGGGAAGTATGAGCGAACGACGCATCACGGCGGAGACGCTCTTGCCGGAGATGATCCGGCGTTTTCCGGCCACGCGCGCGGTGCTCGACCGGTATGGGCTGCGCGGCTGCGGCGGTCCGGAAGGCCCGCGCGAGACGATCGCGTGGTTCGCGCGCTTGCACGGCGTGCCCCTGGATCGGTTGCTCGAGGAGTTGAACGCGGCTGCCGAAGGCGAAGGGCCTATTGGTGAGATCGCCTATCGTCCCACGCGCGCCGATACGATCTATCGGCCGTTCTTCCTGGCGGGGCTCTTGACGCTCTTCACGCTCGGCTGCGTGTGGGGAGCTGTGAATCTCTGGCTCATCGGAACGCGGCAGCATTTCGCCGGCGTGGACTACTCGTGGATCCTCGCGCACGGGCATGCGATGGTCTTCGGCGTGGTCGGCTTCTTCATCATGGGCTTCGCCTATCAAGCATTCCCGCGATTCAAGCACGCGAGCCTCTGGCGGCCGACGCTGGCGCTGGCGACGCTGCCGATGATGGCCGCAGGCATCGCGCTGCAAGCGGTCGCGCACCTCTGGGCGCCGCGCGAGCCGTTTCTGGCGCTCGGCCTTGTGGCCGGCGCCGTGCAAGTGCTGGCCGTCGCGCTCTTCGCCTGGGTGATCCGACAGACGCTGCGACAGGCCGCGCGACCCGAACCGTATGATGGCTTCATCCGATCGGCGCTCTTCTGGTTCCTGCTCGCGGCGGTGGCCAATCCCGTCATCTTCTGGCTCTTCGAGACGGCGCCGACGCGCGAAGCCTTTCTGTTCCGCGTGGCGACGTTCAATATCCCCTATCGAGACGTTCAGCTTCTGGGAATCGCCGTGGTCATGATCCTCGGCGTCTCGCTGCGCTTTCTGCCGCACGCCTATGCGCTACGCGAGCCGACGCCTCGCTGGCGGCGATTCTCGCTCTGGGGAGCGAACGGCGCCATCGCGCTCGGCGTCCTCGCGTTTCTCGCAGGCATGCTCGCGCACAATTCCCGATGGCTGATCGGGCAAGAGATCGCCGCCCTGGTGCTGCTCGCCATCGCCGTAGGGACGCCCCGCCAGTATCGCCTCTTCGGCCCCGTCCCCGAGAGCGAGCGCGATCGCGGGTTGAAATTCATCCGCGCGGCCTACGTCTGGTTCATCGTGGCGATGGCCATGCTGGCGCTCACGCCCGTCTACAACCTGCTCATCTATCAACCGCTCACGGGCTCGGCCGTGCCGTTCTCGCATGCATTCTTCGGCGCGTATCGGCACGCGCTGACGGTCGGCTTCATCACGATGATGATCGTCGGCGTGTCGAGCAAGGTCGTGCCGACGCTCTCGGGCGTAGATGTGCGGCGCGCGTCGGCGCTCTGGCCCACGTTCGTGCTGCTCAATGTCGGCAATGCTCTTCGCGTCGGGACGGAGATCGCGACCGATTACGCGGCGGCCGCCTTCGCCGCGATGCGCATCACGGGATTCATCGAGGTGGCCGGATTGGCCCTGTGGGGATACGAGCTGGTCGAGAACATGCGCGTCGGGAAGCGGCTGGAGCGCGAAGCCCTCGCGCGCGCGTCTTCCGAACCGCTCGTCCTCGGGCCGCAGACGACGGTCGCCGACGTCCTGGAGCGATATCCGCAGGCGCTCGACATCTTCCTACGACATGGATTCGCGCCGCTTCAAAATCCCGTCCTGCGGCGCACGATGGCGCGCGTGGTGACGCTGGAGCAAGCCTGTCGGCGCGAAGGCGCAGACCTGAACCAATTGCTCGCGGATCTCATGGCGCTGATCGAAGCCGAACAGAAGGCGCGCGCTTCGACGTCGGAATCTCGCGAAGCATTCTCCGTGTGAGGAGGCCGATATGTCACGTGAGGAGAAGCTCGCCATCTCGGAGGACGCTCCCGGCACCGGCGCGCGCGCCCCGAGTTTCCTCGCGCTCCTTCGCGTGCATGAGCGTTTGAACGAGTTGTTCGCGGAGCATCAGGAAGCGCTGCTTGAGCAGGACATCGCGCGAGCGCGGGAGCGGCTCCTGGCCTATGAGCGCGCGCTGCTGGCGCACATGCGCTCGGAGGAGGACATCCTGCTGCCCGTCTACACGCGCGCGGGCGCGATTCCCGGAGGCCCCATCGAGCTGTTCCTCGGCGAACATCGGAAGATGCGGGAATTCCTCGGGCGATTCCACGCGGCGCTCGCGGAGCTGGACGCGCATCCGGCCGACCTTCGACGGCGGATCATCCGGCTCCTGGACGAGCAGACGATGTTCAAACATCTGGTCGAGCATCACGATCTGCGCGAGCAGAACATCCTCTACCCGGCGCTCGACCGCGTCACGACGGAGGCCGAGCGGCGCGAGCTGTTGCGGCGATGCTTGGAAGGGCATCAGCCGTGAGCCCGCAGCGTGAGACGGTGTCTGACGATCATTCCGAACAAGGAGGAGGCGTATGCCCGGACCGGTGGAGATCTTGATGCACGAGCATCGAATCATCGAGCGAGCGCTTCGCGCGCTTCGCGGGGTCTGTCAGCGATTCGAGAAGGGAGAGGCAGTCCCCGCGGATGTGCCCGTGCGGCTTGTGGAGTTCATCCAGACGTTCGCCGATCGCTGCCATCACGGCAAGGAAGAGAAACATCTCTTCCCGGCGCTCGAGGAGCGCGGAGTGCCGCGCGATGGTGGACCGATCGGCGTCATGCTCTATGAGCACGAGTTGGGGCGCGGATTCGTCCGCGAGATGGCGGAGGCCGCTTCGGCATACGCGCGGGGAGAATCCGCAGCGGCGGCTCGCTTCGTGAATGCCGCTCAGCAGTACATGGACTTGTTGGCGCAGCACATCTACAAGGAGGATAATGTGCTCTTTCAGATCGCCCAGAGCGTCCTCGATGCGCCGGCGAAAACAGGGCTCGCCGAGGCCTTCGAGCGCGAGGAGGCAGCGCTCGGCCTCGGGACACATGAGCAGTACGAGACGCTGGCGGGCGAGCTGGAACGAGCCTGGGCGACATGAACGGACGCGAGCGCTCGCGCTTCTTCGGCTGAGCTTGCAGTGGAGGAGAGAGGATGGGGTGGCGCGGTCGCTTGAAACTGCCGAAAGAGCATGGGGCGTGGGCGATGCTCTACGTCCCGCTCCTGATTGGGACGCTCGCCGCTCACGGCGGGCGCCGTCCTGTGCTCTGGCTGAGCGCGGCGGTGACGTTCCTCTTCATCGCGCGCGAATCCCTGCTCGCGTGGTGGCGGGCGCGTCGTCGCCGCCAGGAGGCGATGCGAGCGCGCACGGTGATGCTCATCTACTTCGCGCTGGCGCTTCTTTTCGGCGCGCCGCTCATTCTGGAGCATCAGCGCTGGGGCATGATCCCGCTGGCGCTTGGCGCCTTCGGCCTGCTTCTCGTGAACGCGGAGCAGGCGGCGCGGCTTGAGGATCGCACCGTCAGGGGCGAGATCCTCGCCATTTTGGGGCTCACGATGACGGCTCCGGCCGCGCACTACGTGATTCGCGGGAGGTGGGAAGCGGAGGCGTTCGTGCTCTGGGGCGTGAGCGCGCTCTACTTCGCGAGCAGCGTCTTCTACGTCAAGCTGCGCATGACGGCCGCGCATGGGCGATCGCCCGAGCTGCGCGCGCGAGCGCGGCGACAGTGCGCGCTCTATCATTCGTTTTTGATCGCCGCGCTCGTCGGCCTCGCCCTCACGCATCGCATGGGCGTGTTTTTGACGCTCGCGTTTGCTCCGGCCCTGGGGCGGGCGCTCTGGCACGTCGTTCGACCTGCCGAACAGGTCAATCTGCGGCGCGTGGGGATCGCGGAGATCATCAATGCCGTGGTCTTTTTGATCTTCGCGGCCCTGGCCTTCCGCCACACGTGAATCGCCTTCGCCCCGGCGGGATAAAGCCAGCGGAGCAAGCATCCACATCTCGCCCGCGGCGCGCGCTCACGGGCGGGGCTCACATTGATTCGGCCACTTCGATGTTGCTATCATCTGGCCTCCGGGAGGTTTCGGGATGGCGACGACACGGAAACGTGGAAAACCGAAGCATGCTCTGCAAGAGCCTGTAGAAGACCTGGCGCTCTGGCAGAGCGAATTGGGGAGATATATCGAGGCTGAAGCGGATGAGCGCATCTCCATCGAATCCGTGCGTCACACCCTGGCAGCCATCCCCGGGTCTATGGCAGCCGATGTGAGCGCCGAGCGTGATCAGCGCTGAGTTCGCCCGCTATGGCTCACCTTTTTCTCGATACCAGCGCCCTGGTGAAGTATTATCACCTGGAGATCGGCAGTCCCACGGTGATCGCGCTTGTTGATGATCCCGCTCACTGCTGTTTCATCTCTCACATCAGTCTGGTGGAGATTCACTCCGCCTTCGCCCGGCGCGTGAGAGCAGGGGAGATCACGGCAGCACAATTCCGGCAATGGCAGAGGCGTTTCTTTGCAGACCTCAGGGCGAGGACATTCCGGATCGTTCGATTCACTCCCGTTCACGAGCGGGAAGCGATTCGTTTGTTGGTGAGGCGTGGATTGCGTCATCCCTTACGCACGCTCGATGCACTTCAATTGGCGGTGGCCGTCTGGCTTCACGCTCAAGGCCGGTTAGATGGCTTTGTGTGCGCAGATGCCAGGCTCTGCGTGGCTGCCCAACGCGAGGGGCTTCGCGTTCTCAACCCGGAGGTCCCTTGAAGCCGATGAGAGGGTGAGCTTCATCGGGATCTTTCCGCCCAAAGCCCGCCTGAGCGGGCGTGCGAATTGCGCGCGGGGCGAGCCATCAGGCGAGGAGATGATGCCTTCCCCGTAAAGCCTGCGAAGCAGGCGTGCGAATGTAGCCCAGGGCGATAGGACAACGGGTGCCACCACCATCCCCCAAGTCCCCGAAGGGGGCGGCCCATCGGCATGGTCACGCGCGGCGTTTGCGCAAACGGCGTCATGGTCTGCCTCCGCATGGGCCGCCCGCTCGCGCGGGCTTGGATGCGGATCGCTTCGGGCTTGTGTTCGGAACGCTTCGCGTTGTCTACGCTCCGCCCATGAGGACGAATGGCGCCCAATAGAACGGATGCACGTACCGACCTTCGCGGAACAACTCCAGACGCGCGCGGCGCAATGCCTCGGCCTTTCCCACACCCGCCTTCATCTGGCGATAGAACCGCATCATCAGCTCGGCCGTCGCTGGATCGGCCACCTTCCACAGGCTCACCACCACCGCTTGCGCGCCCGCGTAGAGGAACGCTCGCGTGAGTCCCACCATCCCTTCGCCTCTGACCTCCCGGCCCAATCCCGTCTCGCACGCCGAGAGCACCACGACATCGGCCGCCAGCTTCAGGTTGAAGATCTCGTAGACCTGCAGCAGGCCGTCCTCGGTCGCCTCTTCTCTCCTCGCCGGATCTCGCACTGCGCCCGAGCCGGAGCGCGTCGCCCCCGTCGTCAGCACGATGCCCGAATATTGCGGCTGCTTCTCGTTGAGCACGCCATGCGCGGCGAAGTGGACGAACCGATAGCGCGCGGGCTCTCCGCTTTTGACGTTCTCCTCGCGAGCGTCGGCGCCGAGAAAGAGCGCGACCTCGGCGTCGGGATAGAGCCGGGCGATGCGCTCGACCTCCTGACGACTGTAGGGCAGCCGGGGCAACCGCCGCAACTCCCCCCACATGCTCCGCAGCGCCTTCCCCACCGCGCTCGCCTCATCCGGCTCGCCGTAGACGGGATCGGCGTAGGCCACCAGCGTCTTCTCCGGCTTCGATCGTTCCGCCTCCGGCCGCGACAGCTCCACCAGCACGCTCGCCGACGGCACATAGCGAACGGCATAGTCGCGCACCAGGTACGACAGCTCGCGCGGCTCGACCGTCAGCTCGCCCTTGGTCAACAACACCTCGAAGGGCAGATAGTGCAAGACGCCGTCGGGCACGATGATCAGCTCCCGCTTCCCCGCCAGCCACTTCTCCACCGGCTGGATCAGGTCTTGATAAAGCCAGCGGGCATTGAGCACGTAGTTGGAGAAAGCCGTCCACTGCGGTCCCTCGGCAATGGCCGCTCGCAGCTTCTCCACCCGCTCCCGAATCGTCGCCGGCGACGCGCCCAACCGCAGCACCCGAAAATCCGCGCGGGTGACGATGAACAGCAGCGCGCTCTCCCGCGTGAGGACATATTCGAGCAGCGCCGTCTGCTCATCCAGCACCTCTTGAACCGCCGCCACGCCCACCGGCGTCGGATATTGCAACGCGGCATAGCGCGGATGCTTCCGCCGAATCTCCAGCTCCACCTGCTCGCGCTCGGCGTCGGCCCGTTTCAACGCCTCTTCGAGCGCCGCGACCTCGGCGGGATTCGGCTTGGCTCGGGACATGACGCGCAGCAGTTGGCTTTGAATCCCGGCGATGCGGGCATGAACGGCGCGCTCGCGCTCTCTCAATTCGGGCGCAATGCCCTGCCGCACATCCATTCGGGCTTCGGTCAGAAGTTCGAGCAGGCTTCGCGCCCGACTCCGCTCGCTCGCCTCAAACGCCGCGCGATCATGCCCCCGCCCCGGCTCCCGCTCATCGAGCCGCACAAGCAGGTCAATGTAGAACTCGTAGTAGCCGCGCTTGGACGCCAGGAAGGTGGCCCGCAGCTCCGGTCCCGGCGCGGCAGCCCGCAGCGATTCGATCCGTTCAAGCGCCGCTTCGATCCGGGTTCGCGCCTGGGCCAGCTCCCCTCGATCTCGCTCGATGCGCGCGATACCGCCGAGCACGGCGGCTTCCCAATTTCGATCTCCAACGGCCCGGAGGATAGGCAGCGCCTGACCGAAGTACTCCAGCGCCTTCTGCTTCTCGCCCAAAGCCGCGTACACCCGGCCGATGTTGTTGGGCGTCACAGCTTCCCCTCGGCGATCCCCAACGGCTCGGCGGATGGGCAGCGCCTGGCCGTAGTACTCCAGCGCCTTCTGCTTCTCGCCCAAAGCCGAGTACACCTGGCCGATGTTGCCGAGCACGGCGGCTTCCCAATTTCGATCTCCAACGGCTCGGAGGATGGGCAGCGCTTGGCCGTAGTACTCCAGCGCCTTCTGCTTCTCGCCCAACTCCGAGTACACCCCGCCGATGTTGGTGAGCGTCACAGCTTCCCCTCGGCGATCCCCAACGGCTCGGCGGATGGGCAGCGCTTGGCCAAAGTACTCCAGCGCCTTCTGCTTCTCGCCCAACTCCGCGTACACCTGGCCGATGTTGGTGAGCGTCGTGGCTTCCCCTTGGCGATCCCCAACGGCTCGGTGGATGGCCAGCGCCTGGCCGAAGTACTCCAGCGCCTTCTGCTTCTCGCCCAACTCCGCGTACACCTGGCCGATGTTGGTGAGCGTCGCGGCTTCCCCCTGGCGATCCCCAACGGCTCGGAGGATGGCCAGCGCTTGGCCAAAGTACTCCAGCGCCTTCTGCTTCTCGCCCAGGGCCGAGTACACCGCGCCGATGTTGTGGAGCGTCACAGCTTCCCCCTGGCGATCCCCAACGGCTCGGCGGATGGGCAGCGCCTGGCCGTAGTACTCCAGCGCCTTCTGCTTCTCGCCCAAAGCCGAGTACACCCCGCCGATGTTGGTGAGCGTCCTGGCTTCCCCTTGGCGATCCCCAACGGCTCGGTGGATGGCCAGCGCTTGGCCGTAGTACTCCAGCGCCTTCTGCTTCTCGCCCAAAGCCGAGTACATCACGCCGATGTTGGTGAGCGTCGCGGCTTCCCCTTGGCGATCCCCAATGGCTCGGAGGATGGGCAGCGCTTGGCCGTAGTACTCCAGCGCCTTCCGGGGTTCGCCAATCAGAGCGGAGATGAAACCGGCCCAGTGAAGGGATTCGGCTTCCTTCCGGCGATCATCCAGGGCGTGGTAGAGCCGAGCGGCTTCCTCGTACTTCCCGATCGCGCGGCGCAGCGCGTCGGCCGTTTGCTGGGCGAAGAGGAGCACGGCTTCGGCAAAAGCCCGATCGGCAGCGATGCGGGTTCGATCCTGCTCGGTCGCCGGCCGCAGCTCCTCCAGACGCACTTCGTATCGTCCCGGCGGCGCATCCTTTTCGAGCGGCGCGACCTCGAGCCGATATGTTCCCGCCGCTTCGGCCACGTGCGCCACCGATTCCTCTCCTTGCGTCCCCGTCGGGCTGTCCATCTCCACGATCTGTCGGCCGTCGGGCCCGAAGAGCCGCACGACGACGTCTATGCCGCGCTGTGCGACGACGACGCGCACGTATTGCCCGGCCGTGAGCGCCAGGCGATAGGCGTGGACTTCGCCTCCCTTCAACTCGCGTTCGATCGGCGTGGTCGGGACCAGATCGCGAAGCTCCTCTTGCTGAGGCGAAGGCCGGACGCCCGCCACACCCGCGGCGATGGCGACGAAGGCGATGGCCATCTTCATGCCGAAGGACCAAACCTTTCGCTTCATCTCCCACCTCCCGATCGAGAATGGCGAGGGATCACCGCTCTTCGACGCGGATTTGCTCGGGCTTTTTGAGCACAATCTGCGGGACCCCTCGATAGCTCTCGATCTCTCCCGTGACACAAATGCGCTTGCCCTTATAGTCCACTTCGGGCTTGCCGAATGAGGTTTCGTCAAGAGGTGTGTAAAAATTCGCATCAGGCGGCAGCCTCCTCCCGCGTCACCTCGATCCCGTCCTTGTACTGAACCCCCGCATAGACCTTTGCCAGGAGCTCAGGTGCGTTGAGCCTTCTGAACTTCTTCTGGGCTACCATGAGCATCTTCCAAATCACCGCCGTAGCCCGCTCCACCTTCTTGAACCTCTTGGCAGCGTCCGTCCGCAACCTGAGCGCCGCCAGGGGCGACTCCACGATGTTGGTGGTGCGAAGGTGCACCCAGTGTTCTTTGGGATAGCGGTAGAAGGTCAACATCTGCTCCCAGTCGCGGCTAAGGGTCTCCGCCGCTTTGATGTACCCGTGCTTATGGCACCAGGCCTCGAACTCCCTCCGCTTCTGCTCTGCCTGTGCCTGGGT
>BEHM01000035.1 GCA_002923315.1 bacterium HR10
GCGCTTCCGAATTTCGCGCTCGGCCCCCTGCTGATCCTCCTCTTCTCGGTGAAGCTCGCGTGGCTTCCCCCTTCGGGCTTCGGCGAGCCCGCTCATCTCATCCTTCCAGCCTTCACGCTCGGAGCCGCTTTGGCGGCCATTCTCACCCGGCTGGTGCGCACGAGCGTCCTGGAGGAGTTGCGGCAGGAGTATGTGAAGACGGCGCGGGCGAAAGGCCTCGATGAACGCACGGTGATCTATCGCCATGTCCTGCGCAACGGGCTCATCCCGGTCGTCACCATCGTGGGGTTGCAGTTTGGTGTTCTGCTCGGCGGGGCGATCATCACCGAACGCATCTTCAACTGGCCGGGGATCGGTACGCTCACCATTGAGGCCATCGCCGCGCGCGATTATCCGCTCGTACAAGGGTGTCTGCTCGTGATCGCCCTGACCTATATCGTCGTCAACACAGCGACCGATTTTCTGTATCGCGTGCTCGATCCCAGGATCACGGTGGAATGAGCATGAGCTGGACGGGGAAGATCGGATGGGGATTGGTCATCGCGCTGCTCGCGATCGCGCTCTTGGCCCCGCACGTGGCGCCGCATGACATCCGCGAGCAAGACCTGACGGCCCGGCTCCAGCCACCTTCGCGCGCGCACCCGATGGGGCGCGATGAATTCGGGCGCGATGTCCTCTCCCGCCTGCTCTATGGCGCGCGCGTCTCCCTGCGCGTCGGACTCACGGTCGTCGCCATCTGCGCCAGCGTGGGGACGATCATCGGCGCTCTGGCCGGCTATTACGGCGGGTGGACGGATCGGATCATCTCGGGCTTCCTCTTCAACACGCTGCTGGCTTTCCCCGGCATCCTCCTCGCGCTGGCGATGATCGCCTTTCTCGGCCCCAGCGTGAGCAACCTGATCCTCGCGCTCTCGATCATCGGCTGGGTGAGCTACGCGCGGCTCATTCGGGGTCAGGTCCTGAAGGTGAAGGAATTGGACTTCGTTCATGCGGCGCGCGCCATGGGCGCCAGCGACGCGCGCATCCTGCTGCGGCATATTCTGCCCAATGTCGTGCAACCGCTGATCGTGCAGGCGACACTCGGCGTGGCCGGCGCGGTGCTCGCCGAAGCCAGCCTGAGCTTCCTCGGCCTCGGCGTTCAGGAACCGATGCCCAGTTGGGGGAAGATGCTCGATTCCGGACGCGCCTACCTGACGACCGCGCCGCATCTGGTCATCTTCCCCGGCCTCGCCATTGCCGTGACTGTGCTGGCCTTCAACTTCGCGGGCGATGGATTGAACGAGTGGCTCAATCCACAGCGGCCACGCTCGATCCCGATCCATCCCCGCAAAGGGGGGATGAGATGAGAGGACGCGCTCGATCCACGATTCGAAGCGACGCCTCTCCCCTCAACGCGCCCGCCAGGCGGTGCATCCAAAGAGAGGACGCATCATCCCCCGCGAGGGATTCGCGGAGGGGAGAAAGGAGGCCGGAGCGGATGAGAAGCCGAAGCGTTCAGCGCGCGATGTGTCTGCTCTTGCTCCTGCTCTGGCCCGCCGCAGGTCTCCCCCGACAATCGGGTCGGAATGCCGTCATCCCCTCGCTGGAGAAGGCCTTTGATTTTCCGATCGGAGGGAGGGGGCGCGTGGAGAATCTCTCCGGCGGCATTCGCGTGGAGACGTGGTCGCGCTCGCGGGTGGAGTTGGACGTGCGCCCGCTCTCTGGTGCTCGTGCCTTTCGTTCGTCGCTCATCTCGCTCAGCACATCGGCGGACGCCTTCACGTGCCTCATCCCCGCTGCCCCGCACCTTCGCCTCGAGGCGCGGCTGCGCGTTCCCAACGGGACGTCTCTGGAGTTGAAATCCACCGACGGTCCCATCGAGGTCTCCGGCGAACCGGGAGCAGTGACGATCGAGACCACCGGCGGTAACGTCACGCTCCGTCTCCCGGCGAACTTCGAGGCGGAGATCGCGCTCTCCGCTCCACAAGGAGCGATTCAATCAGAGCTCCCAATCCTGGTCCGAGGGAAGTTCGATGCCCATGCGATCGAAGGGAAGCTCGGGCGCGGCGGACGCCCGCTCACGGTGAAGACCGCGCGTGGGGACATCCGCTTGCTGGCGCTTCCGCCGACAATGTCCCCCTCGCCGTCTCTGGCTCGGACGGAATCCGCTCCGGCACCGCGTGAGCAGCTCGAACGCGCAGAGGAACCGGCGTCCCCGCGCGCTCGCCCGAGCTTGCGCACTGAGCCAGGTGAGGAACCTCCTCCTCCACCACGCCGGACGCGCTCAGAGGACACCGGAGACGCCATCACGCTGGAAGCCCCCCTGGTCAACGTCAACGTGAGCGTGACCGATGAATATGGCAAGGCCGTGGCCGATCTCCGAAAGGAAGACTTCGTCATTTACGAAGATGGCGTGGAGCAACAGATCACGCATTTCGCTCCGGTCACGGCGCCCTTCGATCTGGCGCTGCTTCTGGACGTCAGCGGGAGCACGGAATCGAAGCTCGGCGTCATTCGGCGAGCGGCGCAAGCCTTCGTGGACATGCTCGGCCCGGACGATCGTATGGCCGTCTTCGCCTTCGCGCGCCGCGTCTATCCGATCGCGCCCTTCACGAACGATCGCGTCCTGCTCAAACAGCGTATTCAGGCGATTCGCGGAGGCGGTGGGACGGCGTTCTACGATGCGCTCTGGCACGTGCTCACCGAAGTCGAGCGGCGGCCCGGACGACGCCGCGCCATCGTCGTCATGACCGATGGGGTGGATAATTCGATTCGACAGCCGTGGCTCTATCCAACGGACCATACGTTCGAGGAGCTGCTCGCCCGCGTTCAAGAGTCGGACGTGCTCATCTATCCCATCTACCTGGACACGGAGTACGAGGTGGTCGTGCGCCAGCGGCGCGAGAGCCCCATGAGCTACGCCGTCGCCCGGCGACAACTGCTGGCGCTCGCCGAGCATTCGGCCGGGACCCTCTATCGAGCCGATACGGTCGAGGACCTGGAAGGCGTCTACCAACGCATCGCCGATGAGCTGCGCACGATCTACAGTCTCGCCTACAGCCCGACCAACGCGACGCGCGATGGGAAATGGCGCACCATTCGCGTGAAGGTCCTTCGTCCCGGCGTCCGCGTGAAAGCGCGCCGCGGGTACTACGCTCGATAGCCGGGCGGGAACCTCAGGCGCTCCGCTCACGTAAGAGGGAACGGCGCTGATTCGCAACCTGAGGCGCCCGGGTCACAATCTTTGAGAAGGAGGGAAGCGATGCGAAGGAATTATCGAGTGACGCTCCTGGCCTTGATGAGCCTCGCGCTCACTCTGAGCGGATGGGGGGCGCGCGCCCTGGACCTTCCGCCGCTCATCCCGCGCGAGGTCCTCTTTGGGAATCCGGAGCGGGTCAATCCGCAAATCTCCCCAGATGGGACGAAGCTCGCCTATTTGGCACCGCACGAGGGCGTGCTCAACGTCTGGGTCCGCACGATCGGCAAGACTGACGACCGCGTCGTGACCGCGGATCGCAAGCGCGGCATCCGCGTGTACTTCTGGCAAGAGGACAGCGAGCACATCCTCTACCTCCAGGATCGCGATGGGGATGAGAACTGGCATCTCTATCAGACGAACGTGCGAACGGCCACGACGCGCGATCTGACGCCATTTGAAGGCGTGCAGGCGCAAGTGATCGCCACCGATCCGCAATTCCCCGACGAGATCCTCGTCGCCTTGAACCGCCGCGATCGGCGGTTCCACGATGTGTACCGCATCAATCTGAAGACCGGTGCCGCCGAGCTGGATACGGAGAATCCGGGGGATGTCGCCGGCTGGGCCGCGGATCATCGGCTCCAGGTGCGAGCGGCTTCGGTCTTCACCCCGGATGGGGGGATGCTCATCCGCGTACGCGAGGATGCGCGATCTCCCTGGCGCGAATTCCTGCGCTGGGGGCCGGAGGAGACCTTCGGGGGGATCGTGGGGTTCACGCCGGACAATCGCGGTCTCTGGCTCATCTCCAGCGTGGATGCCAATGCCGCGCGCCTGATCGAAGTGGATCTCGCCACGAAGAAGGCGAAGGTGATCGCCGAAGATCCACAGTACGATGTGAGCGGTGTGATGATCCATCCGAAGACGCGACACCTGGAAGCCGTGCAGTTCATCCGCGCTCGTCGCGAGTGGCAGGTGCTGGACCCATCGCTGCGCGCGGATTTCGAGCGTCTGCGGAAAGCGCGCGACGGCGATTTCAGCGTCGTCAGTCGAGACCGCGAGGATCGGACGTGGGTCGTCTCGTACCTTGTGGACGACGGCCCGGTCTATTACTACACCTACGATCGCGCGACGCGGCGACTCAGCTTGCTCTTCAGCAATCAACCGGCGCTCGAGCGGTATCGGCTGGCGAAGATGCAACCCATCTCCTTCACGGCGCGCGATGGGATGACCATCTACGGCTACCTGACGCTTCCGGTGGGCGTCGAGCCGAAGCGATTGCCGATGGTCCTGCTCGTGCACGGCGGGCCGTGGGCGCGCGATGTGTGGGGATTCAATGCGACGGTCCAATGGCTCGCCAATCGCGGCTACGCCGTCCTGCAGGTCAACTTCCGCGGCTCGACCGGATACGGGAAAGCGTATCTGAACGCCGGAGATCGAGAGTGGGCCGGGAAGATGCACACCGATCTGATTGATGGCAAGAACTGGGCCGTCGCACAGGGCTATGCCGACCCCAAGCGCGTATGCATCATGGGCGGCAGCTACGGCGGCTATGCCACGCTCGTCGGCCTGGCCTTTACGCCCGAGGACTTCGCCTGCGGGGTGGACATCGTCGGCCCGTCCAATCTCGTCACGCTCTTGCGTTCGATCCCTCCCTACTGGGCTCCTCTCAAGGCGATCTTCGATAAACGTCTGGGCCGAGTGGAGACCGATGAGGAGTTCCTGAAATCCCGTTCGCCGCTTTTCCGCGCCGATCAGATCAAGGCGCCGCTGCTCATCGGGCACGGGGCCAACGATCCGCGCGTGAAGAAAGCCGAGAGCGATCAGATCGTCCAGTCGTTGCGCGCCAGGAATGTCCCGGTCACCTACGTCGTCTACACCGATGAAGGGCACGGGTTCGCCCGTCCCGAGAATCGGCTGGACTTTTTCGGTCGCGCCGAGGAATTCCTGGCGAAATATCTCGGCGGGCGCTTCGAGCCGTGGCGAGAGGTCCCCGGCTCATCGGCCCAACTGCAGTAAGGGCAGGCGGGCCTCTCTCGCGCGCCGCTGCCGAATCTGAGCGTCCGCGCGCGGTTGCTGCGATCTCCCTTCGAAGGGGCCGCGCGCGGCGCCTCTTGTCCGTGCAGGAGGAGACGCGATGAAGCACCGGGAGATGGTGGGTCGCCTCATTCTGCTCTTCCTTCTTCTGCCCGGCCTCGCACCGGGCCAACGCCCGCTGGCCGAGGAGCGAACTCCGCACGCCACGCGCGAACGCGTGCGGACGTATCGGTTGGCTCATGAGAGGACGATCCTGCGCGAACTGGTCGAATTCCTCTCGATCCCCAATCTGGCAGCGGATCGAGAAGCCATTCGCCGAAATGCCGAATTCCTGCGCGCGATGCTCGAGCGGCGGGGCATCCGCGCGGAGATCCTCACCGCGGGCGATGCCCCTCCGGCCGTCTACGGCGAACTCCTCGTCCCCAATGCGCGGCATACGATCGTCTTCTACGCGCACTTCGATGGCCAGCCAGTGGACCCCACGCAATGGGCGAGCGACCCATGGACGCCAATCCTGCGCGATGCGCCGCTGGAACAGGGGGGGCGCGAGGTCCCGTGGTCCTCAATTCCCACGCCGATTCCCGGTGAATGGCGCCTCTACGCGCGCTCGGCGAGCGATGATAAGTCGCCGATCCTCGCGCTCCTTGTGGCCCTGGAGGCTTTGCGCGCGGCCCAGATTCCGCCCTCCGTGAACCTCAAGTTCTTCTTCGAGGGCGAAGAGGAGGCGGGCTCACCCCACCTTCGCGCGATCCTCGAGAAGTACGCCGATCGGTTGAAGGCCGACGCGTGGATCTTGTGCGATGGACCGGTGCACCAGACGCGGCGCCAGCAGGTCTATTTCGGAGCGCGAGGGATCGTGGATCTGGAGCTGACCGTCTACGGTCCCGCGCGCCCGTTGCACAGCGGCCACTATGGGAATTGGGCGCCGAATCCCGCGGTCATTCTCGCGCATCTGCTGGCGAGTTTGCGCGAGGAGAACGGACGCATTCGCATTCCCGGATTCTACGATGACGTGCGCCCGCTCACCGAGAGCGAACGGCGCGCGCTCGCCGAAGCACCGGATATAGATGCGCAGCTCCGGCACGAGCTGGGGCTCGCCTGGTCCGAAGGTGAGGGCCGATCCCTCGTCGAACTCATCATGGCGCCCGCGCTCAACGTGCGCGGGCTGCGCGCCGGGCACGTCGGCGAAACGGCGCAGAACGCCATCCCCACGGAGGCGACCGCCTCGATTGATTTCCGCCTCGTGCCGAACCAAACGCCGGACAGCGTTCGCCGACGCGTGGAGGAGTACCTTCGCCGTCAGGGCTTCACGCTCATCTCGCACGCACCGAGTCTCGACGAGCGGCGCCAATATCCGAGGCTCGTGCGGCTCACGTGGGGACCAGGATATCCGCCGGCGCGCACCTCGATGGACCTACCTATCTCGCGCGCGCTCGTACGTCTCATCGAAGAAGCCATCGGCGCCCCCATCGTGAAGATGCCGACGCTCGGCGGCAGCATCCCCATGTATCTCTTCCAAGAGCTGCTCGGCGTCCCCGTCATCGGTGTGCCCATCGTCAACCACGACAACAATCAACACGGGGCGAATGAGAACCTCCGGATCCAAAACCTCTGGGACGGGATCGAAATCTACGCCGTGCTCATGGCCCACTTGGGACGCGCACTTGAGACCCAATGAGGCCAGCTCCGCCTCTCGGTCACACGAACCCGCGCGCGGGCAACCGAAATGAGCCCGGGGCGAGCGAAGCGAGCCCACGTTGTGAGTCCAACTCCCTTCCACTAGCGAGCCCGCGAAGCGGGCGACCGAATGTAGCCTAGGGTGAGCGAAGCGAACCCACGTTGTGAGCCCAACTCCCCTCCACCAGTGAGCCCGCGAAGCGGGCGACCGAATGTAGCCTAGGGTGAGCGCAGCGAACCCACGTTGTGAGCCCAACTCCCCTCCACCAGTGAGCCCGCGAAGCGGGCGACCGAATGTAGCCTAGGGTGAGCGCAGCGAACCCTAGGGAGGAGTCCCCAAAATCCCATTCCAAGCCCGCGCATGCGGGCGGCCCATGCGGAGGCGGACCATGACGTTGTTTGCACGAACGCGGCGTGTGCCCATGCCGATGGGCCGCCCCCTTCGGGGGCTTGGGGAATGGTGGTGGCGCTCGTTGTCCTAGGGCTCGCCTTCGGCTCGCCCTAGGCTATACTCGCACGCCCGCTCCGCGGGCTTGATGCGGAAGGTGTCCTCATCTCGCCTGCGGCTCGCCCCGGGCCAGATTCGGACGCCTGCTTCGCAGGCTTGATGCGGAAGGCATCATCTTCTCCGTCTTCAGCTCGCCCCGGGCTATATTCGACCGCCTGCTCCGCGGGCTTTATCAAAAGCTCGCGAGATGATCGCCGCAACCTCAGAGTTTCTTGAGCAACTCCCTCCAGCGAGCCCAGGCGTGATCGCGCGCTCTTCGGTTCGCCTCTGCGGGATTAGGCTCTTCCCCCGTGCGCATGAATCCATGTCCAGCGCCCTCGTAGGTGACGGGCTCAAACGTCTTGCCCAGCTGCCGCATCAGGTCAGCAGTCTCCGGCACGGTCGCCGTCACTCGCGCATCATTGCCGCCGTAAAATCCGTAGACGGGACAGCGAATGCGCGCCAAGCTCTCTCGATCCCGCGGCCCCGTGCCGTAGAAGACGAAAGCGGCCGCCAGGTCCGCGCGGTGTGTAGCGAAGCGGAAAGCTTGGCTTCCGCCCCAGCAAAATCCGGCGACGGCGACCTTCCCATTACACGCCGGTAATCGCGCAGCGTAGTCGGTGACGGCGTCCAAATCCGCCAGGATTTGATCTGGCGGCAGCTTCGAGATCGCTTCGCGAGCGGCATCTTCCGAAGGGAAGTCGCTCGTTCGCCCTCCGCCGGGAGCCATGCCCGAGAGCAAGTCGGGAGCGATGGCGATATATCCGGCTTCGGCCAGTTGATCGGCCACACTCCGCACCCAATCGGTCAAGCCACGATTCTCATGAATGACGATGATCGCCGGCGTCTTCGTCTTGACTTCGGGATAAACGACGAACGCGTGCACCGCGCGCTTCTCACGCGTGATGGTGACCCATTCCTGATGGCGCGACGACGCTTCCAGCCGTCGTCGCGCCCACTCTTGAGCCGGGTGAGAGGTCGGGAAGTTCCCGAAGCTCAAGAGGACGAGGATCGGCAGCACGAGAGTGAGAATCGGTCGCTTCCTCATCATCTTTTCCCCTCCCAAGATGCGCAGTTTCGGCCTGGCGCTCGCCCTCACTCCTCCCGATGGAGGCGAGCCTCCCCCTTCAACCCGTTGGGCACCAGGGGGAGCGATCGCAGCCGCATCCCGGTCGCGTGAAAGATCGCGTTCCCGATCGCCGGAGCGATGCCCACAATGGAGGTCTCTCCTGCTATGGGGCCCACGACATATCGAGAACGCCCCTCCCACCCTTGAGCCTCGACCTCATGCGCCTTCAGATAGGCGAAGATCTCGCGGCCGGATGGCTGCGGCGTCGTCGTCCATTCCGCGCGAATGGCCGCGAGCGCGCGCGCCGCATCTTCACGCAGCACGCTGAGCAAGCTGCGATTGGGCTCCACCTCCAGGCGGTGCCGGACACCGTTGACGTACAGCTCAATGACCTCGCGCATGATCCGACCTCCTCGGCTCTCCTGTGATTCCGGCTCTCGTTCGCAAGATACGCTCCAGGCCCGCAGGATGTTACATCCTGGCGTCAGCCTCCTTCCAGTCCGAGAGCGCGCGCATCTTGACCCTGGAGGTGCGGCGCGACTAACATTGCGCCCGATGCCGGAGAACGACCAGGCGCGTCAGGGGTGGCGCGCCACACCGCGTCAATGAGGAGGGGGAGAGATGAAGCAGAAGGTCTTCGAACTCGGGATCATCGCCTTCTGTGCGCTCATCGCCGTGGTGGGACTGCCGATGGGGATCGCCGCATCGCGGGTTCAGGAGAAGGATCGGCCCTTTTCGATCGAAGCTGTGCTGAGTGCACCATTCCCGTCCAATCTCATCGCGGCGCCCCGGGGGGACCGCGTCGCCTGGGTCTTCAACGCGCAGGGGCGACGCAACATCTGGGTGGCCGATGGGCCTGACTTCACAGCGCGGCAGGTCACGGCCTACACCGAGGATGACGGGCAGGAGCTCGGCCAGCTGACCTTCAGTCCGGATGGCTCGATCATCGTCTACGTGCGCGGCGGCCCGCCCAATCGCGAGGGCGAGGTGCCGAATCCGACGAGCGATCCGCGCGGCGCGCGACAGCTCATCATGGCCGTGCGCGTAGCGGACGGGAAGACATGGGAGATCGCCGAGGGCAGCAACCCGCGCATCTCGCCGCGCGGAGATCTGGTTGCCTTCGAACGACGCGGGCGTATCTTCGCCGCCCCCCTCATGGGAGGGGAGCGCGAGCGCCCGCTCTTCGAAGCGCGCGGGCGAAACGGATCGCCCGTATGGTCACCCGATGGGACGAAGCTGGCGTTCGTCAGCGCGCGAGGAGATCACAGCTTCATCGGTGTCTTCGACCTCGTGCGAAAGCAGATCACGTGGATCGCGCCCTCGGTGGATCGGGATCGCGAACCCGTGTGGTCACCCGATGGCCGACGTGTGGCGTTCATTCGTATCCCCGGAGCGATGGCCGACCCTCCACGCACGCGCGAGTGGGAGCTGCCGTTTTCTCTCTACGTCGCCGATGTGGAGACGGGCGAGGCGCGCCTGGTGTGGACTTCGCCCAATGCGACGGCGGGATTCGCGCAGACCTATCCGGCGGAGCCGCTGCGCTGGGCGGCCTCGGATCGCCTCGTCTTCTATTCCGAGCATGAAGGGTGGATGCATCTTTACTCGGTCCCCGTCAGCGGCGGGAAGGAGACCGTCCTGACGCCCGGCGAATTCGAGGTCGAGGATTCCACACTCTCGCCCGACGGTCGCGTGATCGTCTTCAATTCCAATCAGGACGACATTGACCGTCGTCATCTCTGGCAAGTGAATGTGGACGGGACGGGGCTGCGACCGCTCACGCGCGGCACCGGTATTGAATGGAGCCCGGTCATCACGGCTGAACGACGGTACATCCTCTGTCTCTCGTCCACGGCTCGACGACCAGCGGCTCCGGCACGGGTGGAGGAACAGACGGCCAGCGTGCGAGTGATCGCTCCAGAAGCCATTCCCCGCGACTTCCCCGAACAGCACCTGGTCGAGCCGCAGCCGGTGATCGTGAAGGCCCCGGATGGACTCTCCATTCACTGTCAGCTCTTTCTGCCGCCCAATGCGCGAGCGGGCGATCGGCGACCGGCGGTGATCTTCCTGCATGGGGGGCCGATTCGACAGATGCTCCTCGGATGGCACCCACGCGGGTATTACCATCGCGCTTACGGGTTCAATCAGTATCTGGCCAGTCAGGGCTATGTCGTCCTGTCGGTGAACTTCCGCTCGGGCATCGGATACGGGCGCGCATTTCGCTTGGCGCCGCATCAAGGGCCGCGCGGTGCTTCGGAATATCAGGACGTGGTCGCAGCAGCGAAATATCTCCAACGGCGTCCTGACGTGGATCCGCACAAGATCGGGCTCTGGGGCGGCTCCTACGGGGGGTATCTGACGGCGCTCGGCCTGGCGCGGAATTCCGACCTGTTCGCCGCGGGCGTGGATCTGCACGGGGTGCATGATTGGTCGCTGCGCGCGCGCTTGCGCGAAGGGGGTGGCGGCTGGGGCATTCAGGGCCAAGACCTCATGCGCTTGGCCTGGGAATCCTCACCCGTGGCCTCGGTCCGCTTCTGGTACTCCCCGGTCCTCTTCATCCACGGCGATGACGATCGCAACGTGGACTTCATCGAGACGACCGATCTCATCCAGCGATTGCGCGCCGAGGGCAAAGCCCATGTCGAGCAGCTCATCTTCCCCGATGAGGTGCACGACTTCCTCCTGCACCGAAATTGGATTCGGGCGTATCGAGCGGCGGCCGATTTCTTCGATCGCTTCCTGAAAGGGAGCCAGCCCTGAACGACGCGCCGGCTTTCGGGCAGGGAGCTCCACACCGCATCCGACGTGGAGCTCCCCGACAACCGTTCATCGCGCGCGGCCGTGCGCGGCGATCGGTTGTGGCGTTCGAGGCTTCCGGTCCAGCTCCTTCAGCAGCTCCTGAACGGCCACTTCGAGCTGGCGATCGCGACCAGCCAGATTGTCCTCCGGCGTATTCTCGACGTAAATGTCAGGCTCGACCCCGTAGTTCTCCATGTTCGTGCGTCGCGGATCGGCCAGGAAGACGCCGACGCTCGGCGTGCGGATGGTCGAACCGTCAATGAGGCGATACGAGCCGGTCCCGATGACGGCGCCCATCGTCTTGGTGCCGATCACCTTGCCGAGGCCGAGGGCGCGGAAGCCCGCCGGAAACATCTCGGCATTGGAGGCCGAGCGCCAGTTCTGAAGCACGACCTTCGGACCGAAGAAGCCGTTGAGCGGGCGATAGGTCGGCTCGGTGCCGCGCGGCTGCCATACCTGATAGGGACGCTGAACGAGCAAGGCCAGCAGCTCTTGTTCGATGTTCCCCCCGCCGTTCCACCGCTCATCAATGATCAGCGCCTCCTTGTCCCGGTTCTCCCGCAGCTCGCGCTCAAAGCGCAGGAGCGAGGGCCGATTCATCGCCTGAATGTGCACATAGCCGATGCGCCCACCGGAGAGTTTCTCCACCAACGCGCGTCGCTCCTTGACCCACCGCTCATAACGGAGCTGATTGAACGCCGCCATCGAGATCGGCTCGATGCGCGTCGTCCACGCCCCTTCTTCCGTCGGCTTGCTGTTGAACGTCACCTCGATCTTGCGGTTGAGCCGGTGATTGAGCAAGGGATAGTAATTGTCCCCAGCTTTGATCGGCTTGCCTTCGATGGCGATCAGATAATCACCGACGCTCACCTTCACCCAATCTTTGTCAGCCGGTCCGTTCTCGTAAATATGTGTCACGCGATACCGTCCGGCCTGCTCATCGGGCTCCAGGTCGAGGCCAAGATGACCGGTCGAGACGCTCGCCGCGCGCCCACGCGGGGGCGGCGCCGTCCCGGTGTGCGAGGCGTTCAGCTCGCCGATCATCTCGTTGATGATGTTGAGCAGCTCCTGGCGATCGCCGACGTGCTCGACCAGCGGACGATATTTCGCGCGCGCCGCATCCCAATCCTTGCCGTGCATGGCCGGATCGTAGAAGCGGTATTTCATCGTCCGCCAGGCATCGTCGAACATCTGCGCCCAGGTCGCCGGCTTATCAATCCTCACCTTGACGGTGAAGGTGATCCGCCGACGCGGGGCATCACCCCGAGCGCCCGGTGCCTGAGTCGCCGCCACGCTCGCCGGCAGTGCGACCGAGTAGACGCCGTTGCCCTCGCGGAAGAAGACCGTGCGCCCATCGCGCGAGAACGCGAGATCGCCGATCCCCCCTCCAGGACCGAAACCGGGGAATGGCGGACCTCCCTCACCCTCTTCACCGGGCACGGTCCCGGCCGTGATGCGCGTCAGCCGCCGACCGTCCTCCTGAATCGAATAGAGCACGGGCACCGTGCGCGCTCCCGCCGGCTCGCTCGTCGCGAAGACGATCGTCCGGCTGTCGGGGGAGATGGCATAGCTTGTGACGGCGAACGGCATGCGCGTGAGCTGACGCGTCCGACGTCGCAGTCCGTCCCAATCTATGGCGATCTCTTTCGGAGGCTCCGGCCGCTGCAGTTGCGAACGACGCGGTCCTCCCTCGGCCGCTTCTGTCGCCTCTGCGCGCTCCTCCGGCTCGGTCGGATCGCGCTCCTCGCGCTCCAGGGTCACCGAGAAGATCTGCGCCGAGGGCTGACCGGAGAAGAGGCTCGACTCGCTTCGCAGGAAATAGAGCTTCCGCCCGTTGGGCGCAAACTGCGGTGCCATGTAGTTGAATGGTTCGAACGTCACCCGTCGCTCCTGGCCGCCGCCGGAGGGGATCAGATAGATGTCATTCCGCCGCGCGTGATTGGGCTTGGCGTAGGCGATCCACTTCCCATCAGGTGACCAGGCGGGCGCGCTGATCGGCCCGTATGGGGAGGACGCCAGCTCCACGATCTGCTTGGTCTCGATGTGAACCTTGCGGAGTTTGAGATCAGACGTCGTGTAGGCGATCTCTTTCGAATCTGGCGACCAGACGAAGGCGAACTTGAGGACGTCGTGATCCGTCAGCTGCTGCGGCGCGCCCGACCCATCGGCGGGAGCAATGTACAACTCCTCGCGCCCGCTCTGATCCGAGATGAAGGCGATCCATTTCCCGTCAGGCGAATACTGCGGATCGCGATCGCGCGCCGGGCTGTCGGTGATCTGCTTGAGATCCCCCTGCTCGACGGGTGCGGTGAAGATCTCCCCGTGAATGGAGAAGACAAGGCGTCGTCCCGAAGGCGCCAGATCGTAGTCGTCAACCTCGGAGTTGAACTCGCGAACCTCAACCATGTTCTCCTGCGTCTCGGCGGCGATCTGGAGCGGGATCGGCGTCACCTTGCGCGTAGCGACATCGAGCTTCCAGATCCCGAAATCGTGCTCGAAGACGATGACGCGCCCATCGGCGCTCATGGCGGGCCAGCGCACGTCGCCGCTGCGGAACGAAGTGACGCGCTCGGCGCGACCGCCGCGCTCGGGCACGCGCCAAATGTTGGTCACACCCCCCTCATCGCGATCGCTCACGAAGTAGATGTACCCATCCCGTCCCCACATCGGCCAGCTGTCCATTCCCTCGAAATCCGTCAGGTCCACGAAGCGCTTGGTCGCCAGGTCCATCACCGTGATGTCGCTCTGATATGCGCCGCGATAATATTTGCGCCAGTAGGCCTGAGACTTCCGATTGACGGCGAGTTTGCGTCCATCCGGGGAATAGCAGCCGTAGACGCCCATGTCCGGGCCAGCGCTGCGGGGCATCCCGCCTTCGATGCTCACCGTATAGAGCTTGGGCATGAAGAACTCTCCACGCTGGCTGCTGAAGAGCACCGCGCGCGAATCCGGCGTCCATCCGAGCACCACGTCATCGGCCGAGTGAAACGTCAGTTGCTTGGGTGTCCCCCCCTCCGAGGGGATGACGAAGACGTCCAGATTCCCATGCCGATCGCTGGAGAACGCGATCCACCGCCCATCGGGCGAGAAGCGCGGATAGATGTCCCGCGCAGGATGAACGGTGAGGCGACGTACGTTCTGACCATTCTCATCCGCCATCCAAATGTCCCCCAGATACGTGAACACGACGCGCCCTTGGTGATAGTGCGGGTACCGCACGAGCTTGGCTTCGCGTGCGTGCCCGATCCAGGGAAGGACGGCGAGCATGAGGATCGTTGCGGCGTAGAGGCGAAGTCGTCTCATTGGGCTCCCCTCCAGTAGGAATGTTCCTGCAAAGAGCCGCTTATTGTAGCACGATCCCCCGTCCGGTGCCATCTCCTCCGGCATTCCGCTCCCCCGAAGCTGCAGTCCCAGGCGGCCACCTGTAGCCACAGGGGAGCCCGGTGACAGCGGTGGCGAAATTATCACTTGCGCGACCTCATGCCCCATTTGCCCCGATGACGCAATCGTCGCCTGCACATGGGCCGCCGACATGCTCGCCACCGCGCGAAGCGTCATGTATAATCCCCGCGCTTTCATGCGCATGAGGGAAGAACGCGCGGAGGAGTGAATGATGAAGCGGGGACAGCGAGTTCGCTTTGGGATCGCCGCGCTCGCGATCCTTCTCTCCTCGCTCGCAGGTGCCACCGGCTTGAGCGCTCGGCAGACCGAAGCGCTTCAACGCAAGCGCGCGCAGGTGCAGGCGGCTTTGGAGCACGCCGTTCGAGTCGCCGGGCATCCGGCGGTGATCGTCATCCTGGAAGATGACCCGATCGCCACCTACCGCGGGACGAGACGAGGATTGGCGGCGACGAGCCTGGCCGCCGCGCCCGACACTCGCATCGGGGGGAAACTGGACCTCACCTCCGCTCGCTCGCGCGCCTATGCGGCATATCTGCAGCGTCAACAGGACCTCTTCCTCGCGAAAGTGCGCGAGCAGATCCCCGAAGCCGTTGTGCACTTCCGCTACACGCTCTTGCTCAACGGCCTCGCGCTCACCCTCCCAGCTGAGAAGCTCGATCTGCTCGCCGCGTTCCCCGAAGTCGTTGAGATCTTCCCCATCGTGGAGATCTTCCCGGAATCGCGCGCCCGCGCGCTCAGCGCCGCTCTTCCTCTGGATACGAGTCATGCGCTCATGGGAGCGGAGGACCTCTGGCAAGCTGTCGGCGGACGTGAGAACGCCGGAGCGGGCATCATGATCGGCATCGTGGACACGGGCGTGGATTTTGATCATCCGATGCTTCAGGATGCAACCCTCACGCCGCCGCCCGGATTCCCGCGCGCGAATACCGGTGAGAATCTGGCCAACGGCAAGGTCATCGTCGCCAAGGTCTTTCAATCCATCATAGATCAACAGGCGCGCCTGGACCCGCGCTTCCGAACAGCGCAAGATTTGACCGGGCATGGGACGCATGCGGCCAGTTGCGCTGCCGGAGCGATCTTGGACCTGACGGCGTTTCCCGGAGCGCGGCCGGTCGTCATCAGCGGCGTCGCACCGAAAGCCTTCCTGGGCAGCTATCGGGTGTGCGCCCCGCGCTGCGGCCTGGATAGCCTCTTAGCCGGGATGGAAGAGGCCGTGCGCGACGGCATGGATGTGATCAACCTCAGCCTGGGCGCTCCGGCGAACGCGCTCCTGGATCGCGCGGCCAACAATGCCGTCGCTGCAGGAGTCATCGTCGTGGCCGCCGCCGGGAATGATGGCCCCCCACCGAGTGAGATGCAGAACGCTGCCGGGGGAACGATTCGCAGTCCGGCGAATGCCCAGCGAGTGATCGCCGTGGGCGCGACGACCAATGCGCATCAGGGGGCCGCCGCTTCCGCCTTAGGGCGCGTGCGCGTGGAAGAGCCCGCGCCGCCTCCGGAGCTCGCCGAGGTGCTCGGATTCCGAGGGCTCAATGGCGCGACCCCTTTCCCGGAGACGCCGATCGTAGCGCACCTTGTGGACGTGGACCTTGTGGATAACGGCATCGCCGATGGCGGTGGGCTCGCGTGCGAACCGCTACCGGCTGGCTCGCTTGCTGGAGCCATCGCCTTGATCCAGCGCGGACAATGCTTGTTCGCGGAGAAGAATCGAAATGCGGCGGCGGCCGGAGCCCTCGCCGTCATCTTCTACAACAGCGAAGCCGGCGGGGATACGCTCCTCAGCCCCGGTCTCAGCGGAGCACCACTTCCCGCGCTCTTTCTCTCGCGCACGGCTGGCCTCGCGCTCAAGGCGTTCGTCACGACGAATGCGCAAGCGGGCCGTCCGACGCGCATCGCGCTGGGACCGTTGGACCTGCCCGATGAAATGATCGTGACCTTGCCGATCGCGCCCGATCATCTGGCCGACTTCAGCTCGCGCGGGCCGGCTTCAACCTTCGCCATCAAACCCGACGTGGTCGCTCCAGGCCTGAGCAGCTACGCCGCCGTCCAGGATGACGATCCGCGCGGAGAGGCGCGTTTCCCCCTCCCTCCCGGTGTGGAGCGAGATGTGCAAGATCCCTTGTATGACCCGAGCGGCTTCGCCTTTCGCAATGGGACGAGCTTCGCCGCTCCGCGCGTGGCGGGCGTGGCTGCACTGCTCAAGCAGCTTCACCCGAATTGGACGCCGGATGAGATTCGCTCCGCGATTCTCACGACCGCGCGTCGGCCACCGCAGTTGGAAGCACGGCGAGTGATGGATCGCGGCTCTGGAATCGTGGACATGCGCGCGCTGGCCCGGGTGCTGACGACGGTGGATTCCCCCACGCACAGCTTCGGCGCCATTCGCGTACGGCGAACCGTCACGCGGACGAAGACGTTCACCGTGAAGAACCATTCCTCGCAGCTTGTGACCTATCGGCTCGCGCTCACGATGACGCACACAGATCCGGCGATCACCGCCACGCTGAACAAAACGACGTTTCAGGTGCGGCCCGGCGGGACGGGGCAATTCACCCTCACGCTGCGCATCGCTCCGACGGTCGCGCCGGGGACGCGGGAATGGGAAGGCTTCATCTCCATCCGCGATGACGGCACGACGATCCCGGAACAGCTCTACATCCCCTTCTGGGTGCGCACGGTGCGATGAACACGAGTGCGCGCAGGCGATCCGCAGGGGGGCGAACCAGGGCCGCGTCATCGAGGCGAGCACCGCGTGTGGTCGGGTGATGGGCCGCTCCCTTCGGGGCCTGGGAATGAGCGTGACACCGCGCGCCTGATGTTCGCGCACTCGCTCCGCTGCCCAGGGTGCGTGTTCACCCCCCCTCACCCCAGCAGCAGGTGCCGCAGCAAGAAGAGGAGATTCGCCGGCCGCTCGGCCAATCGGCGCATGAACCACGGGAACCATGAAGACCCGTAGGAGATGAGCACCAGCATGCGATACCCCTCGCGCGCCAGGCGCTGCTGCTCCTCTCGCTGAATCCCGTAGAGCATCTGGAACTCCGTCTCCGCGCGCGGAATGCCCGCCGCGGCCGCGAACGCCGCGATGCGGCGAATGAGCGTGCGATCATGCGTGGCGATGGCCGCGCGCACGCCGTTGCGTCGCGCCTCGTCCCCCAAAAGCCGCTGCGCCAGGGCGAAGAAATTCGCATCCACATCGCGCTTGCGCGGGAAGGCGCGATCGGGCGGCTCCCGATACGCTCCCTTCACCAACCGGATGGCGGGCCGAAGCGGCAACAGCGAGAGGAGATCGCGCTCAGTCCGGTAGAGATACGCCTGCAAGCACACCCCCACGTTCGGATAGACGGCGCGCGCTCGCCGATACGTCTCCAGCGTGATGTCCACATACGGGCTCGACTCCATGTCAATCCACACCGTCTGATGAGGCGCAGCGGCATCCAGTATCCGCCGGAGATTCGCCGAGCAGAGTTCCGGGTCCAAGTCCAAGCCCAACTGCGTCAGCTTGACGGAGACCTCCGCCGGCTGCGGCCAGGCGCGAATCCGTGCGAGCACGTCGGCATAGTGCGCCGCCACGGCTTCGGCCTCCTGCGCATCGGTGACGTTCTCCCCGAGATAGGTGAAGACCGTCCCAATGCCCTGCTCCTGCAAGGCGAGTCCGGCCTGAAGCGCCGCATCCAGGGTCTCCCCCGGAATGAAGCGCTCCACCGTGCGCCGCACGAACCGATAGCGAGGCGCGCGCTCTCGCAACCACCGATTCTGAGATCCGGCCAGAAGAAGCGTGCGCAGAACGCCCATGTCCCCCTCCTCGTCTCAATCGTGCGCATTCCCGCTCACGGAACCGTTTGAAAGATCACTTCCTCACGGACGGTCGCGTGGATCGGCCGCCCGTTCAATTGCGCCGGGAGGAATCGAAAGCGCTGGAAGGCTTCGAGGGCGAACGCATCCATCTCGCGATCGAACGTGCGCACAACGCGCGCATTTGTGACGCGCCCCTGCGGCGTCACGATCCCCTCCAGGAGGATGCTCCCCATCGGGCGGCGCGACGGGAACTTGGGCGTGACGCGCTCAACGAGCACGGGGGGGAGAAAGACATCCTCCGGCTGCACCGCGAGCACCCGCCCGTACTCATCGCACGGCGCGGAAAGCTCCTGCGGACGATTCCGAAGTTGAGCGAGCGGGAGCACGGTGACCGTGATCGTCATGAGCACCGCGTGGGGCTCGCCTGCTTCCTCCGAGAGCATTCCCTCAAGCAGGATCGTCTCGAAATGGCGCACCTCCACCCCGTCCGCGCGCACGATCGTTCGCCCTCGATGAGTCAACGCGATGTTCAGGGAGGCTTCCGTGCGAGAGACGGAATCCAAAGCCACCGTGCGTTGGATCACCTGTTGGGCGAGATCTTCCAGAGGCTCTTGATCCTGTCCCGGCGTTCGGCTCCCCATGAACACGCCATCCTGAAAGCGCTCGCCGGGCACGAGCCCGACCGAACGAATATGCACGGGCGTCACCTGCTCGATCCCCAGCGTCTTTCGCAAGTAGGTCACTTCGGCATCGAGACTATCGAAGGTTTGCGCCAAGCGCACGGGTTCAGGGTTTGGATCGGCCCGCCGCCCCTGAGCCCGATAGAGGACCATCGTCACGCTCGCCCCCAAGCGCATGCGTTCGGCCACACGCGATTGCGCCTTCGCTCCGGGGATCGGCAGCCCGACCACGCTCGCGAGGATGAAGCCGAGCAGGGCGCTGCAGTCGAAGCGTCCCCATGTCCTCGACGATCGCTTCGCCTCACACATCACCGTCCTTCTCCATCACATAGGCGCGATAGACGATGCGTCGGCTCACGCCGCATTCCTCGGCCACGCGCTTGATGGCCGTCTTCGCATCGAGCCCTGTGGTCGCCATGAGGGCCTTCACGCGCTCGGCCAGCGCCGTCGCACTCGTCGCAAGCGTCGTGGGATCGGACCGAACGGCCTCGGCTCCGGCAACCAGCAGAACGATCTCTCCTCTGACCGAAGCCCCGGCCATGCGCTCGGCTAACACGTCCAGCGTCGCGCGTTCGAACGTCTCATGCACCTTCGTCAGCTCGCGCGCCAGCACGGCAGCGCGCGCGCCCAGGATCTCCCGCATATCGGCGAGCGTGGCGGCGAGACGATGCGGCGCTTCGAAGAAGATGAGCGTATACGGCACGGTCTTGAGCCGCTCCAACTCCGCCCGCCGCTCGGTGCGCCGAGCCGGGAGGAATCCGACGAAGAGGAAGCGATTGACGGGCAAGCCCGCAGCCATCGCGGCCGTCGTGATGGCCGACGGACCGGGGATCGGGACGATCGGGATCCCCTCGGCGATCGCTCGCTCAAGCAGGACGGCGCCGGGATCAGAGAGCAGCGGCGTGCCCGCATCGCTGACCAGGGCCACCTTCTGCCCGGCCTTCAACCGCGCGATCAATTCTCCCGCCCGCCTCCGCTCATTGTGCTCGTGATAGCTGGTGAGCGGCCGCCGGATGCCATAATGCTGCAGCAACTTCAGCGTCTGCCGCGTATCCTCGCACGCGATGAGATCAACCTCCTTCAAGATCCGCAGCGCGCGCAGCGTGATGTCCTCCAGATTCCCAATGGGCGTCGCCACGATGTACAACGTGCCGGGCATGGCGCGAGAGTTCAAGATACCCCACCGCCGCCGATGATTTCAACCGCGCGGCTCACTGTGCTACAATGATCGGCGACATGCCGAAGCGGAATCCGCTCACAAGCGGTGCGCCGACAGAGGAGGATCGGCAATACGATGCCCGGCTGCGCCCCCTCCGACTGGCCGAGTACATCGGGCAGCCGAAGCTCAAGGAGAACCTGAGCGTCTTCATTCGCGCGGCGCGCGCGCGCGGCGAAGCGCTGGATCACGTGCTGCTGCATGGGCCGCCGGGGACGGGCAAGACGACGCTCGCCTACATCATCGCCTACGAGCTGGGCGTCGAGATCCGCGCGACCTCCGGGCCGGTCATCGAACGTTCGGGCGATCTGGCCGCCCTGCTCACGAACCTGGGGCCACGCGACGTGCTCTTCATTGATGAGATCCACCGGCTCAATCCCGCCGTCGAGGAGATCCTCTACCCGGCCATGGAGGCCTATCAGTTGGACATCATCATCGGGCAAGGGCCGGCCGCGCGCTCGATCAAGATTGATCTGCCGCCCTTCACCCTGATCGGCGCCACGACGCGCAAAGGCTTGCTCGGCGCACCCCTGCGGGGCCGCTTCGGTATTGACCTGCACCTGGATTTCTACGAGCCGGAGGAGCTGGAACAAATCGTCCTGCGCTCGGCGCGCATTCTGGGGATCGAGATTGAGCCCGAAGGCGCGCGCGAGATCGCTCGCCGCGCGCGGGGCACGCCGCGCATCGCCAATCGGCTGCTCCGTCGCGTTCGCGATTTCGCCGAGGTCGAAGCCGATGGGCGGATCACGCGCGAAGTCGCCGAATACGCCCTCAACCGTATGGAGGTGGACCGCTTCGGACTCGATGAGGTGGATCGCAAGCTGCTGCTGACGATCATCGAGAAGTTTCACGGCGGCCCCGTCGGCTTGAACACCCTCTCCGCCGCCATCAACGAGGAGAAGGACGCGATCGAGGAGATCTACGAACCGTACCTGATCCGCATCGGCTTCTTGAATCGGACGCCGCGAGGTCGCGTCGTCACCGAGGCCGCCTACCGCCATCTCGGATATGCCGCCTCGCGTCTGCCTCTCGGCGATCGCGGCCTCTTCCCCGAATCGCTGTGAGCGAGCGCCGGGACGGGCGCTCTGAACCGCCGCGCGGATGCGCCTCTCTCAAGCAAGAACCCGCGCGCGGGCGTTCAACCCGAAGCGAGCGCGCGAGCCCACGGTGTGAGCCCACCCCCATTCCGCACGCGAGCCCGCGCACGCGGGCGACCGAAATTAGCCTAGAGCGAGCAGAGCGAGCCCATGTTGTGAGTCAACCCCATTCCGCCCGTGAGCCCGCGCGCGCGGGCGACCGAATTCGGCCTAGGGCGAGCGAAGCGAACATCATGAGATCAACCTCATTCCGCCCGCGAGCCCGCGAAGCGGGCGACCGAATGTAGCCTAGGGCGAGCGCAGCGAGCCCACGTGGTGAGCCCAACCCCATTCCACAGGCGAGCCCGCGAAGCGGGCGACCGAATGTAGCCTAGGGCGAGCGCAGCGAGCCCACATTGTGAGCCCAACCCCATTCCACAGGCGAGCCCGCGAAGCGGGCGACCGAATGTAGCCTAGGGCGAGCGCAGCGAGCCCTAGGAACGAGAGGCCCCAACCCCATCCCAAGCCCGCGCACGCGGGCGGCCCATGCGGAAGGCGGAACGTCGCGTCGTCCACACAAACGCCACGTGTGACCGCGTGGATGGGCCGCCCCCTTCGGGGGCTTGGGGATATGGTGCCGCCGTTGTCCTAGGGCTCGCCTGCGGCTCGCCCTAGGCTATATTCGGACGCCTGCTCCGCAGGCTTGATGCGGAAAACGCCATCACCAGATGGCCTCGCCTGTGGCTTGCTCGGGGCTACACTCGGACGCCCGCTCCGCGGGCTTGATACGGAATGGCATTTCTTGGGGATAATGGCGCCGCCATTGTCCTAGGGCTCGCCTGCGGCTCGCCCTAGGCTATACTCGCACGCCCGCTCCGCGGGCTTTACGTGGAACGGCATTCCTCAATAGGCCTCGCCTGCGGCTCGCCCTAGGCTATATTCGGACGCCTGCTCCGCAGGCTTGATGCGGAAAATGCCATCACCAAATGGCTTCGCCTGTGGCTTGCTCGGGGCTACACTCGCACGCCCGCTTCGCAGGCGTGAT
Organism: bacterium HR10; assembly: GCA_002923315.1. GTDB lineage: Bacteria > Acidobacteriota > Blastocatellia > HR10 > HR10 > HR10. Next base: position 22,453 of record BEHM01000035.1, read on the forward strand.
GATAATCGTGCCGCCTGACACCCGGGGGATTACGAATGCGCGAGCCGGCCCCTTGTCCCCGTCGTCCTCTGACGTGTATATTCGCTTGTCGAGATGAAGCACATTGTGTTCGTGTGTGTCGAGAACTCGTGCCGGAGCCAAATGGCCGAGGCGTGGGCGCGCCATCTCGGACGCGGACGCGTGCGCGCCTGGAGCGCCGGTTCGCGCCCCTCGGGAGAAGTCAATCCTCTGGCGCGCCAGGTCATGCGCGAGCGCGGGATTGATCTGACCGAGGCCGTATCCAAGGGCTTCGAGGCGCTCCCTGAGGTGACCTGGGATGTCGTCGTCACCATGGGCTGCGGCGATCAGTGCCCGTGGCTCCCGGCGCGCGCTCGCGTGCAATGGGACATCCCCGATCCCAAGGGGCAGCCGATCGAGGTCTTCCGCCAGGTTCGTGATGAGATCGAACGCCGTGTGCGCGAACTTCTGGAGGCGCTCGACTCGGCGTGAGCGACACGAGGGTGTTCGGAAAGGCGAGGTGGCTCTTCGCTGAAGCCGCCCTATGCTTGAGGTGAGAGACCTGCGCACGTACTTCTTCACCGATCGCGGCGTGGTGAAGGCGGTCGAGGGGGTGAGCTTCTCGATCGCCCCGGGACGCACGTTGGGACTCGTGGGGGAGTCCGGGTGCGGGAAATCGGTCACCGCGCTCTCGCTCATGCGGCTTGTGCCTCCGCCAGGGCGCATCGTCGGCGGAGAGATCCTCTTCGAGGGACGGAACCTGTGCGAGCTGTCGGAGGAGGAGATGCGGCGGATCCGCGGAGCGCGCCTGGCGATGATCTTCCAGGATCCGATGTCGGCGCTCAATCCCGTCCTCCCCGTGGGATTTCAAATCGCCGAAGCGGTCCTGGCGCACGAACGCGTCTCCCGGCGTGAAGCCTTCGAGCGCGCCATCGCGATGATGCGCGAGGTGGCGATCCCCGATCCCGAGCGCCGCGCGCGCAGCTATCCGCACGAGCTGTCCGGGGGCCTGCGGCAACGCGCCCTGATCGCCATGGCGCTCGTCTGTCGGCCGGCGCTGCTAATTGCCGACGAGCCGACGACGGCTCTGGATGTCACCATTCAGGCGGAGATCCTCGATCTGCTGGCGCGCTTGCGCGAGCACTTCCGGCTCGCCCTGCTGCTCATCACCCACGATCTGGGGGTCGTCGCGCAGACGGCCGATGAGGTGGCCGTCATGTATGCGGGACGGATCGTCGAATATGCGCCGGTGCGCGAGATCTTCCACAACCCGCAACACCCGTACACGCGGGGCCTCTTGCGCTGTGTGCCGCGCCTTGCGAGCTCGGGCGAGCGACCGCGCCGGCTGGAGACGATCGAAGGAGCGGTGCCGAATCTCCTCAATCTCCCCCCCGGTTGCCCATTCGCGGATCGGTGTCCGGAGGTGCGCCCCCTCTGCCGAGAGGGTGAGGTCGAGATGATCGAGATCGCGCCCGCTCACTTCGTGCGCTGCGTCGCTCGTGGATCGCCAATTCTCCCCTCCTCCTCCGCCTCGCGCGATCGAGAACAGGTGCGCGCCTCATGAGGGAAGAGATGAGCACGGCCCAGGCGCTCGTCGTGGTGCGCGACTTGAAGAAATACTTCCCCCTGCGGCGCGGGCTCTTGAGGAAACCGGACTGGGTGCGCGCCGTGGACGGCGTGAGCTTCACGATCCAGGAAGGGGAGACCCTGGGTCTGGTCGGCGAATCCGGTTGCGGGAAGACGACGACGGGGCGATGCCTGCTCCGATTGATCGAACCGACGGCCGGAGAGGTGTACTTCGACGGCGTGGACGTGCTTCGACTCCCTCCGCGCCAGATGCGGGCCATGCGTCGCCACATGCAGATCATCTTTCAAGACCCCTATGCCTCGCTCAATCCCCGAATGACCGTCCAGGAGATCATCGAAGAACCGCTGTGCATTCATCGCGTGGGGACGGCGGCCGAGCGCCGCGCGCGCGTCCGAGAGGTGCTCGAAGAGGTCGGGCTCCCGGCCGACGCGCTCGCGCGATACCCGCATGAATTCTCCGGCGGGCAGCGGCAGCGGATCGCCATTGCGCGCGCGCTCGCCCTGCGCCCGCGGTTCATCGTCGCCGATGAGCCCGTGTCCGCGCTGGACGTCTCGATTCAAGCGCAGATCGTGAATCTGTTGCAGGATCTGCAGCAGCGATACCGCTTGACCTACCTCTTCATCTCGCACGGCCTGGCGTTGCTGGGCCATCTCGCCACGCGCATCGGTGTGATGTACCTGGGGAAGCTCGTCGAGATCGCCCCGACGGAGACGCTCTATCGCCGCCCGCTGCATCCGTACACGCAAGCCCTGTTACAGGCGGTGCCTGAGCCGGACCCGGACGCGCGACCGCAGCGGCTGCCGTTGCGCGGCGAGCTGCCCTCTCCCCTTCACCCCCCTTCAGGCTGCCGCTTTCACACGCGATGCCCCTTCGCGATGACCGAATGCCGGGAGGCCGAACCGCCGTTGAAAGAAGTCGAGCCCGGACACGGGGTCGCGTGCTTCCTCGTGTGAAGGCCTCCGGGCCGCCCGCCGAGAATCCGGTGTGCTATACTTTAGGCTCAACACAAGGGGAACATGAGCGGCTGTCGAGCGCTTCTTCCCGGACTCTTCGCGTCGCGCTCGCACCGCCACTCGTTTGAAGGAGGAGACGCGTATGTCGCAGGCCGCCGAATCCAGCGGACTGACGTTGGAGAAGCGCTTGCGCATGTATCAGGCGCGCGATGCCATCATTGACCGCCTGAACCCCGAGGCGAGTCAGCTCATTGACTTGGACACCTTCCTGCGCGCGGCCACCGAGGAGTTGGGGAAGCTGATGGAAGTGGATCGGTGCCATCTGGTCGCGCGCGCGCAGAGTGGGGAGCTGCAGATCGCCTACGAATATCGCGCCGACGAGAGCATCCCCTCGATGCTGGGGATGCAGATCCCGGTGAATTTTCAGACCCTGGAGCAGGGGCTGGATCTCTCGCGACCGATCGCCATAGATGACACGGCCTCGCTGCGCCTGGACCCCGTGCTGGCGCGGATCGTGGAGCTGACGGCGACGCGCTCGCTGCTGATCGTCCCCGTGGTGCGCAAGTCGGAGATCCTGGGCTTGATCGGCCTCCACCACTGCCGGCGTCCGCATCGGTGGCTGCCGGAGGAGATCAGCTTCATCGAGTCCATCGCGCGACAGGTCGCCATCGGCTATGAGTACACGCGGCTCTATATGGAGAAGGAGAAAGAGGCCACCATCAACCGCGCGCTTCTGGAGATCGCCAATGAGATCAACCGGAGCGGCGATTTCCTGGAGGTCACGGCCCTGGTCGTGGATCGCGCCGTGGAGCTGGTGGGCGCCGATCTGGGCTGCCTGGCCGTGCTCGATGCGGCGGGCGTGCGATTGGGCTGGGATACGGTGCGAGGGCGAGCCGCTCAGACCGTCTCGGCCGCGGAGATCCTCGTCGAACAGTATCCGATCCTGCAGCGGGCCTTCGCCAAAAAACGCGCCTCCCGCGTGGCAGCGACCGAGGGGGATGCCGCCCGCGCGTTCCTGAATGAAGTCCTCGGCGGCGCGCAACTGGCGCTCATCGTCCCCATTCTGATCAAAGACCGCGCCTTCGGCGCGCTCCTGCTCGCCTGGCGCACGCCGACGGTGCGCCTGACCATCTACGAGACGGGGCTGGTCGAGGGGATCGCGAACCAGATCGCGCTGGCTCTGGAGAAGGATCAGTTGAGCGCCGAAGTCGTGCGCCTGCGCCAGGAGCTGCGCGGAGCGCAAGCCGCGCTCCCCATCATCGGCGTGAGCGACAAGATCAAGAGGTGCATCGAGATGGCCCTGCACGTGGCCGATAGCCCGACGACCGTGCTCTTGCAAGGAGAATCCGGCGTGGGGAAGGAGCTGATCGCCGACCTCATTCATTACAACAGCCGTCGCGCCGATAAGCCGTTCGTCAAGATCAACTGCGGCGCGCTGCCGGAGGCCCTGCTGGAGACGGAGTTGTTCGGGCATGAGCGCGGGGCCTTCACCGACGCCCGCGCGCGTCGCATCGGGAAGTTCGAGGAGGCCAACGGCGGCACGCTCTTTTTGGATGAGATCGGCGAGTTGAGTCCGAGCGCGCAGGTCAAGCTCCTGCGCGTGCTTCAGGATGGCGAGTTCACGCGCGTCGGCGGGAATCAGGTCATCAAGACCGACGTGCGCATCATCGCCGCCACGAACGTGGACCTGCAGAAGGCCGTCGAGGCCGGGAGGTTCCGGCTCGATCTCTTCTACCGCCTGAATGTCTATCCGATTCACATCCCCCCCTTGCGCGAGCGGCGCGAGGACATCCGCCCGCTGGTCATCCATTTCATCAAGCTCTACCAGAAGAAGTCGGGCAAGCGGGTGACTGGGATCACGCTCGATGCCCTCGAGCTGCTGGAGAACTACGACTGGCCGGGCAACGTGCGCGAGCTGGAGAACGCCATCGAGCGCGCCGTCATCCTCGCCGCCGGACGCATGATCACGGTCAATGATCTGCCGGAAACCGTG
>BEHM01000036.1 GCA_002923315.1 bacterium HR10
GTGGTCGAACGCGCGCGTCTGCTGGATGGTCGGCGCATTGAGCCCGGAGATGTCGTCATCGGCCTCGCCTCATCCGGTTTGCACACGAATGGCTATAGCCTGGCCCGGAAGCTCTTCTTCGAGGTCGCCGGATGGACGCTCGAGACGTATGTGGAGGAACTGGAGGGGACCGTCGGTGACGAATTGCTCAAGCCGCATCGGAATTATCTCCCCGTGCTGATCGGCCTCGTGGAGCAAGGGCTCGTCAAGGGCTTGGTGCACATCACGGGGGGAGGCTTTCTGGAGAACATCCCGCGCCTTCTGCCGGAAGGCTGTGCGGTGGAGATCCGGGAGGGACAATGGCCGATCCTCCCCGTGTTTCGTCTCCTGCAACGGTTGGGGAACATTGAGCCGCAGGAGATGTATCGCACGTTCAACATGGGGATCGGCATGATGCTGATCGTCGCGGCGGTGGACGTCCCCACGGTCCTCGACTACCTCCGTCGCGTGGAGGAGCCGGGGTACGTGATCGGGCGCGTCACGTCCGGGGAGCGCGGCGTCACCATCCTCTCTTCCTGAATGCGGAGGCTCGAGGGGGATGGGCGACAAGAAGAAAATCGGCATCTTGATCTCCGGTCGCGGATCGAACATGCTCGCCCTGATCGAGGCGACCGAGCGCGGGGAGCTGGAAGCGGAGGTCGCCGTGGTCATCAGCAACGTCGAAGGCGCGCCGGGGCTGGAGAAAGCGCGGGCGCACGGCGTGGAGGCGCTGGTCATCAGCCATAAGGGATTGAGCCGGGAGGAGCACGAGCGGCTCATCGTAGCCGAATTGAAGCGGCGTCAGGTCGAGCTGGTCTGCTTGGCCGGATACATGCGGTTGCTGAGTCCCTACTTCCTCAGCGAGTTCCCCGGGCGCGTCCTGAACATTCATCCCTCGCTGCTGCCCGCGTTCCCCGGCCTGGAGGCGCAACGCCAGGCGCTCGAATACGGCGTCAAGTTCTCTGGCTGCACCGTGCATTTTGTGGACGAGAAGATGGACCACGGGCCGATCATCTTGCAGGCGGTCGTTCCCGTCTACGATGACGATACGGTCGAGACGCTCTCGGCGCGCATCCTGGCCGAGGAGCATCGGTTGTACGTGCGGGCCGTCGCCATCGTCCTCAGTGGGAATTATCGCATCGAGGGGCGGCGCGTGCTCATCGGGCGCTCACGCGAGGCCGGCCATCCGGCGTGAGGCGATCTCGCGCGCGAGGCTCGGACTGGAGTCCCGCGCGATCCTCTTGCTCATCCCCGAAGGCCTCTGCTAGAGTTTGCGGCTTCACGGTGAGGGCGAGGCTATGGGAGAAGAGCGCGCGCTGATCCGATACGATTGGACGCTCGAGGAGATCGAGGCGATCTACACATCGCCGCTGCCGGAGTTGATCTTTCGCGCGCAACAGGTGCATCGGCGCTTCCATCGCGCGGATGAGGTGCAGGGGTGTGCGCTGTTGAGCATCAAGACGGGCGGGTGTCCGGAGGACTGCGCCTATTGTCCGCAATCGGCGCACTATCGCACGGGGATTGTGCGCACGGAGCTGCTGTCGGTGGAGGAGGTCGTCGCGGCGGCCCGGAGGGCGCGGGCGCAGGGGGCGACGCGCTTCTGCATGGGGGCGGCCTGGCGCGAGGTCCCCTCGGGGCCGACCTTCGCGCGCGTGCTCGAGATGGTGCGGCGGGTGCGCGCGCTCGGTCTGGAAGTGTGTTGCACGCTGGGAATGCTCACCGAGGAGCAGGCGCGCGCGCTGGCGGCGGCCGGGTTGACGGCGTACAACCACAATCTCGATACCTCGCCGGAATATTACGGACGGATCATCACGACGCGCACGTATCGGGACCGATTGGCGACGCTCGAGCGCGTGCGGCGCGCCGGGATTCGCGTCTGCTGCGGCGGGATCATCGGCATGGGGGAGAGCCGATGGGATCGGTATCGGTTGCTGGAGCAATTGGCCACGCAGCGGCCGCATCCGGAGAGCGTTCCCATCAATCTGCTCGTGCGGGTGGTGGGGACGCCACTGGCCGATGCGCCTCCGGTGGATGTATTCGAGCTGGTGCGCATGATCGCCACCGCGCGCATCCTGATGCCGGCGTCTATGGTCCGATTGAGTGCTGGGCGGCTCTCGCTCTCGGATGAAGCGCAAGCGCTCTGTCTGCTCGCGGGGGCGAATTCGATCTTCATCGGCGAACGGTTGCTCACGACGCCGAATTCGCCTCCGGATCGGGATCGCGCGCTGCTGGCCCGTTTGGGGATGCGGTTGCGTGATCTCGCCTCGCGAGATGGGGATGGCATCTCTTGAGGCCTTGCATCGGCGCGTGAGGGCGCGGCTGGCCGAATGGGAGGCTGCGGGGCTCAGACGCGTGCTCCGTCCCCCCTCGGGGATTGATCTCTCCTCCAACGACTATCTGGGATTGGCGGCACATCCGCGTCTGGTGCACCGGCTGGTGGAGGCCGCGCGCATCTACGGATGCGGGGCGACGGCCTCGCGTCTGCTGCGCGGTCATCGCGAGATCTTCACCGAAGTCGAACGACGGTTCGCCGCCTTCAAGGGGACGGAAGCCGCCCTTTACTTCGCGAGCGGATATGCGGCGAATCTCGGCGTCCTGACGACGTTCCTGGAACCCGGGGATGTCGTCTTCTCGGATGAGCGCAATCATGCGAGCCTCATTGATGGCATGCGCCTGACGCGCGCGCGCCGCGTCATCTTCCCTCATCGGGATGTGACGACGCTCGCGCGGCTGTTGCGGGAAGAGGTCGGCGCCGGACAGAAGTTCCTCGTCACCGAATCGCTCTTCAGCATGGATGGGGATCGCGCGCCGCTGCGCGAATACGCGGCGCTCTGCCGCGAGACGCAGACGGCGCTGATCGTGGACGAGGCTCATGCCGTCGGCCTCTATGGCGCGCGCGGGAGCGGGTTGATCGAGGAGCTGGGCGTCGCCGACGATGTCTTCCTCTCGATCAACACGGCGGGGAAGGCGCTGGGCGTCTGCGGCGCCTTCGTGGCCGGACCCGCCTGGGCGATCGAGTATCTGGTGCAACGAGCGCGTCCGTTCGTCTTCTCCACGGCGCCGCCGCCCGCGCTGCTGGCCGCGCTCGATGAGGCCCTGACGCTTCTTGAGGAAGAGCCCGAGCGGCGCGCGCGCGTGCGGGAGAACGCGCATCGGTTTCGCGCCGCTTTGGCCGAAGCGGGCGTCGCCATCCCCGATGAGGACACGCAGATCATTCCCGTGATCCTCGGTGAGAGCGCGCGCGCCATGGCCGTGGCCGCCGCTCTGCAGCGAGAGGGCTTTGACGTCCGCGCGATTCGTCCGCCGACGGTCCCGCCGGGGACGGCGCGGCTGCGCATCTCCGTCAACGTGCATGCGGATGAAGCCATCGCCAAACGGTTCGCCGATGCACTGGCCCGAATCTTGCGGGAGTTCCCGCACGGGAGGGGGATATGAGGAGGCGGGGCATCTTCGTCACCGGGACGGACACGAACGTCGGGAAGACCGTCGTCTCGGCGGCGCTCTTTCATCGCTATCGGCGCCAGGCGTCGCTCTGCTACTGGAAGCCCGTGCAGACGGGGATCGAACAGGATGATGACACGGCGACGGTGCGCGCTCTGGGGGCGTGCGCCGAGCGCGAGATCTTCGATCGCGGCGTGCGGTTGCCGCGTCCGGTCTCGCCCCATCTGGCTGCGCGATGGGCAGGAGAGCGGATCGCGATAGCCGCGCTGCGGGCGCTGTGGGAGGAGGCGCCCTCCGACGTCGGGTGGATCGTCGAGGGCGCGGGCGGCGTGCTCGTCCCTCTCAATGAGACGGAGCTGATGGTGGATCTCATGCGCGCGCTCCAGCTCCCGATCCTCATCGTCGCGCGCTCGACTTTGGGAACGATCAATCACACGTTGCTCACGGTGGAGGCCGTGCGGCGCCGCTCCCTCCACGTGGCGGGTGTCGTGATGGTCGGGCCTCCGGATCGAGAGAATCGCCGGGCGATCGAAGCGTATGGCGATGTCGCCGTGCTCGGCGAGATGCCGGTCTTCGAGCCGCTCACGGTGGAAGCGCTGCGCGCGTGGGCGGAAGAGGCGTTGGACCCGCACGGGCGACTTCGGGAGTTTTGGGCATGAGCGATCTCCTCGCGCGCGATCGCCGGCATCTCTGGCATCCGTATACGCAGATGCGAACGGCGCCGCCCCCGCTGCCGATCGTGCGCGGCGAGGGGGTGTATCTCTATACCGACGATGGGCGGCGCGTGCTCGACGGGATCTCCTCCTGGTGGGTGAACATTCACGGGCACAGCCATCCGAAGCTCAACGAGGCGCTCGCGCGACAGGCGCGGGAGCTGGAGCACGTCCTGTTCGCCGGATGCACACATCGGCCCGCGATCGAACTGGCTGAGCAGCTGGTGGCCCTGCTGCCCCCCGGACTCACGCGCATCTTCTATTCCGATAATGGCTCGACGGCGGTCGAAGTGGCACTCAAGATGGCCGCTCAGTACTGGTGGAATCGCGGCGACTCGCAACGGCGCGTATTCGTCGCGCTGCACCATGCCTATCATGGCGACACCTTCGGCGCCATGTCCGTGAGCGAGGCTTCGATCTTCACCGAACCGTTCGCGCCGTGGCTGTTCCCGGTGCGGCGGGCGCATGCGCCCTATTGCTACCGATGTCCGCTCGGATTGACGCGCCCGAGCTGTCAGATCTCATGCCTGAACGATCTGGAGCGCATTTTGCAGGAGGAGGGGGAGCGCGTCGCCGCTGTGATCGTCGAGCCGATGCTGCAGGGCGCGGGGGGGATGATCGTCTGGCCCGCCGAATTCCTGGCCGGCGTGCGACGATTGTGCGATCGCTTCGGCACGCTGCTCATCGCCGATGAGGTCCTGACCGGATTCGGACGAACGGGGCGCATGTTCGCGTGCGAGCATGCGGGCGTGCGACCGGATATTCTGTGTCTGTCGAAGGCCATCACCGGAGGGTATCTCCCTCTCGGCGTAACGGCGACGACCGAAGACGTCTACGAAGCCTTCCTCAGCGAGGATCGGCGCAAGACGTTCTTTCACGGTCACTCGTACACGGCCAATCCTCTGGCGTGCGCCGTGGCTATCGCCAGCTTGGAGATCTTTCGCACGGAGGGGACGCTCGCGCGCGTCGCGGCGCTGGAGCGACAGCTGCGCGCGCGGTTGGAGCCATTGCGCGACCTCCCGCACGTGGGCGATGTGCGCGTCATCGGCGGTGTGGGGATCCTGGAGCTGGTCCGCGACAAACGGACGAAATCGGCCGAGGGGTATCTGGATCGCGTGGGGCCGATGCTCGCTGCCGAGTTCCTGCGTCGAGGGCTCCTGCTGCGTCCGCTCGGGAACGTGCTCTACTTCATGCCGCCGTATGTCATCACGGAATCGGAAGCGGAGTGGGCTCTGGATCAGATCACCGAAGTCCTCACCGCATGGCGCTGGCCTTCGGAGTGAACGCCGCGTCGGTCACAGCACCTTGCGCATTGCCTCCACGGCTGCTTCGATCGTCTCCAGGGGGACCGAGAACGTGAACCGCAGATGGCCCTCCCCATGCGGGCCGAAGACGACGCCGGGGACCGTGGAGACACCCGCGCGGTTGAGGAGCAGATCGAAGGCGTCCCAGCTCTTCGGTCCGAGGACGCGCTCCACATTCGGGAACGCGTAGAACGTCCCCTGTGGCGGCTCGCACGCGAAGCCGAGCGCGCGAAGTCCGCCGACGAGCCGATCGCGTCGCTGACGATACACCGCGCGCGCCTGCTCGATGAAGGCCTCGCCTTCGGTGAGCGCTGCGACGGCGGCCCATTGCATCGGCGTGCTCACGACATTGATCGTGTTGAGGACGAGCTTTCGGAGCGCGCTCATCCACGGCTCCGGAGCGACGATGTATCCGACGCGCCATCCCGTCATGGCGTAGGATTTGGAGAGCGTGAAGACGCTGAGCGTCCGCTCGAACATCCCCGGCAGCGAGGCGATCGAGACATGCGGGGTCTCGAAGGTCAGGTCCTCGTAGGCCTCATCGGAGATCACCACCAGGTCGCGCTCGCCGGCGAATTCCGCGATCTCGCGAAGCTCGTCAGCGGTGAGGACCGTGCCCGTCGGATTCGCCGGCGTGTTCACCAGAAGAACGCGGCTGTGGGGCGTGGCGTAGCGCTCGAGCGCCGAGCGAAAGCCCGTGCGTCGGGCTTCGGTCCACGGGATGAGTCGCAGCCGGCCGCCCGCTAGCGCCGCCAGGTCCTTCATCGGCGTCCAGTAGGGGGAGAAGATGAGAACCTCATCACCCGGGTTCACCGTGGCCAGGAAGGCGACGAGCAGGCCGTGGAGTCCGCCACTGGTGACGATCGCATGATCGGCCTCAGCGGGAATCCGATTTTTCCGACGCACCTTCTCGACGATCGCCGCGCGCAATTCCGGGATGCCGCTCGATGGCGCGTAGCGCGTGCGATGCTCCCGCAGAGCGCGGACGGCGGCCTCCGTGATGAAGGCTGGCGTCTCAAAGAGCGGTTCGCCGCCGTGAAGGGCATGCAGACGCGCGGCGGGACCGAGTTCCAGAATGCGGTTCCGAATTCGCGCGATCTCGGAGAACCCGAGGTGCGCGCAGCGCTCGGCCGGTTGGCGATTCATCGCTCTCCTCCGCCGTGATCTCCCGCCATCGGGTCGGGGAAGGATTATACTCGTCCGCGATCGAGAGGGCTATGGCCGTGCTCCCCCAGCTCGCGAAGTGATGGAGTGCACGGGGGCTCCGCTTGATACCATCGGCGCGCCCTTCGTAGAATCGAGGGCATGACTGCGGGCGAGGCTGACACGATGGGGCGATCGTCGCTCTGGTGGGATGTGAGGGAGCCGGCAGCTCTGCTGGGAGCGGCTGCCCTGGGGATGTCTCTTTCCGCTCGATGGCCCGTCGTGATTCCCGTGGCCGAGCGTGCCCTCACACCGCTTCTGGTCCTGGTACTCTTCACGGTCTTCGCGCGCATCCCGCTGGAGCGGCTGCGCGAGGCGGCGCGCGATCGGCGCTATGTGCTCGCCGTCATCGGATTGAATTTCGGAAGCACTCCTCTGCTCGCCGCCGCGCTCGGTGGCCTCTGGCTGCCCGACGCGCCGGAGTTGCGCGTCGGACTGTTCCTGGCATTGCTGACGCCCTGCACGGATTGGTACCTGATCTTCACGCATCTGGTCGGCGGGGATGTGGCGCGCAACCTCGCCGTGCTGCCGTGGAATCTGGTCCTGCAAGTGGCGCTCTTGCCCGTGTATCTCTGGCTCTTCACGGCGGCATGGGTTCCGGTGGACATGGGGGAGATCGGGCGGGCGTTATTCGTGTACGTGGGGCTGCCGGGCGTTGCGGCGCAGCTCGTTCGCTGGCAGTGGGGGGAGAGGCCGGAGCTGGAGCGCATGGGCTTCGCTGCGCTCGCGCTGGTCGTCGGGGCGATGTTCGCCAGCCATGGACAGCTCGTGCTGGAGCACCCGGTGCTCTTGCTGCGCTTGGCGCCGCCGCTCGTTCTGTTCTATGTCCTGGCGCTCGCGCTCTCCTGGGGGGTAGCGCGCGGACTGCGCTTTCCGCGCGAGCGAGCGCTCGCGCTGGCGTGCACGGCGATGGCGCGGAATTCGCCGCTGGTGCTGCCGCTGGCCGTCGTCCTCTTCCCCGAACATCCGATCATCGCCCTCAGTCAATTGGTCGAGCCGGTGCTGGAGATCCCGAGCCTCATCCTCTTCTCGGCCATCATGCGGTGGCGAGCCGTCGGCGCGAGCGCGCCGCGCGCTTGACGCTCTCCCGAAGCCGCTGGTACCCTCATCGGTTCGAGCGCGCGTATGGAGGGCGTTCACGAGGAGGAGGTTCTCGGTCGAGCGTACGATGCCCGGTTGATGCGACGGCTCCTCGGCTATCTGCGGCCGCATCGGCGCACGCTCGGTGTGGCCGTCGTCCTCATCATCCTCGCTTCGCTCGTCCAACTGGCCGGACCGGCTCTGACGGTCATCGCCGTGGATTTGTTCATTCATCCGCGCCCGGCGGTGAGTCCCGTCGCCGCGCTGGCCGAACGCGCGCTGCAGGCCCTCGGATGGTCGCTCTCGCCGCGCGAGGGACTTCATCTGATCGGCGGGCTCTTCCTGCTGTCGTTGTTCGCGCTCTTCGCGCTCACCTACGGACAAGCGGTGCTCGTGCAGTCGCTCGGGCAGCGCCTCATGTTCGATCTGCGCGCGCAGATCTTCGATCACCTGCAGCGCGTGGACATCCGCTTTTACGATCGCAATCCGGTCGGCCGATTGATGACGCGCCTGACGACGGACGTGGATGCGCTCAATGAGCTGTTCACCGCCGGCGTCGTCGCTCTCGTGCAGGATGTGTTCCTGCTGGTGGGGATCGTCGGTCTCATGTTCTACCTGAACTGGCGGTTGGCATTGGTCGCCCTGCTGGTCCTCCCGCTTTTGGTCGCCCTGACCGTGTGGTTCAAGACGAACGCGCGTCGCGCCTATCGCGAGGTGCGCACGCGCATCGCGCGCATCAATGCCTTCCTGCAAGAGCACATCACGGGCATGGCGATCGTCCAGCTCTTCAATGCGGAGCGGCGGAGCTTCGAGCGCTTCGATCGCCTCAATGCCGAGCATCGGCAGGCCAATCTGGAGACGATCTTCTACTACGCCATCTTCTTCCCGGCCGTGGAGCTGGTGAGCGCCCTCGGGATCGCCCTCATCATCTGGCGCGGGGGGCATCAGGTCCTGGAGGGGGAGGTGACGCTCGGCGCCCTGATCGGGTTCGTGCAGTTGTCGCAACGCTTCTTTCAGCCGATCTCCGATCTGAGCGAGAAGTACAACATCCTGCAATCGGCCATGGCGGCTTCCGAGCGTATCTTCGCGCTCCTGGATACGCCGGTCACGATCGCCTCGCGAGAGGGGTATCGGCCCGAGCGCGTGCGCGGCGAGATCGAGTTCCGCCACGTCTGGTTCGCCTATGAGGGCCAGGAGTGGGTCTTGCGCGACGTCTCGTTCCGAGTGCAGCCCGGAGAGACGGTCGCCCTCGTGGGGCCGACGGGATCGGGCAAGACGACGATCGCGCATCTGCTGCTCCGGTTCTACGATGTGCAGCAGGGGCAGATCCTGCTCGATGGGGTGGATATCCGCGAGTGGGACCTTCGCGCCCTGCGGCGCGCCGTCGCGTTGGTGCCTCAGGATGTCTTCCTCTTCTCGGGTGACATCCTGACGAATATCCGCTTGGGCGAAACGTCCATCTCCGACGAGCGCGTGCGCGAGGCTGCGCGCCGCGTCCACGCGCATGAGGTCATCGAACGATTGCCGCGCGGGTATCAGACGGAGGTGGGCGAACGCGGGGCGCGGCTCTCCACCGGACAAAAGCAATTGATCGCCTTCGCGCGAGCCCTCTGTTTCGATCCACCCATCCTCATCCTGGACGAGGCGACGGCCCATATTGACCCTCACACGGAAGGGCTCATTCGCGAAGCGCTGGAGACGCTTCTGGTCGGACGCACGAGCGTGATCATCGCCCATCGGCTCGCGACGATCCAGCGCGCCGATCGGATCATCGTCCTTCACAAGGGGCGCGTTCGCGAGGTCGGCACGCATGCGGAGTTGCTCCAGCGCGATGGCCTCTATGCTCGACTCTATCGCTTGCAGTATCGCCAGATCGCGGGCTGGCCCGTGGCCGGGGATCCCTGAGTGACGCTCCCGCGCGCGGGACATAACGATATGCGCGATCGTGAGGACGCATCGTCCGTATGAGCAGACGGTCGCTCATTCTGCTCCTTGTGGGGATCGGCGCGGGAGGGGTGGTCCTTGGGCTGGCGACCCGATGGTGGGGGCGTCGGCCAGAGGATCGGATCGTGGTCTTCGGGAACATCGAGGTGACCGAGGTGGAGATCGCCTTCAAGGTCTCGGGGCGACTCGTGGAGCTTCCCGTGCGAGAGGGGGATTCAGTGGTGCGAGGGGCTGTGCTGGCGCGACTCGATCGCGAGCCGCTCGAACGGCAACGGGAGCGGGCGCGCGCCGCCCTGCGCGCCGCCGAATCGCAGGTGGCGCAGTTGCGGACGGCACTCGCGTATTTGCGCGAGACGATCGAGGCGCAGATCGCCGAGCGACGGGCGGCGCTGGAGCAAGCCGAAGCGCAATTGCGCGAGCTGCTCGCCGGATCGCGCGCGCCGGAGATCGAACGCGCACGCGCCGCCGTGCAAGCGGCCCACGCCGAATATGAGCGCGCTCGGCGGGATTGGGAGCGCGCGCACGCGCTCTATGAGCGGGAGGAGATCTCGACGGCGCACTACGATCAGGCGAGGGCGCGCTACGAGAGCGCGCGCGCTCAGCTGCAACAGGCGGAGCAGTCCCTGATCCTGTTGCAAGAGGGGGCGCGCCGGGAGCAGATCGAGGCCGCACAGGCGCAGGTGGCGCGAGCGCGCGCGGCCGTGCGTCAGGCCGAAGCCCAACGCCTGGAGCTGCGTCGCCGTGAGCAGGAGCTGGCCATGCGAGAGGCCGAGCGCGATCGCGCGCAGGCCGAACTGGCCCTGATCGAGACGCAATTGCGCGAGACGGTCGTCACAGCTCCCTGCGACGGTATCGTGCTCGTGAAAGCCGCCGAGGTGGGAGAGGTCCTGGCCGCCGGCGCGACCGTGCTCACCCTCGGCGATCTCCACCGTCCGTGGGTGCGCGCCTATATCAGTGAGCGTGATCTCGGACGAGTCCGACTCGGCGCGCCCGTCCGCGTGATGACCGATTCCTTCCCCGGCAAGGTCTACCGGGGGCGCGTCGCCTTCATCGCTTCAGAGGCCGAGTTCACCCCCAAGCAGATTCAAACGCCCGAGGAGCGCGTCCGCTACGTCTACCGCATCAAAATCGAGGTGGAGAATCCCCACTTGGAGCTGAAGGCGAATATGCCAGTCACCGCCGAGATCCTCCTCGATCGTCGGTGAAGCACGAGCCAGATCGAGCACAGGGCATAGCGCGAAGCCTCCCGTTCTGAGGCGCATGAGCACCGATATCTCTCTCGGTCAGAACGACCGGCCTCGACCTGGTGATATAATAGGGGGGCGAAGAGGGGTGTCGAATGGGAATTTTTTCGATTCGGAGGGGAGCGCTGGCGAGGGCGAAGCCGATCGGCACGGGCAGTCATCATGCCGGCAGCTGCCGGCACAAGGGGGCGCGGCAGTATGCGTGAGGAGGACCCGCGGTGGAGAGAAAGCGGAGAGCAGACCGGAAGCGCTCGCGCTCCTGGAGGCCCGATCGGCGGTGAGGCCCACACCGCGGCACATCGCCGACGCGGGAGCGATCGAACAGATAGAGATTGTGAGGCAGCAGCATGAGCAGAGAGGATACGCTCTTCCAGACTTCGAAGAACCTCTTCATCGGCGCGCCCGTCGAAGGCCAGTCGGGCTACATTAACCTCATGCGCATTCGCGGCTCGTTGCTCCACGCGGGTGATGACGCCTCGTGGGGAGGGAGAGGGGTATGCCCAGAGCCTCTTGCCATAGTGGTTGTTGATAGGGAGGGGGATTGATATGCCCAGAGGGAGGAGATGGAGGAGTGACCAGGTAGCGGACTTCCGCCGCGCCGAAGCCCGGCGCACGAACAACCCGCCGGCGGGCATTGCGCCCACCTATGAAGCCCGCGAGCGTCAGGTGCAGAGCTACACCTACGATCCACACCTTGATCCGCAGCTTGTGTGGGCGGGCAAGGCCGAGCACACGTCGTTTGAAGTAGATCGAGCCGGAGCAGAGGAAGACCTGCGTTGAAGGAGCATGACGATGGAGCAGAGGGAGCTTCAACAAAAGGTCAGTCAGTGGGCAGAGAAAATCCGTATCGTCTTAGACACAATGCTGCCAAATAAGCCCAGCGAAGCCGAATTCCGACAGCCCATTGACCGGTTACTCGCCGAATTTTGTCGGGAGGCTGGCTTGAATCCGCTGACTCACGCCGAATACACCCTCGCGACAGGAAAAGCCGACGCCGTCTTCAACCGCTTCGTCATTGAGTATGAGCGACCGGGAACGCTGAAGAACAGTCTTTCCCATCGGCAAACGGCTCATGCCGTTCAGCAAGTCAAAGACTACATCATTGGCTTGGCGAGAAGGCAACGACAGGCCATCAGCCGCATTGCGGGGGTTGCTTTCGATGGGCACTACATCGTCTTCGTCCGCTACCACAATGGAGATTTCTCTGTTGAATCCCCCACGCCCGTTACGCAGGCATCGCTGGAGCGATTGCTCTACTGGCTGGCAAGCCTCTCTTCAGGAATCGCCCTAACGCCCGAAAATCTCAGTCGCGACTTTAGTATTGAGCAACTGCGCACCCAGAATATTCTGCGTGCCCTCACCCAGGGGTTGGACGCGGCGCTGCAGAGCAACACCCCGATGGTGCGCAACCTCTTTGAGCAGTGGCGGCTCTTCTTCAGCGAATCCATTGACTACTCCGAAGCCTTTGGCGGGCGCAAACTGGAACCGCTCAAAAAGTGGGCGCGCAAAGCGGGCCTCACGGTCACGGAAGCCGAGCGCACCTTCTTCTGCCTCCACACCTACTTCGCCCTGCTGGCCAAACTCATCGCTTGGCTGGCGCTTTCGCGCCACCTCGCCGTCAGGTTGGGGGCCCCGTTGCTTGGCGAACTGGTCGCTGCCGAGGGAGAAACCCTGCGCCGCCGCCTTGCGGAGATGGAATCCGGAGGCATATTCCGCACCTTTGGCATCACCAACCTACTCGAGGGCGACTTTTTCTCCTGGTATCTCTACGCCTGGAACGACAGGATTGAAGAGGGTATCCGTGAACTGCTCAGACGGTTGGACGAATACGACCCCGCCACGCTCACTATCGTGCCTGAAGAGACGCGTGACCTCTTCAAATTGCTCTACCACTACCTCCTGCCTCGCGAAATCCGCCACAACCTCGGCGAATACTACACGCCTGACTGGCTGGCGCAACGGCTACTCCATCAAGTGGACGGGGAATTTTTCACCGCTGACTCACGCCGCAACGAAGCAAGGTTGCGCCAGAAACTTTTAACCCTCCGCTGGCTTGACCCCGCCTGTGGCTCGGGGACTTTCCTCGTCCTCATCCTCAACCGCATGAGGGAACTTGGCTCAGAACTGATGGTCAACGAGGCAGATCTGCTCCACGCCATGCTCAACAATGTCGTGGGCTTTGACCTGAACCCGTTGGCGGTGCTGACAGCGCGGGTGAACTATTTGCTCGCCATCGCCGACTTGCTTCCGTACCGGAAGGGCGAAATCACCATCCCGGTCTACCTTGCCGATTCCGTCCGAACGCCTGCGATGGGGGAAACGCTGTTTGCGGCAGGCAATTACGAATTCCCGACTTCCATCGGCACCTTCGCTGTGCCTGCCGTTCTCTGCACCAAGGAGCGTTTCGACCGCTTCTGTGACCTGCTGGAAGAGAGCATCCGAAGCCAGATTGCGCCCGAAAGTTTTCTGAAGCGCATTGAGACGAGTCTCAAACTCGCTCCGCCAAAATGGGCGAGCAAGGATGTCCAGGCGGTGCGAGAACTTTACGAACGGATGGTGCAACTTCACCAGCAGGGCATGAACGGGCTCTGGGCACGGCTTCTTAAAAACCACTTTGCCCCCCTCACCGTGGGGCAGTTCGACTACATCGTCGGCAATCCGCCGTGGGTGAATTGGGAACACTTGCCGGATGGGTATCGCCGGTCAACATCTTTTCTGTGGAGGAATTATGGCCTTTATGAAACTGAAGGTTTAAGAACTGTTCTGGGACACAGCAAAAAGGATATCTCAATGCTAATGACCCTAATTGTCATCGACAAGCTGCTAAGGCCGCATGGGAAATTGGGCTTCGTCATTACGCAGTCACTCTTCAAGACCTCAGGAGCCGGTCAGGGTTTTCGGCGATTTCAGATTCCCCGACGTGGCGGAGAGCCTATAACCTTCGCCGTGGTGCATGTGGACGATATGGTGAGTCTCAACCCCTTCGAGGGGGCCTCGAACCGCACGGCGGTGATGGTGCTGGAGAAGGGCAAGCCCACCACCTACCCCGTGCCCTATACGGTCTGGCGAAAGAGCAAAGGAGCCCGCTTCACCTACGACAGCACCCTTGAAGAGGTCACGCAAGCCACAAAGCGGCTGAATTTCGTTGCCGAACCCGTTGACCCTAACGACCCCACTTCACCCTGGCTCACCGCCCGCCCCAGGGCGCTCCGTGCCGTGCGCAAAATCCTTGGCCGGTCCGATTACGAGGCCCACGCCGGCGCGTACACCGGCGGCGCCAACGCTGTCTACTGGGTGGAGCCGGTGATGACTCGTCCCGATGGGCTGGTGGTGGTGCGGAACATCACCGAAGGGGCCAAGATCAAGGTGGACGAGGTCACTGAACCGATTGAACCTAACCTTCTCTATCCGCTCCTTCGCGGGCGAGATGTTCAGCGCTGGCGGGCAGAGCCTTCGGCATTAATACTCCTGCCTCACAATAGAGAAACCTTGTGGAATGCTATTCCAGAAAATGAGATGCAGAGTCTTTTCCCCAGGACCTACGGTTACTTAAGTCTGTTCCGCAAGGTGCTTCTAAACAGGCGCAGTGGATGGTATCAGAAAGCTAAGGATAGATTGCCATTCTACATAATGTTCGCCGTCGGTGACTACACCTTCGCCCCGTGGAAGGTGGTGTGGCGGGAGCAAGCGAGCAAGATGACGGCGAGTGTTGTTGGTCCGAGAGACGGCAAGCCCGTCGTGCCTGACCACAAACTGATGCTGGTGGATTGCCAAAGCGAACCAGAAGCCCACTTTGTTTGCGCTTGCCTGAATTCGGCGATTGGCCAGTTTGTTGCCCAGTCATACGCTGTGGAGATCCAGATGGACCCCCACATCCTTGAACACATCCGCATCCCCCGCTACGACCCGTCGGACCCGGTGCATCGGCGGTTAGCGGAGCTGTCGCAGGCGGCGCACGAAGCGACGAAAGCGGAGGATGAAGCGCGCCTTTGCCAGATTGAGGCAGAGATTGACCGGGAAGCGGCGAAACTCTGGGGCTTGACAGAGGAGGAGTTGCGGGAAATTCAACGGAGTCTGCAGGAGCTTATGGGCGAACAGGAAACGCCGGAGGCAGAAGGATGAAAACCCTCCAAGGATTGCGAAACCTACTCAAAACCATTGCCCAGGACGTGGAGGTGCTCCCCGCTGTGGGCGGCGCGGTGGAGGACCTGGAGCGCCCCGACTTTGAGGAGCGCGAGGATCAGGCGCTGAACGAAGAGGAAAAGGTCTTTGAGACGGTCTTTGAACGCGACCCGACGGGCACCACCCCGCGCCTTTATCGTCCTGTGCCGCCGCGGGGGCGAACTGAGCGGCACCTTTTCCGCTACTTCCTGGACGGCTCCTTCCGCTCCTACTTCCTCGGCACCGTGCTGGAAAACGAGCGTGAATCGCCGGTGCACTATGCTCAGACGGGCGCCTGTGTGCTACGCCGTGAGGACGACGGCTCCGTGCGGCGAGAAGTACTCCGGGTAGAGAACATCTTGCTGGCAGGCAAGCAACGCCTGTCTGAAGCGATCTGGACGAAACTCGAAACGCTTGCACGGGAGTCCACCATCAAGCTCGTGGACTTGACAGAGAAGGACATCGTCAGCGGTGTGCTTTCGGACTTCGATTTGCGGAACAAAGCAGGAGGCAAGGTGCGCTTCGCCATGCGTACGCTGGAAGCGGAAGTGCTTGCCGAAATCTTACCGCGGCTTGCTGAGGACCGGTGGTTGGTCCTGGATGGCTCGCTGCTTTTTGACCCCATACTTACCGAGCTGAGCAACAGCACCCAGGGTCAATGGGCGGTTGGCGTGTCCAAGAATTTCCGCAAAGACCCGCAGTTCGTCTTCGGCCGAGGGCCACGTGCGGAGCGTCGTTCCATTTACAAACTGCTCGCTGACTTACAGGCAGAGCATCGCACCGCTGCGTTCAGTGCGCGAGAGGGAAAGGTTGTCTTCTGGTATGTTCGTCTCCGTGAGCAAACCCACCTGGATTATCCAATGATGGGGGTGGTGAAGGTTGAGCTGGTCAACCCCTCTCAAGAGCCTGTGTCTTCCACGTTGATTGACGAGATTTCCCGGGCACTGGTCGCTGAGCGCAGCGTGACGCCCCACGGTCGGGACCGGCGCTGGCACGCCCACCTCTACCCCATTTATCTGGCAGAACGAGCCGTCAAGGAGAGCCTTCTCTCGCGCGAAGCCGTGCAACAATTCTTGAAATGGAGGTAACGATGGCTGAAGAGCGTCCTGTCATTGGCCTTTCTTCGGCGACAGCCAGCCAGCCAAACACCTCGGAAGCGTTCTCCTTTTGGCTGACGCCGGGGGTTATCGTCAACCCCTTTGACATCGTGGAGGCGGAACAAGTCGCCCTTGAAGGGACAAGCCGCACCTTTGGCATCGTAACAACCCTGGAGCACAGCACCGACGCGCCGACGCATCTGTCGAACTTCATCTCCAACGACTTTGGGCAGGTTTCGGTCGAGCCCAACACGGTGAGGCAGGGCACCACCGTTGCCCATGTCGCCGTCCTCTCCAACGATCGGGATATTTACATGCCGGTCATGAACGACCGTCCCGTGCGTTTTGCCGACGAGGCGGGCATCCACACCGCGCTGGGCATTGACCAGGTGCCTGAGCGGTACCGGGTGCCGGCGGGGCTGATTGAGATGTCGAACGGAACACGGGCCGTGGTTTACCTGGATAGCCGCTACATCCTCGGTCCTGAAGGCGCCCACGTCAACATCACCGGCATTTCCGGATTGGCGACCAAAACCTCCTACGCGATTTTCCTCATCCAGTCTATTCTGCAGAAGGCAGAAAACCGCGACCGCATCGGCGTCATCATCCTGAATGTGAAACACGGCGACCTACTCACGATTGACCAACCGTCCTGTGGGGGGTTACCACCAGAGCAGCACGAGTTGTGGGAGACGCTGGGCCTCACGCCTCAGCCGTTCAGCAATGTACGCTACCTGCTCCCTTACGGTAAGGACACACCCACCACCGGACGACCGAACAGTTTTCGTATTCCAGAGCGCAACTGGTTCCTGTATGCCTACTCGCTTGCGGACACATACGACAAGCTTGATTTGCTCCTCTCCAACATCCCCGATCCGTGGGACACCGTCGGCGCGTTGATCGGCGAGATTCACCAGGGACTTTCTGACCCCAGGACAGGACAGTGGGATCCACGAGGGCGATGGCAAAATGTGACCGACTGGCAAAGCCTCTTAAACGGACCACCTTTGGTGGATCCCAATACGGGGCAAGCACAGCAGGTTGGGGATGTGCGCGCCGTTTCCGTCGGGCGCTTTCGGCGCTTGCTGCGGCGCATCGTGCAGACCCGCCAGACGGGGATTTTTGTCGCGCAGCGCCCCAGCAATGTCAAGAAGCTAAGCGAGGAGATTGCCAGAATACGTGGTGGAGAGACGATCGTCGTGGACATTGCCCGTCTTGCCGACGATGAGCAGACATTGGTCTTTGGCGACATCCTGCGCACCATCTACGCGCTCTACGCAGAGGAAGGGAGCGAAAGCGAGGACTTGCCGGAGAAGGTCATCATCTTTGTGGACGAGCTGAACAAATACGCCCCGGCGCGCGAAAAGGAATCGCCGATCATTGAGCAAGTCCTGGACATAGCCGAGCGCGGGCGTTCGTTGGGCGTGGTGCTCTTGGGCGCTGAGCAATTTATGAGCGCGGTGCACGAGCGCGTTGTGGGTAACTGCTCGACGACCGTCATCGGGCGGAGCGGCTCGGCTGAACTTTCGTCGCCGGTGTATCGCTTTCTTGATCCTGCCGTCAAAGCAAACGTCTCACGGTTGCAGAAAGGTGAGCTTGTCATCAGCCATGCGACATTCCGTCAACCGGTGAAAATCCGCTTCCCGCGTCCGGCCTACTTGCAAGAAGGCAGCGAGTAAAAGGGATGCGTTTTAGTCCAAGTACATCAAGCAAAAGGTGGATAGACTTTCGGGGGAATGAGGTGGTGCGGGTGATGAATCTTTCAGGAGGTCACAGCCATGGCAATTGAACAGCTCAAAGTGCGAGAGATTGTCAAGCGCGCTGTCAGCAAGGACGTGGATATCCCCGAGTTCCAGCGCGAGTTCGTCTGGGATCCCGAGCAGGTGAAACTCCTGGCAGAATCACTATACCGGGACTATCCCATCGGCTCGTTCCTGCTTTGGGACTCGTCGGAGTACCAGGAAGCCAAGACGGCCAAGGGTTCTCAGGCATCCCTCTGGATTGTGGACGGGCAGCAGCGCACCACTGCCCTGTGCCTCTTACTGGGGCAGAAGCCCTACTGGTGGCCCGACGCGCAGGACTGGAACGAGGCATTGGATCGTTACGACGTGATGGTGAACCTCATGCCGGAAGAGGGGGATGACCGATTGGAGTTCGCTCTGCCCAACCCGATCCGCCGCCTGGATCCCCGCTGGATCAGCGTTCGCCGGATCTTGAGTCTGGAGCACGTCGAAGAGCTGACAGAGCTGGCACAGGAGACGGCGAGGCGGATCGCCACTGACCCAGACGAGTCCCTAAAGGTCTTCGGGCAGATCCATGCCCGGTTACAGTGCCTCTGGCAAATCCGGGAGCGGGACGTCCCCATCATCAAGATTTCCCATGAAGTGGAGGACGTCGCCGAGATCTTCGCCCGACTCAACCAGGCGGGGACGCGGGTCAAGGAAGCGGACGTCGTGCTCGCCCTGGCGGCGGTGCGCAATCCCGGGTGGGTGCGGGAAGACTACCTGCCCTTCCGCAACGATTTGGAGGAGCGGGGCTGGGACCTGGACGCCGGCATCTTCATCCGCACGATGACCGGCATTGGCAGGGAACGCGCCCGGCTCATCGAGGTGTCCAAAGACTTCTGGAATCCCGAGAACCTGCGCAATGCCTGGAAGAAGACAGGGGAGAGCATTACGGACGTCCTGAAACGGCTGGCCGAGTTCGGCATCACATCGGACGAACTCCTTCCCTCCACGAACAGCCTCATCCCGCTCTTTGTCCTGCACCACCGCTGGGGAAACAGTCACGGCTATGCCTTCCCCCGGGCGCTGCGCTGGTTCCTACTAGCCAATCGGGACGGACGCTACAGCGGCTCGGCCATCACCGCGCTCAACGAGGACGTCCGGGCTATTACTACAGAAGCGCCTTCCTTCGAGGCTGCGCTAGAGAGCCTGGAGAAACGCTTGCGAGTGCCCCCAGAGATTGCCGAGGGAGAGTTTCTGGCTCGCTATGACCGAGCAGGAAGCCGCTTTTTGCGGCTGATGCTGTATCTTCTGCTCTTCCGCCGGAATGCCCCCGACTGGGTGGACGGCACCCGCCTTGGGTATGACAAGACTGGAAGCCCCATCACAGCCGGCTTCCAACCTCAATGGCATCACATCTACCCGCGTAGTGTGCTCCGGAAGGCAAGCAAGAGCGACGACAAGATCCACGCCCTGGCGAACATCACCGTTCTGAACGAGCGGACCAACGTGAACAGGCTTGCCGGCAAGGAGCCGTGGCGCTACATCCGGGAGCGCAGGATCAGCTGGGAGAGCCTGGAAGCCCATCTCATTCCTGCCCGGTTCGCCGAAGCCGCAGAAACCGGGCGGCTCGAGGAACAGTGGGCTGTTCGGAATTACGACGATTTCCTCCAGGAGCGGGCTCAGCTCCTAGCCAGGGAAGCCAACGCGTTTTTAGAAGACCTGAAAGAGGGATGAGCCATGTCCCTCCTCGTGGACGACCCCATCCTCAACTCGCCCTTCGAGGAGCCCACGCGCTACTGGGCTTATGAAGAGGGGCAGCTGGTCTTGAGAGAAGGTCAGCATCTGGCAGGCTACGATGAAAGCCCATATCTGGAGCTTGGAGCTCAGTTCGAGCCAGGATGAGACGGTGCAAAGAAAGGAGGACAGACGATGAATAAACTTGAAGTCCTCATCCGCCAACTGCCGTCAGAATTGCAGCAAGAGGTCTTAGACTTCGTGGAGTTCTTGTTGGAGAAACGAAAGCGAAAAGCGGCAAAACCCTTGCGCCAGGACTGGGCGGGTGCCCTGAAGGAGTACCGGGACCAATACACGGCTCTGGACCTCCAAAAGAAAGCGTTGGAGTGGAGGGGCGACTAAAGCCATGTATCTCGTGGACACGAACGTGTGGCTGGAGCGCTTCCTGGAGCAAGCAAAGGCAGAAGAGGTGCGGGAGTTTTTAGACCGGACACCTTCTGATCAATTGTGTCTCACGGACTTTGCCCTTCACTCCATAGGAATCGTCCTGGCCCGCCTGGGAAAACCAGAAGCCTTCGTCCTGTTTGTGCGAGATACGCTTCTGGATGGAGCCGTTTCGTTAGTTCGTCTGGACCCTGAGGACATGCAAGCGCTGGTGGGAATCATGGAGCAATACCGCCTGGATTTCGACGATGCCTACCAGTATAAGGCGGCGGAAAAGTATGGACTTGTGCTTGTAAGCTTTGATAGTGATTTCGATCGAACAACGCTCGGACGCAAGACACCCGAGCAGGTGCTTCAGGAGCGATAATCATGTCCCTGCTCGTGGACAACCCCATCCTGAACTCGCCCTTTGAGGAGCCCACGCGCTACTGGGCTTACGAGGAAGGACAGCCAGTAATCCGGGAAGGCCGCCGGCCAGCGGGCTATTACCTCAAGGCCCGGACCCGTGGCCCGCAGGCGGCGCTCCTGGAAGAAGAATTCGTCCCGCTGGAACTGGTCAATACCATCCGGGAACGGATCAAACAATGGCGACAGCGAGGCTATCCCGGCGTCACGCCCATCACACGGCAGCTCCTCAACCACTGGAACAACCCCGAGCGAGAGCGAAAGCTCTTCTTCTGCCAGCGGGAGGCGGCCGAAACCCTCATCTGGCTTGTGGAAGCCTCGTCGGCCGACAAGCAGGGGATCAGCATCCCCAGGGACAACGGTCTTGTCCGCTATGCCTGCAAGATGGCTACCGGGAGTGGCAAAACCGTCGTCATGGGGATGGTCGTCGCCTGGCAGGTGCTCAATAAGCTCGCCAACCCTCAAGATCGGCGCTTCTCCGATGCCGTTCTTCTGGTTTGCCCCAATCTCACTATCAAGGAACGCTTGCAGGTGCTGCTTCCCTGGAAGCCCGGCAACTACTACGAGAGGTTCGACCTGGTGCCCCGCGGGATGTTGGAGCGGCTTCAGCAGGGCAAGTTCCAGGTCACCAACTGGCACCTCTTCCAGCCCCGGGATGACAGCCGCTCCCGCAGCGTGGTCCAGCGAGGACCCGAGAGCGACGCCGCCTTCTGCCGCCGGGTCCTCCGGGAGCTGGGCAACAAGCGGAACATCCTGGTCATCAACGACGAAGCCCATCACGCCTACCGTCCGGCGCCCCTGTCGGACGAGGAGCGAGAGCGGCTCTCCCCGGAGGAGATCGCCGAGCGGGAGGAGGCGACCGTCTGGGTGAGCGGGCTGGATCGCATCCATGCCGTGCGAGGCATCAACTTCTGCGCCGATTTCTCCGCCACGCCCTTCTACATCAAGGGAAGCGGCTACCCGGAGGGCGAGCCTTTCCTATGGATCGTGTCGGACTTCGGGCTGGTGGATGCGATTGAGTCGGGCATCGTGAAGATCCCGCGGGTGCCGGTGGATGACAACACTGGTGCCCTTATCCCCAAATACTTCCGGCTGTGGGAGTGGATCAACTCGCAGCTCTCGGCATCCGAGCGCCAGACCGCTCGCCGTCGGGCTAAACCCGAATCGGTGCTCCGGGAGGCAGAGGACGCCCTGGCCACCCTCGCCTCGGAGTGGAAGCGGACCTTTGAGGAATTTCAGAAGGTCGGCTCGCCCGTCCCGCCCGTCATGATCGTGGTCTGTGACAACACCGATCTGGCCGGACTAGTTCACGAACACATCGCCAGGGGGAACGTCCTCCAGGAGCTGGCGAACAACCAGCGCAATGGGGAGGTGACTTTCCGCATCGACACGAAGCTTTTGGCTGAGGCAGAGGCGGCTTTCGAGGGCGAGACCAGTGCCGAGGCAGCCAAGCGACTGCGCAAGGTGGTGAACACCATCGGCAAGCTGGAATGGGAAGGCAAGGGCGACCCGCCCGGCAAAAACATCCGCTGCGTGGTTTCGGTAGGCATGCTCAACGAGGGTTGGGATGCCCAGAATGTCACGCAGATTCTGGGCCTACGAGCCTTCACGTCGCAACTGTTGTGTGAGCAGGTGGTGGGGCGGGGCCTCCGCAGGGTCAATTATGATGACTTCTCTGAGCCGGAGTACGTGGATGTCTACGGCGTCCCCTTCGAGGTCATCCCGGTCAAGAAGAAGCCCAGGAGCTCCACGGAGGTCCAGAGGGTATCCACGCTCGTCCGGGCGCTTCCCGAGCGCAAGCACCTGGAGATCACCTTTCCCCGGGTAGAGGGCTACGTCTTCGACGTGCGGCAGCGGATCCGGCTCAACCTCAAGGACGTCCCCTACCTTCAGATCGACCCCGCGCAGGCGCCCACGGAAGTGACGGTGAAGCCGGCGGTCGGATACCGGATCGGTCGGCCCGACCGGTTGGGACCCGGTCCCGAGGCTGTGCACGACCGCAATCCCTTCCACCGGGAGAAGCGCCTGCAGGCCACGGTCTACGAGATCGCCGCCGAGCTTACCCGGCGGCTGAAGGAGAAGCGGGAGGACTGGGGCGCGCGGCACATTCTCTTCCCCCAGGTCCTGGACGCTGTCTGGCGGTATCTGGAAGAGCGGGTAGTAGTCGTCGACCCGAACACGCCGCTGGAAGAGATTGCTCTGCTCAAGTACAAGCAGCAGATCGTTGAGCGCCTGACGGCGGTCATAGAGCCGGACACGGAGGCGGGGGAGCCGCCTCTCTTGCCCGTGATCGAGCGATTTCGTCCCGTTGGCTCCACATCTGAGGTACTTTTCCGCACCGTGCGCCCCTGCGTGGGGACGACGAAAAGCCACATCAGCCATGTCGTGCTGGATGCGCCGACGTGGGAGCACTCGGTGGCATATCAGCTAGAGCGGATGCCCGAGGTGGTCGCCTATGCCCGCAACGACCAT
The DNA here is from genome assembly GCA_002923315.1 of bacterium HR10. Lineage (GTDB taxonomy): Bacteria > Acidobacteriota > Blastocatellia > HR10 > HR10 > HR10. Next base: position 22,988 of record BEHM01000036.1, read on the forward strand.
CTGGACTTCACCATTCCCTATGAGTGGCAGGGGGCGCGGCATGAATACCGGCCGGACTACCTCATCCGCTGGCATTGCGAGGACGGACGGGAGGTGAAGGTCATTCTGGAGGTCAAAGGATTTGAGACGGAGCAGGATCGGCAGAAGGAAATTGCGGCAAAGCGGTGGGTGTGGGCTGTGAACCATCACGGAGAATTTGGACGCTGGGTGTTTTGCGTGTGCCGGGAGCCAACGAAGGTTGCGGAAGTGATTCGTCGAGAGGTCGAGATGCTCAGGGGCTTGTCTTGAGGTTGAGCGTAAAATTAGTGAATGACACGGTTACCGATTTGAACAATCTCAACTGGCGGCTCATCAAACCGCTCATCTGGTGGTGAATGAAGATGCAGAGAGAAATTGAACACATCCTCGCCCGTGCCAAAGCCATCATCACCGAAGAGGTGGAGCGAGCAGGCTACCGGGTGCGGCGGATCCTGCTCTTCGGCAGCCGAGCCCGGGGTGAGGCACGTCCGGACAGCGAGTGGGACTTTTTCGTCGTCACCGACCGGGAACCACCTTATCCGGAGCGTCGCAATATCGCCGCGCAGATTCGCCGGCGCTTCGTAGAAGCGGGATTCTG
>BEHM01000037.1 GCA_002923315.1 bacterium HR10
AGAGGCCGCCGGCCGCGTCCCCACAATGGTCGGCATCTTCGACCTCAACACGCGCGAGGCCGCGCGAAAAGCTCAATACGCCGCCTCCGTCGGCGTGGATTTCATCCAGCTCGCCCCGCCGCATTACATGCTCCCCTCCGAGGAGGACATCCTCACGCACTTTCGCCATGTTCACGATGCGGCGCCGATCGGCATCATGGCCTATCACACGCCATGGGCCATGCCCGCTCCCGGATATGAATTCTCCCCCCGATTGCTGGAGCGCTTCCTGGAGCTGGAGCGCATCGTGGGCATCAAGTGGGCGTCCTACGATGTCTGGCATTACACCTCCATCCTGCGCCTCTTCAGCGATCGGTTCGCCTTCATCGACAACATGCTCATCCTCTCGCTCGGATTTCGGCTCGGGGCTGTGGGGTTCATCGATTTCTTCGCCAACGTCGCTCCGCGCCTCTCGCTGACCTTCTGGGAGTTGCTCAGGCAGCGACGATATGACGAATTCGACGCGATGTACCTGAGGCTTCGCTTCGATCCCTTCATTCGCCTCATTCGCCCGGAACAGCAGCGGTGGATCGGCGTCGGCGAAGGACCGACCTCGCGGCTGTGGTTGCGGCTCTTCGGCATGGAGACGGGGCCGGTCTTCCCTCCACAAGCCCCGCTCTCGCCCGAGTACGAAGAGGCGGCTCGGCGCGCTCTCGAACACAGCGGCTTGCGCGAGTGGGTGGAATGGGGTCCGGAGATTCTCGCCGGGGAGTGACACGGATGCCGCACATGCGCGAACGCTCAGAGGCGTGGCTCCATCGGAGCGAGCGGGTCATCCCGGGAGGCGCGCAGACCTTCAGCAAGAGCCCGCGAAGCTTCGTGCAAGGCGTCGCGCCGAATTTCCTCGCGCGGGCCCGAGGCGCCTACGCCTGGGATGTGGATGGCTCGCGCTATCTCGACTACATCATGGGACTCGGCGCCGTGATCCTCGGGCACGCGGATCCCGAGGTGTTGGAGGCCGTCCGCGCGCAGATGGAGAAGGGGATCAGCTTCAGCCTCCCACATCCCATCGAGGTTGAAGTCGCCGAGCGGCTGGTTCGCCTCATCCCCTGCGCCGAGATGGTGCGCTTCGCCAAGAACGGCTCCGATGTCACAAGTGCCGCCGTGCGCCTCGCCCGCGCCTTCACGGGACGCGAGAAGATCGCCTGCTGCGGATACCACGGATGGCAGGACTGGTACATCGGCGCCACCGAACGACATCGAGGCGTGCCTGACGCCGTCCGCCGCCTCACGCTCCCCTTTCCCTACAATGACCTGGACGCGCTCTCTCGCCTCTTCCGCGAACATCGCGGCGAGATCGCGGCCGTGATCATGGAGCCGGTGATGTTCGATCCCCCCTCGCCAGGATACTTGCACGACGTGCACGAGCTGTGCCATCGCCATGGTGCCCTCCTCATCTTCGACGAAGTCGTCACCGGTTGCCGCATCGCCCTCGGCGGGGCTCAGGCTTATTTCGGCGTGACGCCAGACCTGGCGTGCTTCGGGAAAGCCCTGGCCAATGGATTCCCCCTCGCGGCTCTGGTCGGGCGCGCCGACCTGATGCGCCTCTTCGCGGAAGAGGTCTTCTTCTCCACCACGCACGGCGGTGAGACCGCGAGCCTGGCCGCCTGTCAAGCGACCCTGACGAAGCTCGAGCGAGAGGAGGGGATCGCCCGGCTCTGGCACCTGGGCGCGCACCTCAAGGACGGAGTCAACCGGCTCCTGACCGAACGCCAGCTCACGGACGTCATCACCTGCGTCGGGATGCCGCCGTTCACCGCCCTGCGCTTCCGAGGCCGAGACCACGAGGAACAGCTCGCCCTTCGCTCCCTCTTCCAGCAGGAGGCGCTCGCGCGCGGCATCCTCACCCTCGGCTTTCACATGCTCAGCCTCGCGCATACGGAATCGGACATTCAGTGGACGCTCACTCAATATGCCGAGATCTTCGATCTCATTGCCGACGCCGTCCGAAGGGGAGACGTCACCGCCCGCCTCAAGGGGCCTCCGATTCGCCCCATCTTCCGCCAAGCGTGAGAGGAGGAGAACGGCTATGCCGACGGTGTGGGAGTTATTCGACCTGACCGGTCAGGTGGCGATCGTGACCGGTGGCGCCGGACGCCTCGGCTCGCAGATGTGCGACGCCTTGGCCGAGGCCGGAGCCCATGTCGTCGTCGCTTCGCGAGATCTGCAGCGATGCCGCCAAAAGGCAGCCGCCTTGTCCGAGCATTACGCCGAGGCGATGGCCGTCGCCGTGGATGTGACCGATCCGGAGTCGGTCCGCGCCATGCGAGAGGCCGTCCTGGCGCGCTTCGGTCGCATTGACATCTTAGTGAACAATGCCTATAGCGGCCTCCACCGCCCGTTCGAGGAGATGACGCGGGAGGAGTTCGAATCGGCCCTTCGCGGCGGCCTCACGAGCGCCTTCCTGTGCGCTCAAGCCGTCAGCGCCGTGATGAAGGACGCCGAGCGCGGCGTGATCATCAACATCGCGAGCATCTACGGGGTCGTCTCCCCCGATCATCGGATCTACGGCCGAACGGGTCTCAACAGCCCTTGCAACTACGGCGCCGCCAAGGCCGGCCTCATCCAACTCACGCGCTGGCTGGCCACTTATCTGGCTCCTTATGGGATCCGCGTCAATTGCATCACCCCCGGAGGATTCTACGACGAGCGACTCCGCACGCGCGAAGATTATGAGCAGGTCTTCGTCCCCAACTACATCGCGCGCACGCCCCTGGGCCGCATGGGCGGACCGACCGATCTGAAAGGGGTGATCGTCTTCCTCGCCTCCTCGGCCTCCGCTTACATCACCGGGCAGAACATCATCGTGGATGGGGGATGGACGATATGGTGATCGCGCACCGCTCGATCTACGCCTATCCGTGGGACGTGAAGGCGGAAGGGGTCGAACCCGCCCTGGCGACCATCGCCGAGCTCGGCCTCACAGCCGTGAGCGTGGCCGTGAGTTACCACAGCGGGAAGTTCCTCTCGCCGCGCCACCCCGCTCGTCGCATCATCTTCCCGGAGGGCGGCGTGGTCTACTTCCGCCCCTCCGCAGCGCGATTCCACGACCTGCCCCTTCGCCCCGTCGTCAGCGAGCTGGTACGAGACGAGGATGTTCTGGCCGAGATCGCGCGCGCCTGCCGGAGGCAGGGACTTCGCTTCATCGGCTGGGTCGTCGGCACGCATAACACCCGATTGGGACAGCAGCATCCGGAGTTCCTCGCCCGAAACGCTTACGGGGATGCGTACGTCTACGCCCTCTGCCCCAGTCATGACGCCGTTCGTGCCTTCTTGCGCGCCCTGATCGAGGATCTGCTCGAACAATATTCGTTCGATGGTCTTGAAGTGGAATCCTTCGGATACTTGGGCTTCCTTCACGGATACCATCATGAGTTCTATGGCGTGAGCCTCGGGGTCTTCGAGCACGCGCTCCTGGCGCTCTGCTTCTGTCCCGCGTGCGAGCGGATGGGGAGAGACGTGGGCGTGGACGTGGCGCACTTGCGGGCGCACATCCGTCAGACGCTCGATCGAAGACTCGCCGATCCGATCGAGCGCGGCCCGACGACCGCTGCCGACGATACGGCCGCCCTGCTCGATTTCCTCCTCGCCCATGCCGAGCTGCAAGCCTATCTTCGACGACGCTGCGAGGGCGTGACTCGTATGCTCGCTGAGCTCGCTCAGCTCGCCCATCAGAGAGGCGTCGAGTTCGCCTGCTTGGGCCCCGTCTTCGCTCGACCCACAGCGCTCGGGTGGGTAGAGGGGCTCGATCCCCGGGCGATCGGTCCGGCCGTGGATCGCTTCATCGTCGCGCTCTATTTCGAGGAGGCCGAACGACGGGCCGCCGAAGCCGCCTACGTCGCCGGCCTCCAGCTTCCCTGCGCCGTGGGCGCCGCCGTGAATCTCGCCCCTCCCTATACCCGAACGCGCGAGGATCTCGAGATGACGCTTCAACAGATCGCGCGTCTCGGATTCACCGGCGTGGGCTTCGCCAACTACGGGATGCTCCCCGGTCACCGGCTCTCCTGGATTCGTCACGCCATAGCCGGAGGAGAGAAGCCATGATCGTCGACTGCCATACGCACGTTTGGCGACGCGAACACTGGTCGGAGGAGTTGGCTCACGAGTCCGTCCGCGCGCGCGGCCGCCCGATCCCGCTCGACGTGACGGAGGAGGAGTACCGGCGCGCCCTCGTGGTCGTGGATCGCGCCATCGTCTTCGGCCTGCGCGCCCGACACGTGGGGCTCCTTGTGCCCAATGACTTCATCGCCGATGTCGTCCGTCACTTCCCGGAGAAGCTCATCGGCTTCGCCTCCGTGGATCCGAGTGAACCGGAGTACTTGGACGAATTGCACCGAGCCATTGAGGATTTGAAGCTCCAAGGGGTGAAGCTCGGACCCGTCTATCAGAACGTCCATCCGATGGACGAACGCATGCACCCCATCTATGCGTACTGCCAACGCCACCATCTGCCGATCCTCATTCACCAGGGGACGACCTTCGCGCGTCGCGCCCCCCTGCGCGTGGCCTCCCCACTGCTATTGGACGAGGTCGCCCTCGCCTATCCGGACCTGGTGATGATCATCGCGCATCTCGGCCATCCGTGGATCGCGGAGACGATCGTCCTCATTCGGAAGCATCCGAACCTCTACGCGGACATCTCGGCCGTGCATTATCGTCCGTGGCAGTTCTACAACGGGTTGATGCTCGCTCTGGAATACGGCGTCCTGGAGAAGTTGCTCTTCGGTTCGGATTATCCCTTCGCCACGCCGGAGGAGACGATCGAGGGCGTTCGCGGCATCAATCGCTTCGCCGCGCGCTGGAACCTGCCGCCTCTGCCGGAGGAGGCGATCGCTCAACTGCTTGAGCGCGACGTGCGACCTCTGTTGGGGCTCCCATGAGGGGAGAGAAGATCGGCATCGGGGTGATCGGCTGCGGCGCTGTAGCGCGCGGGTTCCACCTTCCCGCCGTGCGGCGCAACCCGCGCGTCGCCCTCCGGGCCGTGGCCGACGTGGATGAGACGGCGCTCTCGCGCGCCGTCGAGGAGTTCGGGGTCGAACGGGCGACCCGCGATTATCACGAGTGGATCCAGGACCCCGAGATCGAAGCCGTCATCGTCGCCACCCCTCCGGAGGTCACCCCTCAGGTCGCGATCACGTGCCTGCAGGCCGGCAAACACGTCCTCTGCGAGAAGCCCATCGCGATCTCGCGCGAGATGGGACGCCGTGTGCTGGAAGCGGCGGAGACCTCGGGACGAAAATTCCAGGTCGGCTTTATCTTTCGCTTCAATTCTGGCATCCGAACGCTCAAGCGCTGGATCACCGAGGGGGCGATCGGATCCCCCATGGTGATTCGCCTCGGCGCATTCAATGAGCCGTGGATGGTGACCGACCCGGAGCACAATCGCCGCGTCTTGGAGGTGCTCCGAACCAGTTCGCCATTGGTCGTCGGGGGCGCTCACTGGGCCGATCTGGCCCTCGACTTCGCCCCCGCTCCGCCCATCCGCGTGGGAGGAGTGTCGGCCAGAACGCGATGCGCGCTCCCGGAAGATAACCATTGGATCGGCGTCATCGAGTTCGCCGATGGCTCCATCGGAAAGCTGGAGATGGGGTGGCTCCACCCCATTGCCGAAGTCGAAGAGCGTCACGGCCCCTATCCGCAGGTGAAGTATCCGGAGATCGAAGTCTTCGGTCCTCGGGGTATCGCGTGGCATGATCTGCGAACCGGTCAGTCTCAGCTCGTGCGCTCCGAAGGGATCACGCGGATCTCGTCTCCCCCCTACGAACTGAACTTCGATGCACAATTGGAGGCATTCCTCACAGCCATTCGGGAGGATCGCCCCACCGTGCCGGACGCGCGCGATGGGTATCGAAGCCTCTGCCTGACGCTCGCCCTGCAAGCGGCGATCCGCCGCCGGACGTTCCTCGATGTCTCAGAGGAGGGAAGCGAATGAAACCGTTGGCGAACATCGCACCGATCGGACATCCTCATGAGCCTCCATGGGGACCTCCGAACATCCTGCACGAGAATTCGGCGGACCTCGAGAACACCCGGGACGATACGCCCCCCTTCGACCTTCTCATCACCGACGGGTTCGTTATTGATGGCACGGGGCGACCGGGACGCGTGACCGACATCGGGATTCGAGAGGGACGAATCCTCGCCTTGGGCGAACTGAAGGGCAGATCGGCGCGGGAGCGAATCGAAGCGAAGGGGCTCGTCGTCGCCCCCGGATTCATTGACATCCACGCGCATGCAGATGTCTCGCTTCTGCTCGATCCCACGGATGAGCCGCGCCTCCGACAGGGAGTGACGACCGTCGTCTTCTCCAATTGTGGTCTCGGATTCGCTCCCGCAAGTGAGATGTCGCTCGCCTTATTGAAGCGAGCGTACGCCGGAGTCTTCGGGTCTTGGGAAGCCCCTCGGCCTTGGCGCAGCGTCAGAGAATATCTCGAGCTCTTCGTCGGTCGGACGACGGTGAACATCGCCTATCTGGTCCCTCATGCGGCAGTGCGAGCGCTGGTCCTCGGTCTGGAACGGCGTGCAGCTACCGAACGTGAGATCGCGGAGATGGCGGATCTCGTGCGTCAGGCGATGGCCGAGGGCGCCTTCGGCCTCTCGACCGGACTCGCCTATGCCCCCATGGCCTTCGCGACGCGAGAGGAGCTGCGCGCTCTGCTTCGCGCCGTGGGCGAATGGGGCGGGTTTTTCGCCATCCACCTTCGCGACTACTTCGATGGGCTCGACGACGCGCTCACCGAAGCCCTCACCCTCGCCGACGAGACCGGCGTCCCTGTGCAGATCTCTCACCTGCAGACCGCCGGGCGAGGAAATTGGGGGAAAGCCGAAGCCCTGCTGGAACAGCTCCATCGAGCCCGCGAGCGAGGTGTGGATGTGACCTTCGATTCCTACCCCTACACGGCCGGCTCGACCTTCCTCCATGCGCTCCTGCCGGAGTGGGCGCAGGCCGGTGATGCCGAACAGATCCTCACCCGACTCCACGATCCGCTCATCCGCCGCCGCATCATCACCGAGCTCAACCTGGCTCCCCGGGATTGGGCGAGCGTGACCGTCAGCGGGCTGACGACCAGGAGGAACGCTTTCGCTCTGGGACGTTCGCTCGCGGAGATCGCCCGCGCTCGCGGGATCTCTGTGGGGGAGGCGATCGTGCAGCTTCTGCGGGAAGAAGAGCTGCAGGTCTCCATCATCTCGCATCATGGGTATGAGCCGGATGTCTGCCGCATCCTCCGCGACCCCTTCCACATGATCGGGAGCGACGGGATCCAGACTGGACAACGACCGCATCCGCGGTTGTACGGGGCGTTCGCGCGATTCCTCGGCCATTATGTGCGCGAACGCGGCCTCCTCCCCCTTGAGGAGGCCGTTCGTAAGATCACCGCCTTGCCGGCAGCGCGTCTTCGCCTTCGCGATCGTGGGACCGTGGAGGTGGGCAAGATGGCCGATCTTGTCCTCTTCGATCCGCAGGCCATCGGCGATCGCGCCGACTACGCGCATCCACGCCGGTTCGCCCGCGGTATCGAATATGTGCTCATTCGTGGCCATGTCGTGAAAGATCGCTCGGGGCTCACCGGAGCTCGCCCTGGCCTCGTTCTCCATCCGGGGTGATCTGGCACTGGCCACTGCCGGGAGGAGGGCGGTGATGGGGCGGAGATGTTAGAATTCAGAGGTGTGCGGGTTGAGCGCATGCGCGAGGAGGGGGTATGCGTCTGGCGCGGTATCGCTGGCAGGGCCGGGAACAGGTGGGGATCGTCGTCGGCGATCGGGTCTACAGCCTGAGCGCTCGCGATCCCGATCTTCGGGACGTGGGCGATCTGTTGGAGCGGGGCCGGGAAGCGCTCTCGGAGGTGCAGCAGGTGGAAGCCGCGATCCGAGCCGGCGAGCGGCCGCTTCCCGAAGACGTGGCGGCGCCCCTTGAGCAGGTGCAGCTGCTGCCGCCCATTCGGAGGCCGGAGAAGATCATCTGCCTGGGTCTCAACTATCGGGACCATGCGCGGGAGGCGGGGATGCCCATCCCGTCGGAGCCGATCTTCTTCGCCAAGTACGCCAATGCCCTCATCGGGCCGCGGGATCCGATTCCGCGGCCGCGCGCGGTCGTGCAGCTCGATTATGAGGTGGAGCTGGCGGTGGTGATCGGTCGGGAGGGGAAGTATATCTCGGAGACCGACGCCATGGCCTATGTGGCCGGCTATATGGTGCTCAACGATGTGAGCGCGCGGGATTTTCAGTTTCGGACGGGGCAGTGGATGCACGGCAAGACGTTCGATGGTTTCGCTCCCTGCGGTCCCGTGCTGGTGACGGCCGATGAAGTGGACAATCCCCACGCGCTGCGGCTGCGGCTGTGGGTGAATGGGGAGCTGCGCCAGGATTCGCACACGGGGGAGATGATCTTCTCCATCCCCCAGCTGGTGCACTACTTCTCACAGCTCTTCACGCTGCGGCCCGGGGACATCATCTCCACGGGGACGCCGCCCGGGGTGGGGATGGGCCGTCGCCCGCCGACCTATCTGAAGGAGGGGGATGAGGTCGTGGCTTGGATCGAAGGCATCGGCGAGCTTCGCAACCGCATCGTGCGCGAGGAAGCCCTCAGAGGCCAGATGGGCGCAATGTCCGCATCCCCGTGATCGGCCATTCCACTCTCAACGGGAGAATGGCTCGGCTCACCCCATTCCCTATGGGGTGATCACCTCCTTGTCCAAGGCGATGGCGGCCGGGCCGGATTCGCGCCATCTCACCCATATTCGCGCCTTTGCGGGACTGAAAGACCTGCAGGGGGAACGCCCGCTGATGCCAGATCGGGAGCTCGGTGACACTGAATTTCGTGCCCCGCCTGAATCTGGGTAGCCACTCTCTCAAATTTTGGGATGCGGATGGAAAAGACGTGACACTCCCTCTCGGAGATGATCTACGATGATTCGAGCAACCTGCCGGGGATGACCCGCCTGATGAACAAGAAACACAGGGAAAAGCTGATGGCCTTTCTGCTACCGGACAATGCTATTGCCCTCTGGATTGCCGAGAACTTGCGCGATCGCCTGTACGGAGAGCCGATCCAGGAGGCAGAACGCGTTCCCCAAGAGGATCGCCTTCCCGGCGCCCACCAGCCCACAATGGGCAAGACATGAAGGCATTTTATCCGGCTCATACAGGAATGATCGCTTCCACTCGGCCACCAGCAGGGCCTTCTGAACGGGGCTCCGGCCGGGTTCACCCGTATCGGGCAGCCCTCCGTTCTCACTCAGTCTGAACTTCAGGTCCGATGGTTGACAACAGCGGATGAATTAATTTGCCCCATCTGATGTTAAGAGTCTCTCAGCTTCGGCTCTCACTGATCCTGCTTCTGGCGGCGGGCTTGGCGTGCAGGTGGATATATCCCCATGCGACGGCGGTACATGCTCTGACGATCCCTCAACCAGGGACATTGGCACTGGTGAGCCCTTCGGTTCTTGCAAATTTCAATGGGGATAATCGGCTTGACCTCGCCACAAGCAGCAGGCATGCGGGACATGGCTACAAAGTTACGATTCGACTCAGCGCTCGGCAGAGAGTGACCTCACTGGCACTCTCAAGCGGTGCGCCGGTGATCGGGCTTCTCGCGTTGGATGTGGATCGAGACAACGATCTGGACCTTATCTTGGCTGGCGCCATCCCGCCTCGCCCGCTCGCTGCTGTCAAAGAAAAGGTCAAGGAGCTCAATCGAGGTCGGGATATGGGCCGTGTCGTCCAGGAGATGCAAGAGCGGGTGAGGGCCACCGTCTCCTTTCCTCCGGGTTACTTCGTCACGCGGAGCGGAGAATTTGAAAACCAGCAGCGAGCTATGGCCCGGCTGTTGATCATTGTCCCTGTCAGCCTCTTTCTGATTTTTTCCTTCTCTTCGGCGCCTTCGGATCGGTCAGGAGCGCGGTCCTCATTTTGTTCAATGTCCCCTTCGCCCTGATCGGGGGAATTTTTGCTCTTCCGTTGCCGTCGTGTGGGTCAGCGGCGCCAGGGGAGAAGCGAACAAGAACGACTCACCCTCAGCACATTACTCGGGGCAGCGCGCATCCGACGTTGATGTGTGTGAGGGTCAGTGTGATGACTTTCAGAGCAGAATACAGAAGGGATTGTCGATCGCCCCGGTGCCCCTCAATCTCGAAGGAAAGAACGGCGATCTGGTCGGATTGGGGAGCTATCTGGTCAACGCCGTCGCCGGTTGCAACGATTGCCATACCTGTCCGTCTTACGATCCGAATGATAACCCTTACAAAGGGCAGCCTGGGAAGATCAATGCGCGGGACTATCTGGCCGGAGGCGTTCCGTTCGGACCGTTCATCTCGCGCAATATCACGCCTGATGCGAGCGGCAAGCCTGCGGGCATGGCCTTTGAAGAATTTCTCCACGTGATGCGCACCGGCGAAGACATCGAGCACGAGCACCCGCAGTTTGGCCCATTGTTGCAGGTGAGGCCGTGGCCCGTGTATCGTCACATGGACGAGTGCGACATTCGGGCCATCTACGAGTATTTGCGGGCGATTCCGCATGCGGAACCGGGAAGTTGCTCCAGCCCCGGTCAGTGAGATCTGTGACCGGTTTGGAGGCCTTGCCTTTCGCAGCGACGGGCATTCGTTTGGATGGAGGTCGGCTTTGCTGACGTCCTTGTTCAAGCACGAACGGAAGCTGCCCGGGCTTCACACAGTGCCCTTGATCGAAGCGGGGGGATTGAGCACGACGGCAGTCCCACCGTGACGCATGCGCTTTGGGCGGGCAGCGCGGCCATTGATGCTGCCGGCGACTGCATCGACTTGTTCGACAACATGATAACCAAGGAAGGCCAGCCGATTGCTCCCGACGATCGTCGCGAGCTGTCCCCTGGACAAACGGGAGAGGGAACCGGCCGATCCCCCCGTGCTCACCCGATCCCGCTCCTTCCCCTCCAGATCGTAGGTCACGACCGCTCCGTTCACCAGGAAACAGAGCGACGCGCGGATCTCGCATTCGTTTGAGGCCACGCCTCAAAAGTGATAACTCAAGCCGAAGACACCGTGGTGCGAGCGAAGGAGCGCTTCAGCGTGACCGGTGAAGATCGCGCCGCGCTGCCGCGTGCGCGTGAATTTGTATTCGCCGAGCACGTAGAGGCCGCGCCAGAGGTGAACCTCTCCGCCGACGGCCCATTGCCACGCGAGGCGTCCCCACTCGTACTGCTCCTGCGCATGGCCCTCGATGGTGCTCTCTGTATGCGGGATCGTGGGGCCGAGGCCAAATCGCGTGGTCACCACCGCAGGACTTCGACGGGCGTCGGCGCGTTGACCGAGCGGTGCGCGGGCGACGATGTTCAGGAGCAGGAGGTTCGCTCCGTGAGAGATCGCGTATCGCTGGACGATCTCCGCGAGCGTGAGTTCCCGCTCCAGCCGTGCGCCGCGATACAAACCGGCCACGCGCACGCGCTGTTGCGGATCGGCGTAGACCTTCATGTGGACGAACTCGGCTTCAAAGCCGAGGAACCGAAGGGGGAAATAGCCTCCCCGAACGCCGTAATAAAGCGGGGGATCGAAGGAACGACCCTGGAAGCGCACTTCGTCGAACGTGAGTTCGGTCTTAAGCGTCGGTTGCCGGATGCGCAGTCTGGAAGGGGTGGTGTGCGCGCCTCCGAGATAGAGGGCGATGACCCAGCGGCTGCGCTCCGGGCGAGGGGAGTCATCGCGGGCGAGTGGACCTGTGGCTTCAGGGGGGTGATGGGCGTCGCGCGTCGCTTGGGCGAATGCGGGGAGGAAGGTCGGCGCGAGCGCGAGCCAGGCGGTGAGCGCGAGCCGTTTGATCCGCATGGCGCTTCCTCCGTTCGCCGAGCTCACCCACAGTGTGCCACAAGCAGCGGCGTTTGTGAACCGAACGAGCGGACCTCTGTGTGGGATGCGAATCGGAGGCGGCGCGAACGGGCCGAAGGAGAGACACCGTGCTGTGAGAACGACGCGGCTGGAATCCAGAAAGAATGCGACCGACAGCGCCTTCGGCTCTTGTGATATAATGCGAATCGCGACAGGGGCCGCATGGGATGAAAGCCTGCGAATTGCCGGATTGAACGCAGGGGGAGGGGGCGATGGGTTCGTTCCCTGATCGTCTTTGTCTTGATCGTACCGACGGCCGGGAGGCTATAAGGATGGTGAGTGCCATGGGGGCGGGAGTTTTCGATGCTTCGGTCTTGGGAACGAGCGCGGGCGACGGCCGAACCATCGTCGGAGGTATCCGGGAAGCAACCGAATTCCATCTGGAGGTGTTCTGATGTCGGGCCGCCATCGCCGGGGGTCCTCACGCGATCTCTCGATCGCGGGGGGTGTCCGCCAGGAGGTTGTCAATGTGCTCCTCGCACAGCTTCTGTCGAAACGAGGATTTGTCGCCGCTCCCGAGACCGGGGACGTCTCGCCCTGGTCATCCCGCGGGCCCTCCTCTCCGGCGTCGCTTGGCAGAAGACCCGCCGATTGATCGAGGAAAGCTATCATCTGGAGTGGCTCGTGGTCTCTCATGAACCCCGCCGTTGGAACTTTTCGGAGAACACGAACCTGTCCGAAGTCCTTGTGATCGCCCGCAAGCGCGAACAAGCCAACGAGGACGAACGCGTGAACTGCATCAACTTGTGGAGGCAGCCCCGCAACGCCGTGGAGGCGCTCGGCGTGGCCCGAGCGCTTCTCAGCAGTGATCCTCCCGACGTACAGAACGATCCGGGAGCATTAGAGGTCGCCCCCAGTGGGGAGAAGCTCGGAGAGGCGTTGAGCGTCCCCTGGGTTTGGCTGAGAGGGCGTTTGTGGAGCTTCCCCTGTACCTTCGCTCAAGCGGAGTTGGTGCGCGCCCTCTTCCACTTGCTTGACGGAAAGCTCTACCTCCCCGGGGAGGGGCTCTTTCCCAAGAGGGGCCGAATTCCCCTTTGCGCGCTTCAAGAACTGGGAGAGCTGGGGTTCGACCGACGCGATATTCACGATGGCTTCACCCTCGCTCGATCACGCACGAGTTACCCGGCGTTCTGGGGACATGATGCGGAGGCCGTGCTCTCCATGGCCCAAAGACCGAATCGGTATCTCAACCCACGCTCCCAACCTGCCCAAGGAAGACCCCTCCGGCATGCCTCCGATCTTTGGCCGAAGGCCGGACAGGTTCTCATTGCTGAGCGACTCCGGCTGAATACGCAACGCTTAACTGCGGTGTTTGTTGAGCGAAAAGTACTGTCAAATGTTTGGTGGCCTCTTGCAACCGAGCTCTCAGAAGAGAGGCAGAAAGCTCTTGTGCTGTGGCTGAATTCTACGTTGAGCCTACTCATGCTCTCAGGTCATCGTGAAGAAACCGAAGGGGCATTTATCGGCTTCAAGAAGCCTGTGCTCAAGCAGATGCCCGTTTTGGATGTGCGGAATATTGGTGATCCCGCTTTGAAGAAGTTGGCCCAAGCCTTCGATCAGTTCGCCAATGACCCCTTGCTCCCGTTCCCTGAGATAGCGAATGATCCCACTCGGACGGCGATTGACAAGGCGGTGGCAGACATCTTGGGCCTGCCGGACTTCGGGATCCTCCGCGAGCTGATCGCTCGGGAGCCAATTCTCTGCCTCAATCTGGACCGTTTGATGCTCCGGACTGCCTGAGGGGGGGGATCGCGAAGAGGTGGGAAGTCAGGCCGCGGCTGACGCTCGAAGCCAGCGAGTTCACCGAGAGCGTCGTCCATGCGGCAGGCGCCACGGTCACTGTGCACCGATGGCTTGTGGTGATGGATGCGGCCCCGGCGCTTGTGAAAGAGAGACCTGCGAGCGACGGCGGGTGATCAGTCGAGGGGGGACGGGATGGAGCTTCGTGAAGAGGCAGCGGTCTTAGGGGGAGGGGCGTCGAGTCTGATAACTAGAGTTTGCCAAGAGCCCAGTGTCCAGCGGGGCGGCGAGCAGATGCATCAGGTCGTTTTGTTTGGTTGACGGTGTTGGCTGTCACACCATTTCATGTGAGAAGGTCGTGGCTGACCTCGGGTGCATTTCGGTGCTTGAGGCGTGCGGTCTGGTCGTGTATAGTGTCGGGCGGAGGCCGTGTGGCGCTATGGCGTTTGAAGTGAACGATTATCTGGATTTGATTCGGCTGCTGCAGGAGCATCCGGAGTGGCGGGCGGAGCTGCGCCGTCTGCTGCTGACGGAGGAGCTGCTGGCGCTGCCGGAGTTGGTCCGCGATCTGATTCACGCGCAGCGACGGACGGAGGAGCGGGTCAGCCGGATGGAGGGGGAGCTGATCAAGCTGGCCGAGGCGCAGCGGCGGACGGAGGAGGAGGTTCGTGCCTTGGCTGAGGCGCAGCGACGAATCGAACAGCAGGTGGAAGCGTTGACGCAACAGGTGCAGGCCTTGGGCCGAGTACTTGCGGCGGGCGGGCTATCGGGCGATTCCGATGGTGGCGAGGGAGCGGGTGACGTCGGGCGCGGAGGAGGAGATCCGCCGGCACCGCGTGGCGGTCTTGCAGGATGGGAGCGTCTCTTTCTGGGAAGAGGCCCTGGAGGCGTGGACGAGAAACGCCTGAGGAGCTGACCTTACGGTCTCACCGTCTGCAGCTCTAACACGGAGACGATCTCAGCCACCTTTCGCCTCAGGCGGGAATTCTTTGTGAAATTCTCCTATGTCCTGTCACGCAGCGAGCGCATCATGGCGGCACGGTGTGGGGTGGGCGGGCGGATCTTGCGGGAAGGTGGGGGATTGTGTGGTTGCTCGCCTGGTGGCTCATTGAGTCCGATAATTGATCTTATGACCCTATAAAACCGCAGGAATACAGAGTCCCGGCCTCCCCAAACCCCACGCGCGCAACCCGGAACCCAGGTCATTGAGTGGCTCTCACTGCGCCGAGGACGACGACATTTCTCCCGGATCGGCTGTCACCATCTCCGGTTCGGGATCGACGCCGAGAGCATCCGCCACTCGGTTGATGTAGTTGAAATAGGCGATGACCTGAACCAGGTCGAGAACGTCTCGGTCGCTCAAGCCCACGCTCCGCAGCCGATCCAGATCGGAAGGAGTGATGTTCCAAGGTGTGCGCGTCACTTTCTCGGCAAATTCACAGAGCGCACGCTCGCGCTCGCTGAGCGGAGCCTGTCGGTAATCGCGCTTCACCTGGGCCACCAGATCGCTGTTGTTGGTTTCCTTACGGAGATCCTCCCCGTGCGCCTCGACTCAGTAGAAGCAGCGGTTGGCCCATGACGTGACGGTCGCCACCAGCTCCCGCTCGGCGCGCGAGAGCTTCGATTCCCCGTACATCACCGTGAGGTAGAGCTGAACGCCCGCCCGCAAGGCCGCCGGATTGAGGCTCTGCACCTTGACGATGTTGAAGACCTTCCCAGCCCGTCGCCGCGCGGCTTCATATTCTCGTGCCAGGAGTCCGGTCGCTTCGTCTTCCTCGATGATCCGTATCCATGCCATAACTGCCTCCTCGGAGAAATGCCCACGAAACACGCGGGACCTGCGCCCCAGTGGTCGTCGCATCAATGCCGCCGCCCGGGAAGAACCACGGCATTCTTCGTCATAAAGCAACATTATACCAACTTCCAGATGGTCGGAAGTTAATGCCTGACCCCGAGGTGGGGGCCCAACTGAAACCGCTCAGGACGATATCGAAGAGCGTCGCCAGCACGAAGGCCATCACCAGCGCGAGAGCGAATCGCTTCCTGTGCATTCCCATAATTGCTTTATTTGCCCCCTGAGCCTCACAATGAGCCCGTGACAGATTCATCCCCGTATCCCTCGCAGCCGAACGGCGATCGCTTTCATGGGCTGGCTACGTCCTGGCGTCAAAGCTCAAGGGACTGTCCAGCGGCGCGAGCGCAACCCCCACCCACACGGCGAGCGCGACCAGAAGCGAGCTCTGCGCGAGGCTCGCCAGTGAAATCACCCACAGGGGTGCAGGGAGGATCACCTCACCCAACAGTTCGGGCAGCACCGTGACCGTAATGACGACCACGCCTGGCATGCCGGCCAGCCATAGGAGCAAACCGAGTCGGAGTCGCGGTATCCCAGCGGTGTCATTCGTCGTCATCGGTGCGTCCTGCAGATATGGTTTCCATATCACACCCGGATGCCGCGTTCTGTCGGCAGAAGACACCAGTGTGCATGGGTTGTTACGTTCTCTGCTGCCAACACTCTCACCCTATCCCTCAAATTGCTTCGGGGGGTGTTATATGGTTTCCGTCTAACACCCCGGCGCTTTCCTGACTACCAAACATCAACCGGGCAAGGAGCCATGGTTGTGACAGACGTCGGCGTGCGCATCAGGCGTGATCCGGAAGTCCGAGCCCTCAACTCTGTAGCTTTTAGCTCCAGCACGGGAACGCTCCCTCACCGCCCCGCTCTCACACCTTCACAGGTCGCCGCCAGTATATCGCCGGCCGAGCCGCACGTCAATCACTCGCCCTCGACAGCGGCCGTCGAATCCGCCCGCCCGAACGGCCCCGCCGAACCCACCCCAATGACCGGCAAAGATACCCTCCGCACCCAAAATCGGAATCATCCGGCGAGGCAAGGTCTCTCTCCGAGCATGTGGTGGTGGAAGGCCCCAGATCGCGTCACCGCAGCGCCAGAATCACGGCGTTGACCTCGCATGGCCATGTCACCGGCGAAATAAAAGCCCCCCTCCTGCGCAAAGCGGCGACAGAGCGGCTATCCTCACCCCCCGCACCACAGCTGCAGCGTTGCTCTAAGGGGGAGCCGCGTCAGTTGACCCACCGACGGCGAGAAATCCCCCGACCGCCTCGGCCCTCGATGCGTCTGGCTTGGTCGGTTGGGAAATCGGGCGTGGGCCACATGACCAATGAGATCACTGTGTTACTTGACCTCTTCGAATTCGCCTGCTACGATGTTTGCAAAAAACCATAGTACGGAGGTGATGCAAATGCGCCGGTTGACGAAAATGAGCGTCGTACTCTCGGTAGTTCTGTTTGGGGTCATTCTCGTCTTCCCCGCGGGTGGGGGCGGCGGCAAAGCACTCGTCGAACAGTTGGTCCCACCAGAACAGGCGTTCCCGACGAGTCTTCACGCGACGCGGCGGGGCAAGGCAACCTGGTATGCAGCAACGAACGGCGGTTTTGAAGCGTTGACGAATATCCCGATCAACCAGCTCGCTTGCCTCAATTGCCACCCGGGCACTAAGGCGGATGGTTCTCCAATTGACCCGGCAACTTACAAACCGGATTGCTTCGACTGCCACATCCAGCCTGGCGATAGGGTGAGCGACCAGACCTGCCTCAAATGCCATCGCCGCCAAGCCTCTGAAATTGCGTTCGGCTACCCCGATGTGCACCGAAGTGCCGGTTCCTTCCGCTGCATGAGTTGCCACACGCTCAAGGAGATGCACGGCGACGGTCGCGAATACGCCTCATGGCTTGAGCCGGGCGCCATGGAGGTGACGTGCGAACAGTGCCACCCGGCACCCAAGAGCAACCCCGCTCACGACATCCACATGGCAACGGTTCAGTGCACCGCTTGTCACACCCGATCGGTCCTTTCGTGTTACAACTGCCACTTCGAGAGTGAGGTTGAGGGTGGAATAAAGCGACCTTACGGCGTGATGCGCGATTTCGTTTTCCTCGTCCGCAGGCATGGGACCAACAAGGTCTATGCGGGAACGATGATGAGCTTGACATACGCTGGCAAATCCTTCGTCGCCATCGCCCCGTATCGAGCCCACACGATCGTCAAGGAAGCGCGCACGTGTGACGAGTGCCATAACAATGCGGCAGTTCAGGAATACCGGCAGACTGGCAAAATCACCATCACGAGGTGGGACCCCGCTCAAGGCAAACTGGTTGGTCCCAAAGGCATCATCCCCATTCCTCCCGATTGGCGACAGGCCTTGCAGTTCGACTTCGTTGACTACACCGGTGATCCGAAGTCACCGACCACCGACCCGACCAAGTGGGTGTTTCTCAAATCAGGTGCGGATTTGATGCAGATGCTTTACGCCGACCCACTCACTCCCGAACAAATGCGGAAATTGTCCACGCCGTATTCGCCCTGACACATGCCGGCAAGTAGCGGGGTGAAGGCGAAGGCCTTCACCCCCCGCCACTTCTTTCACACCGATGGGTCAGACGATAAGCCGATAGCGCGAATCCACCTTCTGGTGAGCGAGGAGGATGTGATGGATGTCACGGGGATGCGTTTGTCCCCCGATCCGCACATGACCGACGACCTGGAAGAGGATGAGGCTTCCCTTCCCCCCATCTCAAGCCCTCCCTGATCGAAATCGTCGGACGAAGCCACTCATGAGTCTACCTCGCGGACGATCTTGAACGAGGCGCGGCCCGCCCAGGCAACCAACGGCCCAGTGAGGAAATCTGAATGCTTCGGCTATGAACGTCGCCATCCTCTTTACAGCCGGCCTCGGTTTCCCATAGTGCCCGCTCTCCCGTAACCGGAAGGCCGTCACGTCGCAATCCCATAACCAACATCCGTCGGGAGGAAACCGGATGAGCACCGTCATGAATGTGCGGGGTCTCCCGCTCAGGACAACGCCTCCGCCCTGAGCGAGGATCACCTCCCCCTCGCGGCCGCCGGTCTCCCCGCTTGTCTGCATCTCCTCCCACGCTTCGTCTCATCAGGAGGCATCTTGGCCCGATGATGAACACCATCCAGATGACCCTCGTCATTGATGAGAACGTCCTCACCGTGGAGATCGTCGAGGGTGGAGCCTGCTCGCTCTCCGACTCCTGGGGCCTCAGCCTGAGCCTCCCCTGGGGAGAAGAGCGGGCCGCCGCCGCCCTGGCGAACGTCGCCCGCGCCCTCGTCGTCTGGATGCTGCACGAAGACGGCGAGATCCACATCCACGCCGATCGCCTCGGCAATACCGACACCCTGTCCTTCCAGGTGTCCGCCAGACTCACCAAAGGGGAGATAGCTGTCACCCTCTCCGTCCACGCCTCCGGCATGTGGGCTGCTCAATCGCTGCTGCTGATCGCCGCAGCCCTCGGAGCATACACCGATCCGAGTCGTCCCTTCGACCACACCACCGTCACCGATCTCACCGCGATCACACCGAGAGCCCTGCATCTGCTCTCCTGGATGCAGGAGATCGCCCGCAGCCTCTCCCTCGAGGATGAGCAGAAGGAGCTGGAAAATACATCGGAAATCAATTAGCAGGCCAAACAATGCTGGGGGTGATCAATCTCAAAGAACCCCTCACAGGGGAACAAATCAATCACCCCCATCGTCGCCATCCCCCTTAAAGCGAGTCCTGGTTGCCGACACTGAACTCCCTACTCTCATCGGCAGCTCGAACCTGGGGTCAGACATAAGCTCGGACATGTGATTGAAGAGGGGTCTCCGGAGCCAACATCCTTGGACATCACCTTTTGGGCAGGAGGCTACCGATGCCCAACCATCTTGGTCGTTTTCTGCGGCCGCTTTTCGCTGATCCTCCGACAGCCGATAAAGCCGCCCGAGCCAGCAGAATACCTTCACGGGGAGGCTCACCGAACCGAGAAGTCGTTTCAAAATTCGCTCCAAGCCGATGAGGATGAAGGCGAGGACCACGAACGCCCAATAGACGTCAACGGAACGCTCAGAGCAGACCACGAGGCGACGAAAATACCCCAGCCCGCTGAAAGTCCGTTCGATCAGCCAGCGAAAGCGGTAAGGCGAAAGATCCGGCTGGCGGCCGCGGCCGGTTGATGGCGCCGGCGCGGGATGCAAGGGCGAATGCCTCGACGCCGCGAGGATTGCCGAAAGGCATCGCTCGACCAGGGCCTGAGGCCGAGTGCGTGACCGTCCGCAGGGTCGCCTCCGCCAACCGAATCTCGGTCGGTTGCGCACTGGCCACCATGCTCCCAATGGGCAGGCCCTGACTCTCTGTGACCAGCATCAACTTGCTCCCTTTGCTTCATTTGGTCACGCCTGCTGCCCCGCCCCCTTTTGGCCAGCACAAACGTGCCGTCCAGGAAGGCCTGGGCCTATTGCCGTTGGCCCTGCTCATCCAGCAAGCAGGACCAGATACGTCCGCCAGGTGCGTTCCCAAAATCACGAAATCGGGCACCCGGGGCAGGTCCAGTGCCTCCTTCAGCGCGCGATTCAGGCGGGCGGTTTTGCGATAGCTGATGCCGTGGCGCACCAGCAGATCCTCAATGGGGTGCTCCAGGGACTGGCCGATCAGCTCGCTGACTGCATCCCCGTGGCTGGCGAACGGGCGTCCCAGAAAGCGTTTATTGTAGAAATGGCGCCGCACCTAAAAGGGCCGCGGCCGCAATAAGGGCAGGCCGTGAACGTCTTCAGAAGGCCCCAGGCCCGAAGGAATTCCTCGGCTTTCTGCCCGCCGGAGACCGGCTCCGCCAGTTCGACCAGCTTCATACCCCCACTCCGCTCTTCTCCGGGGATAAAGTCGCAATCCTCTTTAAAGCGAGTCCTGGTTTCCGACTTTCGGGGGTTTTAGTTCTGAAGTTCCAATGGGTTAGGTGAAAGTGATAACCCCCTATACCCCTCGCCCTTCAGCCCCCAACGGAAGGGCCATGAGGGGACCGATTTTTCGACCTAACCTCCTGAAACTCCACATCTTAGCCTTCCGGTGATAACCCCCCTTACCCCCCTTCCAAAACCAGGACCCCCAGGTTATCAAACATCAGGCCGATTGTGGTAAGATTACGTTCCTTTTACCACATCTTTCCCACAAAGTCAACAGTCGCATAGACGCGACGAACACCCGCCCAGACGACGTCAATGCCCTTGTCAACGTCCACCCAAAAAGCGTCAACGCCCTGTCAACGCTCTATCAAAAAGCGAAAGAGGTCTGCGGGAGTCGTAATCTTCAGGGCCGCAGCGAGAATACGGCCTAGGTCGGATTGGCGATTCAGGTTTCCCCGCCATTTCACCTGCAGCTCGTCCAGCAGGATCGCCCACGCTGGTCCCGACGCATACGCGAATGACCGCACGAAGTTGGTCCCCCGCTCGTCCTGCTCGAGGCGGATTGCTGCACGGTCTGCGAGAATCGCTTCAGGCCAGCCACAGAGCTTGTAGCCGGTATACTCGGCTAGCCCCTCGTTGAGTTCGAGGGCACGCTCTTCCGCTTGGGGGAACAGGGAGCGTCGATAGGTTCTGAAGGTCAGGGCGTCAACGATCGCACTCCGTCTGCGCTCTCCGCGATGAATAAGCGCCTCGGCAAGAGCCCGCCACTCCAGCCGGAGCCACGTGCGACCCTCCTGACTGTCCAGATGGCTGTTGGGTGGGTTGCTCCCCGGCAGGCCGAGGTCCTCCTGAATCCTATGGAAGCTCTCGTGCATGAGGAGTCGGCCACGGGCGTAGGGGTTCGTTGGCAAAGGCCACATCAGCATCGTCCAGGTTATGCCGGCCCATCTGTATGCGGCGTTCGCGACCGACTCTTGCTCGGGCAGTGTGCCGACGAATACGCCTTGACTCTCGGTCAAGTGGTGTTCCTTGTCCGGCTGATTCGCGACGATGAATCGAGTCTTTGGATCAACGAGCATCAATGGACCGTACAACGGGCGGCCCCAGAGCTGCCCGGCATCCGCCTCGGACAGTGTTCGCGCTTGCTCAAATATCTTCCTGGCGTCGGCTAGGGGAATCGGCGAATCCTGGGCCTTCGTTGGCGAAGGACAAAAGGGGAGCGCGAGCAAGACTGGCGACAAGAAGATCCGTTTGGCAGGCATAACGATCACTCCTCAGTCTCATCCTCTTCGGGCGTCTAACGGCCTGCGCTTCACCTGCGCCGCGAAGCGTAGCGGAGCGGCGTCAGGTGCAAGCGCTTGTTAGGCACCGTTACTTTGTGACATGAGGTCTGCTCTAGCTGGAACGCAACATAAGGGATAGCGCTGAACCAACCATCTCCCCATCCATGCCAATGTCAACATGACAGGAACTTCAATCAGCGGCCCAATAACCGTGGACACTGCTACCAAGGGCGAAGCGGCAAAGGCAGTAAGTGCCAGCGCAATGGACAACTCAAAATTTCGCCCTGTCACGTGGAATCCAACCGTTACAGACTTTTCCATTGACAATCCCATCCCGATGCAGGCAGAAAGGGTACCAACGAAGAAAAGTGTCAGGAAGAATAGCGCCAGAGGAAAAATCATGTAGCCAATCAGTTGGGGGGCATTGAGGATAGCTTCCCCTTTCAGGGCAAACATCACCACCAAAGTTCCCAGAAGGGCACCCAGTTGAACCTTTCCCAGCACAGGTGTCAACCGTTCCTTGAACCATGTCTCCCCTTTTGTCTTTACGGCTGCTCGTTGCGTGAGGTAGGCTGTTATAAGGGGCAACCCAAGATGAGGTTTCGTCAAGAGGTGTGTAAAAATTCGCATCAGGCGGCAGCCTCCTCCCGCGTCACCTCGATCCCGTCCTTGTACTGAACCCCCGCATAGACC
>BEHM01000038.1 GCA_002923315.1 bacterium HR10
CGGCTTCGCCGTCTTCTGGCCCCGTACATCTTCGCACGGGTTGGAGCGAACTTCATCTGCCACCGAGGGCTTCGCTGGAATTACGGATACAACATCGCCCTCGGAGACAACGTCGTGATTCAGAACGATGTGACTCTGGATGATCGCGGGGCGATTGAGATCGGGGACGATGTCTGCGTGGAGAGCGGCGCGCATATTCTGGCCGCGCCCTCAGCAGCGACGACGCGCATCGGGCGCGGCGTCCGCATCGGCGCGCGGGCCATTGTGCTGGCGGGCGCTCAGATTCCGGAGGGGATGACGATCCCCCCGGCCGGCATCATGGGGCCGTGAATAGAAGAGGGATGAGTCGAATCGGAGCGACGACCTCCAATCCGGCGCGGCACGGGATCATGCTCATTGTCCTGGC
Organism: bacterium HR10; assembly: GCA_002923315.1. Classification (GTDB taxonomy): domain Bacteria; phylum Acidobacteriota; class Blastocatellia; order HR10; family HR10; genus HR10. The sequence continues at coordinate 407 of BEHM01000038.1, forward strand.
GCTCCTGCTGGGACGATCCCTGGGGAAGGCGATCGGGGAGCCCGCGTGGAGATCGAGGCTCGCCGCGCTCGCACAAGCGTCCTCCTCACCCTCTCCACAGAAACCACCGGCTCCCACCGAAACGGGGTCGGCGCGCGACCGAGAGAAGCAGGAATCGTCCGCGCGAGATCCTCTCACGGACCCAGAGCGGGAGCTGTTGGACCGCGCCGCCATCGAATATCGAAAAGCTGAGCATCGTCGCGCTGTCGAAGCATCGGAGCAGATTCTGGCGCGAGCGCGCGAGCTCAGCCAGCAGTGGGAGAAGCACCCTCGCTCCCGGCGCTTGGAGGAATTGCTTCGAGAGATCGAGCGCTTCGCGCGCCGCGTCCGCTCCATCAGTGGGGCGGGCGATCTGGAAGCTCGCGAGCCGTTGCCTGAAGACCCGAGGCAGGCGCTCGCGCGGTTGCGCGAATCGGCCGAGCGGCTGCACGAAACCCTGAAGACCCTCACGGCCTACGTTGTCTCGATCGAGGTCATGGAGCGCTCGGATGAGATCATCCGCCTCGCGCGATATCTGCGCGAGCGCGCGCGCGCCGATCAGGGAACGTGAGATGCTCCACCGTCGGATTCCCGCCGTCCTCAGTCTCATCGCCGTGCTCAACGGCGGATGGCTCCAGCGCGCGGAACAGGAGCCAATCCTTCGGTTGGACGCTCCCCTTGTTTTACTCAATGTCACCGTCACCGGTGGCGACGGCCGCTATCTCTCGAAGCTCGAGGAGCGCGACTTCACCATCCTCGAAGATGGACGCCCGCAACCGATCGCCCATTTCAGCGCTGAGGAGACCCCCTTCGCCGTCGCGATCCTCCTGGACGTCAGCGGGAGCATGGAGCGCATGCTGCGGATCGCGCGCGCGGCCGCACGTGGGTTCGTCCAAGGGCTTCGCGAGGACGACGTCTTCGCCCTCTATGCCTTCGCCACGCAGTTCGCGCAGATTCAACCGTTCGGCTCATACCCGGAGATCGAGCCGGAGGTCTGGAGCTTGAAGGCGGAGGGATACACGGCCCTGTACGATTGCCTGGTGAGCGCCGCGCGAGATCTGGCCGCGCGTCCGGAGAAACGGCGCGCCATCTTGCTCCTCTCCGACGGCGCCGATACGGCCAGTCGGGCCTCGCTCGAGGATGCGCTTCGGGAAGCGCTCGCGGCGAGTGTGACCATCTACGCGGTGGACCTCATGGACGAGGCGTCGGCCTCTCCGGCCGAGGTCCTGCGCGCCCGCAGCGCGCTTCGCGCCTTGAGCGAGCAGACCGGCGGACGATATATCCGTGATCCGGGCGGAGCCCAAATGGACGCGACGTTCCGCGCGATCGTTCAGGAGCTGGGCCACCAGTACACGCTCGGCTATTATCCCCCCCTGGAGCGGCGCGATGGGCGATGGCACCGCATCGAGGTGCGCGTCGCGCGCCCGGGCGTCACCGTGCGCACGCGGCGTGGGTATTACGCCCCACGAGGATGAGCTGGGCGTCCTCGCCGAAGCTCAAGACCACTGCAGGTGAGAACTTCGCGTCAGGAAGTCCGGTGCTCACCCCTTGGTTGCCTGCCCGCAGCAGATCGTGTATGATTGAGCGCAGAATAGAAGCCCCAGGGCGATCCGGAATGCGGCGTGGGGGGAAGCAATGGGGCGCAGGAAGGGAGGAAACATGCCGGAGTCATCGAGCGCCAGACAACGTCTGGCCGAGGAGATCGAAAATCTGAGTGAAGAGGAGGCGGTGGAGGTCCTCGAATACATCTCCATCATGCGGCTGATGAAGGAGGAGGAACGCCATCCGGAGCAGTTTCAGCGGGAGCTGCTCTCGCTGCTCTCTCAGCCGGAGAGGGGGAGCGCGTCGGCCTCGCGGGGCCGGAAGAGCGCGGAGTGACACCCATTGAGGGCCGTCGCTGCAGGAGGAGATGTGCGAGGCCACGCGATCCGTCGTTTCTTCGAGTCAGGAAGCGAATGCGCGTGCTCGCAATAATTGTGCTGGCGCTTATCGGAAGTGCAGGGGCTGAGGCGAGGGAGGCTCAGGAGGGACGGGCGGATCTCAAACACGAGATTCTGAAGCGCCTTCACGATCCGAATGCGGCGCGCCGTCGAGATGCTCTCCTCATGCTAGGGACATTCACCGATGTCCCCCTGTCCCCCATCCTCCACAGCGCAACGGATGATCCAGATCCCGGTGTCCGCGCGGCGGCCATCATGGCGCTCGGACACGCGAGTCACGCTTCGAACGCCCAAGAGTTGATCCCCACGTTGCTGCGCGCCCTGAAGGATTCGCATCCGCTTGTGCGGCGAGCGGCTGCCGGGGTGCTCGGGCGCGTGCGGGATCCACGTGCGGTGAGAGCGCTTCAGGAAGCCGCGCGGGATCGAGACGCAGCCGTACGAGCGGCGGCCGTCGAAGCGCTCGGCGAGCAGGGGGATCAGGCGGCGCTCACCACGCTCCTTGAACGATTGCGCGACAAAGACCCATTCGTGCGACGTCAGGCGGCGCGCGCCATCGGGCGACTTCGCGCGCCGACGGCGCTCGCTGCGCTCCTCGAACGTCTGGTCCGAGAGGAAGACGTGGACGTCAAGCGCGCGATCGCATGGGCGCTGGGGGAGATCGGCAATCCACACGCTGCAGAGACCCTGCGAACGCTCTCGCGCTCCACTGACCCGTACCTGAGTGCGACCGCCCGCGAAGCCCTCAAGCGCCTCATCTCCGATGCGACGGCGCGCTCTCGCAGACGATGACCCTTATCCCTGCTTCACGAAGACCTGCCGGCGCGTCCGCTCACCCCGCGGCGTCACGGTCGTCGTCTCAAGGATCAGCGTCTTGCCGTCCTCCGAGAGCGTGTACGTCTCGGTGATCTCGAGCTCCATCGTCCCCATGGGCGATTCGATCGTCTGCGTGCCCTTGGTCACCAGCTTGCCCTTCTCCCACCGCGTCTTCGATCGAAGCTCTCCACCGCGCATGCCGGGATTTTTGTTCTCTTTCCCATCGGTCGTGTAAACCAGCTCCTGCGCTTGCTCCCCGCGTTCGGTCTTGATGATTCGCTTCACCTTGAGCACCGGCTCCTGATGCTCGATGATCAGGGTGACATCCGGGTTGAATCCTCCACGTCCGCCCATCCCCATGCCGGGGGGATCGCTCTTCTCCTTATCCAAGACCCAGGTCCCACTCAGATTCGGTTTCTCCTGAGCCATCGCGCCGATCCCGAGAACGAGGCAGGCGATGCCCCATGCGACCCATCGTTTCATGACTCATTCCTCCTGATTGGCGAGATTTTCGATTCGGCCATCTCCGGAGGCTAAGGACGCCGGCGAGAGAGGAGAGGTTACAACAAATGGAAGTCCGCGCGCTCCTCCCCCGCCCTCGCTAGCCCCCCTGGGTGCGCTGCCGCAGAGCTTCGAAGAGGACGATCCCCACAGCGACGGAGACGTTGAGCGAGTTGATCCGTCCTCTCATCGGGATAGAGACGAGGAGATCGCACTGGGCGCGGGTGAGGCGGCGCAAGCCTTTCCCCTCGCTGCCGAAGATGAACGCCACAGGCCCCCGGTACTCGGCCTCTGTATAGGAAATGGGACCATCAGCCTCGACGCCAACGATTCGAACAGAACGCTCGCGCAGCTCGCGGCAGAAAGTCGCCAGGTTGGTCACGCGCACCAACGGCGTATACGCCCACGCTCCGGCTGAGGTCTTAGCGACGACATCGGTCAGGCCGGCGGCGCGGTCCTTAGGGATCACGACGGCTTGCACCCCCGCGCAATGCGCCGTGCGCACGATCGCGCCCAGGTTTCGAGGATCCTCGACATGATCCAGAAGCACGAGCATCGTCTCTTGGGTGAGCGCGGTCAGGACCTGCTCCGGATCGGCATATTCGCCCGCCGCCAGATAGGCGACCACCCCCTGATGAGCGGCATGCGGGACCAGGCGGTCCAGAACATCCCGCGAGACCAGATGCACAGGGATGCCCATGCCGCGCGCGTCGGCCAGGAGCTCGTTCACGCGATGGCGCCGCTCCCCCCGCGCCACCAGCACCTTGTGCACGGCGCGCCCGCGAGCGCGAATGGCCTCGCGCACGGGAACCCAACCGTAGATGATCGCCGGCGTCACCGTCATCGCGCACCCGACTGCTTCCAGTCTACTCGAGAAGAGCGAGGAATCTCAACGAGGAGGAGAGAGGGCTTTCGCTCTGGAGGAGAGACGGCGAATCTGATACTGGCAGACGGCCTCCCCATGCGGCATGAAGCACTCGCGGGTCACGCATGCCTGCAAGACCTCTTCGTGCATGCGCAGCTCCTGCTCACAGAGCTCGGGGCAGACGGAGACGATGCGCCGCAGCGGACAATGGGCTTGCGTGAGGATGAATCGGCCTGCGCCCACGCATCTCCAGGAGGCCAAGAACCCCATCTCCGTCATCGCCTCTGTGAGCACTTGGACGCGCTCCCGGAGCGATTTTCCCATCAAGCGCCCCTTGAGGCGCTCGATCAGCTTGCCCGTCCAATGCTGCAAGAGCCGCCGAAGGGCGCGTTCGCCAAAGATCTCGCGCACTCCTTGCAGCACGTCCACGGCGAATTCGCTGTAGCGTTCAGGGAAGAAACGGTCGGCTTCCTCCGTGAGCCGGTAGACCTTCACCGGCCGGCCTCGCCCCCGCGGTTGAACGTATGCGGTGACCAGATGATCCCGCTCCAGAATATCGAGATGCCGACGGAGGCTGACGCCGGAGAGGTTCAAGTCGCGCGCCAAATCGGCGACCGTCGCGCTCCCCCACTGCTTGAGCCGATGGACGACGCGCATGCGGGTGGACGCATTGACGTTCAATCCCCGCTCCATATGCGCGTGTATTGTACCACAGCTCGTCTTCCCGGCAAACGTAAATTATTCAGGCAAAATATTGCCTATTTCGGGGAGAGCTGATAAGATTAGTCCTTGACACGAGAAACCAGCCAGGAGGAGGAAGCGACGTATGACACTCACGATCACCGAAGCCGCCGCGGCTGAGATCAAGAAGTTCATCGAGAGCGAGAATCTCTCGCCCGAGCAAGTCGGCCTGCGCGTGCGGGTCATCCCGGGAGGTTGTTCGGGATTCCAATACGATCTCGCTCTGGATGAGGCGCCCGAAAGTGGCGATGAAGTCCTCGAGATCAATGGGATCCGGGTCTTCGTGGATCCATTGAGCAAGCGGTATCTGAACGGCGTGGAGATCGACTACGTGCGCTCGGTGATGGGCTCAGGGTTCACCTTCCGGAATCCGAACGCGCGCGGGACGTGCGGCTGCGGCAGTAGCTTCACCGTCTGAGGGGGCTTTCGACGGGACGTCCGAATGTTTCCGCTGAGCCCCTCCAGAAAAGGAGGCTCCCCATGTTCGGGAAAAAGGTCAGCGAGGGCGATGTCCTGCGAGCGTTGCGCCAGGTCGTTGATCCCGATCTGCATCAGGATATCGTCTCGCTGGGATTCATCAAGAATCTCAAGATCGAAGACTCGGTCGTCAGCTTCGACATCAATCTGACGACGCCGGCCTGCCCCGTGAAAGAACGGATGCGGGAAGAGGCGCGGCGGGCCGTCGCTCAGCTTGAAGGCGTGCGCGAGGTGCGCGTGAATCTGACGGCCGAGGTCCGACCGCACGCGGCGCTCGACCGATCGGCGCTCGCGAGCGTGCGAAACATCGTCGCCATTGGCAGCGGCAAGGGCGGCGTGGGGAAATCCACCGTCGCTGTGAATCTGGCCGCGGCCTTGCGCATGAGCGGAGCCCGCATCGGCCTGCTCGATGCGGACATTTACGGCCCGGCGATCCCCTTGATGCTCGGCCACCGACAACAGGTGGAAATCCGCGAGAACCGCATCCTCCCGGCCGAACATCATGGCCTCCGGTTCATCTCCATGGGACTCTTCGTCCCTGGAGATAAGCCGCTCATCTGGCGCGGCCCGATGGCGCACAAGGCCTTGCAACAATGCCTCTTCGACGTGGAGTGGGGGGAGCTGGATTATCTGCTCGTGGATCTGCCCCCCGGCACGGGCGATGTCCATCTGACGCTCGCGCAATCGGTGCCCGTCACCGGGGCCGTCATCGTCTCCACGCCCCAGGACGTGGGTCTGGTGATCTCGATGAAGACGCTGCGCATGTTCCAGCAGACGAACATCCCGATTCTGGGGATCATCGAGAACATGAGCTACTACATCTGTTCGCACTGTGGCGCGCGCGAAGAGATCTTTGGCCATGGCGGAGCCCGCCACGCGAGCGAAGCGCTGGGCGTCCCCTTCCTGGGAGAGATCCCCATAGACACGCGCATTCGCCGGCAGGCCGACACCGGCGTGCCGATCGTGCTCGCTGATCCGAGCTCCCCGGCGGCTACGGCCTATCGCGAGATCGCCGAACGACTGGCCGCACAAATCAGCATCGTGAACTACCGGATAGCCCCCCTTCGGATCGAGGAGGTCTCCATGTGATCACCCCTTCGGGAACGGAATCCCCCGTTCGCCCGAGCGCGATCAAGAAGATCGGCGCTGCGGAGATCCAAATCCTCTGGAGCGACGGGCATCTGAGCACGTACCGGGCGAGTTATCTCCGACGACACTGCCGCTGCGCGCTCTGCGTGGACGAGCTGACCGGTCGTCCCAGGCTCGTCCCCGAGACGATCCCGGAGGACCTCACGATCTTGAGCGTGGAGCTGGTCGGCCAGTACGCCTTGCACTTCCAATGGAGCGATGGACACAGCACGGGCATCTATCCCTTCGCTCAACTCCGCGCCCTCTGCCCCTGCGAACACTGCGCGAACGCTTTGAGGGAAGACCGATCAAAGGGCCCCCGTGACGCTGCGGCTCGGGAATAGGCCTCATCGCAAGCTCGCGAACGTTTCGCTTGCCGAACACCCGCGCTGAGGACCGGCGATGCAACTTCTGGTGTCGCGAACATGAGACGAGTTTCCCCTTCTTCCCGCGCGAAGTCCCCACCGACTGCACCATCGCCCGAATCATGGACTGGTCACCACCGCTGTCCTCCCAAGCCATCTCTTCACACGAGCGGAGAAAAAAGTCTTGACTTGCTCGCCCTCTTGCTATAGTATGCGCGACGTCGGTCGTGTGTATGTCGGAGGTTGTGCGTGGAAGTGGTAAGAGCGAGCCGCGACCTGACGTCCCCGGTTTGAGGCGTGGGCTCGCGGTCTCTTTCCCCGGGGCCGCCATCGCTCGCCCTGGGTGATATTGGGTTGCCCGTTCGAAGCGGGCTCCCGAAGGATCTTTGGTCAGGAGGTTGGAGGTCATGCCGAGAATGCGAGGAAGAGTGAAGTGGTTCAACAATCAGAAGGGGTACGGGTTCATCGAGCAACCTGATGGCCGCCCCGACGTGTTCGTCCACTACTCGGCGATTCAGGAGGAAGGGTACAAGTCGTTGAAGGAAGGACAGCTCGTGGAGTTCGACCTGGTGGAAGGTCCCAAGGGACTGCAAGCGGAAAACGTGGTGAAGCTCTAGCGTCCGCGCCGTAGGACGTCTCTAGCCAGTCTATTCCCCACTTTGATGAGGTGAGCATCTCCAGCGGCGCGAGACCTTCCCGGAGATGGCCCTCTGGAGGTTCATCCCGGGAAGGTCACGCCCCTCTTCTGCGCGAAAATCCCCACACGGCTGCCCCGCGACGCGCCATCTTCCTCACGCGGAACGAGGGGCATGCAGCGCCGATAGAGCACCCTGTGAGGTGATTGTCTGCGCGTCCCTTACCGAGCTCGCGCCGCGCGCTGTGTGGAACGCAAATTGCAACCCCCGCAGATGGGGAGCCGCGGGCGATCCTCGCGATCGCCAGCCTCGAAAGGAGGGGAAGTATGCCGGAGCCGGAAGAGGAACAGGCGCCGGAGACGGCGCGCGAGAAGGGATTCGGCATCGAGCTGCTCTTCTTCATCATCGGCGCGGGATTCGTCTTCTTCGGTCTGCTGTTCATCCTGACGGGAATCGGCGCGCTGATTGGGATCGGCATGGTCGTCCTCGGAGGGTTGATCGGGCTCTTCGGCTCTGCAGTGGGCGTGATCCTCGAATGGCGAGCCTCGCGCAAGAGGGGATCTTGAGATCGCGCGAGCCTGCTCAGCGCGGTGAGGGATTCACGCGCTCCAGCACGCGCGCGAGCATTGTCGAACGATTGGCTGGCGTCAGCTCCCACAGCTCGACATCGTCCCGCGCGCGAATCCGCTCGATCACCGGATGCGCGCTCTGCTGGAGCGTGGCGATGAGGCGCTTCGGACTCAGAAGCGCTCGTTCCAGCGCACGAACGAAAGCGCGCGAGAAGAGTTCCATACGCGCGATCTCATCCACGATGAGGAAGGCGATGCTCGGCTCGGTCAATCCGCGCTCCAGCGCCGCGACGGCGACCGCATCCATCGCGCGAACGTCCACGCCATACCGAGAGACGCGATACGGGGTTTGGAGATTCACGTGAGCGAGCAGACGGCGCTCGCCGTCCAGCGTGACGATCTCAAATCCGACGCGATGACCCGCGGCGTCTCGCACTTCGAGGGTATAGAAGCCAGCCGCATGAGGAGCCAGGCGCTCGGCCACCTGTCGGATGAGCGTCGTCTTGCCGACGCCCGGTCGTCCCGTGATCAGGAGGTGCGGTCTGGATTCGACCAATGAGTCCGTCGGCCTCACCATAGCGGACAGAACCTCGCTCAGGGGCGTCCGGCCGGGGCGGCGGGTTCGCCTCTCAGCTCGCGCTCCGTCGCTACCTGGCGATGTTGCCAGCAACGTTCCCCCTCACGCACGCGGCGCCGACACGGCGTCCCGCGTTTGGTCGGAGCGCCGCAGATCGTGATCCGAGGGGCGTCCGTCGTGGATGATGAGGACACGCCCCCCCCATTCGCCGGCAGAGAGGTCGCCCCCATCGGGGACGCGAGCCGCTCAATCCAAAGCGAAGGAGGCGGCGCGGGATCGCGCATCGAGAAGCGACCGATGAGGACGCCGAGAGCGAAGCTGACGACAAGGAGCGCGCTCAGCCGGATCCGACGACGTCGTTCCAGGACGCAGGCGCACGTTTGGCAAAACTGTCGACTATGCCAGAAGCGCCATCGCTCCCGCTCGATGCGATGGCCGCATTCGGCGCAATAGCGTGGTCGGTACATGCAGCGACCCCATCATGAGGGTTTCCGCCGAGGCGCGGCCCCCAATCCCCCACGGCGAGACGCGCGCGTCAGGAATCGCCTTTCAACAACCCACGCAGGACATACGGGAGAATGCCGCCGTGCCGATAGTACTCGACCTCGATCGGCGTATCCACGCGCGCGATGGCTGAGAAGACGATCTCCGAACCATCGTCGCGACGAGCGCGGACGGTGACCATTTGACGCGGCGCGAGTCCGCCAGCTAATCCCTCGATGTCGTAAACCTCGCGTCCGGTGAGGCCGAGCGTCTCGCGATTCTCCCCCTCGCGAAATTGCAGGGGCAGAATGCCCATGCCGATGAGGTTGCTCCGATGGATGCGCTCGAAGCTCTCGGCGAGCACGGCGCGCACACCGAGCAAGCGCGGACCTTTGGCGGCCCAATCCCGAGAGGATCCCGAACCGTACTCCTTCCCGGCGATGACCAGAAGCGGCACGTTCTCGGCTCGATAGCGCTCGGCCGCTTCGAAGACCGTCAGGCGCTCCCCATCGGGCAGATGCACGGTCCATCCGCCCTCGACCCCGGGCACCAACAGATTCCGCAACCGAATATTGGCGAACGTGCCGCGCACCATCACCTCGTGATTGCCACGCCGTGCACCGTAGGAATTGAAGTCCTGTGGAGCGACGCCGCGCGCGATCAGATACTGTCCGGCCGGGCTCTGGACCGGGATCGAACCGGCTGGCGAGATATGATCGGTCGTCACCGAATCGCCGAGCACGAGCAGTACGCGGGCCCCGCGAATATCCGCCAGCGGAGGCGCTTCGATCGGTAATTCTTCGAAGAACGGAGGTCGGCGAATATACGTGGAGGCTTCGTCCCAGGCGAACAGTTCTCCGGCAGGGGCCGAGAGCGCGCGCCACCGCTCCTCGCCGCGAAAGACGTCGGCATACGTTCGGCGGAACATCTCGCTTCGAAGAACCCCGGCTATCACCGTCCGCACTTCGTCAGGCGTCGGCCAGATGTCTTTCAGGAACACAGGCCGCCCTTCGGGATCATGACCGAGTGGCTCCGTGAGCAGGTCCACATCCATCGTGCCCGCGAGGGCATAGGCGACCACAAGTGGCGGCGAGGCCAAATAGTTCGCACGCACCAGCGGATGCACGCGTCCCTCGAAATTCCGATTCCCGCTCAAGACGGCGGCCGCGACAAGCCCCCCTTCCTGAATCGCGCGGGCGATCGGCTCCAGTAACGGGCCGCTATTGCCGATGCACGTCGTGCAGCCGTAACCGACCACGTGGAAGCGCAGGGCTTCCAAATACGGCAGCAATCCCGCCTCGCGCAAGTACTCGACGACGACACGCGAGCCCGGCGCCAGGCTCGTCTTCACCCACGGCTTCACGCGAAGCCCGCGCTCGACGGCCTTCTTCGCCAAGAGTCCGGCCGCGACCATCACCGCCGGATTCGAGGTATTCGTGCAACTGGTGATGGCTGCGATGACGACCGCTCCATGCCCGAGTTCCACCTCGTGATCGTTCACGCGCACGGAGATGCGCTTCTGAAGCGGAGCGAGCGCCGGTTCAGGTCCCCCCTCCTCTACCCATCGAGCGAGTTGCGCGGCATCGAGCTTCGACATCCCTCCATTGACCATGTCCAGGAGCGCGCGACGGAAGGCGCGTCGGGACTGCCGGAGTGAGACGCGATCCTGAGGACGACGAGGCCCAGCTAAGCTCGGCTCAACTGTACTGAGATCCAGCTCGATCGTATCCGCGAAGATCGGATCCGGCATCTCCTCGCTTCGGAAGAGCCCTTGGGCCTTCGTGTAGGCCTCCACCAGTGCCACCACCTCTTCATCGCGCCCGGTGAGCCGCAGATAGTGGAGAGTCTCTTCATCCACGGGGAAGAAGCCGATCGTCGCCCCATACTCCGGAGCCATGTTCGCGATCGTGGCGCGATCGGCCAGGCTCAAGCTCCGGAGACCCGGCCCGTAGAATTCCACGAACTTCCCCACGACTCCTTTCCGTCGCAGCATCTCGGTGACCGTGAGGACAAGGTCCGTCGCCGTCGCCCCCGGCGGCAGCTCGCCCGTCACCCTGAAGCCCACGACCTCGGGGATGAGCATCGTGATGGGCTGGCCGAGCATCGCCGCTTCCGCTTCGATCCCCCCCACGCCCCAACCGAGCACCCCCAAACCGTTGATCATTGTCGTGTGCGAGTCCGTGCCCACGAGCGTATCCGGATACGCGACCCCGTCTTCGACGAACACGACGCGCGCCAGATATTCGAGGTTGACCTGATGCACGATCCCCATACCGGGCGGGACGACCCGGAAATTCGCAAAGGCCTGCTGCCCCCATTTCAGGAAGCGATACCGCTCGTGATTTCGCTCGAACTCCCGCGCCACATTTTCGGCGAAGGCCGTCGGCGTGCCGAAGTGATCCACCTGAACGGAGTGATCAATGACCAGGTCTACCGGCGTCAACGGATTGATCCGTCGGGGATCGCCGCCATGCGCGCGCATCCACTCGCGCATCGCCGCCAGGTCCACGATCGCCGGCACGCCCGTGAAATCCTGCATGAGGACGCGCGCCGGACGGAAGGCGATCTCCCGCTCCCGGCGCTCCCCGCTCACGCTGCGACAGATGGCCAGAATATCATCGGCCGTCACCGTCCGACCATCCTCGAAGCGGAGAAGATTCTCCACGAGGATCTTCAAGGAGAATGGCAACCGCGCGACGTCCTCCACTCCCGCGCGCTCCAGAGCCGCCAGAGAGAAATAGTCCACCGAGAGGGCCCCTACGGAGAGTCGGGATCGAACGCCGAAACTGTCCTTCGTCCCCACGCCCATAGGTCATCCTCCCCTTCCGCCCTCGCGCTCACCGGAATCCCTATCGAGGCGGGTCCTTCCGAAGAGGGCGAACGTTTAGCTCCTTATGATACCAATCTCCTGCCGAATTTTCCACCGACATGGGGGCTCTGTGACCGATGGATCAGTCCTGCAGCGTCCTTTGGGGCCGTTGCAGAAGGCGTCACACTTCGCCGACCCGATCAGCCGTACCGCTCACAAGAGTGGCGTGCGACGGGACCTCGGCGAACGCTCACTTCAGCTCCTCGTCGCGCAAAGCGAGCATCCGGCACTCGATTTCGGCGAGCGCCTTCCCATCGGCGCTCGCCTTCGGCCTCATGAGGAAGCCCACGAGATCACCGGTATGAGTCACTTGCAAATCCACCGCGGGAAGCCCATGGAGCACCGAGACGTGAGACATCCGATTTTCGTCCAGCGTGAAGATCACACAATAATTTATGGTCAGACTCTTTCCGAGCCCATACGCCGTCTCCATGATCGCAGCCATGAAATATCCGTTCTTCAACGGTCCGACGAAGAGCGGCCTCTGTTCTACCCGTGGGATCGGCTGAGAGGGATCGGCCAGCAGGCCAGCGCCGCTCGCCTGTCTCACCAGAAGTTGAGGAGGTTGGGGGAGGAGGACGAGGGAGCGCACGCGACCGGTCGCCTCATCGATGACCGAAAGGCAGCCGGTTTCAGGCGTGTAGAGGTAGATACGTCCGGCGCGAACGGACAGCGTGGTCGCCGAGATCAGCCCCCCTCTTCCTGGAAAGAGGTTGCTGTTGAATCCGAACTTTTTGACCACCGCTCCCGACGAATCGTACTTTCGAATCGCGTAGCTCTCCTCCGGATCGGCGCGATCGCTATCAACGTCGCCATAGACATAGAGCGATCCCTGCTCATCCAGGGCCATCCGCACATTGCGATAATATCCCGTATCTATTCCCATCGCCGGGGCGCCCGTCGCGGCGAACGTGAGGATGAAATCGGCATGACACCGCAATGGAGAGCCGACGACGGCGGTACCGGAGAGATAGATCGTCCCCCGCTGATCGATCGCCATATCCGTCCAGAAGACCCGAGAGGGCACGACGCCCAATCGGGTCAGCAATGGATGTGAGCCAACGTCAATCCGTCTGAGGAATGCGCCCGATGAATCGAACTCGAGGACATAAGGGGGATCTTCGCCCGGATAGATCCGCGTGAGGAGATAGATATGCCCGTTTTGCCCCAGACGCTTCAGGGATCGTTCACTCACCTCATCCGCGCCGACGTGAAGGCGCGCTATGAGCGTGGAATGAAATGCGCGAGCGGCTCTCGCCTGGCCGCCGGACTGAGGCGATCGCGTGACCGCCGTCACAGGATCCCGTTGGAGAGCCATCCCAGGAAGCGTGGACCCCATCGCGGTCACGGAGAGGCTCAGAGCCATAAGCTCATATACCCAACGGCGCCATTTCCTATCGTTCATACGTCTCCTCCACACTCTCTCCCACCGCGCAGCTTTCGAGCTGCAGTCGGCGGAACGCTCACGCGCGAGTGCACGCTCTGCCTCAGGTAGAGGGAGCCAAAGATCATCAGAAAATGCACTCGCGCACAGTCGCTCGACAAATTTTATTCGTTCCGTCTGAACAGGGGACGGTGCACTCGCGCACGTTATAACTCACACCCCGACAGGGGATCTCGGTGGAGATCACACACCGATCGCTCGGCAGTACGCAGTAATCGCGCTCCCCAGGCTGGCACGCCACCCAACATAGCGTTTCGCCCAAAACGCAACCGTACTGTAACAGTGGCTCTTGAGAAGCCGCTCCGCATGTCTTCCCATCCTCAGGTCGGTCAAGGGGCAGAGGGAAACGGGCTCCCCTCACATTTACTTTGAGCTCCGAAAGGTTCTCGTCCTCCGACACGCGAACCGCCCCGCCTCCTGACAGGAAGGTGTGGACACTGAGCGCTCCCCCTCCTTTCCCCTGGCCTGAAACCTCCTCAAAAGAGGAGGGAGGGACGGATAGAAGAGCCCCCAGGATCCCCACGAGGAAGGTCTTATTCACCACCTCTTCACCTCTCCGACGGATCTCGCACACCACGTGTGCAGTGTGAATATACTCGCCATGCCCCCTTTTGGTCAAGGATTTTTTATTGCCATTTTTTGCTCTCCCGCAGGAGGTGAAGCCCGATAGTACGAATGCGATGTGATCAGCCATGAGCCAACGTACCATGCCGGGGGTGAAGAGGTCATCCGCTTCTCGATCTTCATGGGCTTGGGGCGAGCGACGGAGGACGTCCTCTGGGGACCGTTGCACCCGCTCGCGGAAAGACCTCGCTTCCTGCTGCTCGTCCGGTAAACGAAGTCGCCCTCGCCAAAGGGCCATACGCTCCTTCGAGGAAGCGCGAGACGGCCACACCGTTTCACGAATGCCTCCTCCCCTTCATGCTGGGTCTCACCTCGGAGTCACAAGGCCCGAGCGCATCGGGGGTGCTCGTTTGACGACCTTTTGCGCTTTTGGCTAACATCAAACACTGTCTTTGGCGATCGTCTTGAGGAGTCCCCGACGGGGATTCCGGCGGAGAGAAGGGCTGTGGCGATCACGGAGGCGGAGTTGAGACGGATTTTCGCCGAGGCCGTGCGCGAGATCACGGGTCGGCGATCGGTGCCGGAGATCGAGGTAGGATTCTATCCGTTCGCAGGCCTCAACAGCTACATCCGCTTGCGCAGCCATCGCTTGTACGTGAAGCTCTCCGACATCTTGCGCGATGCCCCGCGGCGCGTCCACCAGGCGCTCGCCCATATCCTGGTGGCCAAGCTCTTCCGGCGAAAGGTGGACGAGGAGTTCGAACGCATTTACCGCGCCTACACGGCTGATCCTGCCGTCATCCGGGCGGCCGAGCAGGCGCGCCGCGAGCGCGGGCGCAAGCGCATCCTCGGCCCTCAGGGGCGATACCGGAATCTCGAACAGGCCTTCCAGCGCCTGAACCGACTCTACTTCGGCGGCGCGCTTCGGATGCCGGTCTTGACCTGGAGCCCTTATCGGAGCCGAACCGTGCTCGGCCACCTCGATCACACGCATCGGACGCTCGTCATCAGCCGCCTGCTCGATGATCCGCGCATCCCTGAATTCTTCTTCGAGTACGTCCTCTTTCACGAGATGCTGCACCTCGTGTATCCGCCGCGCACGATCAACGGAAAACGCTACTACCACACGGCCGCGTTCCGCGCGGCCGAGAAGCGGTTCAAACATTACGAGGAGGCGAAGGCTCTGGCGGAACGGATCGCCGGGGGACGCCTCCACCGACGATGAGGAGCACGAAGACCTCGGACGTCATCGTCATTGGAGGGGGGATCATTGGATGCGCGATCGCCTATGCGGCGGCGAAAGAGGGATTGCGCGTCCGACTCATTGAGCGAGGGGAGCCCGGACGCGAGGCGTCGCATGCGGCGGCCGGTATGCTCGCCCCTCAATCCGAAGCGCTGCACGAGCCGCAGGGTCCCTTCTTCGAGCTCTGCCGAGCGAGCTTGCAGCTCTATCCCGATTTCGTCGCTGAGCTCGAGGCGGTGACGGGCCTCTCCGTTGATTACCGCCGCGAAGGAACAGTGTTTCTGGCTGCTGACTTCACCGAGGGGGAGATTCTCGCCGCCGCCTATGAGAAGCAAAAGGCCGCGGGCTTGGCCGTCGAGGATCTGACGGCCGAGGACGTGCGCCATCTGGAGCCGGCGCTCTCTGGGGCTATACAAATGGGGCTCTTTCTGCCGGAGGACCATCAGGTGGATAATCGAAAGCTCACAGACGCCCTCGTTCTCGCCGCACAGCGCCAAGGCGTGGACCTGGTGACGGGTTGGCCTGTGCTCGGCCTCGTGCGCGAGGGGGATCGCGTGGTCGGCGTGCGCACGAATCGAGAGCGCTACGCAGCAGCCGTCACCATCAATTGCGCTGGCGCGTGGGCGGCGATGGTGGACCCGGAACGGTACCCCTCGCCTCCGGTCAAACCCATTCGCGGGCAGATCCTCGTCCTCCAAGCGCGCGCGCCACTTCTTGAACACGTCGTGCACTCGGCCCACTGCTATATCGTCCCCCGCCGCGACGGCCGCCTGCTCATCGGCAGCACGATGGAAGATGTCGGTTATGAGAGACGCGTGACGGCCGAAGCGCTCCTTCGTCTCCTCACCGCAGCTCGGCAAGTCCTCCCGGCCATCGAACAGTGCACATTCGTGGAAGCGTGGGCGGGATTTCGCCCCGATACTCCTGATCATCTCCCGATCTTGGGGGAAGCCGAACCCGGACTCCTCATCGCCACTGGCCACTTCCGCAATGGGATATTGCTGGCCCCGATCACAGCCCGCCTCATCGTGGAGCTGATCACCTCCGGACGGACGAGCAGAGATCTCGCGCCCTTTCATCCCCATCGGTTTCGCCCTCACACACTCAGTGAGGGCGGGGGGGAGACGTGAGATCGAAAAGCCCCATGCCAAGCGGTCGGCCTACCCCCTCTCGACGCCAAACGCGAATCATGCTATAGTCTTCGACGAGCTATGCCGAATGCGCACACCTTCGAAGCTTATCGGTTGCTGCGGGAGAAACTGGGGGACGAGGCCACGGCGGCCCTGTTGCAGTATATCCAAGAGGTGACTCAAACCCACGCGGCGACGAAGGAAGACATCTATAGGCTCCGCGAGGAAACCAAGGATGAGTTCTATAAGCTCAGAGAAGAGATCGCTGCCGTTCGCGAAGAGCTGAAAGGGGACATCGCCGCCGTTCGGGAAGAGTTGAAGGGGGACATCGCTGCCGTTCGGGACGAGCTGAAGGGAGACATCGCCGCCGTTCGGGAAGAACTGAGGGCAGACATCGCCGCCGTTCGCACTGAGATGTACCAGATCCGGGATGAGCTGAAGGGAGACATCGCCGCTGTTCGGGAAGAACTGAGGGCAGACATCGCCGCCGTCCGCACCGAGATGTATCAGATCCGGGATGAGCTGAAGCGAGATGTCGCGCAAGTGCGCGAAGAGATGAGAGGCGAACTCTTCCGCGTCAAGATGATCCTTTACGTTGTGATCGCCCTCGTCATTTTGAGCAACCCCAAGGTCTTGGATACCCTGGGCCGGATTGTGGACCTTCTCAAGTGAGGGTCCCCTAAGGGGTGACGCCCGCGATCGAGGCCTGAGCAGAACAGCTCCTTTTCCGGCATGATGGATTATGCCGGAGATGAGCCATCTTCCGAGGAGAGCTGCCCCAACCGACCCTTCGGATGCAGGAGATGGTACTGCTGTCGGGTGAGGCCCTTCTCCACCTGCAGCGCGACGGAAAGAGCGGCCAGCACGTAGATCTCGGCCAGGACGCTCGCGCGGGGCGGGAGATTGAGGGGATCGCCTTCGTGGGTGACCCCCGCATAGAGGAAGACGTCCGAGTGTCGTGCCAGCCAGGACTGCGGCTGTCCACTGACGCCGATGATGTGCGCGCCGATGCGTTTGACGGTCATGACCGTCTCTTTCAGCTCCTGCGTCTCCCCGCTGTTGGAGATAGCGATGACGACATCGCCGGGTAGGACCTGTCCGGCGCTCCCGTGCACGGCCTCCGTCCCATGCAGGAAATAGGCGGGCGTACCCGTGCTGTTCAGGAGCGAAGCGATATACGTCGCCACATGTTCGGGCTTGCCCACGCCCGTGACGTGCACGCGCCCGCCGCGCTGTTCGGCTTGCCGGATCAGCTCCACGGCTCGATCGAAATACCCGGGGGTGAGCCGTTGCCGCAGCGCTTGCAATTGGGCGAGCGCGATGTCCAGGAACTCCCGAACGGCCGATTCGTAGCGACGAACGGTCGTCACTTCGCGTGTCTCGAGTCGCCCCCTCATGTTCACATGCCTCCGACGAGGTCTGTGACGACATGCTGGAACCGCCGCCGGAACTCCTCCGGCGTCATCGCATACTGCTTGGTCGAAGCTGCGCGCGCCAGCTCGGTCAGTCGGCGCTCATCCTCGAGATCCTCGCGTTCGAGTCGGATCATGTACTCGCGCGCGATCCGATACATCGGCGCCGTGACATCCACCACGCGAATGCGCGTGCGTCCTGTTGCCGGGTCCATCAATTCCTCAAAGGGCAGATATCGAAGCTGCCCGCTCACGACGCAGACCAACGCGCCCGGCCATCCCCGGTGCTCCGGCGCGGGATTGAGCAAGAATTCGACGGCCCCGTAGCCGAGCGTCTTCACATATTGGCAGTCGAAGGCGATCGGGGGGGCTGAACGCACTTCGTAGCCGATCGTCTTA
Organism: bacterium HR10; assembly: GCA_002923315.1. GTDB lineage: Bacteria > Acidobacteriota > Blastocatellia > HR10 > HR10 > HR10. The sequence continues at coordinate 18,580 of BEHM01000038.1, forward strand.
TGGACGATCGTGAGCGCATCACCACGGGCGGCGAATCGGCGCTCGACGATCGTCTTGAGGATATGTGCCAGGTCCATTTCGGCCAGCCGCAAGTGGCCGTATTCGTCGCGCGTGAGGCGCACGCCTTCGATCCCGCTCAACTCGCCCTCCGGGATGCGCTCCAGCAATCCCTCGGCGATCACGGCCACGCCGTCGCGCCGCTGCCAGAAGGCGCGCCGCTTGAGGATCGCCCCCTCCAGCACATCGGCCAGCGTCTCCAGGTGCACGACATCCGGGAACTCCTCCGGAAGGATGATCGTCGTCACTCCGGCGGCCATCCCGCTCTGCAGAGCGAGATGCCCGGCGGATCGCCCCATCACGACGACGAAATACCACCGATTCGTCGTCCGCGAATCCTCCATGAGATTCCGCAACAGCTCGAAGATGAGCTGCCGCGCCGTCTCGAACCCGAAGGTCGGCATGTCCCCCGGCAAAGGCAGGTCATTATCAATCGTCTTGGGCACATGACAGACGCGGATGCGTCCGGCGGCCTGCCGCGCCACGCAATGAGCGGCGTACATCGTATCGTCGCCTCCGATCGTCACCAGATGTCGCACGCCCAGCGCTTCGAGCGCCGCGACGACGCGTTCCAAATCCTCCGGCCGACGCGTGGGATTCGCCCGCGACGTGTTCAGGATCGAGCCACCCTGAAAATGAATGCGCGAGACCTCGTCATGATCCAAAAGCCGCACGCGGCTGGTCTCCCCCTTCATCAACCACGCGAAGCCGTCATAGATCCCCACGACTTCATATCCGCGGTTGCGGGCCTCGAGGGTCACCGCGCTGATGACGCCGTTGATCCCGGGCGCCGGACCGCCTCCGACCAGAATCCCCACTCGTTCCGAACGCGCACCGCTCATGCTGATGCCTCCCTTCCCCCCTCAACCGGCATGAGGGCCTAATCTTAGCACCGAGCGGGCCGCATCGCCAACGCTCAGGCGAGCGCGTGTCCCTTGAGCTCGCTCGCGCTGAATGACGCGGAAGCTCACGAGGCGGCGCGGCCACCTTGACTTCCCTGGAGGGCTCTCCCTAAACTCCAACCGCGAGTCGCAGGCGGCAGGAGGCCTTCGGGCGATGGGGTGAATCACCGAGGGCTTCCGATGGAGAGAAGCCTCATGAGGATACACGAGTATCAGGCGAAGGAGCTGCTCAAACGCTACGGGGTGGCGGTCCCCCGCGGGGAAGCTGTCGCGACGCCGGAGGCCGCGCGCGCTGTGGCCGAGAAGCTCGGCGGGCGCGTCGTCGTGAAAGCGCAGATCCATGCCGGAGGGCGCGGCAAGGCCGGAGGCATTCGCCTGGCCGATTCTCCGCAGCGCGCGCAGGAGCTGGCCCGCGAGATGCTGGGGATGAAGCTGGTGACGCCGCAAACGGGACCGCAGGGGCGCGAGGTCCGCACCCTGCTCATCGAGGAAGCCCTGCCCATTCATCGAGAGCTGTACCTGGGCATCCTGCTGGATCGTGCGGCGCAGCGCCCGGTCATCATGGCGAGCCCGGCCGGCGGCATGGACATCGAGGAGATCGCCCGGCGCTCGCCCGACCTCATCCTCAAAGCGCACGCGCATCCGGCGCTCGGCCTTCAACCCTATCAAGCGCGCAAGCTCGCCTTCGCGCTCGGCTTCACGGGCGAACAGCTCGCCCCAGCCGTGCGCTTCATCCTGGGTCTGTACCGGGCTTTCGTCGAGCTGGACGCGTCGCTGGTCGAAGTGAACCCCTTCGTGGTGACCGAGGATGGGCGGCTGTACGCACTTGATGCCAAGATCACCTTCGATGATAATGCGCTCTTCCGACATCCGGATTACGCCGAGCTGCGCGATGTGAACGAAGAGGAGCCGCTCGAGGTGGAAGCCTCCCGCTACGACCTGAACTACATCAAGCTCAACGGGACCATCGGCTGCATGGTCAACGGCGCCGGCCTGGCCATGGCGACGATGGACATCATCAAGCTCGCGGGAGGAGAGCCCGCCAATTTCCTCGATGTCGGCGGCAGTGCGACGACCGAGCGCGTGGAGAATGGCTTCCGCATTCTGCTCTCGGATCCCAATGTGCGGGCGGTGCTGATCAACATCTTCGGCGGCATCGTCCGGTGCGACATCGTCGCCGAAGGCGTCATCCAAGCGGCCCGAAAAGTCGGCGTCACCGTCCCCATCGTCGTGAGGTTAGAAGGGACCAATGTCGAGCGCGCGCGCGAGCTGCTGGCGCAATCGGGATTGAAGATCACCGTCGCCCACAGCATGAGCGAGGCGGCGGAGCTGGCCGTCGCCCTCGCTCGCCAGGTGTGAGGCCCGACGCTTCGGATGACGACCCGACCGCGCGCGGCCCGTGGCATTCGCGAGAGCGACCCTCCTGGAAGTCGAGGGCACGGAGATGAGACGGTACGTCATCAAGCGCGCGGCGATCCGGCGCACGCTGATCAATTACCGAGCCGAACTGAACGAGGAGCAGTACGCCGCGGTCACCTCGGGTGAAGGGCCGGCGCTGGTGATCGCAGGCGCCGGCTCGGGCAAGACGCGCGTGATCACGTATCGCGTCGCCTGGCTCGTGGAGCAGGGCGTGGATCAATCGCGCGTGCTGCTGATGACCTTCACCAACAAGGCCGCGCGCAGCATGCTCCAGCGCGTCGAGGCGCTTCTGCAGACGGAGTGCCGCCGAATTTGGGGTGGGACCTTCCATCACATCGCCAATCGCCTCCTGCGCCGGCACGCGGAGGCGCTCGGCTATCATCCGAACTTCACCATCCTCGACAGCGAGGATGCGCGCGAGCTGCTCGAGGCATGCGTGCGCGCCTGTGGCCTGGATACCCGCGCGCGGCGGTTCCCTCGCGGGGAAGTCCTGCAGGACATCCTCAGCCTCTCCTGCAACACGGGGCGATCGCTGGAGGAGATCGTCCTCACGCGCTTCCCGTACTTCGAGCCGCTGCTGCCGGAGATCGAGCGCGTCGCGCGGGAGTACGCCGAGCGCAAGCGGCGCGAGAATGTGATGGATTACGATGACCTGCTCGTGAATTGGTGGCGATTGCTCTCTGAGCACCCGGAGATCGAAGCCCTCTACGCCGAGCAGTTCCAGCACATCCTCGTGGACGAATATCAGGACACGAACCGTCTGCAGGCGGAGATCGTGGATCGGCTGGCCGGGCGGCACCGCAACGTCATGGTCGTCGGCGACGACTGCCAGACGATCTACAGCTGGCGCGGGACCGATTTCCGCAACATCTACGAGTTCCCCGAGCGCTATCCGGACGCGCGCATCTACCGCTTGGAGACGAACTATCGCAGCACGCCACAGATCCTGGCTCTGGCCAACGCCTCCATCCGCCACAACGAGCGGCAGTTCCCGAAGGCGTTGCGCGCGCGGCGTCCCGATGGACCGAAGCCCGCTCTTGTGCCCGCGCAGGATGTCTACGAGCAAGCGGCCTTCGTCGCCACGCGCGTTCTGGAGCTGTACGAAGAAGGGGTGCCGCTCTCGGAGATCGCCGTGCTCTATCGGTCGCATTACCATTCGATGGAGCTGCAGATCGAACTCATGCGGCGGCGCATCCCCTACGTCGTTCGCTCCGGATTGCGCTTCTTCGAACAGGCGCATATCAAAGAC
>BEHM01000039.1 GCA_002923315.1 bacterium HR10
TCGGTGCGGTCAGAGCTGACGGGGAGGATCGAGTCGGTGCGATCGGAGCTGATCAAGTGGATGTTTCTGTTTTGGGTGGGGCAGATTGGGGCGGTGGTGAGCATTCTCTTCGCCTTCTTCCGAAGATGAGTCGGCTTAGTCTCCATACCTTCGGGGGCTGCGCCTGAAGGATCCTTATCGCCTCATCCACGAGCTTTTTCCCTTTCGACGGCGCCCATTGGGGGAGCGTCACGTGGTTCGCTGACTGCGCGGAGTCCCCAGTCGGCCCAGTGTCACGCGATTGCCCCGCTGTGTGGGAGCGAAGGATAATACTCTCGGGGTGAAGTTCGAGGTATGATTGGGGCGATCGTGCCACAGCCGATCACCGTGCGTCGAGGACGTGTCGAGGACCTCGACCAACTGGAGGACGTCTATCGGCAGGCGTATCGGGGGCTGGAGGAGTATGCGGACACGACGACGTTTCGCATCCGCAATTATTTGAACTGGCTCTACAGCGGCGAGCCGGAGGGATTCTTCGTCGCTGAGGTCGAGGGGCGGTTGATCGGATTCGTGAGCATCCACGCCGAGTGGTGGGACAAACGCTTAGGCGAGACGGGAGAGATTCACGAGATCTGCGTCCACCCCGAATGGAAAGGGAAAGGGGTGGGGCGGAGGCTCTTAGAAGCCGCCATCGCGTATGCGCGTCAGCGGGGTCGCCGATACGTCAGCCTCTGGGTGGGGGAGCGCAATTGGCACGCGCGTCGGTGGTATCGGAGCCTGGGATTTGAAGAGTGCGGTGTGCAACATGGCGAGTGGGTGCGTATGATCAAGCCGATTGAGGAGGATGCTTACGCCCAGTGAGCGATCACGTGGGCGAAGACGCGAGCGGCGATCTCCAACTCTCGGAGCGAGACCCACTCGTAGTCGGAGTGGGCGACGCCGAGGCTTCCGGCTCCGTACACGACGGCGGGAAGGCCGCGCTGCAAATAGTGAGTGGCGTCGGTGAAACTGTAATAGCCGCAGGGGGTCGGACGCTCGCCCACGATCGCCTCGTGCGCGGTCTGAAGGGCCCGGACGAGCGGATGGTCCGCCGCCACCTCCGACGGTTCTGAGACGTCGAGGATTGTCAGTTCTGCCCCGAGCTGCGCGGCGAGCGCGAACAGTTGCTCGCAGGCCTCGCGAATGGAGACGCCCGGCAGGACGCGAATATCCATTTGAAAGCTGCAGCGATTCGGGACGACCATCGTATCGAATCCCCCCTCGATCTTCCCCAGGGTCACCCAGGGAGCTGGGGGGAACAGCGGGTGCGTTTGACTGAGGAAGGGCAAGCGTCCGATCTCCTCGATCGCGCGCATGGCTTTCAGGACGGCGTTCTCGCCGCAGTGAGGAGCGCTGCCGTGCGCCGCGCGTCCGTAGACGGTGACCTCCAACTCGATAGCTCCGGCGTGTGCGATCACTGGGCGCAGCTCCGTGGGCTCGAGCACGATCGCGCCTTCGGCCTCCACGCGCACCTCGCGCGAGCCGAGGGCCGTGCGCTCCTCATCCACGACGAAGGCGATCTGGCAGGGGGCCTCCACCAGCTCAACGGCGCAGAGCAGAGCGGCGATCTGCCCCTTGCAATCCGCGACGCCGCGCCCGATGAGCCGATCGTTCTCCTGCCGCAGACGGTACGGCTCCGGATGCGTGTAGGCCGGATAGGTGTCCACGTGCGCTGAGAAGAGCAACGTGCTCTGGCCGCGTCGGGCGACGAGGTTCTCGCGTCCGAGGGAGGTCATCTGTCGCTCCACGCGAAATCCGCAGGCCTGGAGCACGCCAGTCAGAAAGGGGTAGAGTGCCGCTTCGTTGCCGCTCGGCGTCGGCGTCTGAACGAGTACAGCCGCCAATTCGCGCACACGCGCGCGGAGCCGCTCTGAGGTCTGCTCGGGGAGACGCGTGAGGCTGTGCTCGCCACAAGCGCCCTCGCTCACTTCGCCCCTCCATTGGGGAAGAGGCAGCGCGCGCGCTCGGTCGCTTTGACGACGGCCTTGATCAGCGTGACGCGCAATCCCCCCTCCTCCAATTCCAGGATGCCATCAATCGTGCATCCGGCGGGGGTCGTCACCGCGTCCTTGAGCTTGGCGGGGTGCTCATTGGTGACGAGCACCATCTTGGCAGCGCCGAGCGTCGTCTGCGCAGCCAATTCTGTCGCCACGTCGCGCGCCAGTCCGACCTTCACTCCGGCCTCGGCCAGCGACTCGATGATGATATAGATGAACGCCGGACCGCTCGCGCTCAGCCCCGTCACCGCATCCATGTGACTCTCGTCGAGGATCATCGTGCGTCCGACGGCGTCAAAGAGCGAGCGGGCCAGCTGCAAATGCGCCTCCGTGGCATAGCGCCCACGGCAGAGCACGGTCATCCCGGCGCGGATGATGCAGGGGGTATTGGGCATCGCGCGCACGACGGGGACTTCGACCGGCAGCAGGCTCTCGATGAACGACGTGGGGACGGAGGCGGCCACGGAGATGAGCAGATGTCGCGGCGTGACGACCGGCGCGATCTCCTCCACCACCTCGCGCATCGTCTGCGGTTTGACGCTCAACAGGACCAATTCCGCCTGCTCGACAGCCAGAGCATTATTGAGGGTCGTCTTCACGCCGTAGTGTTCGGCCAGGTAGTCGAGTCGCCGCTGATGCTTCGCCGTCGCGATGATGTTCTCTCGTTCGATGATCTCCGACTCGAGCATGCCGCGAATCAACGCCTCGCCGATTTTGCCGGCGCCGAGGACCGCGAGGTTTCGGTGTCGCAACATCGTCATCCCCTCACTTTCGGTGTGGAAAGTTCTCATCGTAAAGGTATTGGGCGATGGCGTCAAGGCGCGGCTCCACTGGAATCGGCGGATTGGCCAAGCGGCCGCGGATGCGGCGTCCGGTGAGCGCATCCTCAAGTTGCCCCCCGTGATAGCGCAGGGTGTATTCGGGATCTTTCAACAGGTGGCCGGTCAACAAGGCGACGACCGTCTCCGTAGGCGCGAGCTTCCCCTGGTCGCGCAGCTTCTTGATTCCGGCCACTGTGGCGGCCGAGGCCGGTTCGCACCCGATGCCATCACGACCGATGGCAGCTTTCGCATCGGCGATCTCCGCCTCACTCACGGCGAGGCAGAAGCCGCCGGTCGCCTCCAGGGCTTGCAGTGCTCGCCGCCAGTTCACCGGGTGGCCGATGCGAATGGCCGTCGCGTGCGTCCGCGGATGAGGGACGGGTGTGATCCGCTTCGCGCCTCGCGCGACGGCGTCAACAAGCGGGCTCGCCCCTTGCGCCTGCACGATCGTCAGCTTCGGGAAGCGTGCGATCAATCCCAGCTGTCGCAGCTCCTCCATCGCCTTGAAGAGCGCCGCCGAATTCCCCAGGTTCCCCCCGGGGACGACCAGATGATCCGGCACTTCCCACCCGAGCTGATCGAGCAGCTCGATGAAGATCGTCTTCTGGCCTTCGATCCGGAACGGGTTGAGGGAATTCAGGAGATACACCTCAGGTCGCGCGCTCAGCTCGCGCACCAGGTGCAAGACCGTGTCGAAGCTGGCTCCTTGGACTTGCAGCGTCACCGCGCCGTATTCGAGGGCTTGCGCCACCTTCCCCAGGGCGACGTGCTCACTCGGGATGAGGACGAGGGCGCGCATTCCGGCTCGCGCCGCATATGCGGCCATCGAGGCCGATGTGTTTCCGGTGGACGCGCAGATGAGGACGTGCGCCCGCAGCGCGCGCGCCTGACTGACGGCCACCGTCATGCCGTAGTCTTTGAACGATCCTGTGGGATTGAAGCCGAGGTGCTTGAAGAAGAGGTCGCGAACGCCCGCGTACTGAGCGGCGAAGCGAGCGCGATAGAGTGGGGTATTCCCCTCCCTCAAGGTGACGACACATTCGGGGGCGATCGGCGGCAGGCATTCCCGAAAGCGCCAGACGCCGCTTTGATCCAACGGGTCATCCGAGAGGCGGCGCTCGCGCCAACGCGCTCTCACGGCTTCAGACGCGCGCTCCCTCAGCTCATACGCGATCTGGAGCACATCCCCGCAGGCGGGACAGGCGAAGAGCTTCTCCGTGAGGGGGTATCGTTGGCGGCAATCCGCGTTGAGGCATTCCAGCGCGGCTTCGCGCCAGAGGAAACACATGCCATCCTCATCCATGCGTGCCTTCTCCTCCACGATGTCGCCGCGCGGCCTGAGCGACGGTCGTCAGCGATCTGCGTTCCTCACCGACCAATACCCGCGGGCGAAAAGAAGATGGCGCGCCCGACTGGATTCGAACCAGCGACCTTCGGCTCCGGAGGCCGACGCTCTGTCCAACTGAGCTACGGGCGCGCCCCCACGCATAGAGCGCCGAAGAAAAGATACATCCTCTCCGGCGCTTTTGTCCAGAAGGGAAGAGGGGCTGGCCCGCTCTCTCACCATTGCGCCACTGCTCGGCACGGGTTCTCCTGAAGAGCGATGATTGACCCATCGTCGGGTCTGTGAGATGATTCTTCCGGAGGATGAGGGACGGCGTATGGAGACCACGTACATCGTGATCATGGCCGGCGGGTCGGGCACGCGGTTTTGGCCAGCGAGTCGGGCGCGACGGCCGAAGCAGTTTCTGAGCATCACGGGACCACGCCCGATGATCGAGGAGACGTATCTGCGCGTGGCTCCCTTGGTCGAGGACTCGCACATTCTGATCGTCACCAATCGGGAGCATGCGCCTCTGGTGCGGGGGATCTTCTCGGGCCGAGCCGTGCGGATTCTGGTGGAACCGGAGGGGCGGAATACGGCGCCGTGCATTGGCCTGGCAGCGTGGCACGTGCAGCGCGAGGCGGGCGATGCGGTGCTCATCGCCGTGCCCTCGGATCATTTCGTCTCTGATGAGGAGGCCTTCCGAACGGCGCTTCAGGCAGCGGCCGCGCTCGTACGCGCCGGCGGCATCGCCACCTTGGGGATCACCCCCACGCGTCCGGAGACGGGCTATGGGTACATCCTCAAAGGCGCCGCCTGCGAGCCCGTCCTCGGGCAGGCCGTCTACCGAGCGGAGCGCTTCGTCGAGAAGCCCGATCTGGAGACGGCCCGACACTACGTCATCAGCCGACAGTATCTGTGGAATAGTGGCATCTTCGCTTTCACCACGAGCACCATCTTGCGCGAGATCCGGAAGCATCTGCCCCGTTTGGCCGAAGCGCTCGCCCAATTGGACGAGGGGGCGCGCCATGGCGCGTACGAGCAGACGCTGGAGGCCGTCTACGGTCAGGTCGAGGCGATCTCGATTGATTACGGCATCATGGAGAAGACGCAGGAACCGATCTACGTCCTCCCGGTGACCTTCGGCTGGAATGACGTCGGCAGTTGGCAGGCCGTGCATCAACTGCGCGCCCGCGATCATGATGCGGCGCGAAACCTCACGCTCGGCGATGCCGTGCTCATTGATGTGAGGGATTCGCTCATCTATTCGCAGACGGGGCGGCTCGTCGCTGTGCTCGGGTTGGAGGGCGTCATGATCGTGGATACGCCCGATGTCTTGCTCGTCGGCGATCTCGCGCGCTCGCAGGACGTGCGGCAGTTCCCGGAGCGGTTGCGGCGCGAAGGCCGAGAGGAGTTGTGTTGACGGCGCAGAGGGAGCGGCCGCGCGCGCTCGACGGCGGGCCCGCTCCTCACCGAGAGCAGCTCACGAGGGGCAGAGGGAGTGAAACCATGCGACCGAGAGTCCGAATCGCACTTTCGACCACGCTCGCCGAAGCCGACATTCTTGCTCGTGATCGGCTCCGCGTGCGGCTCGTGAACGAAGCGAACAAACCGGCGATCAAGGCGCTCTTGCGGCTGGTGGAGGTGCCCGAGGAGTTGCTCTTGCAGGCTGAAGGCGCGGACGAAGAGACCACGTCTCCGCGCCATACGCTCATCCTGGAAGTGGATCCGCGCGGAGGGCCGGAGCACGGGAATGGGAAGATCCTGGCCGATGTGCTCCCCATGCTCTATGGTTCCTCGCGGGACGTTCATCTCATTCTCCACCACCTAGTGAAACGGGGCGATGCGCTCTCGGCCGATCTCCTCGGCTACGAACCGTGAGGGGGTTCGCGGCGCCGTTGCTCGGCGATGACCTCGTCCATTTGCTTGAGCTGATGGATGAGCCAGGGCAGCGGCAGGATCACGCCGAGGGCTGCCACCAGCAGAGCGACCGAGAGCAGCGCCATGCCGAAGACGATGTACATGCCCACCGGATGATCGGCCCATCGTCGCGCGATCACGACGCCGAGGGCCAGCGCGCAGCTCGTCAGGAACAAGATGGCCGCTACGCGCACCATTTTATCCGCCCGTCGCGCGAGGAGGGCGCGTTGCCCTTCCATCCATTGCACTGTCTTCATCGCGTCGTTCCCAGGCGAGGGAAGCATCATAGCGTGAGCGGGCGGAAAAATCGAGTCGGGTCGGCATTCGCCCTCCCGCGCCGCTCGGCGCTCCGGACCATTCGCCTCGATGCCGCCGTCCGCAGATGCTCTGTGGTTGTCGTCATACGGGGAGCGCGGTAGAATATGGCCCCTCATCTGAGCAGGGGCGGGAGGAGTGGCGTGACTCGACGACCGTTTCAATGCTCGTTCCGTGTGGGGATCAGGATTGCGCGAGGACTTCACCGCCTCGCGGGGGGAGAGCGAAAGAGGGTTCCTCTCGGCCTGAGCCTGATGCTTCTGCTGGTGCTGCTCGCCCCGGTCCCTCCGGCAGCGGAGCGCTGGCAGATGATTGGCTCGGCCCGCTCGGTCACGCGCGAAGCTCGTGGGGTGACGCTCGCGTGTCAAAACGCGCGGCTTCAGGTCACCGTCCTCGCCGCTGATCTCGTTCGCGTTCGGATGCGACCGGAAGGAGTGCTGGGCCTTGATGAGAGTTGGGCCGTCGTCAAGACCGAGTGGCCTCCTGTCCCCCTTGAGATCGCGGAGAGCCGCAGCGACATTCGCCTGATCACGCCGGAGCTGATCGTCGAAGTGGGGAAATCCCCCTGTTCGGTGACGATCCGCGACGCGCGGGGTGAGATCGTCGTGGCGGAGGCCCCGGAGTCGGGCATGATGTGGAACGGGCAAGACGTGCGCGTCTGGAAAGTGATGCCGCCAGACGAGTATTACTATGGCCTGGGGGAGCGGGCGGGGCCACTTGAGCATCGCGGTCGCGTGTACGTCAATTGGAACACAGACGCCTACGGCTATCAGCGCGGGACCGATCCACTCTATCAATCCATCCCGTTTCTGCTGGCGCTCCGTCACGGCCGCAGCTACGGGATCTTCTTCGACAATACCTCTCGTTCGAGCTTCGATCTGGGGGGCACGCGGCGCGACCGGTTTTCATTCGGGGCCGAAGGGGGCGAGCTGGACTACTATGTCTTCTACGGTCCCGACCCGAAGAAGGTCCTCGAGCGATACACGGAACTGGTGGGGCGTATGCCGCTGCCTCCCCGATGGGCACTCGGCTATCAGCAATCTCGCTGGAGCTACGAACCGGAGCAGCGCGTGCGGGAGATCGCCGCGGAATTTCGCCGACGCCGGATCCCGTGCGATGCGATCTATCTCGACATTGACTACATGGACGGCTTTCGCAGCTTCACCGTTGACGCGCAGAAGTTCCCGAATTTTCGTCGGATGATTGCGGATCTGGCGCGGATCGGTGTGAAGGTCGTCGCCATCATTGATCCGGGGATCAAACGGGAGCCCGGCTATTGGGTGTACGATGAGGGGCTCAAGGGCGGACATTTCGTCCGGATGCCGGATGGCTCGCTCTACTCGGGCGTCGTCTGGCCGGGCGAGTGCGTCTTCCCCGATTTCGCGCGGGAAGAGACCCGGCGGTGGTGGGGCGATCTGTATCGGGGATTGGTGGAAGCGGGGGTTCGCGGATTTTGGAACGATATGAACGAGCCCGCCGTCTTCGTGGAGACGGATCGGCTGACGGAGCGCACGATGGCGCTGGAGGCCGTTCATGAGGCTCATGGTCGTCGCACCGATCATCGCCGAGTGCACAATGTCTACGGCCTGCTCATGGCGCGGGCGACGTTCGAGGGCCTGAAACGGCTTCGGCCCGGTCAGCGCCCCTTCATCCTCACCCGCGCTTCGTATGCGGGCGGCCATCGCTATGCGGCCACCTGGACCGGAGACAACACGGCCAGTTGGGAGCACCTGCAGCTGTGGATCCCGATGGGGCTCAATCTCGGCCTCTCCGGGCAGCCGTTCGCGGGACCGGACATCGGGGGGTTCGCAGGGAATCCCAGTGCGGAATTGTACACGCGATTCCTCCAAGCCGGCATCTTCAGCCCCTTCTGTCGCGGACATTCGCAGAAAGGGACGCGGGATCGCGAACCGTGGGCCTTTGGTCCCGAGTATGAGGCGCTCAATCGCCAGGCCATCGAGCTGCGCTATCAGCTTCTGCCTTACCTCTACACGGTCTTCGAAGAAGCCGCGCGAACGGGCGTGCCCGTGATGCGGCCGTTGTTTCTGGAGTATCCGGCGGATCGGCGGACCTATCGGTTGGACACGGAGTTTCTGCTTGGTCGCGACCTGCTCATTGCACCCGTGCTCGTGGAGGGGGCGCGTTCGCGCGAGGTGTATCTCCCCGAAGGCGAATGGTTCGATTTCTGGACCGGCGAGAAGGTCATCGGCCCGCGACAGGTGCACGTCGAAGCCCCATTGGATCGCGTGCCGATCTTCGTGCGCGGTGGGGCGATCATCCCCATGCAGCCCGTCGTTCACTATGTGGATGAGGTGCCAGTTGATCCGCTCATCCTCAGCGTCTTCCCCGGGCGCGTGTGCGAGGGCGCGCTCTATGAGGACGATGGCGTGAGCGATGCCTTCCAGCGCGGCCTCTACGCGCGCACCCGGTTTGGGTGTCGGTTATCAGCCGAGGGGATTGTTGTGGAAATTGGTCGGCGGGAGGGGAGCTACATCCCACCGTCGCGCGCGTATTTGTTGCGGATCACTGCTGTCGAACGAGAACCGGAGCGCGTCCTGCGCTCGGGAGAGGAAGTGGTCCGGGTTCAGACCCTCGCGGCACTGGAGCGACGCGCCGAGGGATGGAGCTATGATCCGGTGCGGCGAATCGTGTGGGTGAAATTCCCCGACGACGGTCGGACCGTGACGATAGCGGTGCGCTGAATCGCTTCTGGAAGAGAGGGGGGATGAGCCGAGACGTCGGGTGCAAGATGTGGAGCAGAGGTCGAAGAGGGGTAATCCTTTGTCTGTTCGGTCTCCTTCTGCAATCCCCGCTGCCGGCTGTCCCATTCCCCGCGCAGGTTCGTCCGGCGGCCCCCCGCAGGGCGAGTGAGGCCCAGTGGCGGCACTTCCGCGAATACATCCGGCGGAGTTGGCGTCTCCTTCAACGCACACCGCGTGACCTGGCGCGTGCGGCCGAGGACCCGAAGTTCCCCCCTCCGGCGGGGAGGTGGCCCATCTACATCTCCCCGAAGGAGGAGAGGGCAGCGCTGGAAGCTCGCGTGCGCGAGCTCCTTTCCGAAGAGGAGCTCGCGCGGATCGAATGGCGGCGCGTGCCCGATGATCCGATGGCGATTCGGGAGCATGGCTTGCTCTATCTCCCCCATCCCTATGTTGTGCCGGGCGGTCGCTTCAACGAGATGTACGGTTGGGACAGTTACTTCATCGCCCTTGGTCTCTTGCGCGAGGGGGAGATCGAGCTGGCCCGAAGCCTGGTGGAGAACTTCCTCTACGAGATCGAGCACTATGGGAAGATTCTCAATGCCAACCGCACGTATTACCTGACGCGCTCGCAGCCGCCCTTCCTCAGCCGGATGATCCTCGACGTCTATGAGCGCACGAAAGATCGGAGGTGGTTGGCGAAGACGATCCCGGCACTGGAGGCATATTACCGCTACTGGACCGAGCCGCCGCACGGGGTGTCGGCAACGGGGCTGTCACGCTATTACGATTCGGGTCGGGGACCGGCTCCCGAAGTGCTCGCGCACGAACGCGACGCGCAGGGACGGACGCACTATGATCGCGTCCGGGAGTACTACCGCCGGCATCGGGTGATGGATTACGACGTGTCCCTCTTCTATGATCCGGAGACCGATCAGCTCACCGATCTCTTCTACATTGCCGATCGTTCGATGCGCGAATCGGGGTTTGATCCCTCGAACCGTTTCGGGCCGTTCAATGCCGGCGTCCTCTTCTACAATCCCGTGTGCTTGAACTCGCTGCTGTATGTGATGGAGCGAGATGTGGCGCGCATTCTCCGGGAGTTGGGGCGCTCTGCAGAGGCGCGTGCATGGGAGCGCCGCGCGCGCCTGCGTCGGGCCCGGATCAATCGGTGGCTCTGGGACGAAGAAGCGGGTCTCTACTTCGACTACAACTTCGTGACGCGGAGGCGGCGCGCGTATCCCTTCGTCACGACGTTCTTCCCCCTCTGGGCGGGGATCGCCACGCCGCGACAAGCGGCGCGCGTCGTCGCGAATCTCTCGCTCTTTGAGCGGGCGGGGGGGATACAAACGAGCACTCAGGTGACAGGCAACCAGTGGGATGCTCCCTATGGATGGGCCCCGATGCAGGTGATCGCGGTGAAGGGACTTCGCCGATATGGGTATCATGCGGTGGCCAATCGCATCGCCATCAACTTCATCTCTCTGGTGTTCAAGGAGTTTCTCGAACACGGGGCGATCTTCGAGAAGTATGACGTCGTGCGTCGCGAATCGGACGTCGCCGCCGGATTGCGTTTCGGGTACGCGGCCAACGAGATCGGTTTCGGATGGACGAATGCTGCCGTCTTGGAGCTCTTCAGTGAGTTACCCGCATCGGAGCGTCCGAACGTCCGTTGCCTGGATGGCGTGGGCATCGGCCGAGGGTCTCAGCATCGTTGCGCGCCCGGCGAGCGGGCCGATACAATGAATGCCTTCGGGAAGGCGCGGCCAAACCCATGAGGAGAAGATCGCCATGAGGGGAGGACATCGTGTGCGATGGTTCTGTGGAATGACCCTGCTTCTTGCCGTGGTTCTGGAGGTGGGGAGTGACGTGTGGGCTCCTCGAAGGGCCTCGGCGCAGGACCGCTGGAATGTGCCTGAGTCGGCGAAGAAGATGAAGAATCCGATCCGGGCTACAGCCACTTCGATCCAGAAGGGGAAGCGCCTCTTCGCCGAGCATTGTGCCATGTGTCATGGTGATGCGGGTAAGGGCGACGGCCCCATGGCGGAAGCCCTGGAGACGAAGCCGGCCGATTTGACCGATCGCGCGCGGATGACCTTGCAAAGCGATGGGGAGCTATTCTGGAAGATCTCCAAGGGCAATCCGCCGATGCCCGATTTTGAGGGGACGCTGAGCACGGAGGAGATCTGGCATCTGGTGAACTACCTGCGCGCGCTCGCGCGATAGGGGCACCGTTTCGGTCTCACGTCCAGCGGGTGAGGATCGTCTCCCGCTGGAAGAGGCGAGCGCCGATCTTCAAGATGATCACGTCAAGGGCGAGCAGCACGGCGGCTCCCAGCCACACCCACCGGGCGCGGAGCAAGAAGAAGCCGCGCATCTGCATGATGAAGAGCGCCATAATCGGCAGGATCAAGAGAACGCCGATCTGTTGCGCCGTGCGCGGGTCTTTCGCGCGCGAGGAGACGATCACCCCAAGTCCCAGGCTCAGGATAGCGACCAGTGGGCCGATGAGGAAGATGAGGCTGAGCCCGACGGGGTTCACCACGTGAGCAAGCACCTCCGCTGGGCTCAGTACGCGCATCAGGAGCACGTAGAACCCGAAGGTGATCCAGGTCAACAGCGTGGCCGGAAGCGCGGCCGCCAGACTCTTCCCCCACAGCAACTCCGTCGTCCGGATGGGCGTCGCCAACAGCGGCTCGAGCGTGCGATTCTGCTTCTCCCCCACGATACTGTAGGTCGCGATGGAGAGCGCGCCTAGAATCGGGATGAGCAAGAACATGAGGGTGAATTGCCGGAAGATGTAGATGTGGAAGACCAGCAGCGGATCCATGCGCCTCAGGTCAGGTTCGGCGCGGCCGAGCAGCTCCGCCATGCGCTGGACGTTGCGATCATTCCATCCTGAGGGATCAAGCAGGGGGACGAGGATGACCAGGGCGAACGGGAGGAGGAGGAAGACCACGGCCGGCGCCATCATCGAGAGCATGAGCAGGCGATGTCGTCGGAGATCGGCCCATTCTTTCTGCAGGATGACGAGGACGGCAGACATGCGCTCACCTCGCCGACGACGCTTCTGCTCGATCGGAGGCAGAGGGGAGAACGGGCATCCCTCCTTCCTCCTCGATCAGCCGGAGATAGATCTCCTCCAGCGAATGCTCCTCCTCGGTGAGGAAGCGGATGGCGGCTCCGACCTCGACGAGCGCGCGCACGAGGATGGGGTTTTGTCGCTCCGGATCCGAGAGCGCGATCACGAGCCGCCGATCCTCCTGCTGCACGTCGAGCACGAAATCGAGGGTGCGCACGCGCTCCAGGATGCGGTCGGTCACGGCTTCCAGGGTGACGATGATGCGTCGCCCGAAGAGCCGACGGCGCAGGGCTTGGGGGGTATCCAGAGCGATCGGGCGCGTCTTCAGGACGAGGATGCGATCGCACAAGCGCTCGGCCTCGTCCAGATTGTGCGTGCAGAGGAGGATGGTTCGCCCTTGTCCCTTGAGATCGGCGATGAAATCGCGCACGACTTTGGTCATCTGCGGATCCAGCCCCGAGGTCGGCTCATCCAGAAGCAGGACCCTCGGCTCGTGCACGAGGGCGCGCGCCAGGGCCAATTTCTGCTTCATGCCTTTGGAGAACGTCCCGACGGGATCATCTCGCCGATCCCAGAGCTCCAGCAGGTGCAGGTACTTCTCGACCTGTCGCGCGACGTTCGAGACACCATAGAGCTTGGCGTAGATCTCCAAATTCTCTCGCGCGCTCAGTCGCTCGTAGAGGCCCGGCGCCTCGGTCACAATTCCGACCAGGCGCCGGATCGCCGCGTTCTGCTCCCCCACGCGATACCCCCCGATGACGGCTTCCCCCGATGTGGGGGAGATGAGCGCCGCGAGCATGCGCACGGTGGTCGTCTTCCCCGCGCCGTTGGGCCCGAGCAGGCCGAAGATCTCCCCGGATCGGATCTCCATCGTGAGGGCTTCGACCGCGACTTTCCCGTCGTAGACCTTCGTCAGCTCTCTGGTCGTGATCATCGGTCAGCCCCAGTGGCGGATCATCTCGCAGCGTCCCTTGAATTCGGCCTCCAGTGCGAGCACAGTCGCTTCCAGCCGTTCAGCCGCCGAGAGGAAATCCTCCGGCGGCTCCGTGCGCAGCTCCTCGAGCTGGATCTGTACAGCGCGCACCTGTTCCTGGAGCACCACTTCGTACTGATAGAGCAGATCGAGCATGGCTTCGTTCAGCGGGCGCTCGGTGAAGAAGGCGGTCGTTCCATAATCGGGCGCCCCGAGATCGCGCAGGAGCGCGCGCACCTTCTCTCGGACGCGCTCCAGGGGCAGGACTTCGATGAACTGCCCGGTGTGAGTCCGCTCGCCGATGAGCTGCTCCAGCGGCTCGAGCACTTCGCCGAGCCGCTCGCTCAAGTACTGCCGGTAGAGGGCATCTTGCTCCTGACGAGAGGCGTGATCGGCATACCCTCGATAGGCGGGGAGAACGCTCTGCAGTCGCTCCACCCATTCGTTGATCGGTGAGAGATGCGCTTCCTCGCTCATGATGCCTTCCCTCATGTGGGATCGCCGGGGCACCGGCGCGCGCTCACAGCGGAATGTTCCCGTGCTTGCGCGGCGGATTCGTGTCGCGTTTGGTGTCGAGCATCTCCAGAGCGCGAATCAATTTCGGGCGCGTGAGACGGGGCTCGATCACCTCATCAATGAATCCGCGTTCGGCGGCGACGTAGGGAGAGGCGAACTTCTCCTCGTACTCGCGAATGCGCTCGCGGCGGACGGCCTCCGGATCGCGCGCGCTCTGAATCTCCCGGCGATACAGGATGTTGACGGCGCCCTCGGGCCCCATGACGGCGATCTCGGCCGTCGGCCAGGCGAAGTTCACGTCCGTGCGCAGGTGCTTCGAGCCCATGACGCAATAGGCGCCGCCGTAAGACTTCCGCGTGATGACCGTGATCTTCGGCACGGTGGCCTCGGCATAGGCGTAGAGCAGCTTCGCTCCGTGTCGGATGACCCCGCGATGCTCCTGATCCACGCCGGGGAGAAAGCCCGGCACATCCTCGAACGTGATGATCGGGATATTGAAACAGTCGCAGAAGCGCACAAAGCGAGCCGCCTTGACCGAGGCGTCAATGTCGAGCACGCCCGCCAGATACGCGGGCTGATTGGCCACGATCCCGACGGGACGCCCATTGAGGCGCGCGAAGCCGATGACGATGTTCGGCGCGAAGTGCTCCTGCACCTCCAGGAAGTATCCGTCGTCCACGACCAGGTGAATGACATCCCGAATATCATAGGGCAGATGCGGCTCGGCCGGCACCAGCGTATCCAAGCGCTCCTCGGTGCGATCCACGGGATCCTGGCATGGCCGCCGCGGGGGGTCCTCCAGATTGTTCGACGGCAGGAACGAGAGCAATTCGCGGATGAGGGTCAAGCAGTCTTCTTCCGTATCCACGGCGAAGTGGGCGACGCCGCTCTTGGTGTTGTGCGTCATCGCGCCGCCCAGCTCTTCCTTGGTCACCTCCTCGTGCGTGACCGCGCGGATGACGTCCGGTCCCGTGATGAACATGTAGCTGGTGCGCTTGGTCATGATGATGAAGTCGGTGAGGGCTGGACTGTAGACGGCGCCTCCGGCGCACGGCCCCATGATGGCCGAGATCTGCGGCACGACGCCCGAGGCGAGCACATTGCGCAGGAAGATCTCGGCGTATCCCGCGAGCGAGGCCACGCCCTCTTGAATGCGCGCCCCTCCGGAATCGTTCAGGCCGATGATAGGGGCCCCGACCTTCATGGCCAGGTCCATGATCTTGCAGATCTTCTCAGCGTTGGTTTCCGAGAGCGATCCCCCGAAGACGGTGAAATCCTGCGCAAAGACGAAGACCGTGCGTCCCTCGATCTTCCCCCATCCGGCGATGACCCCATCGCCGAGATAGTGCTGATCGGCCATGCCGAAGTCCGTGCACCGGTGCTTCTTGAATTTGTCGAACTCCTCGAAGGTGCCCTCATCCAGAAGGTATTCGATGCGCTCGCGCGCCGTCATCTTCCCTTCGGCGTGCTGACGCGCCACGCGCTCGGGGCCACCGCCGGCCTCGGCCGCCCGGTTCAGCTCGCGCAGCTGCTGCAGCTTCTCCTGCAGCGTCACCCGCGATGACATGCGCATCCTCCGGCCGCGCAGCCGCATCCGCCCGCGGGGCGGAAGCTCGCGATGGTCTTGCGCGTAGCGCTCAGAGCGAACGAAGAGTAGACCCGCTCGCACGCCGTGCTCCCGCATCGCGGACAGACGATCCGCGTCACGGGCGAGAGCACCAGCTTCTCGAACTTCTCGCCGCACTTCTCGCAGACGTACTCGTACATCGGCATCGCCCGCCTCCTTCGGAGGCCCCCTCCCTCTGCGCCGGGGAGGGGAGCTCCATCGCGTCGCTCATTCGGCATACACTCTATCAAACGGTCGCCGAGCGGGCAAGAAACGAGTTGGCCCGATGTCATTCACCGAGCAGTTCTTCGATCTTTCGGCTCATCCGCTCCACATGCGTCCCCGCCCAGTAGAGGCGGGAGCAACCCGGGCAGAGGTGCACGTCCGTTTGCTCCTCATACACGTTCTGGGGAAGGCGCGAGCGCACGGCCTCTTTCTCCACAGCGACCAGCGGGGTGTTGCATTCCGGACAGCGGGTGAAAGCGCGGATGAGATCGCGCAGGTGGAATTCGGCGAGGACTTCCCGAAGCTGATCCTCCCATCGCGCGCTCCTGACCAGATAGCCATTGACCCGACAGTCGCGGAGCAAGCGCGTGTCCTTGGTGAGGAGCGTGCGCTCCTCGGCCTCCGCGATCGCGATGAGCTGCTCGTCGCTCGCGTCGGGGCGATAGACGACATCGAAGCCCAGAAGCCGCAGCCAGCGGGCGAGGCGACCGAGCATGACATCCACGACGAACTTCATGGGCGCAGGTATCCGGCCTCCCGCAACCACGCCTCCGTGCGGCGCATTCCCTCTTCAAGAGAGATGCGCGGGACGTAGCCGAGGCGCGCCTTCGCTTTCTCGATCCGGAACGCGGCGCGGTGCTGCAGATAATCCACCACCTTCGGGCTGAGCGGCGGCGTGCGACCGCGCGCGCGAAAGGCCCATCCCACCAGGTGCAGAAGGAGTTTGGCCGGCGCCGCCGGAAGTTGCGGCACAGCCTCCCGACCGAGCATCCGCGCATAGTGGCCGAAGAATTCCCTCCAGGTCGTCGCCCGCCCATCCGTGATGATGAACGCCTCCCCGAGGACCGCATCGTTGGCGAGCGCCAGCAGGATGGCGTCCACGACGTTGTCCACGTAGACGTGATTGCAAATGCCGTCGGCGCGACCCAGCAGGAACAGGCGGTTCGCCTTCAGCAGCTCGATGATGCGGATCGTCCAATGTTGCGAGCGCGGGCCGTAGACGATCCCCGGTCGAAGGACGACTAGGGGCACGCCGCGCTGACGGAAGTAGTCGAAGGCGATCTTCTCCGCTTCGATCTTCGTATCGCAATAGGCGTTCCCGCAGGGCTGATACGGGAAGGATTCGTCCGTGCCATCCCGGGGGAAGATCCCGTAGACGGCGACGCTGCTCAGGTGCACGACGCGCTCGGCGCCGCTGCGCGCCGCCGCTTCCAGCACGTGGCGCGTGCCCTCGACGTTGCTCTGCCAGAACTCCTCCCAACGCCCGCGCTCAGTGACGCGAGCGGCGCAGTGAATGATGACGTGAGCACCGGTGGTGGCCTCGCGCAACGTCTCCGGGCGCGTGATGTCTCCAAACGCGATCTCGATCGGCAGCGATCGCAGCTCTTCCGCCTTCGTCGGATCGCGCACGAGCGCGCGAATCGAGACCCCGCCATGTTCCAGAAGGCGTTCGATCACCCGCCGTCCGATCAAGCCCGTGGCTCCTGTGACGAGCACGCGTTTCCCGGCGAGATTCATCGGTCGCTCCCTCCTCAGGAGGAGGCTGCCGGCGAGCCTGCCCCAGACGCTGTCTCCGGACGCGCAGCGCTCATGCTTCAGGCTTCAGATGGGGTGCTCGACGCCTCATCGCGAGGTCATCGGGTGGGGGACGACGCGAGGAGAGGCTGCGGGCTGCAGCGCTTCCCACAAGACCCGCCCCGTCGCGTTCGCCGGATATTCGATCCGCAGCGCCGCCGCGAGCGTCGGCGCCAGATCAGCCGGCGTGCACGCGCTCCGGTAGATCCCCGGAGTGATGCCGCGGCCGAAGAGGATCAGCGGGACATGAGCATCGTAGCTGTAGGGCGAACCGTGCGTCGTTCCCGTCCGACTGCCGGAGATGAACGCGAACGGTTCGGGGATGAGGATGAGGTCCG
Organism: bacterium HR10; assembly: GCA_002923315.1. Classification (GTDB taxonomy): domain Bacteria; phylum Acidobacteriota; class Blastocatellia; order HR10; family HR10; genus HR10. The sequence goes on from BEHM01000039.1 coordinate 17,410, forward strand.
GGCTGCGCGCGGGATGAAAGCTCTGAGCCACGCGCCGACCGATGGGATCCTCGTGGACCCCTCCGGCCAGCAGCTGCGTTCGCGTGTAATACCGAGCGAGACCCGGCACCTTCAGGGCGGCTTCCCCGGCCACTCGTTCCACATCGGCGATGTCGAGATGCTTCTGAGCGATCGCCTCGCGATTGAGATAGACGAATCCGCTGGAGAGCAGCGGGAGCGCCCGAGGCTCGATCCACGGTCCCTCTCCAAAGCGCGCGCTCACGGCCTCCTCGATGGCTTGACGCACGGCCGCCGGAGAGATGCGCCGACCACCGAGCTTCATGCGAGCGGCCTCTTCCGGGATCGGCGCAACGCCGTGATCAGCCGTGAGAGCCAGGATATAGTTGGAGCCGAATCGCGCGTCGAGATAGGTCAAAAGTGCAGCCACCATCTGGTCAGTCCGCAACGTCAGGTCCGCGACTTCGTGGCTGTAGGGGCCGAAGGCATGGCCGACGAGATCGTTCGTCGAGAAGCTGATCGCCAGAAGATCAGGGAATTCATCGCGTCCCAAGTGCTCGCTCTCGATCGCGCGCTTCGCCAGCTCGATGAGCACCTCATTGGCGAAGGGGGTGAAGGTGAACGCCGTATAGAAGGCCGGTCCAGGTTGCGCGAGGCCGCCCGTCAGGTGATGCGGGAACGTGCGTCCGCCTCCCGGCAGTGGCGTCTCTTCCGGCCGATCGTCCGCCGCCGCGAGTGCGTACACGGCTTCGGGGAAGGATTTCTCCCACCGCGCGCCGAAGTACCGATCGGCCGGACGCGTCGCATTGAAGCGCGCGACCCATTCGGGCAGCGCATTCGCATAGTAATCGCTCGTGATGAAGGCGCCGCTCGATTCGTCGAACCACAGGGCGAGATTGGCGAGCTTCCCCCCCAGAAGGATGGCCGAGCGGTCCTTATACGAGAGCGCGATCACTTTCGATCGGAGATTTGTGTTCAGGCGCAACTCGTCTCCGAGCGTCGTGCCGATCAATCGGTGGGGGGAGGACGCGCGCCCGGAGGGAGCGCCGATGACGCGTCGGGCGGGATCGGAGACGCTCGTCACCACCTGGCCCGTCTCGCGCTCGTACCATTCGTTGTTAATGATCCCGTGCGCGGCGGGCGCCGCTCCCGTGGCGATCGTCGCATGGCCGGGAGCCGTCACCGTCGGAGCATGTTCGTACTGACAGTTGACGAAGACGGCCCCATAGGTGAGGAGTCGGCGGAATCCACGGTCGCCGAAGAAGGGCTCGAACCGAAGCAGGTATTCTTCGCGAAATTGATCAATGACCAGCAGCACGATCAAGCGGGGACGATCCGGAGCGCTCCGCCGCTGCGCCGGGGAGGAGAAGACGGTGAGGACCAGAATGATGAGAGGCGCCAGAAGGCGTCTGGAGATGACGTTCATTCGCCCTGTCTCCTCGATGGTCCTCTTCGAGACGAGCCTCATGCGAGGTCCGCTGCAGCGGTCATACGGAGGAGAGCAGATGACCGAGCTTCTCCTTCTTCGCGCGCAAATAGGCCACTGTCTCCTCGCGGGGTTCGACCTCCAGCGGCACGCGCTCCACGATCTCTAATCCCGCCTTTCGCAGGGCCGCGATCTTCTGCGGATTATTCGAGAGGAGGCGGATCTGCCGAATGCCGAGCGCGTGCAGGATGGCCACGCAATCCTCATAGGACCGTTCGTCCGGAGCGAAGCCCAACTGCAGATTCGCCTCCACGGTATCGAGTCCTTGATCTTGGAGCGCGT
>BEHM01000040.1 GCA_002923315.1 bacterium HR10
GTGATCGCACTCGTCAACGTCGTCTTCCCATGATCAATGTGCCCGATCGTCCCCACATTCACATGCGGCTTCGTCCGCTCAAACCGCTCCTTGGCCATACCTTCCGCTCCTTTCTCTCAGCGCGCCTCATCGGGTCGCGATCGGCGTCCCGCTCAAGATGGCCTCGCTGACGGCCTTCGGCACCTGCTCGTAGTGCGAGAAGTGCATGGTATAGGTCGCCCGTCCCTGCGTCATCGAGCGGAGATCAGTCGCATAGCCGAACATCTCGGCCAGAGGGACATAGGCCGTGATGATCACCGTCCCCGGCCGATGCTCGATGTGCTCGACGCGACCTCGACGCGCATTGAGATCTCCGGTGATCGCCCCCAAGTACTCTTCTGGGGTGACGATCTCCACCTTCATGATCGGCTCCAGCAGAATCGGATCCGCTCGACGCGCCGCCTCCTGAAAGGCGAGCGAGCCGGCGATCTTGAAGGCCAACTCGCTCGAATCCACCTCATGATAGCTTCCGTCGAAGAGGCGCACGCGCACGTCCACCATCTCGTATCCGGCGAGCACGCCGCGTTCCATCGCCTCGCGAACGCCCTCCTCGACGGCCGGGATGAACTCCTTCGGGATGACCCCGCCGAAGATGTCGTCCACGAATTCAAAGCCGGAGCCCGGAGGCAGCGGCTCGATCTCGATCTTCACATGCCCGTACTGACCGCGTCCTCCCGTTTGACGGATGAACTTCCCTTCGCCCACGGCCTTCCGAGTGATCGTCTCGCGGTAATTGACCATCGGCCGGCTCACGTGGGCCTCGACGCCGAACTCGCGTTTGAGCCGATCCACGATGATCTCCAGATGCAGCTCGCCCATCCCGGAGATGAGCGTCTGCCCCGATTCCGGATCGCTCGTCACCTTGAAGGAGGGATCCTCTTGCGCCAGGCGTCCGAGCGCCAGGCCCAGCTTATCTTGATCCTGGCGCGTCTTAGGCTCGATGGCGACGGAGATCACCGGGCGCGGCACTTCGATCGCCTCAAGCACAATGGGGTGCTCTTCATCGCAGAGCGTATCGCCCGTGGTGACCGTCCGCAGCCCCGAGGCAGCCACGATCTCTCCCGCGTAGGCCTCCTCGATATCCTCGCGCTTATTGGCATGCACCTTCATCAGCCGCCCGATCCGATCCCGTTTCCCCTTGGTGGCGTTGTAGACGCTACTGCCGGCCGTGAGCGTGCCCGAATAGATGCGAATGTAGGTGAGCTGGCCAATGTGCTTATCGGCCATGATCTTGAAGACCAGTGCCGCCAGCGGCTCCTCGTCACTCGCGCGACGCGTGATCGTATCTCCACTTCGGGGATCCACCCCCTGCACGGGAGGAATGTCCACCGGCGACGGCAAGTAGTAGATGACGGCATCCAAGAGCGGCTGAATGCCCTTGTTCCGAAACGCCGCCCCACACAGCACCGGCACCAAGCGCAACTGGATCGTCCCCCGCCGCAGGGCCGCGCGAATCTCCTCCTCCAGGATCGGCTCCCCCTCCAGGTACTTCTCGGCGATCGCGTCGTCCTCATCGGCGAGCGCCTCCAGCATCTGCTCGCGCGCGTGCTCGGCCGCCTCCTGCAACGACTCGGGCACCTCCTCCACGAGGAACTCCGCTCCGAGCGTCTCATCAATCCAGGTGATGGCCTTCATCTGGATGAGGTCCACAACGCCGCGGAACGGCTCGTCCCCCCCACCGATGGGGATTTGCACGGGGACCGGACGCGCGCCGAGCCGTCGGCGCATCTGCTCGATGACCATCCAGAAGTCGGCCCCCTGACGATCCATCTTGTTCACGAAGGCGAGGCGCGGGACCCGGTATTTCTCCGCCTGTCGCCAGACGGTCTCCGACTGCGGCTCCACGCCATTGACGGCATCAAAGAGCGCGATCATGCCATCGAGCACCCGCAAGCTTCGCTCGACTTCGATGGTGAAGTCCACGTGTCCCGGTGTGTCAATGATGTTGATGCGGTACTGATCGCCCGTCTTCGCCCCGCCGATGCGCCAGAAGCAGGTCGTCGCGGCCGAGGTGATCGTGATCCCCCGCTCCTGCTCCTGCACCATCCAGTCCATGGTCGCCGTACCCTCATCCACCTCCCCGATCTTGTAGTTCACGCCCGTGTAGTACAAAATCCGCTCGGTCGTGGTCGTCTTGCCGGCGTCAATATGCGCCGCAATGCCGATATTGCGAACGCGCTCCAATGGGATCTGTCGTGGCATCTCCAGCTTCCCCTACCACCGATAGTGAGCGAAGGCCCGATTGGCCTCAGCCATCCGGTGCGTGTCCTCGCGCTTTTTGACCGCACCGCCCTTATTCTGCGATGCTTCGATCAGCTCATTGGCGAGCCGCTCGATCATCCGCTTCTCCCCCCGCTCCCGCGCCGCGTTGACCAACCATCGGATCGCCAGCGAGAGCTGGCGATGCGGATTCACCTCGACGGGAACCTGATAGGTCGCTCCACCAACCCGCCGCGATCGCACCTCCACCTTCGGCTTCGCGTTCTCGATCGCCTGCTTGAAGACTTTCAGCGGGTCCTCCTTGGTTCGCTGCCGGATCCGCTCCATGGCCGCGTAGAAGATCTTCTCCGCCACGCTCTTCTTCCCGTCCCACATCATGCAATTGATGAACTTGGTGACGAGCGGGCTGTTGTAGATCGGATCCGGCGGAACCTCGCGTCGCTCGACGATTCGCCGCCTCGGCATCGTGTCCCCTCCCGCTCACTTCTTCGGCTGAGCGGCCTCGCGCGGCCGCTTGGCCCCATATTTGGACCGGCCTTGCTTGCGATTGGCCACCCCGGCGGCGTCCAGCGTGCCCCGAATGATGTGATACCGCACGCCCGGCAGGTCCTTGACGCGCCCCCCGCGGATGAGCACAATCGAGTGCTCCTGCAGGTTATGTCCGATCCCCGGAATGTAAGCCGTCACCTCAATACCATTGGTCAAGCGCACGCGCGCGATCTTGCGCAGGGCCGAGTTCGGCTTCTTGGGCGTCATCGTCTTGACCTGCACGCAGACGCCACGCTTTTGCGGACAGCCCTGCAAGGCCGGGCTCTTCGACTTGACCCTGACCTTCTCCCGCCCGTATCGAACCAGTTGCGCTAACGTCGGCACAGCGTCTCCACTCCTTCCCACGATCTCACAGAGGCCCATCGGAACCGTCCGACGGCCTCCGAAAAAGCCACCTCCCGACAACCGGCTTTGAGGGGTCTACCGGAAGGCTCTGCACCGCGAGCCGCGATCTTCACAATCACGTCCTGCCGGAGCCGTCTGCTTCGGGCGCCCCTCGCCGCCCCGAGCTTTTCTGTGGCGTTCCCAAGAGGTTCCGTGAGATCACCGGAGCGGTCTCCCACCCCGATGTTCATTCCGACGCCACAATAAGCGCTCGCCTCTTCGACGGCTCCTTCCCCCGGTTACGCGCTCCAACTCAATCTCCAAAAGGCCAAACTATAGTCGCAATCCCCCACCTTGTCAAGACCATCTGCGTGAGCCGATAAGGGGGGGACTCACACTGGAGTCCCCCGCGCCATAATCATGTGCCTGGTCGGAAGACTTGCTCGGAGACCTTGTTCCGCTCGACCTCCTCAGGCGCGAACCACAATGGGTGATAATCATTCGTCAGCCACAGGCCGAGCTGACTCGCATACAGCGGGCTCCCCAGGACGCCGCTTTGGCCGCCCGGGATGACCTGAAGCCCGCGAATCCCCTCCGGTCGAGCCTCACCGAGGAAACGCCGCGCGGGCCCACCGCCGAACATGAACGCATTGAGCCGCTCGGCGCGCGCATCGTGTCCGGAGGCATCCACGACCTCGAAGCCTCCATCCACGGCCACACCGGGCAGTGCCGAAGCCAGATGCGCGAACCCTCCGGCCGGTGGGATGTTGAAGGGATCACCCAGCGTGTGCGTGAAGACGATGCGGTGGAGCTTGCCCCAGCGGTAATCCTCCAGGTTAGTCGAATTGTTGAAGGCCGCGCGGAACTCATCGCCGGCGAGCCGCTCCAGCGCCTCCTGCAAGCTCCTCAAAATGAGGATGTCGCGCTCGGCCTCCGGCGGCAGATCCACTCCCGGCACGTCGAAGAAATTCAGCCCTGAAGCCCCGCGCCCCCTGTTCTGGGCGAAGGTGTCCAGCAGGTTGCGGAGAGCGACCAGGGCCAAGGACCCGGGGGGCTGATAGTCGGCCAAACCGACGCGCGCCAGTGTCGCATCAATCGTATTAGCGATGATCCGCGCGCGCCAGACGCTGTAGATCGTGGCGGCCACGCTCGCGGCGACCTCATCCGGAGAAGGAGGCTGTCGCTCTCCATCCACGTCTGAGGCATCATACCCTTCGGGGATGCCCGTCGGCGCGCTGAAGTCCCAACGGGCGAGCCGATCCACCGCCTCGGCCAGGCGCGCATCCTGAGCCAAACTGGCCAGAGGGGCCGGCGCTCCCGCCGCCTGCGCATTGGCGAAGGCTTGTCGAATGTAGGGCACCAGGACTTCGGCGTCCAGCATCTGCACGTTCGCCTGAAATCGCTTCATGTCCTCCAGCGAGATGCGCCCATCTCCCCCCAGCGCCGGATCCAACTCCCGTTGGATCAACCGGACAATACGGCCAAGCCGCGCGCCGATGCTGTAGCCGGGATTCAGATAGAGAATCCCGCGCCCGCCGCGCCGCAATTGATTGAGCGGATTGTTATCGAGCGTCGTCCCAATCGGGTCGTTGTTGGCGTTGGCGATGAACCCCGAAGTGGGGTTGACGACCTGCGGCATCTCCTCAAAAGGCAAGATCTCGAACGGTACAGCTTGCCCCGGCTGACGCGCCCTGAGCGGCACCCATTCGTTCTTGACGATCCGCTCGATGCTGCCATCCTGTCGCAAGAGCGCTCCGGCACCATTGCGGATGAAGAAAGGCGGAAGACCGTCCACGATCCCCTCCTCCAAATCCTCGCGCAAGGGCAGCTCGCCACTGGTGAAATACGCGATATTGCCGTCCACGTCCACGTAGGCCCAGTTCTGCGAGCCGAAGTCGAAATATTGGAGGCCGCGCTTGAAGTCCTCCAGATTCTTCGCCCGATGCCAGATGAGGAACGTCTCCAGCTCGCGCGTGGGACCGAAGCCCGTGTACTGCACGCTCAGGACGCGGAAATCGAGAAGGTCCGATTTCACGACGCGGATGATCGGCGCATTGTTGCGATCCGGGATGACGAGCGCCGCTGGTGGCACAGTCACCCCACTGGGCAACGTGCTGGGCGGAATGACGACGAGGTCGTTCGGTGTCCCATTGCCCGGCTGATTGACCCGGAACGTCTGCGGAATGGCGAGGATCGGACGACGCTCCTCGCGAAAGATCGCCGCGCGCGGCAGTTGCGTCGCGATGTCAATGACGACGCGCTCCTCGTAGACATCGGTCACGTCCATGGGGTTCGTCGTCGCTCCCCACGCGATGCGCTCGTTCATGCCGAGCACGATCACGGGCGTCCCGGCGAAGCTCACCCCCATGACGTTCATCGGGTTCGGCCCTTCGACGACGAGATGCATCTCGTAGAAGATCGCGGGCACGCCCAGCCCTAGATGCGGGTCGTTCGCCAACATGGGGAAGCCCGTATCGGTCTTCGCGCCGCTGATGATCCACCAGTTGCTGCCCGAGGGAGCCGTCGTCCGACCGAGCGCGTTCTGCAAAAACGGCAGGTCCTGAATCTCCCGCAGATAGTCGCGCGCGGCGCGAATCGTCTCGGGACTCACCCAGCGGGTGACCTCTCCGATCTGCCGACTCCATTCGATCTTCGCCTGCTGCGAAGCTGCACGGCGCGCGTCCGCAGCCTGCAGAAAGCCGGGGATCGAGATCGAGGGGTCAAAGGGCGCGCTTCGGAAGATGTCTTCGAAGAAGAGCTTCGTTCCGTCGAAGCCCAACGCCTGCCCCGCCTGCTGATAAGCCGCCAAGCGCACGGTGAAGTCAATATCGTCCAGCCCGAACGAGAGCTGGAACGCCAGCAGCTTGCCGATGACGATGCTATCCACAGGGTCCCAAGCCGGAATAGCCTCCTTCGTCAGCTCGAGCGCTCCGTATTCCGGCGGCAGGGGATGATCGCGCAGGAAGGCGTTGACCCCTTCGGCGAAGGCCTGCAAGATGGCCTGCGCCTCAGCAGAGAGCGCCGGGAAAGAGGCCTCAGCCGCCCGTCGCAATCCGAGCACGCGAAGTTGAACATCCTGCGCGAGCACGCGATCATCCGGCCCCGGGCCGAGCAACTCGGCGAGCGTGCCACTGGCTGCGCGGCGGAGGAAGTCCATTTGGAAGAACCGATCCTGCGCCTGCACGTAGCCCATCATGAAATAGACATCGTGATCGTTTCGGGCGAAGATATGAGGGATGCCGAACTGATCGCGAACCACGCGCACTTCGTCCTGCAGGCCGCGAATCGGGATCGGAGCCGCCTGTCCCGCGCTCCGCCCAAATGATCCACGCGGACTGACCGAGGGGACTACGAGCGCACACACTGCCAGCATGACGAACATTCGATGCTTGCTCATCGCTCACCTCCGTTGGGGAATTCCTCCCGTGTGAAGAGCGGGGGGGGTCATTCCGAAGGGGTTCCGAGTGCTCGAAACGCCCGTCGCCCCACTGCACCAGCCCTACCAGCGGACACGGATTCTCCCTCCGCATGGCTTGACTCCCCGTTCGGAAGACGGAATCTTTCTAGCCCACCCCTTCGTGCATTGTCAAGAAGGGGGTGGCTCTGTATGCTATCGCGTGTATGAAGATCGCGATCATCGGCTCGCACGGATGCGGGAAGACGGCGCTCGCTTTCTCCCTCTGCACGGAGCTGCAGAAGCGAGGGCGGCGAGTGGAATTGGTCGTCGAGATGGCCCGGCGCAGTCCCTTTCCGATCAATGAGGCGACGTCCGAAGCGGGGCAACTCTGGATCCTGCACCGCCACATCGTGGCCGAACTGGAGGCGTCCGTCCGCGCGGATGCCGTCGTCTGCGATCGCTCCGTGTTGGACAATTATGCCTACTACTGCCACAAGTTCGGACGGCGCCTGCACCTGGATGCCCTCATCAAGGAGTGGATCGGCACGTACACGCTCCTGGTGAAAGTCCCGCTTGTGGACGAATGGCTCATCCCCGATGGCGTGCGCTCGACGGATCGGGCATTTCAACGCGCCATCGATCTGCTCGTCGAAGACCTCATTGTGGACCTGGCCGAGGGGCGGACCCGCATTCTGCGACTGGAGTATCCCTTTGACGTGCGCCATATCCTGGCGGCTTTACCTTTGGACGCCCACGCGGGATGAAGCGGGAGACCGTCCAGATCGCCTTCCTCATCGCCCTCATCCTCGGGATCGGGTATCTCATCTTTCAGATGATCGTCCCCTTCCTGCCGGCGATCGTCTGGGCCATCGTCCTGGTGATCATCTTCCATCCGATTCATCGGCGCTTGGCCGCATGGGTGCGGCAGGCGGATGTGGCTGCGCTGCTCTCCTGCCTGCTGGTGTTGGTCGTCGTGATCACCCCGGCCACGCTGATCGTGCTGGGATTGGTCGGAGAACTCATCGCCGCCTATCGGCTCGTCGAGGAGCGGTTCGCCTCCGGCACGTGGACGCTTCGTCTGGGACAAAACCCCTTTCTGGAGCGCTCGCTGAGCTGGCTCGCGCAATATGCCGACCTCTCGGCGCTGGACCTTCGCGCGTTCATCTTGAACAACCTGCAGCGCCTTTCCGGCTATCTGGCCGCCCGTTCCGCTGAAGTGGTCAAGCAGTTCTCCTCGTTCATCTTCAACATGGGGCTGGTGATCTTCACCGCGTACTTCCTCTTTCGGGATGGGCCGGCGCTCATGGCGAAGCTCAAACGAGCCATTCCTCTGCCGGAATCGGAGGCCGAGGAGGTCTTCCGGCGCATGCAAGAGACGATCCACGCGACGCTCTACGGGGGCATCGCCGTGGCGGTGGCCCAAGGGACTCTGGGGGGGATCGCCTTCTGGATCGTCGGGCTCCCCTCGCCGGCGATCTGGGGAGCGACGATGTTCTTCTTCTCGTTCCTGCCCGTTGTCGGAGCCGCCATCATCTGGGTTCCGGCTGCGATCGTCCTGATCGCGCAAGGGAGTTGGGGAAAGGGGCTCTTCCTGCTCCTGTGGGGGACAGTGCTCATCAGCACGGTGGATAACTTCCTTCGCCCTTGGGTGATCGGCGGGCGGACGCGCCTGCCCGTGCTGCTCATCTTCTTCAGCGTGCTCGGCGGCGTGAAGGTCTTCGGGTTCGTCGGCCTCGTGATGGGGCCGGTCCTGTTGAGCGTCGCGCTGGCGCTTATGGAGATCTTTCGACGAAAGCTTATTCCCTCGCGCGCGCCGGACGTCCCTTCGGAAGCCCCCTGACGCGCGCCCGGGCACGACGAGGGACCTCAGAGATGCGACAGCTCATCCGGAGCCTCCTCGCGCTGGGGCGCAAACTGTCGGCGCAGGACATCGCGCGCCAGATCGCGGCCGGCCAGGCCGAAGGCGATCGCCAGCGCCAGCGTCACGCCGCCGAAGAAGATGGAGAACGCGGCGATGACGATGTGCGCGGCCAGCGCCAATTGCTCCAGCGCCATCGCCAGGGCGATAGCGACGATGAGGACGCGCACGCCTCCGGCCAACAGGCGCGCCGAGGCCAGATGCGCATTGACGGCGGCCAGCAGCACGGCGCGCGCCAGGAAATTCGCCAACAAGAATCCCCCAAGGAGGATGAGCACTGCCGCGAGGATGCGCGGAATATACCCGAAGATCGCGGCCAACGCGCGATTCACAAGGGCGATCTCCAGCGAGTGCAATCCCACGACGAGGAAGACGAGCAGAACGAGCCAAAAGAGCGCGCGCGTCAGAAGATGTGAAGGCGCGTGCCGAATCTCGGCCCGCCGCAGAACCTGCGTGATCCCCATCTCCTCGCACCAGCGATCGAAGCGAAGAGCCCGCAGCGCCCGCCCGAGCAGCGACCGGATGATGGCCGCGATGGCCCATCCGGCGAGGATGAGAATGAGCATGGCGAGAACATTCGGGAGGAAAGCGAGCGCGCGTTCCCCGAAGCGTTGGAATGTCCCCACGACGACTGTTCTCAAGGCCTCGAACATAATGCTCCTCCTTCGTGAACTCCTCCCCGGCGATCACGCCACCGCCGAAAGGACCTCAGAGTCATCCCCCCACCGCGTGTCAGGGTCCCGCGAGAATACTCCGGTCATCCTTGGCCCTCCCACCGCGCGACCAGATCCGGCTTCTGGCGCTCGAACTGAAGGCACAACTCCTCGATCACGGCCTCGACTTCATCGGCCGTACTCTCGGGCGTCTCCAAGACGAACGAGGCTGTGCGCCCGAGATAGAGCGGCACCAGCGCCTGCAGCAAGTGATCCCGATGAATCACCCGCCGATGGAACGCCAGAGCGAAATCGTAGATGACCGAGACCCACACATCCGGGGGGAAGCGGAAATCCGCATCCGGGGATCCGGCGATGTGCTGAACGGCCCGAAAGGTCGCGGGCGAGAGGATCTTCTGCCACAAGTCCCCCAATTCCTCGGCACCAAGGCGAAAGATACCGAGCATACGCGCGACATTGACGCGAATCGGCTCCAGCCCCACCTCGTACTCCAGGCCGAAGACGGGCACCGGCTCCGATCCCTGCACCTTCGACCAGATGGGGTAGTTCGACTCCATCAGGTCGAGCACCGAGCCGACGACCTGCATGAGCATACCGCTCAGGTCCACGCCCGGATCCTTGGCGTCATGAATCTTCGCCCCCAAGAAGGCCTGGCAGATCCGAAATCCTCCAGTGATCGCCGTCGTGGTCATCCAGATGTCAATGCCGAAGCGCGCCACATCCGTGTGCCAAACGTCTTGAGCGAGGTAATGCGCGGCCAGTCGTCCGGAGAAGCCGAAATCGCCGCCGATCGGCTGGCGCACGCGCTTGCCGTAGAGGGCGCGCGTGAGGGGGTAGACGATGGAGTTGGTGATCGTCCCGTCGTATTTATGCCGCCGATAGAGGGGCGCGACGAAGTCGAAGCCCTCGCGGAGGATGGGGCTGAGGAGCAGATCCATCCACTCGGGCGTGATGCTCCGCAGATCGGCATCCACGACGGCGCACGCGCGCGCTTGAAGGCGCACGGCGATCTCGAAGACCAGGCGCAGGGCGCTGCCCTTACCGGGCACGCCATGATAGGGCGTCGTCAGCCGATGGATCGGACGCAGCGGATGGGTCGCCAACACCGTGCGGTAATCTCCGAGGGCGGCTTGTCGCACGACCTCCGGCGTTCCGTCCTTCGACCCTCCGTCGGAATTGACGATCACGGCCGCCTGATCCGAGAAGTATTTCGCCAGCCCGGCCATCACGGCGCGCACGACGTGCCCGATGGTCCGCGCATTGTTATAGCTCGGAATGCCCACGACCAGATCCGCGCGCCCGATCTCCCGGAGCGTCTGCTCCACCTCTGCCGCATGTGATCGTTGCTCCTCCGGGCTCATCTCCCTCCCCTGACCGGCGAATTCGCGCCGAGGCTCCCCGAAAACGTGCGAAGCGACCCGAGAAGCTCCTTCGGCGGCCTTCTCAGTATACCCGATCCAGGTGCGTCCGACTAGCGGAGTGCGCGCGCCCTCTCTCCCAGCCCCTGTGCTCTGGTACAATTGACGCCGTCAGGGTGCCGACAGCATGCCAGAGGGGAGGGCATGAGATGGAGACAGGCGAGCGATGGGAACGCGGATACCGCCTGCTTCAAGAGATGCTCGGTCCGGAGATGGCTGAACAGGTGCGCACCACCTGGCGCCGCCTCTCGCCCGATTTCGAGCAGTATGTGCTGGACTTCCTCGCCGGGGAGATCTGGAGCCGACCCGGCTTGGATCGAAAGAGCAAGAGCCTGGTGACGATCGCCGCGCTCACAGCGCTGGGGCGTCCGCAAGCGCTGGAATTGAACATCCGCATGGCCCTGCGCAATGGGGCGAGCGAGCGGGAGATCCTGGAAACGCTCCTGCACATCGCGCCGTATGCGGGATTCCCGGCCTGCTGGGAGGGGCTGACCATCGCGCGGCGCGTCTTCGCCGAGAGCGGGAACGAAGCGTCGCACGCAGAGCCCTCGTGAGCGAGTCTTGGCGGATGACGCTCGAACGACTCACGCGCGAGATCAAAGAGCGAGCCCGCGCCCTGGGCTTTCATGGCGTGGGCATCACCGATGTCCGTCCGCTGGAAGAGGCCGAAGCCCGGTATCACCACTGGCTCCGCGAGGGATTGGCCGCCGATCTGCAGTACATGCAGACGAGTGCCGGGCAGCGCGCGCATCCCGCGCGAGTGTGGCCGGAAGCTCGAGCGGTCCTCGTGCTCGTCGTGAATTACTACAGCGGCGAGTTCGATGCGCTTCCGCGCGGGCATGGGCGCATCGCGCGCTACGCGTGGGGACGTGACTACCACGATGTCATCCCGGCGCGGCTTCGACAACTGGTGGCCGAGATCGAACAGCTCCTGAGGCGCCCGGTGCGCGCCCGCTGTTTCACCGATGCCGTCCCACTTCTGGAACGCGCACTGGCGCGCCGCGCCGGCCTGGGGCGCATCGGGTGGAATGCTTGCCTCATTACAGAGGCCTTCGGCTCGTGGGTGTTCCTGAGTGAGATTTTGCTCGATGTGGAGCTGGCGCCGGACCCCCCGGAGACGCGCGCGTGCGTGAGCACGTTCGATTGCCATCGCAGCTGCCCGACCGGCGCTCTTCGTCCCGATGGGCTGGTGGATGCGCGCCTCTGCATCTCCTATCACACGATCGAGAATCGGGGCGTGATCCCGCGCGCGTTGCGATCCAAGCTCGGGGATTGGCTCTTCGGCTGCGATGTCTGTCAGGAGGTCTGCCCGCATAATGCGCGCGTGCCGATCACCGATTGGCCGGAGTTCCATCTGGAGGCGGGTGTGGGCAAGACGCTCGCTCTCGCGGACGTGCTCGCCATCGCTTCGGACGAGGCGTTTCGCCAGCGATTTCGCGGCACAGCGCTGCGACGGGCCAAGCGTCGAGGTCTGCTCCGCAACGCCGCCATCGTCGCCGCCAATACGGGTTACGAGGAAGCGATCCCGCAGTTGCGACGCCTGGCTCGTGAGGACCCGGACGAGATCATTCGCGGGCATGCCCTGTGGGCGCTCGGCGTGCTCGATCCCGCTGGGTCGCGCGCGATCCTGGAGCGCGCGCGCCGGGATGTCCATCCCTTCGTGCGAGAGGAGGCCGAATGGGCTCTTGAGGCATCGGCGGGCGGCGAGCCGAGCGAAGGCTCTGCCAATATGAAGCCCTCGGGCGCGATCGCCGTGTGACACCGAAGATGATGCGGGCGCGTGTGGGACATGGGGTACTCATCGGCGCTTTCGGGGTGAGCGTCGCCTTCTTTCTGCTCAAGCTCGCCTATATGCATTGGCTCCCGGGCACGCTGCTCACGCTCGCCCTTCTGGCGGCCGGATCGGCCTACGCGCGAGTGGAGTGGGGAATGCGCGTCCCGTGGTGGGTCCTTGGATCGCTCTTTCTGGCCGTGCAGGTGGATTTGCTCGGCAATCGCTTCCACATGTACGGGCGCCCATTCGGTCCAGTGCAGTACGATGAGTTTGCGCACATGATGGGATCGGCCTTGACCGTCCCGGCCTTCATCTGGGCCTTCGGACAGATCATATATCGGCAGGGCCTCGCCCTCTCGCGGGGATGGATCGCGACACTCGCCGTCTCGCTCAGTTTCTCAGCCGCCGCGATCTATGAGATCATCGAGCTGTGGGACGAGCAGTATTTCAGCGGTCGGCGCATCTGGAGCCCACACGATTGCCCGAACGATCTGCAGTGGGACCTGGGCGGAAAGATTCTGGGCGCGGTGCTCGTCGTCCTCCTCTGGCGCGAGCGCGACGCCGAACGGAGCCTCCGGGACGCGCCCCGGGGATCTTGAGCTTTTTCGCACGGAGAGGAGCCATGCGAAGAACGGCCCGTGAGATCGCCGAACTCGTGGGCGGTCGCCTCATCGGCGAACCCGAGCGAGAGATCATGGGCGTAGCGAGTCTGGCGACGGCGACCGAACGAGAGATCGCCTTTGTGGAATCCGAGGGGCATCGCTCACAAGCGGAGCGCTCGCGCGCCGGATGCCTCATCGTGCCGGAAGGATTCCGCCTGTCCGGCCGGACACTCATCGAAGTCGCCCATCCCCGTCGCGCCTTTGCCGACGTCATCCTCCTCTTTCACCCACGCCCGCGTCCGACGCCGGGCGTTCATCCGACGGCGATCCTCGGCGAAGGGGTCATCCTCGGCGAGGAGGTGAGCATCGGCCCCTACGCCGTCCTGGACCGCCAGGTGCGCATCGGGGCGCGCACGGTGATCGGCGCCGGCGTCTATATCGGCGCGCGCGTGGAGATCGGCGAAGACACGCTCATCCATCCGAACGTGACGATCTATCCCGACGTGCGCATCGGCACGCGCGTCATCATTCACAGCGGCAGCGTCATCGGGAGCGACGGCTTCGGATACTTCCTCGTCGAAGGACGCTATCGGAAGTTCCCCCAAGTCGGGAGCGTGATCATCGAGGATGATGTGGAGATCGGCGCGGGCGTCTGCATTGATCGGGGGACGCTGGGCGCCACGCGCATCGGTCGGGGCGTGAAGATTGATAACCTCGTGCACATCGCGCACAATGTGACGATCGAAGAGGATACGGTGATCGCCGCGCAGACGGGGATTGCCGGAAGCGCTCATATCGAGCGAGGCGTGCAGATCGGCGGCCAGGTGGGCATCGCCGATCACGTGCGCATTGGGCGCGGCGCGATCATCGGTGCGCAAGCGGGCGTCCCCTCGGGCAAGCATATTCGCGCGGGAGAATTCGTCTGGGGGACGCCGGCCCGTCCCATGCGCGAGTTCAAAGAACAATATGCGCACTTGAGCCGCTTACCCCACCTCCGGCACATGGTCGCGGCGCTCAGCGAACAACTGGAGGCGCTCCGCCAGCTCGTCCTGGAAGAACGGGCAAAAGATGAGTGACGACGCGCTCGCGTGAGTGGCCGCGGTGAGATGGCGCGGTTCACGCTCACGATTTCGCCGTGATCCGCATGAAGTAGGCGACCAGACTGGGCGAGAGATAAGCTTCGATCACAGCCGCGAGGGCCAAGAGCCCATAAGCAGCGAGCACGATCCGGCCATACGTAAACGTTTCTCGGATCCAGTCCACGCTCTGACCGCGCGCGGCCTGATAGACGCGCCAGGCCAGATGCACGCCCAGCGCTCCGACGGTCGCAAAGGCCGTCAGCTCCGGCACCCCATGCGGCAGAAGCGCAGCCAGTGTCACCACAAAGGGCGTCCCTTGTATCTGCGCGATCTGCACGAGCAGGCCGATCATGTACCCGATCAAGAGCATCTCGGCCAGCGAGAGCAAGCCTCCGGTCAAAATCCCCATCGTGAGCATGAGGAAGACGCGCGTATTGTTCGTGAAGATGACGCGAAAGGTGTGCTCCCCACGAATGCTCTGCATGATCGTGATCGAGGCGTGGACATCGCGCTCGGGCAGCGTCCGCTCGGGGAACGGGACGGTGAATCCAACGCCGATGCCTATAGCGAGCCCCACGGCCATGAGGCCGAAGCCGAGCGCCAACCATCGCTTGTTGATCATCTGCTCGTGCTCCTTCGAGGGCCGTGCCGACCCCCCCGTT
Organism: bacterium HR10; assembly: GCA_002923315.1. GTDB lineage: Bacteria > Acidobacteriota > Blastocatellia > HR10 > HR10 > HR10. The sequence goes on from BEHM01000040.1 coordinate 14,657, forward strand.
GTCTGGACCGGCGTGAGTATATCGGGCCGGATGCGGAGCGTCAAGGCGCCCTTCAGAAACGGGCCGTGATCCTCCGAGCGATTCGACGGGAATCCCCGGTGTTTACAGAAGCCGCTCCCTTCGGATACGCTATGGGCGGATTGGCGGGAGGGGCACGATGCGGGGCGCGACTATGATGCTGCTGCTGTCGATCCTCACCATGGCGAATGGGGGGCGGCTGAAGGCGGAGGCCGATCTCGTGATTCTCGGAGCCAAGATTTGGACGGGGAATCCACGCCAGCCGTACGCTGAAGCCCTGGCCATCGGCGGCGAGCGCATCCTGGCCGTCGGCGCTTCGGCCGACGTGCGCACGATGATCGGTCCGAAGACGCAGGTCCTGGAGCTGAAGGGGCGACTCGTGCTCCCCGGCTTCATTGACAACCACACGCACTTTGTGAACGGGGGATTCCAGCTCCTCAGCGTGGACCTGCGCGATGCGCGCGATCCGCAGGAGTTCGCCCGACGGATCGCCGAACGGGCGAAGGCGCTTCCGCCGGGACGATGGATCACCGGCGGCAATTGGGATCACGAACTGTGGCCAGGCGCTCCCCTGCCACGCAAAGAATGGATTGATCCGTACACGCCGAACACACCGGTCTTCGTCACGCGATTGGACGGACACATGGGGTTGGCCAATAGCCTCGCTCTTCGCCAGGCGGGGATCACGCGCGAGACGCCAGATCCCCCCGGGGGCACGATCGCGCGCGATCCGCAGACGGGCGAACCGACGGGCATTTTGAAAGACGCCGCCATGTCGCTCGTCTACCGGGTGATTCCCGAACCGAGCGATCACGAATATGACGAAGCCCTGCGCGCTGCGCTTCGTGAAGCCGCTCGCTTCGGCGTCACCTCGATTCAGGACATCACGGAATGGGCGCATTGGCCCGTCTATCGGCGAGCGCGCGAGCGCGGCGAGCTGACCGTGCGCGTGTACGCACGCACGCCCATCACTGAGTGGGAGCGTCAGCGCGATCTGGTCGCCCGCGAGGGCGCCGGAGACGCGTGGCTGCGGCTCGGCGGCTTCAAGGGCTTCGTGGATGGTTCGCTCGGTTCGACGACGGCCCTCTTCTTCGAACCCTATACGGATGCGCCGCACACCAATGGCTTGCTCCATAACCAGATGTTCCCCGAGGGCATCATGAAGCAACGGATCGCGGCCGCCGATCGCGCCGGCTTTCAATGCTCCATCCATGCCATCGGGGATAAGGCCAATGCTCTTGTGCTCGACATCTTCGAGGAGGTCATTCGGGAAAATGGGCCGCGCGATCGGCGATTCCGCATCGAGCATGCGCAGCATCTGCGGCCCCAGGATATTCCGCGCATGGCGCGGCTTGGCGTCATCGCCTCCATGCAACCGTATCACGCGATTGACGACGGACGGTGGGCCGAGAAGCGCATCGGACGCGAGCGCTGCAAGACGACGTACGCCTTTCGATCGCTGCTGGACGCCGGCGTGCGCGTGACCTTCGGATCGGATTGGACGGTCGCCCCGCTCAACCCCCTGCTCGGCATCTATGCCGCCGTGACGCGGCGGACACTGGACGGAAAGAACCCGAACGGCTGGTTTCCGGAGCAGAAGATCAGCATGGAAGAAGCCGTGCGCGCCTACACGGTCTCCGGCGCCTACGCGGAATTCGCCGAGCATCTGAAGGGTTCGCTGGAGGTCGGCAAACTCGCCGATCTGGTCGTCCTCTCCCGCGACATCTTCACCATCCCGCCGGACGAGATCCCTCAGGTCGAAGTCCTCTTGACGATCGTCGGTGGGAAGATCGTCTATGCCGCGCACCGATGAGCGGCGGATTCTCGTCATCCATGTCGGGGCCTTAGGGGATTGCGTGCTGGCTCTCCCCGCTCTCGCGGCTCTCGACCGACGTTTTCCCGGAGCGCACATCGAGCTCGCGGGGCATCCCTCACCGCACGGCCTTTTGGAACGGCGCAGCGCAGTGGACCGCGTGGTCTCCATAGAGGCCCTCGGCCTGCATCGCGCCTTCAGCGGGAAATTGCCCGAAGACCTGGCCCGCTATCTGCGAGACTTCGATGTCATCGTCTCCTGGTTCGGGTCCGGCGACACCGCGTACCGTCGCGCGCTCGAAAGCCTCCAGCGGGATCGTCCCCAACGCCTTCTCATCGCGCGATCCACGCCACCGGAAGAGAGCCGCGAGCACGCCGCCGACTATCTGCTCCGAACGCTCGCCCCATTAGGAATCACCGTCCAGGCCGAAGACCGAACGCCGCGCCTCGTGCTCCTTCCCGAAGACCACGAGGCTGCCGAACAGCGGTTGCGCAGTTTCGACCTCGAAGTGGAGACTGATCCCCCGCCTCAGCTCATCGCCGTGCATCCGGGGAGCGGGAGCCGGCGCAAGTGCTGGCCCATTGAGCGCTTCGCTCATGTGATCCGAGCGCTCGAGCAACCCCACCGCTATTTCCTCCTCATCGAAGGTCCAGCCGATACCGATCTGGTCGAACGCTTGATCGCCATGCGGGAGAGAGCGGGAGCGAATGCGCTCCAGCGACTGACCGCCTTGCCTCTCCCTCATCTGGCAGCGATCCTCGCGCGCTGTCACCTCTTCATCGGCAATGATTCCGGCGTCACGCACTTGGCGGCTGCCGTGGGCGCTCCCGTGATCGCCATCTTCACTGCGACGGATCCCGCGCGCTGGGGACCCCGGGGACGCGCGCATATTCTGAGAGGCGATCTCTCGGTCGGCGACGTCCTGATGCATTGCCGACACGTCCTCGAACGAGAGCGTCCCGCCGTCACCAGAACACCTCGATCTCATACCGGTCCGATCCGCTCTTCCGGTCCTCGATGAGGATGCGCGCCGTGAAATTGTTCTCCCGCGAAGGTTGCTGGATGACCTCGACCCGGCCCCGACCCCGCAGCTTTCGCACGCTCACCTGCACCGGCTCAGCCGGCAGCGGTCGTTCCAGGCGAAAATCCGCTTCCACGATCGGCTCCCCCTCCTCGTGGACGACCCACACGGTCCCTCGTCGAATGCAGAGGATGTCGCGCCCATCCACGCGCCCCCACCACCGCAATCCGCGCTGCGGGGAGCGCTCGGACGCCTGAGGTGAGAGCGGCGCCAGTTCACAGGCGCACACGGATGCACCTGTGGGGCCGCAGGCAGCGGCGAGCAGACCGAGCACCACGGCCATGCCGAGCGCATGATCCCGCATCTTCATGCCTCCCCTCACGGTAGACTCCGGTGAGCCCACAATTGTAACGAATTGCACCGCCGCTTCTCTCAATCCCCCGCGCGTTGCGACCGGCTTGACCTCAGAGGCGGGAGGGGACTATACTGTCCCTCGCAGTGGGGCTTCTGCGAAGTTGGTGATGGATGGCGAAGTTAGAGCCAACACGAGAACGTTTGGGAGGCCGATGCGAGGGACCTTATCAAGGTAGGCCCCGCCCAGGGAGCGGGGAAACCGACGATAAGGGCTAGGCCACCCACCTGGAGGATTCCAGGTTCAACTGTCGCCACCACACGGCCAAGCGGAAGCCCCGAACCTTTTTTCTTCACCGGGGAGGCCGGCATGCGCGTACTCGCGATCGGGGACATCGTCGGGCGTCCGGGACGCCGCATCGTGCGAGAGAAGCTCCCGGAATTGAAGCGGGAGTTCGAAGTGGACTTCGTCGTCGCGAACGTCGAGAATGCGGCCGGCGGTTTCGGCGTCACGCCGGAGGTCGCGCGGGAGCTGCTGGAGGCGGGCATTGACGTGCTGACCTCGGGCAATCACATCTTCGA